>NZ_CP094972.1:1989559-2652746 GCF_025985425.1 Entomomonas sp. E2T0
CAGGTGAAAAACCATTTACTGATCCTACACCTTATAGTATTAAGCGGTTTAGTTAGATTTTTTAAAATTAAAGTTGCTCAATAAATAACGATAAAAAATATCATTTACTTATCAGTAAATAAGGCTTAATGTTAATGGAATTAGGAACTAATTAAGGAATTAATAATGACTTTAATGGGCATTATATTAATACTGTTATTTGTCGTACTTATTATTGATGGTGGATTGCTAAAACTGATAGTGTTTATTATTTGTTTAATTAGCATTATTAGAATAATGAAATCTAAGCGCAAGCCAAATAGACAAATAATATTAATAGGCATTACTATTTTGTTTGGTTGGATTGCTATTGAAGCAATAAAACAGCTTTCAATAAATACCTTTTATGGTGGTGATGACAGAAACCATTGGCAAACAACTGTAGAGCGAGGTGAAAATACCCAAAAACTTTGTGAAAAAGCACTTGAGCAGTTTCCTAAAGATCCTTACCAAATTAGTAGTGTAATTATAGAAGAGAATAGTGTATTACGTGAGCAAGTAATAACGGAATTATTGTTTGATAGAAAGCTGGTGTTTATTGAGTTTAAAGTATATGGCACAGATAACCAAGCATATATTATGTTGGGCAATTATCCACAAGCGCCTAAGTGGACAGTTAATCAAAAAGTAGGAGAGTATGTAAGAGTAGAGCTGGATAAACCTGATAGTAAAGCATGTGTTCTACCAGAAAGTTTAACAAGAGATATGAATGAACAGTTAGAATTTTATGCTAAATATGAACAAAAAAATAAGTGTATAAAAGTAACTAATATAGATTCTCCAACTTCTATTTATAAACTAGATTTTAAGGAAGCTAAAAAAGCAAATAAATATCAACCACAAGGCAATTATCAATTGATTGATGTTACAAATAATAATGTGATAGCAGAGTTACCTGTTTCAAATAGAGGAATGGTTGAAGGAGTTAACTTTAAACACCTAACAAGTGATAACGCAAAGTGCCGAGCGCCTTATACAACACTCGCTAGTTTGGTTGGTGGGTAAAATAAGATACCCATTAATAAATAATGGGTGTCTTTATAATAATTAGTTGCTGATTAAGATACTTTTTAACTATCCATAATTCCAATACTAACGGGCTGTTTAGCTTTAATTTGTTGGGCTTTTTTTAGCCATTCCATGGCTGTAGCCTCATCTTTTTCTACACCAAAACCATTTTGGTATAGGTAGGCGAGGTTATTCATGGCATTGGCATTGCCTTGTTCGGCAGCCTTTAAAAAATACTCTTTGGCTTTATTGAAATCTTTTTCGACACCTTGCCCATGTGCATAGATATTGCCAATATTGGTTATGGCATCCGCATTACCTAACCCTGCTGAGCGTTCATACCATTCCAACATTTTTTGGTCATCAGCTTCAACACCACGTCCTTTTAGGTAGCTAAAAGCAATTTGGTTCATGGCATTAGTATGGTTTAATTTAGCCGCCCTTAAAAAATACTCCATAGCTTGTTCATTGCTTTGGGGGAAACCAAGTGTACCATTTAAGTAGAAATTACCAATATCATAAAGTGATTCTGCATTACCTTGTTCTGCTGAGTTATAGAGTCCCTGTTGGAAAAGCTCATAATCTAGTTTAATATTGGCTTCTCGGCAGTAGTTTATATAGATAAGCAATGCTTCGCGACTACCTTGTGCGGCAAGGTCGTATATTTCAGGGTTAAGGCGTTTTGGTTTGTTTTTTGTCTTACCCATTAATTTTTTTAGAAAAGCCATAGTGTACCCAACATTAAAAGTAGGAATGGTTAATTAATAAAAACGATCAATTATTCTATAGGATTCTGAACAATTTTTGATTTTTTTTAGTTTTATTTTGAAAAAATGTTCTGTTACATATAAACTTCTAAAGTAAATGAATGATTTGTTGTTTTGGAATTTGTCTATTGGCCACAAGCCTTTTAATTAGAGTGTGTTATGGTCACTAAATTATTGTCATTATTGGGTTCTTTAGCGATTATTTTATTTGCTTCCTATGCGAATGCAAACTGTGCCATCTTAACAGATAAGCAAATTACAGCCGTAAAAGAGCCTTTAGTAGAATTATTACAAATAGAAGATCCTGATGCACAATATGGCTATGTGCCTAGAAAGGCTATTAAACATATTGAAGAGCTGAAAACAGCATTAGTTAATCTAGTGGATGCGCGGTTAGCTTGTGAAAAAGGTTTAGCTGTTAATGTAGCTGCTATTCAAACGGATTTATTAAAAGCATTGCAACTGTCTGAATTAGATGAAGTTGAGGCTATTTACGGCTACGATTTACAAATCGTGGTTGAACAACCACCTGCTACAGCAGGATTACTGGTCGTACAAGTCAGCTTTGGTATTCCTTGTGGTAATGATAATGTATTACTTGGCTATCGTTTTAGGGATAAAGGATGGCAACGTGATTTACTGTGGAAAAGCAATCCATATCGAATGATTACAGGCGCCTATAGTGATTATTATGATTACTTAGTATTGCCTATTAAAGCTAATGAAGCACCGAAAATAGTTGTTCTGCATGGTTCACCTTGGTGTACGGCTACATGGGAACCTTTGGTATTTGATGTCGTAAAATTTGCAGATGCTGAGACTCAACAAGCTACTTTATGGCACCGTCAGTTAATTACTTATAAAGGCCATAGCTTAATTAATTTAAAAAAGCTAGCCAATGGCTTTGAGTTACAAGCTGATGTAGCAATGATTGACAGTGATCTATTAACCCGTAAAGGCATTTATCGTTATCAAATTAATGGTGATAAAGTGGTTAGGGAACAACCTACAGCAACTAATGCCAGAGATTTTGTGGATGATTGGTTATTACTTAGTCAAGCAGTGGCTAAAAGGTTTTCTGTTAAAGCCAATGCAGATGAATTAGTAGATTTACAACGTAGTTTAAAAGAGCGTAATGGCTTTTATGGCACTGTTAAACAGTGTGAAGACGATGATCTATACCAAGTCGAAGTAACTTTTAATGGTACTAAAGAAGACGACATAGAAGAGACACTTTATTTCTATGTTAAACCTTTGAAGAAAGGTTATTTAATGCACTCATCTGCGACTAAAGCCGATAATAGCTGTACAGACACTGATATTATGGCAAAATAGTAACCTTGTTGTAAGGTTGAGAACTGTTTTGCCATCTCTAAAAGATAAGTTTACTCGTTTTGCTCACCTGCTAGCTGCAAAGTACCGTCTAGCGGGGCAAGCTATTTTTGTTGATATAGAATTAACCTTTCGGCTATTAGGCCATATTGCGCGCAGTCAAGGTAATGTGACTGAACAACACCTGCAACAAGTGATTACAGAAACGGAATTACTGCATCTATCAGAAGATAAAGTACAACAGGCAATGCAGTGTTATCTAGCAGGGCAAGAACTAGCCACAGATGATTTTGAAGCCTCATTACGCTACTTTCAAGGCGATCAATTAGCCCAAGAGATGTTATTACAAAGTTGCTGGCGGATGGTGTGGGCCGATCGCCATTTAAGTGTACGCGAATATCAACTAGTCCACCTATGGGGTTATTGGTTAGGCTGGGCACGTATTGATATTGAAAAATTGGGTATCCCTTATCGTCCTGTATACCTTACTCAAGAGCACCAACAAGCGTTAGCGTTATTAGAGGTAGGCATAGATAGCCCACCAGAGCTTATTAGGAAAATGTATAAACGCCAGTTAAGCCTACATCACCCTGATAAAGTGATGGGAGCAGGGGGCAGTATTGATGAGGTTTGTGCCGCAACCGAACTCACTGCAAAAATACACGAAGCTTATACACTAATTCGTATGTTACATAATTTCTAGTAAGGATTTTATTAAATATGCCATCGCCACGTCGTAGTCGTTATTACATTAGCTACTTTATTGCTATGCTATTAACTGGCGTGATTGCTGGGTTAGTAGGATTATTGTTATCTATACTGTTGCATATTGTACAACGTTTAGCTTTTGGTTATAACCTACAACAATTTTTTTCTAATGAAAGTTTTTTAGAGGTTGTTAGATCATCAGATCCTTTGCGCAGAGTAATTGCTTTAGTAATTTGCGGACTAGTGGTGGGTATAGGTTGGTGGGCGTTATACCGTTATGGTAAAAAACTAGTCAGTATTAGCCAAGCGGTGAAAGCTAATCCGCCTAAAATGCCCATTTTAACAACATGGGCGAATGATCTATTACAGATCGTCTCAGTAGGCTTAGGTTCACCATTAGGGCGTGAATTAGCCCCTCGTGAGGCCAGTGCATCTTTAACTGGTTGGTTAGCGCAAAAGCTAGGTTTAACGGTTCCTGATGCACAGGTTATGCTTGCCTGTGGTGCAGGGGCTGGTCTAGCCGCTGTTTATAATATTCCCTTAGCTGGCGCATTATTTACCCTAGAAGTCTTACTGGTTACTTTTCGTTGGACTTGTGTTGTTCCTGCTCTTTTTACCTCTACCTTAGCGGCTGTGATTGCTTGGTCAGGCTTAGGTAATGCCCACCAATATCATGTGGGCGATATAACGCTTAGCTACTCGTTAGTGATCTGGGCTGTTTTGGTTGGGCCGATTATTGGTTGTGCGGCTTATTACTTTGTACAAGCCACCAGTGCCGCACAAAATAAAGCGCCGAAAGATGGGCGGTTAATTCCCCTAGCACTTATTAACTTTTTAATAATAGGGTTGCTGGCTATCCCATTACCTGAGCTATTAGGCAATGGTAAAGGACCTCTACAATTAGGCTTTGATGGTGCATTAAGTATCAAGTTAGTGGCTATTTTATTAATCGTTCGTTTTTGTATTACCATCACTTCATTAAGGGTAGGGGCTAAAGGTGGCTTACTCACACCAGGTTTAATGCATGGTGCATTATTAGCTATCTTGCTAGGCAGTGTTTGGAACTTAGTCTTTCCCGTTGTGCCGATGAGTGCGTTTGCTATTATAGGGGCTACCGCCTTTCTAGCGGCTTCTATGAAAATGCCGATCACGGCAATGGTGCTTATGCTAGAAGTAACGCGAACTAATCATGATAGCTTGATTCCCATGTTATTTGCAGTGGTAGGTTCAGTGGCTATGTTTAATTTGCTGAAAAAAGTCAGTATTTATTAGTACTACCAACCTGTTATTATTCAGGTTGGCAATCTTTTGGTAAATCAGCTTGTGTTAAATCAGACTGACAGGTCCAATCAGAATCACTATTAGGTGATGGTTGATTATTAGGTTCTACATACAGAGAGTAAGTAACCGTTTTATTTTTAAAGTGGTTAGGTAGTGGTGCTTCATTTTTATAGGTAGCTGTTATATCACAACCTGACACTTCAATACCTTTTAGAAAACGGACTGACAACTCTTCAGGAGCAGATAGGCCAAGCTCTTGATTATTAGTAGGGCAACGCTTTTGTTCGCTATAAAACTGAGCTACCATCATTTTAGGTAACAACATAAGTGAAGAAAGCTCATTTAAAGCATCTGCTTTTAACAGTGCAGGGTTATGCGTTCTATAGGCCATTACAAAACCATCGATAACTTGTGTATCATCTTGTGTTAGATAAGGAAATACTTGGCTTTTACAATCTTTAGGGGGAGCAAGTTCAGCGGGGCCATCAAAACTACATTCACCTACTAATACTTGTAGTTCTTTAGTATTCGGTTTAATCGTTAGCGTTTTACCTTGTAAGGTTTCTGCAACAGGGGCTTGATTGGTGTAACTAACAGTGACGTAACAGTTTTCATCAATAGTTGCTGCTGCTAATAAATTAGCAGTTAATTGATTAATATTCTGCAACCCAATATCTTTAAGACTATGAGGACATTCTGCATAGAGCTTATTAAAATAACGTCCAGCTTCTACAATTTCTTGTGCTAATAAAAAGCCCATAGCTGCCTGATGTTGCTCCAGCGATGGTTTTGAATTAGTCTCAGTAGCTGTAGCAAACTGCACACTAAATACTAAACTAGCAATGGCTATTACTTTTTTCATTATTTTGTACCTAACAGGCAGCAGTTAATTAAAGGAATATTATAAACCAATTATAAATCTAGCTAAGTAAATTAGCTTAAAGTAATGTGATGCAGTACAAAAAATAATAAATTTAATTAACATTAAAAACCTATTTGTTAAGGTATCTGCGTAACAATAATGCCTCCTGCTAAATGCTCTAAAAAGTCTTTTAAGGTTAATCCCTTTCTAGTAGTCATTAGCTTACCTTGTGCAAATAGTTTTAATGATACCTTAGCCATATAAGGTGTTTCATGGTTAACCTCAGCATTACTACCATCATCAACCCTTAGCTTATCCTCCCATACAACCCACCGCATTTCATTTTGATGAGGAGGGGAGTAAAGTATAGAGTTACCTATCATGGTTAAAGTATGGGTATCAGAACTAACGTAATTATTAATCTCACAGACTTCTCTTTGTCTTAAATGGCGTCCAAAAATAGCATCTACGGCATAAGTTTTTAAACATTTTGCGCCAAGGCTTTCAAACCAAGAGGTTATTCTACCCTCAAAAATAATACCCGAAAGCTTATTAGAGGGAGAGTCATAAGGAAAAACAAGATTTTCTGCATCACACAGGCTGGCAAGTGTTATCCAGTCAATAGCAGGTACTTTTACAACGTCTTTGCGTAAAGACGGATCATATTCAAAAAAGTTGATGGGACGAGTACAGGCAGTACTAGGTATGATAGTTTTAGAGCCTATTTTTGTTCTACCATCTTCCCAAAGTTCTCGTACTATTTGTTGGTATAAGTCTGGTCGATCATTTAATAAGCAATAAAAAAATGCTGCTGGTGCGCATAGATTAGAGCTTCCTTGATCGGGGTAAGATAAATTTTGCGTTAACTTTTCTTCAAAGGATAAAGATTTTCTACTACCTGTCGGGTAAGGGCGTAATCTTGCTTTTAAATCTGCCTCAACTCTTGTTTTGGTAAATGGATCATCAGGGTCGTCAATAGGGTGTTCAGGCGCAATAAATACCCTTTCTTTACAAGAAATTTTTAATTGATAAGTATTAACCTGTCCATCAGTCGTTTTTTGGGTGGGTTGAGTGGTTTCAAAGTAACAAACATTGGTTCTCGATGTTCTATCAGCATTGCCATCAGTAGCAAAATCTAATAAAGAAACAATGCTTGTTGCAGGTTTATCTAATACCTCAATAAACTCATCACCGATTTTGCGATATAGCATAACCTCCATAATATAGTTAATGCTTTTAATATTATATCCTCTAGAGGGAATATCTACAGTTTCATGCCGTTGTGTCATATAGTTTGCCTGTACAGGGCGTTTATTTGTCATGGGTACCGCATAAAACCGCGTACCATTAATATCCCTGTAAACCTGCATGGTATAAAAAAGTTCATTATAAGAAACATTAGACTCTACTCGAGTATATACAGTGTATTTCGCCATAGTATTAATTCCTTTAAGTCTTATATAAACAACAAAAACTACTTAAATATGATGCTAAATCGTTTTATTCCCTTTTTACCCTTAAAAAAATGGATATATTATTAATAACTTTAGTTTTCATTATTGTTTTACTTTTATTATGTAAGTTTTATCAAAAATATTACGTACTTTATATAACACTCCATGTGAAGGAGTTATATTGCCAGATACATTAACCTTAATCTCTGTTAATTGGTTAGGAGTTCCCTGAACAACAATACAACTCAATGCATTAGATGATGAGTCATTAGGATCACAGATATTTGTGGTTAAGCCAGAATTAGAAGGCATTATTGGTACATTGAATGAACGAATATTTCCACCATTTGTATGAATAATAATTTTTGCATAATATGGTTTTCCTATTGTAGCATCTGGCAAACTTTCAGGAGTCACAAGGAGGTTTTCAGTAACAGTACATCCACTGATTAGAAGAATAGTATTTATCATGAATACATTAATAAGTTTTTTCATAAAATTAAGGTATTTTTGTACCATTTCTCCATAAATATATTTTATAACTTCCTTTAAATTACTCTTACGTTGAAAAGCTATTCTTTCTCTTTTACTTTAATCACGTAAGTTTTTTCAAAGTCAGAAGGTGCTCTCCAACCTGTAGGTATCATGCCTCCACGTATCTTTATGGTAACAGTTTCTGTTGTTAATGGCTTACCATGTACAATAAGACTGTTATAAAACCCGCTTTCTTTGTTAGGGTTTCGTTCTACCCATAATCTATTTGAAGTTGAAGTACTTTTAAACCCACTTGCTGTCACAGGACCAGAACCACCATTAATTTCAATTTCAGCATAATAAGGTTTTCCAACAATTGCTTCAGGTAATGTGTCAGGAGTAATTATTACTTTTGACGGAGTACAACCTATTAGTAAAAAATATAGTACAAATACAGATATCCTTATAAACATATTTAAAAACTCCTTTTTAATTACTCTTATCCTAAAAAATTATTTACTCTCTTTAACTTTAATTACATAAGTTTTTTCGAATTTTGGATCACTATTAAAAAAAGATGGAGCCATATCTCCTGTTATCTTTACCATAATGAGTTCTGTAGTTTCTGGTTTTCCAATGATAATACTCTTATTATAATTCCCCCAACCAGCTTTAGGATTAGGCTCTAAGAAAAGTACATTTGGAGTTATAACGCTATTTACAGATGTTACACGACCTGTTCCACCAGTGATTTCAATTTCTGTATAGTATAGTTCTCCTACAACAGCATCGGGTAACTTATCAGGCGTAATAATAACTTTTGGAGTACACCCTATTAGTAAAAAAATTACTATAAGTATAAGGCCTAATTTTTTCATTGGTTATTATGGTATTTTAGAAAATACCAACCCTCCAAAAGTATGTTTTAGAAATTGATCTAAGGTAAGATTATCTTCTAGTTGCTGATTTACTTCACCCCATGAAAATAATTTTAACTGTACTTTCTCTGTTAATGGTGTAGCGGTTGTTACTTCTGTACCATCCAATAATCTCACTTTATCCTCCCAAATAATCCAATGATCTTTGGTAATAGAGTTTTCACCTCTAGTGAGCATACCAGCTCTAATTAAACTTACTACATGATGGTCTGAAGAGATATAATTATTTAGTATACTAATAGCTTGTAAATTACTATGGGAAATACTGATATTATCGTATTTTTTAGTGGCACCTGCTTTTCTAAACCATTTTTCTAATACTCTCCACATGGTCACAGCGCCTGCCCAGTTCCACCAAAGAAAGCCACCACTAGGAGAGTTAATAGAAAAAAGAGCGGTATTTTCAGTATCCCTTAAACTGGCCATTGTTATCCAATCAATAGCAGGTATTTTAGGTTTGCCATTTTCTCTAAAGAATTTTGTAGGATGCCTTACACTGTTATCTGCTTCCATTTTTAAAGCGCCTATTTTTGTTTCCCCAGATTCCCATAATTCTTTAATAATTTGTTGATAAATATCTGGTCGGTCTTGTTGTATACAATAGAAAAAAGCAGCAGGTCCACAAAACATTGATTGATCTTGATATGGATAAAATAAAACACGCCTTCTTTCTTTTTGAAGTTGTTGTCCTGTTTGATTTTCACTTGCACTTAATGATGGATCAAATTGAATGGAGGGCACAGGCCTAGTCATTCTAACTTTTAACTCATCCTCAACCTTTTGCTTAGTAAAAGGGTCAAGTGGATCACCTATACCATGTTCCTTAGCTTCAAATATTCTAGGTTTAGAGGATATATTTAATTGAAAAACATTAACCTGACCATTTCGCTCTTTTTGGGTTGGTTGAGTCGTTTCAAAATACTCAAACTCTCTGGAGGCACCCCAGTCTTTATCCGTTGTTTGAAAACCCTTTAAAGGCACGATGGCAGTCATTGGGTCTTGGTTCATCTTGATATAGTCAACACCCACCTTACGATAGAGATCAATAGACAGAATATAGCAAGTTTCTGGTGGATCATTGATATCTAGTGAGGGATGCAATTGGGTTTTATTCCCAGCCTGTAATGGATATTTGCCTGTAGGCCTTAGGGCAAAGGTTTCATTACCTGACCAATCCGTTTTATACAGTTCCATAGCATAGTAAAGATTTTCTGGGGCTGTATTGGTTTTTATTGTTGCAGATATATTATATATAGTCATGGTTTGATTACCTACCCTATATCCAATGTTTGATTAACATTAAATAGATGAACACCGACGTCTTCAGGCGCGTAGCTATAGACTGGTTGAGTATAGCCTTGGCCGTCTGTAATATCGGTGATGGTCTGGTTATTGGGTAGGGTCATCACATATTTAGTGTAGACATAAGGTTTGTTGTTATCATCGGTTAATAGATAACGCAAACTATGATCGGTATTTCTATTGGCTGTAGTTGCTACGCCAGAACCCATCATTGGTTGAATAGTTTCCTCATCTTCCCAAAGATGGACAATAATTTTTTCAGGCTCATTAGTATGGAAGGTTTCTGTATAACCCTCTGTATCGGTAACACCTCTAACGGTTTTATTGTCAGGTAGAATGGCTATATATTTACTATTAATATAAGGCTTACCTGTTACATCATCAGCCAGTTGGTATTTTAGGTTATAGGTAAAACTCTCGGTTGGTTTTAAGGTAACAGGGGGCGAGGCAACACTTGCCACGCCTTTGTATTTATGTAGTGGTGGTACAGGTACGGCAGGCGTACCTTCCATCGGTACACCGCCTGTCCATACGGGCATGGTCATCCATATCCCTGCTGGATTAAGCACGATATGTTGTCCACCTGCTTTTAAGGTAAGGGATAAACCACCATCTATCACACATTGCATACCTGCTTTTAGATGGATTTCCATGCCTGCTTCTGTGGTTAATACAGTACCTACAGTGGTATGTTCTGATAGAGCGACTTCTTTATAGTCATTCATCATTATTTGTGTTTTACGATCTAATGCTGTTAGGTGGTGTTCCTCAGCAGAGTTTTTGGTATATCGGTTATTTACAATGGTTTCACTGTGTTCATTCTGAACTTGTAAGTGGCTATTATTTCTTACTTCGGTGGTGTGGTTATTTTTGGTAAGCTGATCAAAATCTTTTTGTGCTTGCACAAAGATTTGTTCTTGGCCTGCTTTATCTTCAATCCTAAATTCGTTAGAACCAACACCCCCTTTGGAGCTTGAAGTTTTAAAAACACTTCTGGTTTTATTAGCAGGTAGATCATAGGGGAGTTTATTAACACCATTATGTAATGCACCCACTACCATAGGAAAATCGGGGTCGCCTTCTTCATATTCAATAAGCACTTCCATGCCCACTCTAGGAATAGTTACTGCACCATAGCCATCATGTGCCCAGTTGCTTCTAACCCTTACCCAATGGCTAGAGTTTTCATCATAGTTGCCTTCTCTATCCCAATGAAATTGAATTTTTACTCGGCCATATTCATCACAGTAAATTTCTTCACCTGCCGCGCCTGTAACAATGGCTGTTTGTGCGCCTAACACTTTAGGTTTTGGGTGTAGTTTAGCAGGGCGGTAGGGTACTTCTTGTGGAGTAAGTACCATCACATTGCGATAACCTTGTGAGAAATTTTCTGAAGGAAATTGCAGTTCTTCGGTTATGGGGTAGGTAAAGTATTTATAAAGCTGGCTAGCAGAAGAAGTGCTATTGGCAGAGTGTTCCCCACCAAATGCTTCTAATACAGCAGGTTGTTTACCTGCATGTCTAATTTGATTAATTAGCCAAGGCTTTTCTGCATCTAATAAGGGGTGGTTAGTGACTGTAATATAAAGCCCTGCATGTAAACCAACCACATCGCTATCGGCCTCTGCTAATACATGGGTAGCACGTAGCCGTTCTATTTCTACTTGAGCTAGATGATCTGCTCTGGCTTGATCCCAATGACGACTTGGATAGTCATAACTTTCTAATTTTGGTTCTATGGCATTGTTTGCTTTTTGACTTTGTATTCCTTGCGCATAGCCCTCAGGAATTTTCATATTAGTAAAGTTATAGTTTCTAAAGCTAGCTTCAGTGGTATGGCTAGATAGACCAATATCAAAGCGTTTAATAACCCGTTCATCTGCTACAAATCCAGTATCACTTACATATTTTATAGCTTCTTCTAAAGAGGTGAAGAAAGGATTGGCATCTGCAAAGACTAATGTGTGTTTTTCAGGTGTATGGGTGAAGTAGTAGAAGATACCTTCAGACTCAGCAAGGTGGTTAATAAAGGCGTAATCGCTTTGGTCGTACTGGGTGCAGTACTCAAGAATAGGGTAGGTTTCTTTAAGTTTAAACTCAAAATGATACCCCTGACTTAGACCATGATCTAATAGAACCGTCTGAATAATTTCTGGTACTGTTTTATTACGAAAAACACGTTGATTAGTTCGCTTTTTTAAATGCGTTAATGTTGACGTTAAAATAATTTTAAAAGTCGTATATTCTTTACTAACAGCCCCCCGTTTAACGTTTTGTATAACTCCGTGTATACCTGATCTTTTATCTGGCGAAAACGACAAAAAAGCAGGTTTGCTTAAAAGTTGAGTAATATCAAAACGGATATGGTTACAAATTAATGTGACTTCGAACGCATAGTCACTACTGATTGCCTCTAATCCTTCAAATGAAAGAACTTGTAGTTTTGAATGACTGTCCAGTCCCTGTACTTCTAAGCTAAAATGTGTAGTATTAGCCGCATCAAACATAAATACCTCGCTTCATCCTTAGTAACTTATTCTATCCTAAGGTAAATTATGTACCTGATAACTTGAATTAGTTATGTAATGATACCGTCACTTTTCTAACCTTGCAATTTAATTTACTGTACTTAAATCAATACTAGGTTAAATATGACTGTAATAATGTAAGTATATTTATTACCTTATAAAAAAATAGTTGGGTATTGTATAAGTGACTTAAAGATTAAGCTTAAGCTGTGATTATTTTTAACAATACAGCTTAGGCTAGCAGGTAGTGATTATTTTTTAGTTTTGCTTGGTTTAACAGCAGAATCAGTCATTTGTGTAAACATTTCTGTGCAAGATTGCATATGTTCTTGGAATTTTTTATACATATCCTGATAAGGTTTCATGCATGCTTCAAATTGGCTATACATTTCTTGATAAGGTTTTGAAGCGTCATCAACTTGATTGTATAGCTTCATGTTTTGTTCAAATTGTTTAAACATTTGTTGATAGCCTTGCATGTTTTTTTCAAATTGGCTGAACATATCTTTATAGGGTTTCATGTTCTTTTCAAATTGATTAAACATGTCTTGGTAAGGCTTCATGTTTTTCTCAAATTGGCTAAACATATCTTTATAGGGTTTCATATTCTTTTCAAACTGGCCAAACATGTCCTGATAAGGTTTCATGTTTTTTTCAAATTGACTGAATAGGTCTTTATATTGGTTAAACATTTTTTGTGCATCATTATCCATTTTATTACCTCTTAGGGGATTATCTAAAGTAAGTGCTATGGTTAAAATTATTATGTTACTTTGCTTCATTATAACAAGCTAGTGATAGTTAGCGCTCTACAACCAATGGCTAGGATAGTGATTAATAGTCAGATCAATGAAAGATAGATTTTGGGGGAAATAGAGCTATGGATATTAGGGTATACAATCGGTGTCTATTTAAATGGATAGTTTTATAAATATAAATAATAAGAAAAGTGTTTATAAGTAGATTACTAGAGTAATTTTGTATAATAAATAAGAAATTTCTTAGTGTATAATGCCCAATTTCTCAGTCAGTCTTGGAGTCTTTGTTTCGTGTCCGTACTATCTCTTCCAAAGCTATCAAAGAACTCAAGTAAAGTTGAGTGGGGTGGATTGGTGGGTGCTTCACTCAGTTTAGCAGTTGCAGAAACTGCTTTAACCAACCAACATTTCACCTTATTATTAACTCCTGATAGTTTAACAGCAGATCGACTGACCCGTGAATTAAAGTTTTTTGCTCCAACACTTACAATTCTTAACTTTCCTGATTGGGAAACCCTACCTTATGATGTGTTCTCACCACATCAAGATATTATTTCACAACGTATTGCAACACTTTATCGGCTACCTAGTGTTAAGCAAGGTATTTTAGTTGTACCCATCACCACCGTATTACAACGCATTGCCCCTGTTTCATTCATATTAGGCAGTGGCTTAGTGGTGAAAATAGGCGATAAAATAAATGTTGAGGAAATGCGCAGTCGCCTAGAAAATGCAGGTTATCGCTGTGTTGATACAGTGTATGAACATGGTGAGTTTGCTGTACGTGGTGCTTTATTTGATTTATTTCCGATGGGCAGTAATGTGCCTTATCGTATTGATTTATTTGATGATGAAATAGAAACATTACGTACCTTTGACCCTGAAACACAACGCTCTATTGATAAAGTAGATAGTATTGACCTGCTACCAGCCCATGAGTTTCCGTTAGATAAGCAAGCGATCAAAGAGTTTAGACAACGTTTTAAAGATCAGTTTGATGTGGACTATCGTCGCTGTCCTATTTACCAAGATTTAGCAACAGGTATTACGCCTTCAGGCATTGAATACTATGCCCCCTTGTTTTTTGAACAAACGGCTACCTTATTTGATTATTTACCTGATGATACTCAAGTGTTCTCCTTACCTAAGGTAGAGGAGGCCAGTGAACATTTTTGGCGTGATGTCAAAAACCGCTATGAAGATCGTCGCTACGATATTGAAAGACCTATTCTAGAGCCTAAGCAATTATTTTTAGCGGTTGACGAATGTTTTGGGCAATTAAAGAAATGGCCTAGAATTGTGGTACAAGCAACTACAGTAGAACAAGGTAATAATAAACAAAACTTTGCTGTTGAACCACTACCAGATTTAGCCGTTGAGTCACGTGCTACTGAACCACTTGGTAAGTTACGCCAGTTTATTGAACAATTTGATGGCCGACTATTATTTACAGCAGAAACAGCAGGTCGTCGTGAAGTTGTATTAGAACTATTGGCACGGTTAAAAATCCGCCCAACAGAAGTACCAAGTTGGCAAGCTTTTGTTGACAGTTCTGAGCCAATAGCTATTACGATTGCTAATCTTGATGAGGGGTTAGTGTTAGCAAAACCAGCAATTGCTTTAATTGCTGAAGCGCCATTATTTGGGCAAAAAATTATGCAGCGTCGCCGCCGTCAAAAACGCGGTGAAGTAACCAATGAAAATATTGTTAAGAACCTCACTGAATTAAGGGAAGGTGCACCTGTTGTTCATATTGACCATGGGGTAGGTCGTTATCAAGGATTAGTTACCTTAGAAGTAGAAGAGCAACCACAAGAATTTTTAATGCTTGAATATGCAGAGGGTGCAAAACTTTACGTACCTGTTGCAAACTTACATTTGATTGCTCGCTATACAGGGGCAGATGATGAATTAGCACCACTACATCGCTTAGGTTCAGAGCAATGGCAAAAAGCACGTCGTAAAGCCGCTGAACAAGTACGAGATGTAGCGGCTGAACTATTAGATATTTATGCCCGTCGTGCTGCTCGTAAAGGTTTTGCTTTTACCAAACCTGAAACAGATTATGCTGCTTTTGTGGCTGGCTTCCCCTTTGAAGAAACAGTGGATCAACAAACAGCTATTGATGCTGTTGTAGAAGATATGACAGCAGGTAAACCAATGGATCGCTTAATTTGTGGCGATGTTGGTTTTGGTAAAACAGAAGTGGCTATTCGTGCTGCTTTTATTGCTGTGCAAAGTGGTAAGCAAGTGGCGGTATTAGTGCCTACTACCTTGCTAGCACAACAACACTATAATAGTTTTCGTGACCGCTTTGCTGACTGGCCTGTTAAAGTTGAAGTATTAAGTCGTTTTAAATCTACCAAAGAAATCAATAAAGCGGTAGAGGAATTGGCTGAAGGCAGAATAGATATTGTGATAGGAACGCATAAACTATTACAAGAAGATGTTAAATTTAAAAATCTTGGTTTAGTGGTGATTGATGAGGAACATCGCTTTGGGGTACGTCAAAAAGAACGTCTCAAAGCATTACGTAGTGAAGTTGATGTACTTACCATGACCGCAACACCTATCCCCCGTACCTTAAATATGGCTATGTCGGGTATGCGTGATTTATCCATTATTGCAACACCACCTGCGCGTCGTTTATCTGTGCGTACTTTTGTGATGGAACAGCAAAATGCTGTAATTAAAGAAGCCTTACTACGTGAGTTATTACGTGGTGGACAGGTTTATTATTTACATAATGATGTTAAAACCATTGAAAAATGTGCAGCTGATTTAGCGGAGTTAGTACCTGAAGCTAGAATAGGAATAGGGCATGGCCAAATGCGTGAGCGCGAATTAGAACAAGTAATGGCAGACTTCTACCATAAACGTTTTAATGTGCTAGTTGCTTCTACTATTATTGAAACAGGTATCGATGTACCTAGTGCTAATACTATTGTTATTGAGCGAGCAGATAAATTTGGTTTAGCACAACTTCACCAACTGCGTGGTCGAGTAGGGCGTAGCCATCACCAAGCTTATGCCTACTTACTAACACCTTCTAAAAAGAGCATGACGGATGATGCACAAAAGCGCCTAGAAGCTATTGCTAATGCTCAAGACTTAGGTGCAGGTTTTGTGTTGGCCACTCACGATATGGAAATACGTGGTGCGGGTGAGCTGTTAGGTGAGGGACAAAGTGGTCAAATCCAAGCGGTGGGCTTCTCACTCTATATGGATATGTTAGAGCGTGCTGTTAAAGCGATTCAAAAAGGAGAAGAGCCAAGCCTAGAACAACCACTGGGTACAGGTATTGATATTAACCTACGGCTACCTGCGTTAATTCCAGAGGATTACTTACCTGATGTGCATAATCGTTTAATTCTTTATAAGCGTATTGCATCAGCAGCCAGTGAAGATGAACTAAAAGAGTTGCAAGTGGAAATGATAGACCGTTTTGGTTTACTACCTGAACCACTAAAAAATCTTATTAGACAAACACGCCTAAAAATAGAGGCAGAACAACTAGGCATTACTAAAATAGATGCAGGTCCCCAAGGTGGTAAAGTAGAGTTTTCAGCTAATACCAGTGTTGATCCATTAACACTGATTAAACTGATCCAAAGCCAACCTAATCGCTATAAATTTGAAGGTGGTACTACCTTTAAATTCCAAATACCTATGGAGAAAGCAGAAGAACGTTTTACTACTATTGAAACGTTGTTAGAAAAGCTAAAAATGCAAGATAATGAAAAGTAAATAAAAAATATCTATTACCATATGGTATTTACATTTTGTATTAAATTGCTTATCATGCCGTTTGTTTAATAACTATGACTTAAGTCATAAAAACATAAATTTTATGTTTTTAGTTCTTTACTATATTTCCATACCTAATTTTTACCTTGGAAATTAGCTATTAAACAATCTGTAGTTTTTAGAAATGGAAAGTGATGTTGTAAGGTATTGTTTCATAGAGAGCTTAATTTTCCCTAATTAGCTAGTAACAATAGGAGTATCACCACCTACTAAGGATAGTTTAAGGTTTTGTAACTAGCGCTAGTTATTTGGTTTGATTTTTAAGTTTGGAAATAGAAATGGTACGTTATTCAACATTATCTCTGACAAGTCGTGAGCGAATATTTTTGCATTCTATTCTTGTTATGTACAATACAAGAGGTAATGCATCATGGACTCAAGATGACACCCAATACGATATATTAATAATTGGTAAAGAGGCTACGAAGGAGCAGGTATTAGCTATACCTGAGCATGTAGAGGTAGCTCTATCATTTAATATTGATATTCAAAGAAAGAACTGCAAGATTTTCTATATTGCTAGCCCAATCAAAGCAACAGAACTTATTGATAAGATCAGTCAAGCAGAAAGTGCGTTAAAAGGGCTAGATAATGGTGATTATAAAGCTCAAGAAATGCCGAGCAACAGGGTAGTTTTATTGCAGTGGCCTAGAGCCGAAGTGCTTGCTACTAATAATGTTTATCCAATTCTGTCAGCACTATTAAGCAAGCGCGCAATGACATTACAAGAGCTAGCTGATATTTCTAGAAAACCAGAAGATATTTGTTATTCCTTTATTGCGCAAGTGCTTGATAGCGGAGATGCTGCCTATCTTGCTGAAGATGCAATGCAAAAACTTGAACAACCAAAGACTAGCGATGCGCCTAAAAGAGGATTTTTAGACAGAATTCGAGCTGGTTTAGGATTATTGAAATAATGATGATCGAACATAAGATACTTATTACAGGCACAGTAGGCGCTGGCAAAACAACAGCAATTGCGGCTGTCAGTGAAATTACACCTGTTTCTACAGATGTGACTAATACAGATGCGACTGTTGACAAAGAAAAGACAACCGTAGCATTTGATTATGGTCAGGTGACTATAGCAGAAGGTGAACGGCTTAGAGTTTATGGGACACCAGGGCAAGAAAGATTTTCTTTTATGTGGAAAGTTTTAGCAAAAGGCGCTTTGGGACTAATCATTCTTGTTGATAATACACGACCAGATCCGTTTAGTGATTTGTGTATTTATTTAGAAAATTTTAAGCAATTAATCAGTGAAAAAAGCTGTGTGATTTGTCTTACAAAAATTGATAAAAGCAATACATCTCGTGTTAATGAGTTTGCTTCTTTTATAGGGCAGAGAGGATTAGTTTGTCCTGTTGTGGCCGTCGATATACGTGAAAAAGAAGATGTACTTATGGTATTGGATTTATTGTTTACTCAATTATATGTGTAATTGATAAATCCAAGTAATAATTAATTTATGAGTAATGGTAAATGAGTGAAAATCAACAAGTCGTTATTCCAAAAGTAGTTCAAATGATTTCTGCCAAAATCTTAAACCAATTGATGCAAACAGATTGTGGTATTGAAAGTGCTATTTTAACAACTGAGGATGGATTTGAAGTTGCAGTAGAATCAGTTGGTGAAGTTGATTCGTCAAAATTAGCAGCAATGGCAAGCTCAATGTCAGCTATTAGTAATATGTCAGTTTCTGAGTCTAATTTGGGCACACATTATCAGAGTCTTATTATTGAAAGCGACCGTGGTTATATCGTAATTATGGATGTGGCTTGTGATAAATTTCCAATGATTCTTAATATTGTAGCTTCAAAAAATACTGTTTTAGGGCAGTTGCTTTATCATGCCAGGGGTGTAGTAGATGCTTTTAACAAAAAATTTAGTTAAAAGCAGAGTGTAATTTTTTTTAATTTATTAATAGGAGAAACAAATGTCTAACATTCAAGAGTCTTTAGATAGTTTATTAAGTATTGATGGTGCAATGTGTGCTGCATTGGTAGATTCTTCAAGCGGTATGATGCTAGGTAATGCTGGTTCAGGTGTTGATATTGAATTAGCTTGTGCGGGTAATACAGAAGTAGTTCGTGCAAAACTTAAAACCATGAAATCATTACAACTTAATGACTTTATCGAAGATATTCTAATCACTTTAGGTAAGCAATATCATATTATTCGTCCATTAGAAAATAAACCAGATATTTTCTTATACATTGTATTAGATAGAGCTAAATCAAATCTTGCATTGGCCCGTAGAAGTTTAGTTGATGTTAGTGCTAAAATACAGTTCTAATCTAACTAGCTGACAACGTATTACAAGCTTGATCTATATTTTTAGATCAAGCTTGTTCTTATTTGGCTCCTTATCTTCTTCATTTCTTATTGTATTTAGCCCCTATCGATTAAATAAAAGAATAAAAAGCCAAGAATTTTTTGATCAAAAATAAGTTTCATAATTATCTTAGTTATATACTTTATGATATAACTACCTATCTAATAAAAAATAGTTAATAAATTAGGTTATAGTCAAAAAGGGAGCTTATCTATGCAGATAAGAAAAATACTAATGGCAGGACTATTTATTATCACACCTGTCATTGCACAAGAGACAAGTAAGATATCTTTATTGCCAGAAGTAAAGCAACTATTAGTAGTGTCAGATATTGATGAAAAAGCAATGGAGCAAAATGGCTATGTATCATTACTCAGCATTAATGGGCCAAAAAGTGAAAACCTTTTTACTGTTGCTAAACGGGTAATTCTTAATAACAACCGCTTATTACAACAAGCAGTAAAAAATAATGATAATAGCTTACTTGAACAGTTTGATACGCCTGAAAATTATTTTGGTAAAAACTATGAGTTACATTTTTTGCTGGGTAAATATCAATTTCCTTGTGCATCACTAGCCAAACAATATTGTGTTGAAGAAGTGCTAAAAGATAAAGAACGGTTAATTCAATTAATAGAAAAAAATAAAATACTATTAGCACGTTATCAAAACTTAATAAAACTACCTAATTTTCAGGCTTATAGTAGTGTTGTTGAAATGCCATTAGCACCTTATCACTATATACTGTTTGCGTCCCAATTAAACTTAGCGCAGGCAGTTTTTGAGATAAATGAGGGACGAGTTAAACAAGGTTTAACTATTATCCAACAAGAAATTGATTTTGCTAAAGATAAATTATTAGGTGGTGATTATCTTATTGGAGGAATGATTGCAGTAAGGCAACTATCAATCAGTTATCATACCTTACAAGCGTTATTAGATAGCCCACAAGTAGCCTCTTATTTAGATGATCCGCAACTTATTAAGTTACTCCAACCTTTATCCGATAAACAACAACAAAGCTTTGCTGATATTGTTAAAAAAGAGCAGCAGTTTGTATTATTGTTTTATTATTTTACTAACGAGCGAAGTCTCCAACAAACTATCGATGACATGTATAAAATAGGCTTTTATAAACAATCCAAACAATATTTAGAGCAAGCTAGAAAGTTAGGCTACCCCCTAAAAATAGATAAAAACGTAACAATGAACTTAGTTTATCAACAGATGCAAAAAATTATTTATAAAGCTAATCTAACCCTACCAGATGCAGCACAACAATATCAAACTGATAAAAGCTTTCCAAAAACAACCCTTAGTATAGAGCAACTTTATAAAAAGTATGGAGCCACTAATTTACTAGCAGGTTTAAGTTTAGAGGAAGACGAATTTACACCCTACTTACATCGTTTTTACGACCTTAATAACTACCTCTGGTTAATTAATGCCAAGCTAAAAATTAAACAAGCAGCTATTACTAAACAACAAGTCCCTGTATTTTTAACTAACTTAGGCGATAAAGCTAACAATCCCTATAGCCAGCAACCATTTAAATGGGAGGCTACAAAACAAATCCTTTCATCAGAGTGGATAAGTAAAGAGATAGATACAGAACGAGATGGTATAAGGGCAAGTGTTTATATTCAGTTTAATAAATAAAATTAACTGATTTTAGCAATAAAAAAGCCAAGTAAAAATTGTTTGGTTTTTTATTAATATATTAATAAAAAAGAGCATCATGAAAATAATTAAAGAAAAATAAAAAATAATTAGTTTTTAAATAAAATTAAGCTAATTTTACAAATTAAATATATATATATCAAAAAGTTAGTGATTAAAAAGTTTGTTTTTTTAGGGCTGGAAAAGAGTGCTTTTTGAATGTAACTAATTGATTTTATTGAAAGTTAAAAAAATTAAAATATTCTGGCCAAGAGCGATTTTATTTGTTATTCTTTTTCAAAACTTAAAGAGGGTAGAAGTTTTCTTTTGATGGGAAAGTTTCAACAGAAAGTTCAGAGAATAAGCTAAGGATTATTAAATTCTTTCAAGCATGTTACATATTTTCTATTTAAAAGTTTAAGCTTAATTATAGTTTTAATTACCTCGGGGGGGGGAATGGCCTAAAAGCTTGCTAACTTTGTTCTGCAGGGAGAGTTGGTTTTTAGGCCAGTTTTAAACTGAAATGAAAACAGTATATTATTCAACATTATCTTTAAGTAATAGAGATCATATCTTTTTGCAGTCTATTATTGTGCTTTATAACAGTAGAGGAAATGCAAAATGGGTGAGTAGTGATGGAATAGATAGCAATTTACTCGTTGTTGGAAAAGATACAGATAGTGATGCCCTGCAGGTTATTCCAAATAATATTAAAGTTGTTCTATCATTTAATAATGACTTCTGTAATGATAATTACCATATTATTTATGTTGAAACACCATTAAAAGCAACAAGTTTGATAGATAAATTAAAAACTGTTGAAGATGTTTTAACACAACTTTCTAATCAGTCAATTAAAAATAATAATGTTATTTCAAATAATTCTAAAAAGTTAAAGCTTTTGCAATGGCCAACAGCAGAAATTATTGCAAAAAATACAGCTTATCCTATTTTATCTGCATTATTAAGTAAACGTCCTATGGGAGTTGAGGAGCTGGTTAGTATCTCCAGAAAATCCGAAGAAATATGTCGTTGCTTTGTGGATTTAGTTGTGAATGCTGGGTGTGCCGAATATATATCTATTAATAGTTCTGTTACTCAAAATAATGAGCATGTAAATGCTGCTGATGTTTCAAGTAAAAGAGGTTTGTTAGATAAAATTCGTAATCGTTTAGGACTTTTTTGGAATTAGTGTAATTAATGATAGAGCATAAAATAATTATTACTGGGTCGATGGGAGCTGGTAAGACTACTGCTATTGCATCAGTAAGTGAAATTGAACCCATGTCTACAGATGTAATGAATACTGATAATTCTGTAGATAAAGAAAAAACAACGGTTGCTTTTGATTATGGTGAGGTTTCCTTAAGTGCAGAAGAGCGGCTGAGAATTTATGGTACACCTGGGCAAGAGCGTTTTTCTTTTATGTGGAAGGTGTTATCTAAAGGAGCTTTAGGATTAATTATTTTAGTGGATGACACAAGAAAAGATCCTTTTAAAGATTTATCTATTTATTTAGAGAATTTTAGCCAATTAATTGAAGAAACGGCTTGTGTGGTATGTATTAGCAAAACTAATAAGAATAATGTAGCAAGAGTTAATGAATTTGCTCGTTATCTAGCATCTCAGGGGGTGATATGCCCTGTTGTACCTGCAGATGTGCGTGAGAAACAAGATGTTTTATTTGTTTTAGAGCTATTGCTAACACAGTTATATGCGTAGATTCAAAAAAAGATGTAGTGGATGGTGTTAAATGAGTAAAGAAAAAGTAGCAGAAATACCTAAAGTATTAAAGGTATCTGCTGATAAATTGTTGAAAGAGCTAGTAGAAGCAGACAATGGAATAGAGACTGCTTTGGTAACTACAGAAGATGGTTTTTCTGTAGCTATTCATTCTACTGAGCAAGTTGAATCATCGAAGCTAGCGGCAATGGCTAGTTCTTTGTCTGCTATTGGTAATTTGTCGGTTGAAGAAACAAATACAGGAACAAAGTACCATAGTATGATTATTGAAAGTGATAATGGCTATGTCCTTATAATGGATATTTGCCATGAAGCATTTCCAATGATCCTCAATATTGTTGCCTCAAAAAAAGCAATACTGGGTAGAGTTATTCATAGCGCTAAATCTGTTGTGGATATTTTACAGGGTAATGCTTCTATAATTGATCGCATCATTTAGTTATTAATATAAGTTTGGAGGAAAAAATGGCGTCTAATATTAAACAATCATTAGAGAGTTTATTAACAACAGATGGAGCATTAGTTGCTGCGTTAGTAGATTCTGAGAGTGGTATGGTATTAGGGCAAGCTGGCGCTGGTTTAGATATTGAATTAGCTTGTGCAGGTAATACTGAGGTAGTAAGAGCTAAATTAAAAACCATGCGCTCATTAAAGCTAGATGATTATATTGAAGATATGTTAATTACTTTAGGTAAGCAATATCACATTATTCGTCCAATGCATTCAAAGCCAGACATCTTCCTTTATTTTGTGTTAGATAAAAGTAAATCTAATCTTGCCTTAGCTCGTAGAAGCTTACACGACATAGAGACTGGTCTTCAGTTTTAATAGTTTTAAGCAGTATACACTTCTTATTTAGTTTTCAAATATAAGAGAAGTAATCATATTGAAAAATATGATTACTTTATTTACAAATTTTGTTATGGACTTAAATTTATATTTTAAAAATATTAGAGCAAGTAAATAGTTCATTGGAGGGAAAATATGAGCTTAGAAGCTTGGCTAGAGGGGTTGATTAAAGGAAAGGATGAGCCTTTAACTGTACCAAAAGATAAGATGATGTTAAATGGACTTTATATTGGTGATGCTATTAAGTCTCATATTGACTGGCGTGAAAATTGGTTTGTTGCAGTACTCGAGCGTAGAGTGGGAGACTACGAATTCACTAAAGTAACAGCAGATAATCTTTGTAATGTTGGGCAATGGATTTATAGTTTAGGAAAAAAGTACGAAGGCATGCCTGAGTATGAGTTATTAAAACAAAAACATGCAGAGTTTCATATGTGTGCTGGTAAGGCTGTTAAATTACATAAAGAAGGTAGTCTGGTAAATGCTATGGCAACAGCTAAGGGGCCATTGCTGGATTTATCTCAAGAGATTGGCTTAAGTTTTATAAAACTATTAAAAGCAGCACAAGAAAAAGGAGCTGCATGATATCTGCTTATCTTGCCTAGAATGAGTTAAGGGTGATGTTGGGTGAGATAAGCATCTTTTAAAGGCCTGAGTTGGTAGAGGCTTATTTAGTGAGGAAATAATATAAGGGCATAAATACTATTAATAATAATTAATTGTTATCCGTAAATCTACAAAATCCCCTTTTATAAAACTGGCCTGAGGGGCAGTTGGTGTTTCTTTGTCTTTGAATTTATGTGTAGGTTTTATAATGGAAGTTGAGAAATTATTAAAGTTTATGGTGGATAAAAAAGCGTCTGATATGTTTTTAACCGTTGGAATTCCACCTACTATAAAGGTTGATGGGAGATTAATGCCATTACCTGTAAACAAATTAACAAATGATGTATTAAAAAAACTTGTGCGCTCAATCATGACAGAGCGTTTACAAAAAGAATTTGCTGCAACACAAGAATGTAATTTTGCAGTGAGCTATCCAAATGTAGGGCGATTTCGTGTAAGTGCTTATATACAAAGAAGTATGGTGGGTATGGTATTAAGGCGCATTGTTACGGATATACCTAGTATTGATAATTTGCAGTTACCTAAAGTTGTTAAAGAGTTGGCTATGGTTAAACGTGGCCTAGTACTGTTTGTGGGGGCAACAGGTGCAGGTAAGTCAACTTCTTTAGCAGCTATGGTGGATTATCGTAATACTCACTCAACAGGGCATATTATTTCTATTGAAGATCCTGTGGAGTACTTATTTGCTAATAAAAATTGTATTGTTACTCAACGTGAGGTGGGGCTAGATACTGAGTCATTTGAAGTAGCATTAAAAAACACGCTTCGGCAGGCTCCCGACGTTATTATGATCGGTGAGGTGCGTACGCGGCAAACAATGGAATATGCATTAGCATTTGCTGAAACAGGGCATCTCTGTTTGGCTACACTCCATGCTAATAATGCTAATCAGGCATTGGATAGAATTATTAGTTTCTTTGCAACGGAACGTCATGCACAAGTTATGTTAGACCTTTCTTTAAATCTACGAGCCATTGTTGCACAACAATTAGTTGCAGATAAAGAAGAAAAGGGCAGACATGCGGCTATAGAAGTATTACTTAATACACCTATTGTTTCAGATATGATTCGTACTGGGCAAGTAACAGAGCTTAAAGGTATTATGTCTCGTTCAGTTGAGTTGGGTATGCAAACATTTGATCAGTCACTGTTTGATTTATTTGAGCGAGGACTAATTAGCTATGAGTCTGCATTGGCTTGTGCCGATTCGGCCAATGATTTGAGGTTAATGATTAAGTTAAAGTCAGAACAAAATATTGCTGGCACAAAACAATTGGTTGGTATGCAACTTGAAGATTATGAAGAAGAACATTATGGATAAAAAGCCAATAATTGGCTTTTTTAAGTAATTTTTTTTAACAGTGTGGTTTTTTATTGCTTTCAGACAATTTTTTAAATGGTTGTTTGAGAGCAAATGATTTATAATATTACTGTAAATTGATTAAAATAAAGCTGTATAAAATCTTAAAAATTGTGATTGGTTTCTTATATATCAAAGATGTAGTTATAATTATTAGTTATATACTAATAACTTTTTTTCTGATGGAAAAACTAATTTATAGAATCAAACTTTATAAGGATTTAAAGTGAATAGCTTTAGTGCTTGATTTGTAAAGCTTCTATAAGGCTACTTTAATCCTTTTTTTAATAGAAGGATATATATTTGAAGGCGAAAGAAGAATTGGAAATAAGTAATATTTGAACTTTTTATAATTAAACGTTCTAAGATAACTTACTTTTTCTCTGTTTTCATAAAGAAATAGATTATGCCGGTTACAGACTCCCCCCTAAGATACCCCGGTGGTAAATCATCTATTATGGAGATGGTTAATGCCATTCTTTATCATAATAATTTGAATAATGGATATTATATTGAGCCTTATGCTGGTGGTGCAGGGCTTGCTTTGTCATTATTGTTTGAAGGTCATGTTAATGAAGTCTTTTTAAATGATCTAGACCGCTCAATATGGGCATTTTGGTATTCCATATTAAATGATACAGAGAATTTTATTAATAGAATACAGTCTGTTGAAGTAACGATGGATGAATGGTATAGACAAAAAGAAATTCAACAAAGTAAAGCTAAGGTAGATTCTTTGGTATTAGGTTTTTCTTCTTTCTTTTTAAATAGGACAAATCGTTCTGGTATTCTAAAAGGTGGCCCTATTGGTGGCTATCAGCAAGAAAGTGAATACAAGATAGATTGTCGTTTTAATAAGACGAATCTTATTAAACGTATCCTTAAAGTAGCGCAGTATCGAGAAAAGATACATATCTATAATTTAGATGCTATTGATTTTGTTCAGACTATCGAGAAAGATATAGCAAATAAACAAGGTTTATTTTGTATTGATCCTCCTTACTATAAGAAAGGGAAATTACTGTATGAAAACTTTTATACCTTAAAGGAACACCAGTACTTAGCTAAATTTCTAATGGATTTTGATTATCCGTGGATTTTAACTTCAGATAATGAACAGGATATAAAAAATTTGTATAGTTGTAATAAACGCTATAATTTTTATTTAGGTTATACAGCTGCAGAAAAAAGAAAGGGGACAGAGTTATTAGTTGTGAGTGATAATATTTCTTTACCAATGTGTTTAAGAAAAAATAAAATAGTAAAACGAATTAATAAGCGATTATAAATGAAAAGGGAATGGCCAGTTGCATCTATATTAATAAATAACGCCAAGCCAACAAGAGAGAGACTCAAAGTATAACCTTATAATTTAGCCAAAAATATTTCTCATCATTATTTTTCTGTGAGTATATTTATTAAAATAATTGCTTTAGTTAGGGTGTGGTAAAGCTATAATGTAAAACGTTTTTCCAAGTTATAAGGAAATACATCTGGCAGTACACCTTTATTAAGGTTTTGCTGTACGTGTTGCCAATAGCTGGCTTGAAGTAAATCACCATGACTGTTTTTAAAGTATTGTTTTTGGGTGGGATCAGTAATTAAATAAAACTCAAATTCCTCTGGAAAAATATCATTTTCTCCAACTGTGTACCAAGGCTCAGAAGCCATTTCTTGTTCTTCTGTTTGTGGTTTAGGGATTTTTCTAAAGTTACATTGCTCCATAGGAACAATTTCATCATAGTCATAAAATACTACCCGACCATGATTAGTCACCCCAAAGTTTTTGATTAATAAATCACCTGCAAACAAACCTGCATTAGCTATGTCTTTAATAGCATGACCATATTCTTTAAGAATACGTTGTTGTTCTTTATCATCTACTTGGTTGATATAGATATTAAGGGGGATCATCCGCCTTTCAATGTAAAGGTGTTTAATAATTAAATAATCACCTTCGATACTTAGGCTATCAGTGCAGGTTTGCTGTAACTGTGTTAAACATTGTTCCGAAAAACGATTTAATGGAAAGGCTACATGGGAAAATTCCCAAACGTCAGCCATACGACCTACCCGATCCTTACGTTTTACCAATTGATAACAGTCTTTAACCACTTTAGGTTGAATATCTTTTTTAATATGGCTAGGGTCTTTTATCAGCTTAAATACATAAGGATAAGAGGGTAGTGTAAATACATTCATCACCATGCCCTCAATACCAGGGGCAATAATAAAATTATCAGTGGAATGACGTAAATGATAAATAAAGGCACGATAGAATTCATTTTTACCTTGCTTATGAAAACCAAGCGCTGTGTATAAATCAGCAATGGTTTTATTGGGGAGTAGTGTTCTTAAGAAACGCACTAATGCAGAAGGTACAGGAAAATCTACTTTAAAATAAACCCGTGCAAAACTAAAGATATTAGAAATATCATATTCATCATCTAAAAAAGCATCTACATAAAGTCTGTCATTACGGGTTAACAACGAGATAACAAAAGGGTAGATTTTATTGTTATTAACCATTCTACCAATACAGTAAGCCCCCTTATTGCGATAGAACACAGGGGTTAGGATATTAATTTGAAAAAAGTTGTTAAGACTAGAAAATTGTTTTTGATATTCCGTAATAGCAGCCGCAACCCGTGCAGTATCCCTAGCTAAATCTTCATAAGATAATTTAATAGGGATTTCTGTTAATAATTTTTCAACTTCTTTAGTGAAATCATTTTCAGTAGGGTAATAGCTACGATAATCAGGGTAGCGCGTTTGAATATCTTTGGTATGAATAGCTGCGTTAAAAAAAATATAATCATTATTATAATAATGGCGATTAAATAATTGGCAGAATACAGAATTATAAAAACTCTCTGCTAGCTCAGGTTGCAAGTGATTATAAAGCTTATGCATATAAGCTATTTTAACGGCTTGCCATAGTTCTTCATCTAACACATCAATTTTAAAAGTAGCGCGAATAGTATCAAGACACTCTTGTACGCGTGTGTCGTATAAATCGATTTGCTCAATAGAGGCTTGATAGGCTTCTTGAAATAAAGATTTTGCAAAATAACGTGCCGCTTTTTTATTATAAACTGTAAAAATTCTAAAATGGCGATTAAAGCCAGCTAGAATTAAATCAGCTAATGCTTGTGCGGTAAGTTCCATAGCCTTCCTGTTATTGTTATTACGCCTACTGAGTTAGGCTCTTATTAGTATACTACACCCAACCCACTCTAGTTGGGTGTAGTATTTGGGTTAAAACTGATGTTCTTCAGTAGAGCCCGTTAATGCTGTTACAGAAGATTCACCACCTTGAATAACTGTTGTCACATCATCAAAATAACCTGCGCCCACTTCTTGTTGATGGGCTGCGAAAGTATAGCCACGTTCTTGAGCAGCAAATTCAAGCTCTTGTACGCGTTCTACATAGTGTTTCATACCTTCGCCTCTAGCATAATGATACGCTAGATCAAACATGTTGTACCACATATTATGAATACCAGCTAAGGTAATAAATTGATATTGGTAACCCATGTCCGCAATTTCTTGCTGGAATTTAGCAATAGTAGCATCATCCAAATTCTTCTTCCAGTTGAAAGAAGGTGAGCAGTTATAAGCCAATAGTTTATCTGGGAACTTAGCACGAATAGCTTCAGCAAACTTTCTAGCTTCATCTAAATTAGGTGTAGCTGTTTCACACCATAATAAATCAGCATAAGGTGCATAGGCTAAGCCACGTGCAATTGCTTGATCGATACCCGCACGTGTTTTATAGAAACCTTCTGGCGTACGTTGACCTACAATAAAGGGTTGATCGTATGGATCTGCATCAGAAGTTAATAGATCAGCCGCATTAGCATCCGTACGTGCTAGAACAATAGTAGGTACACCCATTACGTCTGCCGCTAAACGGGCAGAAACTAATTTTTGAATTGCTTCTTGAGTAGGTACAATTACCTTACCGCCCATATGACCACATTTTTTAACTGCTGATAATTGGTCTTCAAAGTGAACACCTGCAGCACCATTAGCAATCATATTCTTCATTAACTCAAAGGCATTGAGTACACCACCAAAACCAGCTTCGGCATCAGCTACGATAGGTAAGAAATAATCAATTGCTTTATCTTCTGCCAGTTTGCCATCACAAATCGCTTTCCATTGAATTTCATCAGCACGTTTAAAAGTATTGTTCATGCGACGTACAATTTGTGGTACAGAATCGTAGGCATATAAAGATTGGTCAGGGTACATCGTTTCTGAAGTATTAGCATCAGCCGCTACCTGCCAGCCTGATAAATAAATTGCCTCAATACCTGCTTTCGCTTGCTGTAAAGCTTGGCCACCTGTTAATGCACCTAAGGAGTTAACATAACCTTTTTTAGCTCCACCATTTAATAAGCCCCATAATTTTTCAGCGCCTTTTTTAGCGAGCGTATATTCAACTTGTACACTGCCTCTCAGTCTTACTACATCTTCAGCACTATAAGGGCGAGTAATATTTTTCCATCTTGGATTTTCTGCCCAGTCTTTTTTTAAGGCTTCAACTTGTTGTTTGATCATTGTTATTTCCTCAACTCATTATTGTTGTACTACAGGTTTGTGGTTTAAGTTAAATCAGCTCATAGGCTGGGGTTGTTAAAAATTCTTCAAAGCTATCATTGGCTACTAACTGACGAATAATTGTTGCTGCTTGTTCAATACTTTGATGTTCATTGGTAGCTGTATTTTCTTTTAAGTAGGCTGCTTCTTTATCAATTAATTGTTGAACACGTTGTAAAGTAATAGCTTCACCATCAGTACTGGTTAAGCCAGCCACACGAATCCATTGCCATAATTGTGCCCGTGAAATTTCCGCAGTAGCCGCATCTTCCATTAGATTAAAGATAGGAACTGCCCCACTTCCTTGTAGCCATGCTTTAATGTAACGCATAGCTGCACTTACATTGATACTAATACCTTCGGCAGTAATAGTACCCTCTGGGATAGAGAGTAAGTCCTGTGCAGTAATATTCAGTGTAGGTTGCTGTTTAGTAATTTGATTAGCGGTTGGCATATATTCATCAAATACTTTCTTAGCAATGGGTACTAAAGCAGGGTGAGCAACCCATGTACCATCATGACCATCTTGTACTTCACGTAATTTATCATTACGTACCTTTTCTTCTGCTTGCGCATTACCTTCAGGATCATTTTTAATAGGAATTTGTGCTGCCATACCACCCATTGCATGCACACCACGCTTGTGACATACCTCAATTAATAGTTTTGAGTAACTTCTTAAAAAGTGAGTGGTCATGGTTACTTGCGCACGCTCAGGTAATACTTTATCCGCATGATTTCTAAAGCGTTTGATAAAGTTAAAGATATAATCCCAACGGCCTGCATTTAAACCAACGATATAGTCTTTTAATTCAAATAGAATTTCTTCCATTTGGAAAGCCGCTGGAATGGTTTCAATTAATAGTGTGCAACGTATAGTGCCATGAGGAATAGCCAAAAACTCTTCCGCAAAACTAAATATCTCAGCCCATAAACGCGCCTCTAAATAATGTTCAGTTTTAGGAATATAGAAATACAACCCTTTATTACGTTGTAAGGCATTTTGTGCATTATTGGTTAAGAACACGGCTAAATCAAACAAGCAACCACTTACCCGTTGCTCATTTAATAACGCATGTTTCTCTTCCATATGTAAACCGCGCACACGCACCATTAAAATGGCATGTTCTGGGTTAACTTGATAGTTTTTACCTTCAGGGCTTTGATAGGTTAACTCATCATTAATGGCATCACGTAAATTAATTTGCCCATCAATGGTGGCTTGCCAAGTAGGGCTATGGGCGTCTTCTAAGTCCGCCATAAATACTTTAGCACCCGAGTTAAGGGCATTAATCATCATCTTACGATCAACAGGGCCAGTGATTTCTACCCGTCTGTCTTGAATGTCAGCAGGAATAGAAGCACCTTGCCAATCACCTTCACGAATATGTTTAGTTTCAGCTAAAAAATCTAAACTGCCACCTTGATCTAATACCGTTTGTCTTTGTTGGCGATCGGCCATTAATGCTCTACGTCTTGCACCAAAACGACTTTCTAATTGCTCTAATAATTCAAGCGCTTTGGGAGTAATTATTTGTTGTGCTTCATTGCTTATTGATTCAGTTATTTTAATAGGCATGACAATCTCCATCCAGACTTTATATTGTTGTTGGGGGTATGCTAAGAGGGATGGGCTATTGACAGCAAGCAAAAGATAATTTATAAATGGTATTTAAACTATACTAAAAATTAATAATTGGTGGTGTGTAATGAAAGTAGATAAAACAACTTTCTATAAAGGACAATTTTTTAAAGCGATCAGAGCATTTTGCTCAGTGGTGGAAAATGGTAGCTTTTCCAGTGCCGCATTAGATTTAGAAACCAGTCAACCTGCGCTGTCACTGCAAGTACAAACATTAGAGCAACACCTAAACACCATCCTATTTGAACGCAAAGGGCCAAAAATTCAAATTACCCCCGATGGTAAACAACTTTATGAAATGGCCAAACCCATTGTGGCCAGCGTGCAAAGTTTACCTGAGCAATTTTTGAATAGCCGTGAAGAGCTAAGTCATGGCGACTTAAAGATTGTAGGAGGGGAGACAGCATTATTAAACTTACTACCTGATATCTTAAAAACATTCTGCCAACAATACCCAGCTATTCGGATTATTACCCAATCTACCATTGTTAAAGATATCCCCAATCTATTAATGTCAGATGAAGCTGATTTTGCCATTGGTAGTTTATCGACAGAAAATGATGATCTATTGTTCTATCCTATTTTTGAGTTTTCACCTATTTTGATTATTCCTGTTAATCATCCCTTAACTAAGTTTACTGAAGGGGAAATTACTTTAAGAGAAATAGCCCAATATGGTCTAATCGTACCCCCTGAACACTCCTATACATGGTGGGCGGTAAGGTTTATTTTTCAACAACATCAACTAGAATGCCCGATTAGATTAACTGTTTCCAGTAGTGAGGCAGCTAAACGTTATGTGAAAGCAGGGCTGGGTATTGCTATTGTGACGGAAGCCTGTCAGCTAGATGATCCTGAAATAACAGGAATTTCGATGGAGCACTACTTTCCTAAACGGCATTATGGGCTTATCCAACGCAGGGGTAAATTTTTGTCACCACAAGCATTAAAGTTTAAAAAGTTAGTATTAAATGTGGGGAAGTAATCAGTATTAGTAACTAAACCTGTAATATCACTATTACAGGTTATAGTGAGAATCTATGGTTTTACAGATAAAGTCTGACAAAAGCTAATTAAATGCTCAGTAAGTAAGGCAATATCATGCATTACTACTAAAAATATAGCAAAGCTAATAATATTCACAATAACAATTGAGAACATCGCCACTTGTCGTTTATAACCAATGTTATAAGTAATAATACCTAAGCAATAACCTAGAACGGTAAATAACCCACCTGTAATGGTTAAAAACACATGATGTGAAGGGTAATGTAATACCTGAAAAAAAGTCACCGTATCTACTGTCGTATAAACACAGTATTTTTGTTGCAGCATAAAGTGTTGATGGTCAACCACACAAATAACAATTAATGGAATTATTAATAATATAGAACAAGCAACTGATAAGGTTAAAAGAATCTTATTGGATGAAATAGGTGCATTAGTAACATTGCTAAAATCGCTCCTCTTAAGGAGTCTAGCAACTGCACAAGAGAATAGCCCCAATATAACAAAAACACCAATATAGGCACTTAATAAAATAAAGAAATCTGCGTAACTCATCCGTGTCTTCTTACTGCTGAGTGAATGAAATCAATTGCTTATTCCAATTAGAACAGCTAAAGCCTGTATAAATGGTGGTAATAAACTTGTTGGCCAATAGTATAATGGAAATATTATAAGAAATCTCTACTGATTTACGAAACGCTTGTTTTTTATAAAAGGGTGATGTTTAATTATTACAGTATATCTAGATAAATAGAGTATGGGTTTGGTCACCCATAATAGAACAGGTCAGCTTTACTTGCTTATACTTGCCCTCAGTATTTAGCAGTTATTAGGGGTTAATAATTGGAAAAGGATAATCCCCAATGCTTAATTTTGTTATTACCTTAATTCCTTACAACCTAACAGGTAAAGCAAAATGACTATATACACTATTTCTGCGCATATAAAAACTAATACAGCTTCTGAAAATCTTTACTATGATATGGAGCTGTATAAAACGGACTGGTCGGGTAACGAAACTTATGCTTTAAGACCTACAGGTAAACGCCCATTACAAGCAGATTATAAAACTCAATCCCATCCCTCACTAGAAATTAGCGACCCACCAGAAACCTGCTATATACTCTCTATCAACCTCTATCGCAAAGTGGGTGTTGACTATATCAAGATGAATCAAGACCCTATGACCGCAATAATGCCGCTAAAGGGTTTTCAAACAACAGATAAAGAATGGGGGGCTTCAAGGGAATTTGGATATTTTGAAACAGCCCAAGACACTAAAAAAGCTGAAGAGGGGCAAGTAAATACTTATAAATTAAATATATCCTCAAAACCCAGAATATTTGAAGCTAAAGAACATCCTATAGGTGATCCGCTTGATCCTTTTACTAAAGAAAAGGTTGAAGCAGAATTAAAAATTAGAATGACTAGGCCAGTGCCACCAGAATTAATAATTGATTATACTCTTCCTAAGACTGATCCTAAAAATCAAGCTATACTAAAATCTCAACAGGAAAGAAATCGAGTAAAATTTTATCCTTGGCAAGATAGATCTATGCTATGTGGTGCAGCATCGTTCTTTTACTGTTTACAAAAAGATCGACCAGATATTTATCAGCAAGTAATAAAGGAGTTATGGGAAACGGGTGAAACCAAAATAGGCTCCTTAAAAATTAAACCTAGTAAGGGAGCAAAGCATCCAGATAATTTTTTTAGAGACACAGGTATGGCAAGAGTACCTGCTATAGATTGGATAAGTTTAGCTAGTTTAGTGGATACAGATACTACTTTTTCTATAGATAAACCAACAGGACCTATGGTTAATATTTCAAGTATTACACTGGCAGAAACAATAGAGAAATGGTTTCATAAAATAGGTTGTAGGACATTATTTGATAATATTTCTTATAGCTGGCATAGTAACTTAGCAGATGTTTGTCAGTTAAATCATTATATAAAACCAGATAGTCAGCATTTAATTACCTTAATATCAGGAGCAATGCTAAAAGGAGGTGTAACTTTCTTAGGGATGAGTGCTAAAAGTCACTGGATAACATGGAATGATAAATTAAGAGTTAAAAGAGCAAAATTGACAGATCCTTTAGGTGCAGAAGTAACTACTACAACTAGCTTATCAACATTGGTTGAGTTAGAGATGTTTTCATGGGGAAATGTGAAACAATACTTAAAAGATGATATAACTTTGGGAGAGTTCTTGAAGCATACATATGGAGGAATGGTATTTACTAAAATACCTTAGTATTTATGAAAAAGAAGATCATTATTTTTTATGTAAATATCATAATTCTAATTATGCTATTAAGTAGTTGTACTCCAAAAGCAGTTTTTACTCCTGATACTCTGCCAAATGCTATAGTAGGACAGAATTATTATGCTGAAATAGATATTGCAGGAGGTTCTGGTCCTGTATCAGCAGGAGGTTTTGAGGTTTCTATGAAACCTGATGAGCTGTGGTTTGAAGTAAACCGAAAAAAGGATAATTTTTATAATAGCTTTATTATTCATGGTATACCAAAAACACCAGAAGATATAACTATAATAATAAAGGGAGATATGGTACCAACAGGATTATTTGGAAGTGGTACTGAATTTAATAAAACCTATATTATTAAAGTAAAAGAAGCAGAATGAAAAAATTAAGCATAATATTTGCTATACGTTTTTTACTAATAGATGTTCTTCATTGGAATTAATTATTATTCCTGATAATTATTGATTAAGTTATCTTAAAGTAAATAAGATTCTATCTAATAGAGGTTAATATGCCAATAGAAACAGTTGATAAATACAATAAGCGATTTCAATTTATTGATGATGACCAACAGCCTTATGCAAATTATGATTATATTGCTTATTTTGAGGATGGTACTAGTAAGCGTGGTACAACAGATCAAGAGGGTTATACTGAGGAATTTTATACAGCAACTGAACAAAAAATTAGTGTTCATTTAGTGATGGGTAACGAAAAGCAATACCTTAATATTGATTAATATACAATAAACGTAGGTAATGTATATTGAGTAGCCTGTTAGGTTAACTAACAGGCTGTTGCTATATCATACTAATCTCATTGAATAATCAGTAGCTCTTACATTTTTAGTCAGTGCACCAATTGAAATACGATCTACACCTGTGGCTGCAATGGCTTGTAACATGGTGAAATCAACCCCGCCAGATACTTCTAGCACTGCTTTACCTTTGGCAATAGAAACTGCTTTTTGCATAGCTTGATGGGTAAAGTTATCTAATAAAATAGAAGTGGCACCATTATCTAGCGCAACTTGTAACTGTTCTAAGGTTTCAACTTCAATTTGAATTTCTACATTACTATTTAATGCAAACGCAGCTTGTAATGCTTCAGCAACGCCACCAGCGCCTGCAATATGATTTTCTTTAATTAAAATACCATCATATAAAGCTAAGCGTTGATTATAGCCACCGCCCACAATAACTGCATATTTTTGGGCTAAACGTAAGCCTGGTAAGGTTTTACGGGTATCATAAATACCTATTTTACTACCTTCTACTGCTTTAACATGGTAGCGAGTAGCAGTAGCAACACCTGACAGTAATTGTAAGAAGTTTAAAGCGGTACGTTCTGCTGTCATTAATGAACGGGCAGGGCCTTGTAATTCTATTACGGTACTATCACGGGTCATTAATTGACCTTCTTGATAGTTAGCAATCATTTGAATACGGGGATCGACTTTGCGTAATACTCGATAAAACCAAGGTAAACCACAGAGTACCGCTTCCTCACGAACAATAATACAGGCTTGGCGAATATCTTCTGGTACTAATAATCCTGTCCAATCGCAATAGCCTACATCTTCAGCGAGTGCATCATTAACATTGCGTTCAATAGCTACTTCTAAATCGTGTTGATAGGGTACACCAATAGGTGATTGATAGTGGCTCATTATACGGCACCTACATTGCTAAATAAGGCTTGGTCTTTGGCAAGATCGCCACTAGCTTTAACATTAATTTGTCTATTGGTAGAAAAATCCAACATACGATTAATACCTAACTGGGCTCGTTCAGCAATGGTTTGTTCTACATGAATTTCATGAATCCCTTGCTCTAGGGTATCAGCAAGATTTTGTAGGGTATTCATCGCCATCCACGGACACATTGCACAGCTTTTACAAGTAGCGCTATTACCAGCAGTAGGGGCGGTAAAAAATTCTTTATTGGGGGCGGCTAGTTTCATTTTATAAAGCACACCACGATCAGTGGCTACAATAAAACGTTTATCGGATAACTGTTGAGCCGCTTTAATTAATTGGGTTGTAGAGCCTACTACATCTGCTTGTTCTACTACAGACTGTGGTGATTCAGGGTGTACTAATATTTTGGCATCTGGGTATTGCTGGCGCATTTGCTCTAATTCAATCCCTTTAAACTCATCATGCACAATACAGTTACCTTGCCATAACAGCATATCAGCACCTGTTTGCTCTTGGATATAGCTGCCTAGATGTTGGTCTGGTGCCCACAGAATTTTTTCACCTTGTTCATGCAGTGCTTTAACAATATCTAAGGCAATAGCAGAAGTAACCACCCAATCAGCTCGTGCTTTAACTTTAGCACTGGTATTAGCATAGACTACAACCGTACGGTCAGGGTGTTTATCACAGAATTTAATAAAATCTTCGGCAGGGCAACCGAGGTCAAGGGAACAAGTAGCATTAAGGTCTGGCATTAAAATACGTTTATTAGGGCTAAGTATTTTAGCTGTTTCACCCATAAATCGAACGCCTGCCACAATCAGCGTTTTGGCAGGATTATCGCGGCCAAAACGAGCCATTTCCAATGAGTCAGCCACGCAACCGCCTGTTTCATCAGCCAGTGCTTGTAGTTCTGGGTCTACATAATAATGAGCAACTAATGCTGCATTTTCACGTTTGAGCAATTTCTTGATGCGTTCTTTTAGTGCTTGTTTAGTTGACTCAGAAAGTTGCTCGGGTACACTGGCTAATGCTTCACGGATGCTAAGCGTTTGGCCTGCAATAGGAAACGTATAGCTAATCATTTTTTCTGACATGGTACTTTATAAACCCTAACTGTATGAAGACCAACTGTGTTATTTACCATGGTAAAAATAAATTACACTTATTAATTTTACTCACTATTAGTTTTTTTAGTATGACGATGACGTCTACCTATAACCGTTCGTATTAAGAAGAAAATACTAAATACAACTATTGCAATTACTATGACAGGGAAAAGATTATTGCCTATTTTTTGTAATTGCTCTTGAAAAATTCTACCAGCACTATAACCAATAGTTACAAAGATAGACGACCATAGTGCGGAGCCTACTGCATTACAGATAATAAATCGTACACTATTCACACCAGCTATGCCAATAGAGATAGGTCCGATAGTCCTTAATCCATAAAGGAAACGTAAGCACACAATAGCGAGTAAATCATGTTTGCGAATCATTGTTTCTACTTTTTCGATCTTATCTTTATGCTTAGGTAACTTTTCGATGATAGCAGGGCCGTAATAATGACCCACTAAAAATAATACAGAATCGCAAAGCCAAGCACCTATAAAAGCCATAAAATAGACCATAGGTAAACTTAACGTAGTATTAGCTGCTATGCCGCCTAATACAGCTACTGTTTCACCCTCAATGATAGCGCCTAAAACGATAGCAATATAACCATATTGAGCAATAAAAGAAGCTAAATCCACACTAAATGCCTAGTAAAGATAATTGATGAAAGCTATATATTATAGCAAGGATAAATTCCGACTAGTATTTTTTATTGATTTTACTTTACCCAAGTCTAACCAGTACATGATAACCGTAACAATATATTGCTGTTGTGCAGAGGTTAATGGTTGGTTTTTAGGAATACCATGCCATTTTTGTAAACAACCTCGACAACAAGTAGCTGTAGCATGTTGTGCTACAAACACGGGATGGCCTTTCCATGGGGTTTGTTTACCATCATTAACAGGCTGTGCAGGCGCTAAGCGTTGTGCAATAAATTCAACTGCATGCTGAGTAATAATTTGTTTACCTTTTTGTTGCAGGTAAAAATAATCTTTAGCATTAAGGGCAATATTACGACGAAATTTTGATTGATTTAGCCGCTCGAAGAGTGCAGCTAAATCATCTGTTGTAGGCATAACTAATGAATACCCTTGAGTTTATTTAACAACTCATGGCTAGGGTAACCATCAGCAGGCAAGCCAATACTTTGTTGATAACTACGCAATGCTTGACGGGTATTAGCACCAATAATGCCATCCGCATGACCAGCACTATAGCCATGTTGATTAAGTAAACTTTGTAATTCTTTGCGTTCAGTTCTGGAGAGTGGTTTATCTTCAACAGGCCAACTACTTATAACTTTGCCTGCTTTACCTTTTAAATTATCCATTAATAAACTTACTGCTAAGGCATAAGAGGTAGAGTTATTATATTTCATAATAGCAAAGAAATTACGATACACAATAAAAGCAGGACCACGGGCTCCTGCAGGTAAAATAATCGCTGCTTGTAAACTGTGTTCTGTAGTAGCAATAGCCTGACCATTAACCAACGTTACCCCCATTGCTGACCAGTCGGCAACAGACTTTTTAGTGCTAATATCTGTAAGGTAATAGTTAAAGTTGGTTGGTAATTTAACCTCGTGTCCCCATGTTTCTTTGTATTGCCAACCTGATGTTTTTAAGTAGTTAGCGGTAGAGGCGAGGGCATCGGGTACAGAAGTCCAAATATTACGATGACCATCTTTATCGAAATCAACCGCTAAAGCTAAATAAGTAGTAGGAATAAATTGAGTTTGCCCCATTGCCCCTGCCCATGAGCCAATCATATCCTTACTGTTTACATCACCATTTTGTAAGATTTGTAAAGCAGCAATTAACTGCTCCCTTGCAAAACTAATACGTCTACCTTCATAAGCTAATGTAGCCAGTGAGCGAATAACATTCTTATTACCCGTAAAGCCACCGTAACCACTTTCCATGCCCCAAATGGACACCATTACTTCTTGGTCAACACTATATGTTTGTTCAATAGCGTCTATTGTTTGTTTGTGTTCTTGAATTTTCTTTTCGCCATTAGTAATGCGAGTGGCAGATACGGCACTACTCAAATACTCCCAAACTGGGCGAGTAAATTCTGGCTGACTATAATCGGCTTTAACCACATCTGGGTCGGGTGTTACACCATTAAACGCTTGCTCAAAAACTTGCTCATTAATTCCTTTGGCTAAAGCAAAATCTTTAAAATCAGCTTTCCAAGCATTAAAACTTTGAGTAGGTGCTAAAAATCTAACTTCTGGTTCTTCTGTCGTTGTTTGTTTAACAGTAGGTTGTGGGGTTACTTTAGCCTCAACAGTCTTTTCTTGTGCAACTGTAATAGCCGTTTGCTCTGTGTAAGCATCTGTAGCGGGTTGTGAGCAAGCAGTTAACAATAATGTTAATCCTGCACAAGTAACACGATAGAACATGGTAACCTCAATTAAAACGGCTATTAATAAAGAAAGATACTATTTTACCGATTTAATAAGGAATAGTCTTTAGCTTAATGGATGATGGTTTTTATTTGTTTGTTGTGTTGCTAAATTGAAGATAAATAACAAAAAGTAATCAGAAGGGAGAAACAATAAAGAAATTATAGAAGAGGGGATAAAAATAATAGTTTGTTAAGCAACAAAAGCCTCATCATAACGGTTGTTACGTGAGGCTTTACGGTTATAGCTGCCTTTACCTTTGGCTGGTTTTTCAGAAAAGCTACGAAATTGTGGTTGCATAACTAAACGTTTAGCCTTACTAGGCTCTCTACGCATTTTCTTGGTCATAAAAATCCCTCTATAGGTGTGTTAATTTAAGGCATGTATAGTGGCAGATTTTACAAATAAAGCAATCGGCTTAAGCCAGTAATTAAGCAATGGTTAAGTTATTTTTTTAGCTTTTTATTATTAATATAATTATTTTCTAAATACTCAATCATTAAGTTCGCAATATCTTTTTGAGTTATTGCCTCAATACCCTCTAAGCCGGGTGAGGAGTTTACTTCCATTACCAGTGGCCCACGATTGGAGCGTAGAATATCAACGCCTGCTACATGTAAGCCTAGTACTTTGGCTGCTTTGACTGCTATTGCACGTTCTTTGGCAGTGATTTTTATAGGTTCAGCTGTACCACCACAGTGTAGGTTAGAGCGAAAATCACCTGCTTGTGCTTGGCGTTTCATGGCAGCAACAACTTTACCACCAATGACAAAACAGCGAATATCAGCACCTGCTGCCTCTTTAATATATTCTTGCACCATCATATGGTGTTTGAGTTTCATAAAGGATTGTAGTACAGATTCGGCTGCTTTTTTAGTTTCACAGAGTACTACACCTAGCCCTTGAGTGCCTTCTAACAGTTTAATCACTAAGGGTGCACCACCTACCATTTGAATAAGGTTGGCAATATCATCAGGGGAATGGGCAAAGCCAGTGATAGGTAGGTCGATGCCTTGTGTTGAAAGCAGCTGCAAACAACGTAATTTATCCCGTGAACGAGCTACAGCACCTGAGTTATTCAGTGTAAAAATACCCATCATTTCAAATTGCTGTAATAAGGCACAACCATAGAAGGTGATGGATGCACCAATTCTAGGGATTACTGCATCAATATCATTTAATGATTCACCTTGTGAGTGGATCTGTGGTTGTTGGCTAGTAATATTCATATAAGCCCGTAAAGGGTTTATGACTATCATTTGATGGCCGCGATGAGTACCTGCCTCAAGTAATCTATTGGTCGAATAAAGTTCAGCGTTACGTGACAGAATAGCTATTTTCATAGAGTGGTTAACTCAACTATTTAGGTAAAAGACTAAACAGCGGTTTAGGTTGCACATAAGAAAGTGCTGGATTAACCAGTAACTGACCATCAATAAGCGCATTAGAACCCAAAAGTACACGGTATTGCATGGATTTACGGCAAGCTAATGTAAACTCAACTGGCCAAGTCCGATTACCTAGTGCTAATAGGGTGCGAATAACATAACGGCTTTGACTCTGCCCATTAGAGCTTTTAATAGTTTTAGTACTAACCAATAGTGCTTCACAGCGATGGCCCCGCTGTACTAAAGTACCTATATGGGCAGTGAAACGAACCCATTTTTGACCATTACGCGTAAAAACTTTGCTATCGGTAGCATGGAGACTGGAGGTAGTTGCTCCAGTATCAATTTTTGAACGTAATCCAACAACCCCTAGCTCAGGGAGGCTAATCCATTCATTTAGGCCAACGACAAAAGGGGCTTGTTGGGTCATCATGGTTCTCAGATAAATTAAGCGTTTTGTTGTTCAGCAGCAATTTCTGCTTTGATCTTTTCCATATCAAGACCACGTACTTGCTCGATTAAGTTTTCAAAGTCAGCCGCTGTTAAAGCACCTGCTTCAAAATAAACAACTACTTGTTCACGAAATACAGCAATGGTTGGAATAGAGCGAACCCCAAAACTACCTGCTAGTTCTTCTTGCTCTTCGGTATTGATTTTACCGAAGACAATATCAGTATGTTTTTCAGAAGAAGCTTCAAACGTAGGTGCAAAATTACGACATGGGCCACACCATGCTGCCCAGAAATCTAAAATAACAATATCGTTATTTTCAATAGTTTGTTCAAAGTTTTCTGTGGTTATTTCAATAGTAGCCATAAAATTTATCTCGTTAATTAAAGTTAAAAATAAATGCTTATTGCGGCTATTGTACTGTGTTTGTGTAGCATAAATACAATAGTAATTATGTCCTAAGTTCATTAATTAAATTTATTGATACTATTAATTTTCACTGCTGCATATCTTTTAATGGAATGTTGTACAATAGTGCCAATTTTAAATAATGAATGCTGAAGCGAGATTGTTATGACTGATGTAAAACACTCTAAAGTAATTGTATTAGGTGCTGGCCCTGCAGGTTATACAGCAGCTGTTTATGCAGCACGTGCTAATTTAAATCCATTATTAATTACGGGTATGCAACCAGGTGGTCAATTAACCACAACTACTGAAGTTGATAATTGGCCAGGTGATGTAGAGGGTGTACAAGGCCCTGCATTAATGGATCGTATGCAAAAACATGCCGAGCGTTTTGCCACAGAAATTGTATACGATCATATTAATAAGGCTGATCTATCCAAAAAACCTTTCACTTTAGTGGGGGATAGTGGTACTTATACCTGTGATGCTTTAATTATTGCTACAGGCGCGTCTGCTCAATACATCGGTTTACCTTCTGAAGAACGTTTTATGGGTAAAGGTGTTTCTGCCTGTGCAACCTGTGATGGTTTCTTTTATAAGAAACAAGTGGTAGCGGTAGTGGGTGGTGGTAACACAGCAGTTGAAGAAGCACTGTATTTATCTAATATAGCTAAAGAAGTACATCTTATTCACCGTCGTGACAAGTTACGTTGTGAAAAGATTATGCAGGATAAGCTGCTAGAAAAAGCAAAATCAGGCAATGTGGTGATTCATTGGAATACCACGCTTGATGAAGTATTGGGCGATAATATGGGGGTTAATGGTGCGCGCTTAAAAGATGTTAATACAGGTGCAACCACTGATCTTGATTTGATGGGCGTATTTATTGCGATCGGTCATAAACCCAATACAGATATTTTCCAAGGTCAATTGGATTTAGATAATGGTTATATTAGATTGCACGGTGGTAAACATGGTGTCACTGCTACCAGTGTAGAGGGTGTGTTTGCAGCAGGTGATGTGGCAGACCAAGTATATCGTCAAGCCATTACATCGGCAGGGGCAGGTTGTATGGCTGCATTAGATGTAGAACGTTATTTAGACGGAATATAACAGCAGTGACATTAGCCCTATTGGCAGATGAAAACTTAGATTTTCCACCTTTAGAAAATGCGTTAACAGAGCCTAATGGCCTGTTAGCGGTGGGTGGTGATTTATCTCCAGAACGTTTAGAAGCCGCTTACCGCCATGGCTGTTTTCCTTGGTTTAATATGGATGATCCTATTTTATGGTGGTCTCCTGATCCAAGGATGGTGTTATTTCCTGAAAAGTTACATGTTTCACGAAGCATGCTGAAACTATTGAAGAAATCACCCCTTGAAATTACCTTTGATAAGGCTTTTGCTGCGGTTATTAAAGCCTGTAGTGAGCCACGTAGCTATACCGATCAAACGTGGATCACAAAAGATATGCAACAGGCTTATATTACTATGCATAATAAGGGCTTGGCACATTCTGTAGAGGTTTGGTTAGAGGGGCAGCTAGTGGGTGGTTTGTATGGTTTATTATTAGGCCGCTTGTTTTTTGGTGAGTCAATGTTTAGTCGCGTGAGCAATGCTTCTAAACTTGGTTTTATTCATTTGGTCTATAAGTTAAGAGATGCTGGTGTAGTGTTAATTGATTGCCAGATGCATACTACACATTTGCATAGTCTGGGGGCTGAGTTAATAGCGCGCCAAAAGTTTGCAAACTATTTACAAGAATATCAAAATCAATCAATGACTATTGATTGGCAGTGTAGTAGTGGGATTGTTGTATGAAAAATGATCTGGCTAATATTAATCTTTATTTAACAGATCCACATCCCTGTAGTTATTTAACAGATCAACAAGCTTCTACCATTTTTGTTGAGCCTAATGTCACGCTTACTAAAAATCAATACACAGAACTATCCAGTTTAGGGTTTCGGCGTAGTGGTAGCTATGTTTATCAACCCCATTGTGCAAATTGTCATGCATGTATTCCAGTACGAGTAATCGTTAATCAATTTGAACCTAATCGCCAACAAAAACGTATTATCCGTTACAACCAAGATTTACAGATTAAGCAAGTAAAACCTCAATTAACTAAAGAATATTTCTGGTTATATGAGCGTTATATTGGTATGCGCCATACGGATGGAGATATGTATCCTGCTACTCGAGAGCAATACCAAAGTTTCCTAGTGGATGCGCCTGATTATTGCTCTTTTTATGAGTTTAAAAAGGATGGTCAGTTATTGGCAGTGGCGGTGGTTGATTTATTAGAAGACAGCTTATCGGCTGTTTATACATTCTTTGAACCTTTAGAGCATCGTCGTAGCTTGGGGCAATATGCTATTTTGTGGCAAATAGAAGAATGTAAACGTTTGGGATTATCTTATTTATCTTTAGGCTATTGGATTAAAAACTGTCGCAAAATGAGCTATAAATTACAATATAGACCTGTTGAATTATTTATTAATCAACGCTGGATACAGTTAAATAGTTAACGCTGGTTATTGTTCAAAAGATCATTAGGAACATACTATTAAAAATATAGGAAACTCCTAAAAATCTCTTGTATTTAGCTTACAAAGCTTGTTGCTTTAATCATTAAGCTACAACTGTATTAGTTATATGTTGTTCAAGAATTCCTAAAATAGCACTGTCAGTGTTCTCATCAAATTTACGGGCAAATAAGTTTTTGCTGTCAGTTAAGCTTTTAGCATCCTCAGTTATTAAATCTCTAGGGCGTAATTTAATGGTTCCCATTGGAATCCAATCAATAAATCTTTTATCAGTATTTACTAAGTTATTTTTATAACTAGTATTCATGATAACGGTTTGAAAAAAACTTTCGTCTGCAATTAATGTATTTTTGTAAAACGCTTTAAACCGTTTGACCTCTTTATTATGGGTTACAAACTCACAAAATTTTCGTGTTAGAATCATCCACTGATTACCAATATAAGGTGTTGCATCCTTAAGAAACTCACGCTTGGAAACTGTTGTATTGGTAGCGATAACATGATCATCAGTTTCAATAAAATAGTTTTCTATACGGTGTAAAGTATTTGGTCGTAATTTGGCTTGATCAGATACTTTTAAAAAATCAGTATCTTTATGTTCTTTTAAAAAATTAAAAATATATTCCTGTGATTTTAAAGGAAAATCTTGCCCACTAAGGTTGATAAAGAACTGCCATGTGTTACTCTTTTTCAAGAGTTCGGCAATGCCTCGTAGCTCAATATCTACTAAACTATATCCACCCCAGATGGCTTTTTCACTTTTCAGTAAGGAGACATTAGGATAGTCATTTAAGAATTTAGAGAGTTCAGCTTTTATATTGCTGTCTGATTTTTCATCAATATGGATAATATAACAATTATCTGGATGATAAATAGCCTTGAATAGTCTTTTAAATTGATTAGGATAGCGGTGCATCATGATAAGATAAGCAATCATGAGTATCTCCATAGGGTTAGTGCTATTAACTTAATTAACAGCACTAATAAGTGGTTTTTTTAAAATAAAATGGTTTTTAATAGGGCTATTGTTAGCGATTTAACTAGCGTGTTTATCCCAAATAGCCTCACCAAGGCCATTAACAGTATGGACAGAATCGTAACCTGCTCTAGCATAGAGTTTAAGTATTATTTTGTGGGTTTTATGTTTGTGGATAGCAAGTGATTTTAATTTATTAAGTATTGGCTTAGCAGGTTCTAGCCAATGCTTGGTGATAGAGGTTACATAACTAATAAAGGATTGTTTATTGGTAAAACTGGCAACTTCTTCTTCTAAATGTTTTATGGATCTTAATGAAAATTTCATAAGAATACTCCGAATGAGTTCTATTAATTGAATAGAACTATGCCTTGAATATACACGCATAATTGAAACTGAGGTGGCTTAGAGTATTTCTTGATATGTCGTTACAGTGCGCTTAATAGATTTTTTAAGCGTTTAGTTATATATGCCATCCTTGGCAATTAATTACTAAGTAAAACTTGTTTAGTTTGTACTCGTAATATTATTTCTTATGTTTGCCATGATCAGGTGCCATACTGATAAGTACATTGTCTTTATCAATAAAATGGTGTTTTAAAGCAACTAAGATATGGCCTGCTACCATTAGGCCACAGAACCAGCCTAGGTAAGTATGGATCTCTCTCATTAATCCAGTATATTCAGGTTGTGGACCTGTTAATGGCGGTAGAGTGAATAATCCTGCAAATAATACCGGTTTATTAGCAAAAGAACTAAGTAACCAACCACTTAGTGGCATGCCTATTAATGCTAATAAATATAATGCAAGATGGCCTAATTTAGCCATTTGTTGCATATGCTTACTCATTGTATTAGGTAACGCGGGTGGGGTATGAGTAAGGCGCCAAATAATACGGATAACTATAAGTGCTAGTAAAGTACTGGCAACTGCTTTATGTAAGATGGTTAAGCCATGTTGTGGGTTGAAGGTATCACGGCCATAGACGGCCATCATGCCAATAATCCAAACAAATATCCAGATAAAGGCCATTAACCAGTGTAGGATTTTAGCAGTTGCTGTATAGGAATGTGATTGAGTCATTTGTTCTCTTCAATAAAGGCTGTTGGTATTATTTTTAAATAACCTTAATAAGGTTAATAATAAAAAGTATAATCATTTAATTTTACCTAAATTAGCCGTGGGGAATCAACAATGGCATGGACTGTTCTATATTTAGTGATAATTAAGCAGTTATTTTTAACGTTTTGAAAGTGTTTTACTAAGCCAATAACTATTTTATGCGGTTTTTATGCTTGGAGATTGTGTTAATTAATAGGTGGGTTATTGCTAAAACTACAGATAAAAATGGTTGGCTTTTGCTGTGCTGATTTGATTTTGACAGACTTGTTATAAAGGAATCTCAAAATCAAAGCCATATGGGCTATCTACAGTAATTTACAGCCTGCATAAACAGTTTACTTATTGTAAAATTATATTTAATAGTAGTTAAGGGGAAGCAAAAATATCCTTGAAAAGAGGTATTAATATTTTACTTCCTTTAAAATTAAGGTGATTATCATCGCTATAAAGTGGTATACCATCTTCTGATGCTATACATTCTTTGCCATCAGGACATAGATAAGGTATTGGGTCTAGCAGTTGTGCGCCACAATTTTGTTCTGCATCAGTCATGATCGAGAGTATAAACTCTTGGCGTTTATAGTAGTCTTCAATAGCTAATGTTATATCTGTTGGCGTTTTTAGAAAATGTTTTTGCATTTGTAAGCTTTTAACAACATTATATTGCATTTCTGGAATTGGTTTAACAATATAAACTGGACGTCTTTGTTTAATTTTACAAATAGTGTCTATGAATGTTGAACGATAGGTTTGCAAGTATTTTTCACGGTTATCATTATTAATATTAGGTAAGAGTACAAAGTGACCACCTATGTCTGCAGGGTCTGGGTATAGGCTAGCACGATTAGCAATAATCACAGGTAAATCAGTGTAGCTTGTTTCTAAACGCTCAAAAATTCGGTGAGTAAACTTTTGGCAAATAGCTGTTTCGCTGGCGTTTTTAAATCTAAAATTAGTGTCTAATATTGGGCAGCCACCGCGCGCCCATATAATTGTTTTTTGAGGGTTGGCTAGATGTACCGCAGTAATGAGCGCACCTGCATGGCTATCGCCAATTAATATAGCCGTAGCTTGCCCTTTACCATACTCACAATCAGATATATTTTTATCAATAACAGTGCATTGTTTGTCTAATAATGAAGGTGTGGTTTGTTCTTGTTTCACTGTTAGTTCGTCATAGCGATATTTTTTTACTAAAGAGGCAATGGATGGGGATACAACACCTCCTAATAAAATGATTACAGCAAAGTATTTTATTACAGCGACACGGCGACTGTTTTTTCTGCGTAGAAAGAATTGTTCAACAATAAAGTAAGATAAGCTAGCCATCACAAAAGAGGCAGTAATACCAAGAATGACAAATAAAGTTATATTAATAATGCCGCAATAATAAAGGAATACAGCAATAGGCCAATGCCATAGATAGAGTGAGTAAGAAATCTTGCCGATAAATTGAGCAACATTATTATTGGTAATAAATAATTCACTATTACCATAGAGAACCATTATTGTTCCTACTACGGGAATTAAAGTTAAATAACTTGGCCAAGCAGTTCCCTCAGTAATAAAAAAGAAACCAAAAATAATTAATAATAAACCGATAATAGCTAAGCTAGAACGGGTTTTATTCGTTAAAGAGATTGGTAGTAGAAAAACTAAACCACCTGCTAACATTTCCCAAGCGCGAGTAGGCAATAGAAAGAACGTAGAAGTTGGATCTTGATAAACAAGTATATTGGCAGCAACAAAAGATGCTAGGGTAGTAATTATTAGTATTATCTTGGTGATTGGCTCTTTCAGGTATTTACAAAGTAAAGCTACTATAATTGGGTAGATAATATAAAATTGCCATTCTACTGATAATGACCAAGTGTGTAGTAGCCAATTTTCTTGGGGTGGGGTACTAAAATAGTTGGAATCGTTGCCATAAGATATATTGGATTTAAAGAATAAACTATTTTTTATATCTCTTAGAAGACCTCTATAGTCATCTGGATACAAATAGAAATTCCCTAATATCATCAATATGATACATAGTATGACTAATGCAGGAATAATACGCTTAGCACGAGCAATATAAAAATCAATAATGGAAAAGTTATCTTTTCGAATACGGTCAAAAATAATCCCTGTCATTAAATAGCCAGAGATTACAAAAAAAACATCCACACCAGAGAATCCACCGCTAAAACCACTGATATGAAAGTGAAACAACAGAACAGCAAGTACTGCAAATGCGCGTAGTCCGTTTATGTCTTTTCTAAATGTCATAATTATAATTTTATCAGTCAACAGGTGAAATCAAGCGTTATACAGTAATAGATTTTCTAAGTATAACCAAAAAAATGTTAGTTTTTGTAATGTTTTGTTAAGAAATGGATCAATTCACTTGTTACTGATAATTAATCTTATGAGTATAGATTAACGTTTGTTTACAGCTTCTACAAATATACCGAGCGCCTTGTTGAATAGCATTATGTCGCCTGATAGTTAAAGGATGTTGTTGGTTACAAGGGCATTGATAAATAAAATAGCGTTTTAGTTTTTTTGCTACTTCGTAATGATGACAGCGTTCAGCAGGTAACTGATAAACCTTTTGCATAATAAGTTGCCATTCCTTGCCATGGGGTTTAATTTTTAAACCAAATATTTGATAGGCAATAAGATGGGCTACTTCATGGGGAACAGTTTGTTTTAAAAAGTGTTGTTGATTATCAAGTAATAGTTGCTTATTAAAGCGTAATAGGTTTTTTTGTGGTGTAGCTGTACCAGCATTGTAACCCTTTAAATTTAATTGTACCTGAGGTCGTTCAAAGGAGCATTTAAAGAAGTATTCTGCTTTTTGATAACAGTATTCAATAACAGCTTGTAATTGTGTAAATAATTGATCTGTATTGAGTAAGTTGGTAGATGGTTGGTGCATTGCTTTAACAGAGGTATAATAATTCATAGAATATTGATAAATCCATTATAACAAGTAAATCACAGGATTTGCTATTTTGTTACATTAGTGGTGTTTTAGTTATAGGATTGTGTTAATAATTTGAGTATAATTAATCACTTTAAGTCTAATTTATTTTTAGGAGTTTTTATGGCTGTTGAACGTACCCTTTCTATTATTAAACCTGATGCCGTTGCAAAGAATGCTATTGGTGAAATTATCAGCCGTTTTGAAAAAGCAGGTTTAAGCGTAGTTGCTGCAAAAATGGTACAGTTATCTGAGCGTGAAGCAGGTGGTTTTTATGCAGAGCATAAAGAGCGTCCTTTCTTTAAAGATTTAGTATCTTTTATGACTTCTGGCCCTGTAGTTGTGCAAGTATTAGAAGGTGATAATGCAATTGCTAAAAATCGTGAATTAATGGGCGCGACAGATCCTAAAAAGGCAGATAAAGGCACTATCCGTGCTGATTTTGCTGTGTCTATTGATGAAAATGCGGTGCATGGCTCTGACTCTCCTGAATCTGCTGCTCGTGAAATTAGCTATTTCTTCGCAGCTACTGAAGTATGTGCACGTATTCGTTAATGCTGTTGATGTTAGGTAGTTATTTATGAGTAATGCGACTGATATGTTAAATTTACTGGGACTGACTCAGTCGCAGCTAGAGGACTTTTTCGAATCAATTGGTGAGAAACGTTTTCGAGCAGGGCAACTAATGAAGTGGATACACCATTTTGGTGTAGATGATTTTGATAATATCACTAATTTTGGCAAAGTATTAAAAGAAAAGTTAAAAGAACGTGCAGAAATACGTGGCCCGGAGATTATTAGCCAAAATATCTCTAAGGATGGTACGCGTAAGTGGGTTATCAAGGTTGACTCTGGTAATTTAATTGAAACAGTCTATATTCCACAAAATAATCGAGGTACCCTCTGTGTTTCCTCTCAAGCAGGTTGTGGTTTAGACTGTAGTTTTTGCTCAACGGGCAAGCAGGGTTTTCATAGTAACTTAACGGCGGCTGAAGTTATTGGACAAGTTTGGATTGCTAATAAGTCTTTTGGAACTATTCCAGGTAAAATTGACCGAGCGATTACTAATGTTGTGTTAATGGGCATGGGTGAACCCTTACTTAATTTTGATAATGTAGTAGCTGCCATGCAAATTATGATGGATGATTTGGGGTATGGTATATCCAAGCGCAAAGTAACTATCTCAACTTCAGGTGTGGTGCCAATGATTGCTGAATTAGCTAAACACGTTGATGTATCTTTAGCCATTTCACTGCATGCACCTAATAATGAGTTACGTAATCAGCTAGTTCCTATTAATAAAAAATATCCATTAGAACAGTTATTAGAAGCTAGTCTCAGTTATATTTCACGATTAGGTGAGAAAAGAGTATTAACTATAGAGTATACTTTATTAAAGGGTGTTAATGATCAGGTTGAGCATGCTGAGCAAATGATTGCTTTATTGAAGAATGTGCCTTGCAAAATTAATTTAATTCCTTTTAATCCGTTCCCTCATTCAGGTTATGAACGTCCTAGTAATAATGCAGTCAGAAGATTCCAAGATATGCTTTATAATGCAGGGTTTAATGTAACTGTCCGTACCACTAGAGGTGAAGATATTGATGCAGCTTGTGGTCAACTAGTAGGACAGATTAAGGATCGAACGCGTCGTAGTGAGCGCTATATTGCATTACGTGAAGTAGCTACTGAAGAATCATTAGCCACAGCAGTCGTTAAATAGTAAGGAACAAAAGCAATGCAGATATTTAATAGATTATTAAAAATATTATTACTTACTATTAGTTGTTTAATAATTGCTGCTTGTGTGACAGAGTTTGATGGTAAAAAAGGGACATTACAAACAGAAAAAGGGCGTACAGAAGCAATACAGGCTTATATTGATTTGGCTGTTGGTTATGTAAGAGAGGGACAAACAGAACAGGCAAAACAACCCTTATTAGATGCCTTAAAGTTAGACTCATCAAGTGTTGATGCTAATGCTACTATGGCCTATATATTCCAGCTTGAAAAAGACCCTATACATGCTGAGGAGTATTTTAAGAAAGCATTATCATCAGAGCCTGATAGTGCAAGAGTTTTAAATAATTATGGTGTGTTTTTATTTCAACAAAATCGTTTGCCAGAAGCTAAACAAGTTTTTTTAAAGGCTTCGCAAGATAATTTCTATTCTGGTCGTTCTATGATCTTTGAGAATTTAGGTCTTATCTCTGTACAGCAACAAGATTGGAAGACAGCAGAGGATTATTTTCAGCGTGCTTTACGTTTAAATAGAGACCGTGTTGTATCTATTTTATCATTAGCAAATGTATATTATATGCAAGGTGATTATGCCAATGCATCACGTTACTATAATGGATTTGTAGCTACTGTTGAAGGAAGACAAAGTCCTCAAAGCTTATTATTAGGTATCCGTTTATCTAATGCACTTAATGATAAAGTTAAAGCGGCTAATTATGCATCCCAGCTTGAACAGTTATATCCAAGTTCTGCTGAATATAGAGAATATAAGGCAGGTCGTAAATGAATACTGAAATAACAGATACTATCGACAAAGAGATACAAAAGCCTGGCTCAATCTTAAAAATTGAGCGTGAGAAGAAAGGTCTGACAACAAAACAAATTGCGTTAGCGTTAAATTTACCTGATCGATTTATCCAGTATGTAGAAACAGCTGACTATGATAAGTTACCTGGGTTGACGTTTGCCCGTGGATATATTCGTAACTATGCTAAATACCTTGAGTTAGATAATTCAGAAGAATTGGTTAAATTGTTTGATAACCAAACAGAGGGTAATGTACCAGAAAATAAAACACTTGATTTTAAACAAATTAAACAATTAAAGCAGATTTCCAATAGTATCTATTGGCTTATCAGTTTTGTGGTATGTATTGTTCTTGCCGGCATAGTATTTCTTATTTGGCAAAATTATGTGGCTTCGAAAGAAAGTGCTATTAGTACGGCTCCTATTATTATAGAGCCAACACATAGTGCTGCTAATACCAATGATTCATCCGTGGCAACTATTCCACTGACGACTAATAGTGATTTAACTAATACAGAAAGTAATGATCATAATCAACAAGTACAAGGCATCCCTTTAACAGAAATTAGAAATACAACAACAGGGAATGAAAATATAGCTACTGTTGAGCAGACTTCAGAACCTGTGAGCTTATCTACTAATAATACAACTCAGCAAAGTACAGAAGTAACACAACCTATTTCGACTGTTAAACCAGGAGAAGGGCGTGTACAAGCTAGTTTTAAATCAAATTGTTGGGTTACTTTGACAGATGCTACAGGCAAGGTGCTTATTAATAAATTATATACAGCTAATACTAATTTAGATATTGCAGGTAAAGCACCCCTTGAAATAGTGTTAGGTGCGCCTAATGCTACAACATTAACTTATAATGGACAACAAGTTACTATTGATGCTAAACCTGGTTCAACCCACCGTATTAAACTTGGTCAATAAGTAGTTTCTCATGAATACCTCATCACCAATTAAGCGTCGTGTTTCCAGAAAAATTTATGTAGGTAATGTACCTGTTGGTGGTGATGCACCTATCAGTGTACAAAGTATGACCAATACTGAGACCTGTGATGTGGTAGCCACAGTGGCGCAGATTCAACAGCTTGAAAAAGCGGGTGCTGATATCGTTCGCGTTTCTGTGCCTAGTATGGAAGCAGCAGAAGCGTTTGGAGAAATTAAAAAGCAAGTAAAAGTACCTTTAGTCGCTGATATTCATTTTGATTATACGATTGCATTAAGGGTAGCAGAGCTTGGTGTAGACTGCTTACGTATTAACCCAGGTAATATAGGTAGGGAAGATCGTGTTAAAGCAGTGGTTGATGCGGCTAAAGATAAAAATATTCCTATTCGTATAGGTGTTAATGCAGGGTCACTGGAAAAAGATTTACAAAAAAAGTATGGTGAACCTACACCAGAAGCATTGGTGGAATCAGCATTACGCCATATTGACTATTTAGATAAATTAGATTTTCAAAATTTTAAAGTCAGTGTTAAAGCCTCAGATGTATTTATGGCGGTGAGTGCTTATCGCTTATTAGCGAAACAAATTGAGCAACCCTTACATCTAGGGATTACCGAAGCAGGTGGTTTACGTTCTGGTACGGTTAAATCAGCAGTCGGATTAGGTATTCTATTAGCAGAGGGTATTGGTGATACGCTACGAATTTCATTAGCGGCTGACCCTGTGGAAGAAGTAAAAGTAGGCTTTGATTTATTAAAGTCACTCAAATTGCGTTCCCGTGGTATTAATTTTATTGCCTGTCCAAGCTGTTCAAGACAAAATTTTGATGTGGTGAAAACCATGAATGAACTGGAAACACGATTGGATGATTTGTTAGTACCTATGGATGTAGCAGTTATTGGTTGTGTGGTAAATGGGCCAGGTGAAGCCAAAGAGGCTGATTTAGGTTTAGCAGGTGGTTCACCGAATAATTTAGTGTATGTGGATGGTAAACCTGCGCAAAAATTATCTAATGATCATTTTATTGATGAACTAGAACGTTTAATTAGAGAAAAAGCTAAACAAAAACTAGCAGAGCAAGCAGCTATTATTGCGCGTAGTTAATATAAGTTATTAGTATAAACTAAATAGCCTAATCATAGGCAAGTAGTTTTAAGGAAATTATAGAGTGACAGAAGCATTACAAGGTATCACTGGAATGAATGATATATTGCCAGAGCAAACACCGCTATGGCAATATTTTGAAGATACAGTGGCTGACTTACTCAATAGTTATGGTTATAAACAAATCCGTACACCCATTATGGAGTATACAGGGTTATTTAAACGCTCTATTGGCGAAGTAACAGATATTGTTGAAAAAGAAATGTACACCCTTGATAAAGAGGATGGCAAGTCTTATACACTACGCCCTGAAAATACAGCGGCTGTTGTACGTTCAATGATTGAACATGGGCTAGCTCACGCAGGTCGTGTCCAAAAACTTTGGTATTGTGGACCGATGTTCCGTCGTGAGCGTCCTCAAAAAGGCCGCTATCGTCAATTTCACCAAATTGGTGCTGAAGTTTTTAACTTAACAGGGCCAGATATTGATGCAGAGTTGATTGCTCTAACATGGCGTTTATGGAAAATTTTAGGTATTGAACAGGTTATTACCCTTGAGTTAAACAGTTTAGGTAGTTTAGAGGCACGTAATACCTATAAGCAAGCCCTAGTAGACTATTTAATAAATCACAAAGACCAGTTAGATGAAGACAGTAAACGTCGTTTAACCACTAATCCTTTAAGAATATTAGATAGTAAAATAGAAAAGACCAAAGCTATTTTAGTGAATGCACCAAAATTTACTGATTATATAGATGCAGATTCTGCAGAGCATTTTAAAGGATTAACTGATCGTCTAGATGCGTTAGCTATTCCCTATATCATCAATACTAATTTAGTCCGTGGTTTAGACTATTACAACAAAACAGTATTTGAATGGACAACTACTGAGTTAGGTGCGCAAGGCACAGTATGTGGTGGTGGCCGTTATGATGGGCTGTTTGAACAAATTGGTGGTAGAGCTACTTGTGGTGTTGGTTTTGCCATGGGAGTGGAACGATTAATTCTTTTATTAGAAAAATTAGGTAAAATACCCACTACTTTAAACCAACTAGATATTTACTTGGTCGCTGTTGGTGAAGGTACAGATATAGCTGCACTAACATTAGCAGAACAGCTACGTGATCAACAACCTCAATTAAAGTTGCAGGTTAATGCAGGTGGTGGTAATTTTAAAAACCAGCTTAAAAAGGCTGATAATAGTGGTGCCCGTTATGCACTTATTTTAGGTGGTGACGAGTTAAAGCAACAAACAGTATTATGTAAATCATTGCGTGATGACTCACCACAGCAAACAATCAGTTGGTCTGATTTAGCTAATCATCTTAACAATATATTGAACTAAGTTATTAAATAATAGGAGTAGCCAATAGTGTCTACACAAACTGAACAAGAACAGATAGAAGAGTTAAAAAATTTCTGGACAGAATATGGTAAACCTATTTTCATTGGTATATTGTTAGCAATTACGGTGGTAGCGGTATGGAAGTTTTGGGAAAACCGCCAATTAACCAATAAAATGAAAGAAGCACAGAACTATCAGATGCTTGTAATAGCTATGTCGCAACCAATAGAGCAAGTAAAGGAAGCAGATGTGGCATCAATTGCTGACCAATTACAACAAGTGAATCCTAATAGTTACTATGCGCAATATGCTAAATTTTATTTAGCTAAAGTAGCTGCTCATCAGGGCAAATTAGAAGATGCGGCTAAGTCATTACAAGTAGTACTTGATAAACCTGCTGATAAAGTATTGGAAGAACTAGCTAGACAGCGTTTAGCGCAAGTGTTAGCAGCCCAAGATAAAATCGATGAAGCGTTAAAATTATTAGATGCTCCTGTTGCAAAAGCTTTTACCGCTAGTCGTCAAGAACTTAAAGGTGACTTGTTATTAAAACAAGGTAATACTGAACAGGCTCGTACTGCTTATCAAGAGGCTTTAACCGCAGCAGAAACTGCAAAGTCAGCCAATGTAGTTATTATTAAGTTAAAGCTTAATGATCTTGCCAAAGAGGGTGCGTAATAATGTGGCGCAAATTACTAACCATTTGCTCAGTTGTCTTAGTATTAAGCGCTTGTAGCAGTGGCCCTAAAGAGTTACCACCAGCCAAATTAGTAAAATTTAATCCAGAAATTAACTTAAGCGTATCTTGGTCGCGTTCTATTGGTGATGGTCAAGGTGATCTCTATAATCGTTTAGCACCTGCTATAGACGGTAGCATAATTTATGCTGCCGATGCTGAAGGCGTTGTTATGGCGATGGATCGTTTTAATGGCAAAGTTAAATGGAAGAAAAAATTAAAACTACCTGTTTCAGGTGGCGTATCAGCTAACAATGGCGTTGTGTTATTAGGTACTTTAAAGGGTGAAGTGATTGCTCTTGACAGTAGCACAGGCGATGTTAGATGGAAAGGTCAGGTTAATAGTGAAATATTATCGGCTCCCGTTACTAATGGTAATGAAGTAGTTGTACAAACAGCTGCCGATACTTTATTTGGTTTTGATATTGTAACCGGTAACCAATTATGGCGTTACGATAACTATCCCGCTATTTTAACCCTACGTGGAAGTAGTACTCCTGTTATTACGCAAGACATAGCAGTGTTTGGATTATCAACCGGTCAGGTTGTTGCTTTAGATGTTAAACAAGGTATTCCATTATGGGGACAAGTTATTGCTATCCCTAAAGGACGTTCCGAATTAGAACGTATGGTGGATATTGATGGTAAATTATTAGTATCAGGTAGCACTCTTTACGTTGTAACCTATCAAGGTCAAATGGCTGCGTTAGAACTAACAACAGGCCGTATTTTATGGCAACGCATGGCATCTAGCTATACAGGTGTAGGGCAAAACGCTGGCACTGCTTTCTTAAGTTTAGCAGATGGTACTGTGCAAGCGATTGATGAACGTAACTCAAGCGAATTATGGGCTAATACACAATTAGCACGTCGTCAATTATCAGGTCCTGCTACTTTTTATAATTATGTGGCAGTAGGTGATTTTGAAGGTTATTTACATTTAATGAGTCAGCTCGACGGTCATTTTGTGGCACGTCGCAAAATAGATGGTGATGGTGTTCGTGTACAACCATTAGTAGTAGACAATATAATGTATGTATATGGTAATGGTGGTAAATTAGTTGCCTTAACAATTAAATAACTACTATTCGTTATTATGTAGCCGTTACCTGTGCGTATGCAAGGAGCGGCTTTTGTGTTTTATTTAGAAGCGAGTGTGCTTCTTATCCAGTGGAGACCTAATATGGTTCCTGTGCTTGCCCTAGTAGGCCGTCCAAACGTTGGTAAATCAACTTTATTTAACCGTCTTACCAAGTCGCGTAGTGCTATTGTGGCAGAGTATGCAGGCTTAACCCGTGATCGCCAATATGGTGAAGCTCATTGGCATGGTAAACCCTATATTGTTATTGATACAGGTGGTTTATCAGGTGAAGAACTAGGTATTGATGCCAAAATGGCACAACAATCATTGCTAGCTATTGAAGAAGCAGATGTTGTGTTATTTATGGTTGATGCCAAAGATGGTTTAACGGGTGGTGATCAGTTAATTATGGATCACCTACGTAAACGTAATAAAAAAACCTACTTAGTAGTTAATAAAATAGATGCAGTGAATGCCGATTATGTGCAGGCAGAGTTTAGTCCACTAGGTTTTGAAGCTATTCTTGCAATTGCTGCTGCGCATGGTCGTGGTATTAACCCAATGTTAGAAACTATTTTGACGGAAATGCTTGCCAATAGTGATTCTGAAGAGATTGATGACATTGTTACAGACGTTGCAGAAACAGAAGAAACACCTCGTGTACCAGGCCCTAGTGAAAAAGATGGGATTAAGATAGCAATTATTGGTCGTCCTAATGTGGGTAAATCTACCTTAGTTAATCGAATGTTAGGAGAAGAGCGGGTTGTAGTATTTGACCAAGCAGGTACTACCCGAGACAGTATTTATATTCCCTTTACCCGAGATGAAGAAAAATATACCTTTATTGATACCGCAGGGGTAAGAAGACGCGGAAAAATTTTTGAGGCTGTTGAAAAATTCTCAGTGATTAAAACCTTACAAGCTATCCAAGACGCCAATGTAGTGATCTTTGTAATGGATGCTAGAGAGGGTGTAGTTGAGCATGACCTTAACTTATTAGGCTTCGTATTAGAAACAGGTCGTGCCTTAGTAATTGCCCTTAATAAATGGGATGGAATGGAAGCATCTGAACGTGAATACCTTAAAACAGAGCTACAGCGCCGTTTAATGTTTGTTAACTTTGCTGATATTCATTTTATTTCTGCATTACATGGTACTGGGGTTGGGCATCTCTATAAATCCGTACAAACTGCTTTTGCTTCGGCTGTTACCCGTTGGCCTACCAGTAAACTAACGCGAATTTTAGAAGATGCTGTACAGGAGCATCAACCACCTTTAGTAAATGGTCGCCGTATTAAATTACGTTATGCGCATCTAGGGGGAGCAAATCCACCATTAATTGTAATTCATGGTAATCAGGTAGAAAAAGTACCTAAGGCTTATAGTCGTTATTTAGAAAATACTTTTAGAAGAGCCTTAAAGCTAGTAGGTACGCCGATTCGTATTGAATACAAAGGCAGTGCTAACCCTTATGAACATAAGAAAAACACACTGACAGAACGACAAGTGAATAAAAAACGTCGTTTAATGAGCCACCATAAAAAAGCAGAGAAAAAGCGTAAGGATAAAAAACGTTGAGTTAGTGTCATAGTAAGTAGTGAATGTATTCGGGGAATGATTATGGAAATATTTAAGAAATTTGTTTTAGGATTAGGTCTAACACTATTAATACTACCTACTATAGTTACTGCACAGGTACAGGTAGAGCAAGCTGCAAAACCTATAAGTAGTCCCCTAAAAGAAAATACTATCATTGGTTATTTTGATGAAGAAGGTAACCTTGTTGATACTAAAGAGCAGAGTAAATATTATCGTAAGCTACTAAAAATAGAAGAAAATAATACCTATATAATACAAGATTTTTATACGGCTTCTGATAAAAAACAAGTTGATGCTACAAGTTTTACTAATGTTAAAAATCTAAACTCTTTTATCGCAGATGAGATGGGTGAAATAGATGGACATTATGTTCAATGGTATGAAAATGGCCAAATGGAAATGGAATCTCATTATAACAAGGGTGTATTAGAAGGCATTGCTACTGTATGGTATGAGTCAGGACAAAAGAAATCTGAAGTTAATTATAAAAATAATAAAATGGATGGTTCTTTTAGAACATGGTATGACAATGGTCAATTAGAATCAGAAACTACTTTTGTGAAAGGCGAGATAGAGGGACCTGCAAAAATTTGGTATTTATCAGGTAAACCGAAAATGCAAGCAACCTACAAAGATAACCAAGTTGAAGGTCTAGCTATTAAGTGGTATGAAAATGGTAATAAAATGGAAGAATACCGTTATCAAGATAATAGATTAGAGGGCGTTGTGACTAGATGGTTTGAAGATGGCCAAAAAAGCTTTGAAGCAACCTATAAAAATAATCAAATAGATGGCTTACAAGTTTCTTGGTTAAAAGAAGATAACCAATTACTAAAGCAAGAAATTCAATATAAAGAGGGTGTTATTAATGGTTCAATTATCCGTTATTTCCCTTCAGGTCAGAAACAGCTAGAACGTTATGCTAAAGACGGTAAATTAGATGGTGTTTCTTATGTATGGTATGCCAATGGTCAGAAAAAATTAGAAGTTATTTATGAGAATGACAAAAAGAATGGTGACTCTACTGAGTGGTATCAAAATGGTCATAAAAAGGTAGCTGGCTTGTTTAAGGCAGATAGGAAAGAAGGGCTATGGAATAGCTGGTATATTAATGGCCAGTTAGAAAAAAAGTGTGGCTTCTTATCAAATTATCCTACGTTTTGTGAGTCTTGGTATGACAATGGTGAAAGAAGATCAGAAGGTAGTTATATTGCAGGTAAAAAAGAAGGTATTTGGAAAAGATGGCATGTTAATGGAATACAAGAGTCAGAATGCCAATTTAGAAAAGGCATTCCTGTTAATTGTAAAATTTGGAATGAAAAAGGACAGTTAATTAACTAGTTATTATTAATAGGCTTACTTAATAATAAATTATTTAAGAAAATAAAAAAGTAAGCCTTATATCTCTACTCTATCAGCTTCTACAGTATTAATTTCTCATATTATTAACTATTGAAAAATTATTATTCTTTAATAATTCCTTAATAATGTTTTGTTCTAATGATCTCAACAGATAACGGGAATAACTCCTTTATCTATATAAAAATCAATTTTTATAAGAGAGAGTCAACATGAAAAAATATATATTAGCTACTTTATTGCTTGCTTCTAGTTCACTTGTTTTCGCGGATGGTTTTACAGGTGCTACTACACCAAATAGTGCAGGTGGATACACAGGTCCAGCGAATACATCAGCTAAATTAATGACAGTTAAACAAGCACAGTCTCTATCAGATGATAGTTATGTGACTTTAAGGGGTAATATTGTTCAGCATATCAGAGAAGATAAATATTCTTTCCAAGATAGTACCGGTAAAGTAGTTGTTGAGATAGATAATGATCTTTGGTACGGCTTAACAGTAGCACCTACTGACACTGTTGAAATCATTGGTGAAGTAGACAAAGATAGCCATTGGAGTAATGTTGAGATTGATGTTAAACGTATCAAGAAAATTTAGTTATTGTGATAGTTCCTCTTTTACTTTAGTTAATAATCTCTCAGCTGTGATAAGCCCCTATAATAGGGGCTTATCACAACCCTATATAATTATTATTTAATATAGGCTATTCTTACCAATGATTAATAATTTTTGATTGTTAAATAACTATGCGAATCTTACTGATTGAAGATGATAAATTAATAGGCGATGGTATTAAAGTAGGATTAACAGCGTATGGTTATTCTGTAGACTGGTTTACAGAAGGTTTACAAGGACAACAGGCGCTGTTAGTCGCTGACTACGATGCGGTGATTTTAGATCTTGGTTTACCCAACATAGATGGTATGCAAATTCTTTCTTATTGGCGTAAAAATGGTCGACAAGAACCTGTCATTATCTTGACTGCAAGAGATGCTATAGAACAACGGGTAACAGGGTTGCAATGTGGCGCTGATGATTATTTGTGTAAACCCTTTGCCTTAGAAGAGTTATCAGCTCGTTTACAAACCGTTATCAGGCGTACTCATGGGCAAAGCTCCTCAGAGTTGGTTTATGAAGATATTCGTCTTAATATTGCCAGTCGCCAAGTAACGCTTGAGAATCAATCAATCTCTTTAACCACTAAAGAAGTTAATATCTTAGAACTGTTTTTACTGAATCCTAATCGACTGTTATCTCGTGAGTTGTTACAAGAAAAACTCTACTCTTGGGATACGGATGTGAGCAGTAATACAGTGGATGTATATATCCATAACTTACGTAAAAAACTAGGTAATAAAATAATCAAAACAGTGTATGGTGCAGGTTATATTCTAGGAAATGAGCAATGAAAAGGCTCAGCTTAAAATTAAGATTTATTATCTATTTTTGTATTACTATTGTGATTACTTGGAGTATTGCAACAGGTATTACCTATGTACTATCAAGAAAAATATTAAAAGAAGTATTTGATAGCCAACAAGTTCTTTTTGCTAAACGTTTAGCCTCACTTAATCTAAATGAGCTTTTGCAAAATCATGATGAAAAGTCTGAAATAGTTGAAGTACATTCAAAAGCCATAAAACGTTTTGATTATGATGACGATGTTTTATCGTTTGCTGTTTTTAATCAATATGGAAAAATGATTCTGCATGATGATGAAGATGGAGAAGAGTTTATTTTTAATAATAAAGTTATGCAACAAACAGACCCCGTGTATATGGAGGACACTAAAGAATGGCGCATTATTTGGCTGAGAGCGCAGGATAATAAAACTATTATAGCGGTTGGCCAAGAAAATGAATATCGTGAAGAAATGGCCGAAAGGATGGCTATTTCACAAGCCTTACCTTGGCTTATTATGATTACTATTTTAATGGTAATAACCATTATTACTATTTCTCGTGAGCTTTTACCCTTAAATAAATTGGCCAAAGAATTACAACAAAGACAACCTGATGACTCAACCCAAATTGTAGATGAGGGTGCACCTAAAGAAATTAAACCTTTTATTGAGGCGCTTAATTCATTATTTAATAAAATTTCTGCGATGATTATTAGGGAAAGACGTTTTACAGAAAATGCTGCCCATGAGTTACGTTCGCCTTTAACGGCGTTAAGAATTCAGGCAGAAGTGGCACAGATTTCTTCCATTAATTCAGAGCAACAAAAAACAGCCCTTAATAATTTAATTACAGGTATCGATAGAGCGAGTCGCCTTATTGATCAACTACTTACATTATCTCGGTTAGATGCAGAATCAAAACTAACAGAGCAACAGCTTATTGATTGGCAAGGTTTAATTGCCTCTGAAATAGATTTATTAACCCCATTAGCTAATAAGAAAAATATTAGTATCCATTATCAACTGATTAATAAAAATACTCAGTGCAAAGGTAACTCTTTATTTGTTTCACTGTTGATTCGTAACTTAATTGATAATGCAATTAAATATTGTCCTGAAAATAGCCAAATTACCATTACAGAAAATAATAATATGATTACTATTGAGGATAATGGGCAGGGTGTTGATAATGAAACCTTAGCTAGATTGGGCGAACGTTTCTATAGACCAGCAGGGATGGATATAACAGGTAGTGGTCTTGGTATTTCTATTGTAAAACAAGTGGCTACATTACATCGATGGCATATCCACTTCTATTTGGTTAAGCCCAGTGGTTTAGGTATTAGAATTAGTAGCTGATAAATATATTCTTAGATTGTCATACTCCTGACATAAATGTTGTTTATGCTAATCGAAAATAAGACCAATGATGGGGTTTTATTTAAAAGCAGTAACTATTTTGTATAAACAATAACGGAGTTTTTATGACAATAAAAAAACTAACTTTGCCCCGTAAACCCTTTGTGTTTATGCGGCATGCACAAACAGACGCTAATTCAAAACATATGGTGTGCGGTAGTTTAGATATGTTGCTTGATACTACTGGTGTTAATCAAGCTATTGAAAGCGGTGAGCTATTGGGTAAATACCAATGGTCTTGTATTGCTATCAGTAGTTTAAGACGCACCCAAATGACGGCTGAATTAGCATTGCCAAATCAATCATTTACAGTCTTTCATGGGCTTAACGAACGCGACTGGGGACGTTTAGAGGGTACTCCTATCCCTGAACAAAGAGCATATTTTGCAACGCCTCCAAAGGGAGAAGCATGGGTTGACTTTGTGGAGCGTGTTAGTAATTCGCTAACAGAGATTTTAAATCACTATGACTTCCCACTGATTATTGCCCACTCTGGCGTATGGCGAGTGATTAAGTATTTACAAGGTGGCATGCCAGAAGGGCCTCGTATTAAAAATGCACAGCCTATGCTATTACAACCTGACCCAAATAATAAAGAACAATGGCTATCTGAAAAGTTTTTAACACAAGCCAAAGACAATATTAGAGTTGATTTAACCAAGGTGAGCTATGACCATAGTATGTACTACCATTAATAATAAGTCCTTTATTGAGGATATTTTTTATAGTACTAAAAGCTTACTAAAGCTTTTTTAGTGCTGTGTTTTTAAAGTTATTCATCAAGACCTCACAAAAAATCCAAATATCTCTCAATCCCGCTATTGGTAGCCGTGCAATATAACCGTTGCTATAGAACAACCTGTATTGGCCAAGCCTAAACACATTATCAGTAAAGACAGTAATGTAGCTGTTAAATGTGTTGTTGAATAAGGGCTACTGCTTGTTGTACAGAGGTGGTGGTAGTATCTATGGTGAGTTGCTTAGTTATCCATGGCTCATAGTAGCGATCACTAATTTTTTGCCAAGTGGGTAGTGTAAAGTTAGCGATATCAGTTATACGCGTTTCTGCCCGTTGTTGATGAATCGTTTTATCAGAGCAGATAATTTCTATTTCTAAATACTTGCTAGTTGCTGATTGAGCTGCATTACGCCATGCTTCTCTGGTGATATTGAATGGGTTAACTGAATCAGCAATCACTACATTGCCTAGTTTAAGATTTTCTGTTGCAAGACTATAACCTATACGGTAACCCATGTCTTCCATATCTTTGGGTATTTTACCTGTTAATGCTAAGGTTTGCTCTATAGTGTCAGCCCGTAAATAGGTGGCTTTTATTTGTTTAGCTAGTGTTTGGGCAATAGTTGTTTTACCTGTGGCGGGTAAACCTCCGAAAATAATTAGCATATTAGTTTCTCGTTATTTAATTTAACAATAAGTGTTAATGAGTATACCAACGATAATCCGTTACTACTGCTCGCACAGGAATATCCCAGCTATTTAATTGTAATTTATCTACTTTTTGGCATTCATGGGCTAAGCCTAACAAATAAGGTTTGTGCCAGCTTTTACGATTTTTTAAGTAACTAAGGTAGCGATCATAAAAACCACCTCCCATACCTAAACGCCCACCGTACTCATCAAATCCTACTAATGGCATTAAAATAAGGTCAAGTTTAACAGGATGAACTTGATGACTAAAATTAGCCACGGGCTGTTTAATGTTAAAGCGATTGAGTGTCCAGCGTGTCTCAGGGGTAATCCGTTGGAAAGCCATAGCAAACTTCGGCCAACGTTGTAAGATAGGGAGATAAATAGTCTTTTTATAACGTTGTGCTGCTTTTAGTAGCAGATTAGGGTCTATTTCTCCATCATTGGCTAAATAAAGGCCAATATGTTGTGCTTTTCCAAATAAAGGGTGATGAATAATTTGTTTATAAAGATTTTTGGCAGCTATTTTCTGTTGTAATGGAGTAAGCGCACGCCTACGGTTGCGTAGTAATCGGCGTAGAGCTTGTGGGGAAAGAGTAGCGGCCGTAATTGTCATAAGGATTAGGCTTAATAAAGATAGAGCTCCAAAGATGCCGTTATTGGGTTAGCCCTTGAACCCTGAAGTTCAAGGTGGTGGCTACCGCAGACCTTTAGGCTTTCCGTGAAACGGACATGCACACCAGTCATTTGATAACCCCCGTTTAAAAGATTATCGGCTCAGGGACATCTCCAATTGACGAACATCCGAGGAGTTAATTTTATTATACGCTAATTAGCTCATCTGTAAACAACAATAAGCTATTGGTGATTAATGTCGCTATTGTATTGCAGTGCATTAAGCCTTTTTGAAAGCAAATATTTAGCGGTTTATAATAACTTTTGTTGAGCCCCTTTTTTGGATTTTTGCTCTAGTAACTCATAAGTAATATTAAGTGCAGCTGTTACTGCTATACGTTCGACACCAATGGCTTTACCACTCGCCCGAATTTCCCTCATCATTTTATCAAGATAGTCTGCTGCTTGTTGTAGCTCAAGGCGTTTATCTTCTGGGCAAGTCAGATGATATTCTTTATCTAAAATATGTACAGTCATTGTCTCTGGTTGTTTCATACATTTTATCCAATCAGGGGGAAGTGATTTTTAAACTACTGTTATACCAAGTTACTACAATATAGTCATTGTGTTAAGTAATTGCGGCTAATTATACAATTAAATACTAAGTTTGTTGGTTAAGATTGTTACTATAATAGTCCAATCATAAAAATAGTGAGTTGAGATAAATCGACTAAATCAAAATATAGTATTGTTTACAAGAAATAATCTGTAAATGAATAAATATATTGCTAATTATTAATTAACTGAGGCAGAGAGCAAGGTAGTGAATTTACTAAATGTAGATATTTTGTTATCCCTTATTAATAGGTATTACAGCTATTTTATAATATGCTTTAACTATTTTTAGAGGTTGGTTTATTAGTGCTAGGTTGTTACTATATAAACTATTTTTCAAGAGTTATTATCTGTTATGTCACAAACATTATCTTCTGCTTATACGGGTCTAGCAAAATTATTAACTGAAGCAGGGCATTTTATTACACCTGCTGAGTTACAGGGTACTCTTTGGGGACGGACAGTAGCGGGTGCTAATGGTCAATCTTCGCAATTGATGCAAGAACTCTCTTCATTTTTAGAAGAGGGTGAGTTAACAGAGGCTATTCAGCAAGCAATTACTGGTTTGCAAGAAATGGTTAATAAAGAGTTAACGGATGGTAGTGTTGCGGTCACTTTATTATTACCTGTTGATGATGAATCTTTAACTGATCGCTTAAACGCATTGACTGAATGGGCTAATGGCTTTTTATCAAGTTTTGGTATGGTCAAGCAAGCGGATAAATTACCTAAAGAAGTGTTAGAAATTTTAGAGGATTTAGCTTCTGTCTCTCAACTAGATACCAATATTGCTGCTGAAGATGAAGCTCGTAGTGAAGGTGATTATGCGGAGCTTGTTGAGTTTTTAAGGGTTGCGCCATTACTGGTTGCTACGGAACTTAAAAGTAAACCTACAATAGAACAGTCTGTGCATTAATAATAGGATGAATAATGATCACTATTCCTGCTGCTGAATATCAACAACGTCGTCACCAGTTATTATCCAAACTAGATGCCAATGGTATTGCAGTTATTGCTGCCGCACCTATTATAGAGCGTAATGAAGGCGTGGAATATCCCTATCGACAGGATAGTAACTTTCAATATTTAACAGGTTTTCCAGAGCCAGAAGCGTTATTGGTGTTGATTCCTAAACGAGCAGAAGGACAAGTGGTTTTATTCTGCCGTGATCGTGATCCTACTATGGAAGTATGGACAGGGATTAGGGCAGGGCAAGAAGGTGCTATTAAGCAATATGGTGTTGATCAAGCATTCTCTATTAATCAACTTGATGAGTTAATGCCTACTTTATTAGATGGTCGTAATAAGGTTTATTCGCTAATAGCCACTCAACAAAAAGTTCAGAAAAAACTAATGAAGTGGGTGGAAGTTGTTCGTAGTAGAGTAAGACAAGATGCTATAGCCCCTTGCACTTTTAAAGCATTAGAACCTATTTTACATGAAATGCGCTTGCATAAGAGTGAGGCAGAATTAGCAGTGATGCAATATGCCATGGATGTTTCAGCTAAAGCACATATTCGGGCTATGCAAGAAAGTAAAGCAGGGTTGTATGAGTATAGCCTAGATGCGGCTTTAGAATATGAGTTTCGTAAAGGTGGCGCTCGGTTAGTAGCTTATAACTCAATAGTAGCCAGCGGTGCTAATGCTTGTATTCTGCATTATCAAGAGAATAATGCTGAGTTAAAAGCAGGTGATTTAGTGATGATTGATGCGGGCTGTGAGATTGATTGCTATGCCAGTGATATTAGCCGTACTTTCCCTGTTACAGGCAAATTCTCAGCTGAGCAAAAAGCACTCTATGAAATAGTGTTAGCCGCTAATTTAGCAGCGATTGGTGAAGTAGCACCAGGTAAACCTTATCAGGCTCCCCATGATATAGCCGTTAAAGTAATCACTGAAGGATTAGTTGAGTTAGGAATTTTACAAGGAAATGTTGAAACATTGATTGCCAACAAAGCATATACTGAATTTTACATGCATAGTACTGGCCACTGGTTAGGACTCGATGTTCATGATGTGGGTGCCTATCGTATTAATAAGCAAAGTCGTCCTCTTGAGCCTGGTATGGTGTTAACCATTGAACCCGGTATTTATATTGCACCTGACAATACCAAGGTTGCAGAAAAATGGCGAGGCATAGGTATTCGTATTGAAGACAATGTCGTGGTTACTGAGCAAGGTCATCGCGTGATGACAGCGAATACACCAAAAACCATTGCAGAAATAGAGTCGTTAATGGCTTGTTAAAATTAAAGAATAGACTGGAGAAAAAACATGCAGCAAAACGATCTCGTCATTATTGGTGGAGGTTTAGTTGGTGCGAGTTTAGCATTATGTTTACAAGCAGCCGTGCGTGAACGTGGTTGGCGAGTAAAACTAATAGAACCTTACTCTATAGAAGGTAACTATCAGCCCAGTTATGATGCACGTTCTTCAGCTATTTCTTATGGTTCAAAACTTATTTATGAGCAATTAGGGATATGGGATGCTTTATCTAAACGAGCAGAACCTATCACCTTTATTCAAGTATCTGAACGTGGTCATGGTGTGACTGTTAATTTAGATACTAAGCAAGAAAATATTCCAGCTTTTGGTTATGTTATTGATAATGCATGGATTGGTAAATGTTTACTAGAAGCCTTAGATACTGAAGTGATTCATTGCCAATATGACACTGAGGTACGTAAATTAATACCACAACCAGATGGTTATGACGTGATATTGGATGATGACGAAAAATTATCTGCTAATCTGGTAGTGTTAGCCGATGGTGGACGTTCTGATTTACGTAATCAATTAGGGATTCATGTTAAGCGTACGCCTTATGGACAAACGGCGATTATTGCCAATGTAACACCAGGCTGTCGTCATATGGGACGTGCTTTTGAACGCTTTACCGATCAAGGCCCCATTGCGTTATTACCCTTAGCTGATAATAACTGTGCGCTAGTGCTTACTCGAGAGCATGAAGAAGCAGATAGATTATTAGCCTTATCTGATGAAGCGTTTTTAGTTGAACTACAAAAAGCTTTTGGTAATCGTATGGGAGAGTTTAAGCGTATTGGTGAGCGTCATAATTACCAGTTAGTGTTAAGCGAAGCACAAGAACAAGTAAGACCCCATTTAGTATTACTAGGTAACTCTGCACATGGTATGCACCCCGTGGCTGGGCAAGGTTATAATTTGTCATTGCGTGACACATGGGCATTAGCACAAGCCTTATTAAAATCAGATAAACCTTTAGGTGACTTTGCTACATTACAGCAGTATATGCAACGAAGAGAATGCGACCAACACCGTATTGTCGGTTTTTCTGATCAAGTCACTCGTTTATTCTCTAATAAACAACCTGTCCTAAAAATAGGTCGTCTGTTAGGCTTGGGTCTAGCTGGCGCTAATCTTGTTCCGCCTTTAAAACACTGGTTTATCTTACAAGCTATGGGCTTGGGCGTTCATCAGTAAGCTACTGTAAGCCCATTTGTAAGTGAATGTTTGTAATTAAATGTCATTAAAAATAGCTTCTTTGGGCTAATTATTACCTTAAGGTAGCATTAACGAGTGATGTGACTTGTTGTAATCTGATAAGTGAAAATTTAGTTTTTTATTTATTAGGTTTAAGGAGTTCTATTATGCGTTCATCTATGCTTTGTGCTTTGGCTTTAGCGGTAGCTAGTACAGCAACTCTTGCGCAAACTACCACTACTACCACAACTACTCGCGAAACTACCCCTGCTACAGTAGACCATGTTACCACTCAAACGACTCATACAACGACAGAGCATGTTGTAACAGAAACAGTTAAAGAAATCTCGGCAGGAGACAAAACTCAAATTGTAGCTAATGTGTTATGTCAGAATGTGCCACCTGTACAAAATCCTATAGCAGCCGTTAATGTATATAGCAATTATATCGATCAAGTATCAGAGCTATTTGCTAATAATTCACAAAATATGGCAAGTAATACCATAGGTATTAATAAAGATCATCAAATGACTTATACCTTATACTCACCTGTGAATATTGTGGGAATAGATTTTAATACAGTTAATATTAATAAATTGAAAGATCAAAATGGTAGTTACCATCAAATTACAGCAAGTAAGCCCTTAACATCAGCAGATCAAGGAGCTCTTGCCAGTATTCCACAAAATAATGATAATTTAACAGTTTCTACGGCTAATCAGAAATTAGAGATTATTTGTAATGTTAAAGTGCCAATGGTAGAAAATTAATATTTTATAGCTATTACGCTATATTTTTATACCTCGTTGAATGGCTTTGTCGTAATAATTGTACTGTCTTCAGCCATTCGCCTTGTCTAAAATTATATAGCAACAGCTATAGTTATAAAAAAACCGTCATATATTGACGGTTTTTTAGTTTTAGGAATAATGATTAATAAGGGCCACACCTAACATCAACTTCAGAAAAATCAAACAGCTTGGTATTATCATCTTTAGTAATGAGCAATTGTGCCCCTGTTACCATAGGACGGGCTTCTAGTCGATAGAAAGCACCAGCTTCAAATTCATAGTTGAAACTCATTAAACAAGTAATATAACCGTTATCTCGAAAGAAACCTGTTACCTCTGAAGTATCATATTGAAAACGTACAGCTAAGCGATGCTTTCCTGTAGGGACTTGAAAATAACGACCATCATTTACTCTGTTACGGTCTAAAGTGTCAGCCATAAGGCTTCTGCTTGGCTGGGCATACATTTCTACAATAGCTGTATCAGCAGTAGGTTGTGGAATAGGGGGTAAAGTACAAGCAGTTAGCAAGCTAGCAGAGAATAGTAAAGCTAAATAGTTAAAGTTAATCTTGCTCATGGGTATTTTTACGCTTTTTATAATCATCTAGGGTTAATATCGTAGGATGTGGCCTATTTTCAACGATACTGCCTTGTGTCTCCTCAGCTTGTTGAGGATTAAAGGGATAGGGTGGTAATTCAATATTACCCACATGATAACCAAATAGAGTAATAGTGCCTGTGTAACGTTGCTCACCTGTGACTGTAAATTCAAAGCTATAGATTCTCGCGAATCTAAGTTTACCATAACCATCGCGCTTAAATGTGATTGCTTTTAAAGCAACATAACCATCGAGTAAAGTTAGGTTAAGTTTTTCACAGTGTCGTTTAATACAGCGTAGCGCATAATCTCTTTGTCCATGAATACGCCACCACCACAATAAACCAATAGCAACAATAATGATAATGGTTAGTTCAAGAGGTGATAGCATAAGGTATCTCTAGTGAAATGCGTATTTTGCTAAATATAAACCACCAGCAACAATAAGAACAAGTGCAGTAAAGGCAAGTCCTAATCTTTTCTCAATCATTTGTTTAGCTTTAGGGCCTAGCCAGTAAAGCACACTACAAGTAATTAAAAAGCGTGTGCCCCGAGCAAAGGTACCAACCAGAACAAATACTAAGAAGTTTAGCTGAGTAATACCACTTAAAATTGTAATTACTTTATAAGGCAGGGGGGTGAAACCTCCACCTAGTAGTACCATCAACCAGCCAAGTTCATTAAATTTATCTTTGGCTGTTTCAAAGCTATCTTGTAAACCATAGAGATTGATAATCCACTGGCCTACAGTATCCATAAGGAACATACCGATTAAATAGCCGAAAATACCACCAACCGCAGAGCTAATTGTACAAATAAAGAAATAGCGCCACGTTTTTTTACGATTGGCCATAATCATTGGCGCTAAGATTACATCAGGTGGAATAGGGAAGAATGAACTTTCTGCAAAACTAACTCCAGCTAATGCCCATTCTGAGCGAGGATGCTCAGCAAGCCGCATAGTCCACTCATATAAACGACGTAACATCTAAAAGGTTTTCCTTAATGGAAGTGATAAACTGGCTAATTCTACTAAATTCTATAATTAGAATGTTAGCTTTTTAATATTAAAAAGTATGTTGTAGAGCAAAGGGCTATTATTTATTTAACCCCTTGCTTCGATGATGTTAGATACTGACTTGTTGATCTGATACTGATTTAAGTAAACGTGACTCCATTAGACGAGCAATTTCTCGCTCACCAATAACCACAAAATCAGAACCATGTTCTTCTAAGTGAATTTGTTCAGCTTCAGTTTGAGCACGTGCCATAATATCTATTATCGCGTTACAGGTTCTAGCATGCTCAACAATTTGACCAGCTTCAAAGCCGTTAGGAATAGCGATTAGTAACCACTGTGCTTGTTCTATATTAGCGCGTTGTAATATATTGATGTTAGCAGCATTACCTTCAACCACTGTATAGCCAAGTTCTCTTGCAGCATCTACACGTATATGGGCATCTTCAATAATAACAAAAGGCACCCCTTTTTCATGTAAATATTGGCTCGTTAGCACACCAACACGACCATAACCAACAATAATGGCATGTTGAGTTTCTGTTATAGGCTGAATATCATCACTTTCTTCTTCATCTATTGTTACCTGTGGTGCTGATTCTGGAATTTGTTCAGTAGTTACAGTGGCAGCTACATCTGTTGTTTCAGCAGGAGTAGTTGCAACAGCCTCTTTCTTGTCTGCTGTAGCATAGAAACGATCTAATAATACAAATAATATAGGGTTAATCAAAATAGATAAAATAGCACCTGCTAATATTAGATTATAACCTTCTTGAGGAAGTATGTGATAAGTTATCCCTAAGCCAGCAAGGATAAAGGAGAACTCACCAATTTGTGCCAAGCTAGCAGAGATAGTAAGGGCTGTATGAGTAGGCTTACCAAAAGCTTTCACAATTAGGAAAGCAGCAATAGATTTACCAATAACAATAATTAGTAAAGTGGCCAGTACCATAATAGGTTGTTCAACCAACACTTTAGGGTCAAATAACATACCTACTGATACAAAGAATAATACGGCAAAAGCATCACGGAAAGGTAAAGAGTCTTCAGCTGCTCTATGGCTGAGCTCTGATTCATTAAGTACCATCCCAGCAAAGAAAGCACCTAGCGCAAACGACACACCAAAGAGCTCAGATGAGCCATAGGCTATGCCCATAGCTATAGCGAGTACTGATAAGGTAAATAACTCTCTTGAGCCCATACCTGCTATGCGTTCTAATACCCAAGGAATTACTTTTCTACCAACGATAATCATTAAGGCAATAAAGGCAGCTACTTTACCTAGGGTTATTAATAGCTGCATAGCAATCCCCATTTGTGCAGGGGCTGTATCGGCTACAGCAGTAATAGCAACATCGGCTAAATCTTTACTGTTGGCGGCTTCAGTAGCAACATCTCCAACAGAGCCACCTAGCATGCCAGCAAGTGCAGGTAATAATACAAGGGCCAGTACCATTACAAGGTCTTCTACGATTAACCAACCTACAGCTATTTTACCGCGACGACTATCAATGAGTTGTCTTGATTCTAAAGCACGTAATAACACCACGGTACTGGCAACAGACAATGCTAAACCGAATATTAAGCCTGTACCAAAGTTCCAACCAATTAGCCAAGCTAATCCCATGCCCATTAGGGTTGCTAGTGTAATTTGCGCAATAGCACCGGGAATAGCAATGTTTTTAACTGACATTAGGTCTTTAAGGGAGAAATGTAGACCAACACCAAACATTAGCAAAATTACACCAATTTCTGAAATTTCGTGGGAGAGGTGGCCATCTGCCACAAAGAATGGTGTATAAGGGCCGACACAGATGCCAGCAATAAGATAGCCCACTAGGGGAGAGATTCTTAAACGATGGGCAATAGCTCCCAAAATAAGCGCTAAAACAAAACCAACAGAAATGGTGGCTATTAACGGTGTTTCCATAAATTCTCCCTTTTATAATAAAAAACAACCAGTGAGTTAGTAAAAACTACTTCACTAGAGTAAACGAATAGAGTTATTAGTATTTTGTGTGAAGTTATAAAATTAACTTATTTTATAACAAGATTCTATAGTTAAATACTATAGAATAATATTTATTTTCTTTGCATTATATTACGATGAATACTCTTTTTTCATATTTTCGTACTGTTGTTCGAGATTTTGTCGAATTTCACGTCTTTGCTTAGCTTGATGGAAACGTCTAATACCATCTTTGGTAGAAGGAGTTAGTGGTGGGACTTTACAAGGCTTACCATCATCACCAATAGCAACCATGGTAAAAAAACAACTATTGGTGTGACGTACACTTTTTTGCTTAATATTTTCAGTAACAACTTTTATGCCTATTTCCATAGAGGTATTACCTGTATAGTTAACTGAAGCAAGAAAGTGTACTAATTCACCAACATGGATAGGTGCACGAAACATTACTTGATCCACTGAGAGAGTTACAGCATAAACACCAGCATAACGACTAGCACAGGCGTAAGCCACTTCATCCAACAGTTTTAGTAAGGTACCGCCATGAACATTACCTGTAAAATTCGCCATATCTGGAGTCATTAAGACGGACATAAACAGTTCTGAATTGTTTGGAATTTGCATAGTTAATTATTCTCGAATAAGCATATATCTAAATAGTTGTGAAATTAATACTAATAAATAGATACATTTAATAGCAATAAATTCACTTTTTCTATTAAAATGTGTTTTTACGATTTCTCTACAAATAACATAACCCAATTTTTATTTTTATAGGAGGCCATCTTGCACCACGCTACTAGTTTTCTCCAAGATTTGGCTATTCTTATGCTATTTGCAGGCGTAACGATTATTATTTTTACTCGATTAAAACAGCCTATTGTTCTAGGTTACATGGTAGCAGGCTTTCTTATAGGCCCTTATTTTATTAAGCCAGGCCTTATCAGTGATAGAGAAAGTATTGAAACATTATCCCAATTGGGGGTAATTTTTTTGATGTTCTGTTTAGGCTTAGAGTTTAGTATTCGACGATTATTCTCAGTAGGTGCCACAGCATTTACAGTGGCATTATTAGAAATTGTGGTAATGGTATGGTTAGGCCATGAAATTGGCCGTTTCTTTGGCTGGGGAAAAATGGACACCTTATTCTTAGGTGCATTATTAGCCATGTCTTCTACCACAATTATTGTTAAAGCATTAAATGACCTAAAAATGAAACATGAGCGATTCGCGCAATTAGTGTTTGGTGCGTTGATTGTGGAGGATATTTTAGGGATTGGTATTATTGCTTTACTCTCTGGTATTGCAACATCTGGCGGTGAGATTGATACTGCTAACGTGATGACAACCATTAGTAAGCTAGTGCTATTTATGGTGGTGTCCTTAGTGATAGGGATTATCATGGTACCACGTATACTCTCTTATATTGCACGCTTTCAAAGTGATGAAGTGATGCTGGTGAGTGTGCTAGGGATTTGCTTTGGTTTTTGTTTAGTGGTTATTTCTCTTGATTATAGCGTGGTGTTAGGTGCCTTCTTAGTGGGTGCCATTATGGCGGAATCCAGACAGTTAGCTCAAATAGAACGTATTATTGAACCAGTTCGTGACTTATTTAGTGCTATATTCTTTGTTACTATTGGTATGTTGATGGATCCCTCTATCCTCAAAACTTATTCGTTAGAAATTTTTGTTATTGCTGTAGCGGTAATTGTTGGTAAGTTTGTTTCTTGTGGGTTAGGTGCGTTTATTACAGGAAATGATGGTAAAACTTCATTAAGAGCAGGTATGGGATTATCGCAGATTGGTGAGTTCTCTTTTATTATTGCTGCATTAGGGATGAGTTTAGGCGTAACCAGTGATTTTCTATACTCTATCGTAGTGGCTGTATCAGTCATTACCACGTTAACAACACCTTATTCAATAAAATTGGCTGATCCATTATCAAGAGGGCTAGCTAAGATCATTCCCACACCTATTAGTAAAGTATTTACTGCTTATACACAATGGGTTGACCATATTCGCTTACATGGTGATAAAGCAGTGTTAGCAGGAATGATCCGTAAAATCATTATGCAAGTAGGTATTAATCTATCATTAGTGATCGCTATTTTCTTAGCTGTTGCTTATTTTGTAGGGCCTATTAGTGAATGGCTAGGTAATTGGGTTACAAAAGTTGATTATCGTAAAGCTATTATTTGCGGTGTTGCAATGATTTTATCATTACCTTTTTTAATCGCTGCCTATCGTAAATTAAAAGCGTTATCTATGTTATTGGCAGAGATGAGCCTGAAAGGCAGTAATATTAAACTACAACGAGTGATTGCTGAGGTGATTCCAGCCTTATCCATGATAGCTATTTTAGTACTACTGTCAGCATTATCTTCTACTATTTTACCTTCCCGTGAAACACTGATTATTGTGATAGCAGTTACTGCGGTTTTAACATTAATACTTTGGCGTTGGTTTGTAAAAATCCATTCTAGATTGCAAATAGCATTATTTGAAACCTTAGAAAATAATCAAGAAAACCATCATAAGTAGTTTATAAAAAAGACTGTAACTATTGCGCGATATTTTATACATTGTTGAATGACTTTGCTGTACTAGTTGTACTGTCTTCAGTCATTCACCCTGTCTAAAAATGCATAGAAATAGCTATAAAAAATAACTTATTGTTTATTTTTAACATTATAAATATTTTTTTGACAATCCCTAAACATATTTTCGACATGCCGTCTGCTATTTTTTGCATCACTAGGGTTAACCTATTTTTTGTTATTTATTAACTTAAGATGCTGGATTATTTAATATGTTTAATTTTAAAAGACTATCTTGTAACAGCTTAGTTTTTGTCATTGTTTGTGCAGTTTTCTTTGTACTTTTTCAAAATATTGCTTTTTTTTATAAAACTGTTCAATTACTAGAGATGGATAGCTTTACAGACTATTTATTAGTTGGCTCTTTTTTTATTTTTATCTTCTGTTTTCTGAATATTCTATTTTCAATTATTTTAGTAGGTTTTTTAAGAAAGCCACTGATTATTATTTTGCTGTTTTGTAGTGCTGGCGCTAACTATTTTTCTTATTTGTATAATATTTATATAGATAAAGACATGATACAGAATGTCATGCAAACTAACCCTGGTGAAGCTGGTGCATTAATTACAGTTAAGTTAGTCATCTGGTTATTAGTGTTTGCAGTATTACCCAGTATCTTTGTTATTTTAGTTAAAGTTAATAAAGTATCTTTTGCAAGATCAGTAGCTTATAGATTGGCTAATATTACTTTATCAATTATTGTTTTAGTGGCTGTGTCCTACCCAATGTATAACCAATATGCTTTTTTTATTAGAGAAAAAACCAATAACCAAATTACTAAGTTAATAACACCCAGTAATTATGTTCATGGTTTGATTAGTTATAGTAAAGATCTATTCAAAAAACAGTTACCCTTTATACATGTTGGTGAGGATGCTAAACGTGAGCAACTAGCGGATCACAAGAAAAAATTAATGATTATTGTGGTAGGGGAAACTTCACGAGCAATGAATTTTTCATTAAATGGTTATTCTAAAGAAACCAATCCATTATTAAAACAGCAAGATATTATCAATTTTGCACAGGTGAGTTCTTGTGGTACTGCTACGGCCGTTTCTGTACCTTGTATGTTTTCGGTAATGCCAAAGAATCGCTATAAAGAGAGTGTTGCTGAACGTCAGGATAATTTATTAGATATTCTAAATAGAACAGGTGTTAATGTTCTTTGGAAAGAAAATGATGGCGGTTGTAAAGGTGTTTGTGATCGGATTACATCAATCCGTTTAAAAGATATTTATCCAAAGGAATCCTGTCCAGATGGTTTATGTTATGACATACATTTATTAGATAATTTAGACAATTATATTAATGAACGTACGGATGATACTGTTATCGTGTTGCATACCAATGGTAGCCATGGGCCTGCTTATTATCGACGTTATCAAAAAGCGCAGGAGAAATTTATTCCAGCATGCAGTACTAATGCCGTAGAGACGTGTACTACAGAAGAGTTGGTTAATGCCTATGATAATACTATTGTGAATATAGACTATGTGTTAAATGAAACGATAGAGCTATTGCAAAAGCATTCTGATAAATTCTCAACGGCTATGCTTTATGCTTCAGATCATGGCGAGTCGTTAGGCGAGAATGGCATTTACCTACATGGTATGCCTTATAGTATAGCTCCTAAAGAACAAACCCATATTCCGATGATTTTCTGGTTATCAAAAGATTTTTTAGCGGATAATAAGATAGATAAATCTTGTATGTTAGCCAGTGCAAAAAATAAAGAAGCTTCTCATGATAATTTATTTCATACAGTATTAGGAGCAATGAATGTAACAACTGAAGTGTATAACCCTAAGCTTGATTTATTTAAAGGTTGTGAGAGTGGTTGGATTGTCAATTATTGATTAATTATGAAAAGTACAAAGCATTTATTTGTTATTACAGGAGGGCTAGGCTTTGGTAAAGCGACACTGATTCGAGAGTTAGTAGTAAAGAATTGCTTGCTATAAAAAAGCCCTCTTAAAAAGAGGGCTTTTTATTTAGCTTAAAACTATTATAACTTAGGGCCTGCATTACGGATTTCATCAGAAACTTCAAATTTCTTGAAGTTTTCAATAAATTTGCTAGCCAGTTCGCTTGCTGCTTCATCATAGGCAGCAGTATCAGCCCAAGTATTACGAGGGTTAAGTAAGTTAGTTTCAACGCCTGGTACGGCTTTAGGTACATCAAGGTTGATGATATCTAAATGTTCAGTCTCAGCACCAATTAATGCACCACTTTGAATGGCCGCAATCACGCCACGGGTAGTTGGAATGCTGAAACGTTTACCAACACCATAACCACCACCAGTCCAGCCAGTGTTTACAAGGTATACTTTAGAGCCAAATGAATTAATACGCTTAATTAATAGTTCTGCGTATTCACGAGGTGGGCGTGGGAAGAAAGGCGCACCAAAACAGGTAGAGAAAGTAGATTTAATACCGCTACCAGAACCCATTTCAGTAGAACCTACTAATGCAGTATAACCTGATAAGAAGTGATAAGCTGCTTGTTCATTATTTAAGATGGATACAGGAGGTAATACACCTGTTAAGTCGCAAGTTAAGAAGATAACTGCATTCGGTTCGCCACCTTTGTTTTCTTCAGCACGTTTGGCAATAAAGTCACGTGGGTAGCAAGCACGAGTATTTTGGGTTAGGCTATCATCTGTGTAATCTGGTTGACGTTGATTATCTAAAACCACATTCTCTAATACGGTACCAAATTGGATAGCTTTCCAAATAACAGGCTCATTCTTTTCAGTTAAATCAATACACTTAGCGTAACAACCGCCTTCGATATTAAATACCGTACCAACACCCCAACCATGTTCATCATCACCAATTAAATAACGGCTTTCATCTGCAGAAAGGGTAGTTTTACCAGTACCTGATAAACCAAAGAATAAAGTGACATCACCTTGTTCACCCATGTTAGCGGCGCAGTGCATAGGCAATACATCTTTTTCTGGTAATAAGTAGTTTTGCACAGCAAACATTGACTTTTTCATTTCACCTGCATAACGCATACCTGCAAGTAATACGCGCTTACGAGCAAAGTTCAGAATTACTACGCCATCAGAGTTAGTGCCATCACGCTCTGGGTTACAAACAAAGTTAGGCGCGTTTAATACTTGCCACTCATCAATATTATGAGGGTTATATTGTTCTGGATTAATAAATAAAGCGCGACCAAAGAGGTTATGCCAAGCTGTTTCTGTGGTCATCTTAACTGGTAAGTAATGGTTAAGATCAGAACCTACATGGACATGAGAAACAAAGTGATCTTGTTCATTAATATAGGATTCTACACGTTGCCAAAGGGCGTCGAACTTATCTGCAGGAAATGGTTTGTTGACAGTACCCCAATCAATTTTATCTTTTGTGCTTGGTTCTTCAACAATAAAGCGATCAGCAGGGGAGCGGCCTGTGCGACGACCTGTTTGAACCACTAATGACCCATTAGCGGCAAATTCACCTTCCTTACGTTGAATAGCTTCTTCAATAAGTTGTGCAATACTAATATCGGTGAAAATGGTAGTTTGACTCATGTGGAATTCCTGTCGGTTTAGCCCGACTCTTTTATATTAAAAATGATTACTAATTAAGAAAATTTTTCAATTATGCCAGATTAAACGCTGATGATAAATAATTTTGATAAAAAAGACTGGAGACAAATTGATGCAACTCCTTATAATGATCTGCATGTTAGTGCTAATATTTTATTATTTATAAGGGTTTTTAGCTTGCTAAATAATGGTTTATTAGCTTTATATAAGTGAGTTGATTGATTCAGTGGTCGTAAATAACGATATGATGTTTAAACAGTTTTCAGTAAAACAAGGATTGTTGGTTGTTGCTATAGTCGGTTGTCTGCTAGCTAGTGTATGGGGGACTCCCATTCAAGCACAATGGTTAGATAATCCAGTTTCACAACCAATCGGGCAAAGTCTAGTAGTCAATGATAGGGTGGCTAGTCAATTATTACCTCCTATCAAAGAAGCACCACAACTTATTAATGACTATATTGTAAAGGATAAGCAAGCTAATACAACATTAGCGATGGCTACTAGCCCCAATATTCCAAATAGTACGCGGGCGAGTAATGTTATAAGCCAATATACACCTGCTTTAAAAAGACAGCTTGAAGCAAGAGGTTTGCAGTTAGGTAGCCCTATTTTAATTCGTATTTTTAAAGTACCTTCTATTTTAGAAGTGTGGATAAAAAAAGATAATAAATATGTATTATTTAAAACCTACTCTATTTGTCGTTTCTCAGGAAAACTAGGGCCAAAACTTAAAAATGGTGATCATCAAGCACCAGAAGGATTTTATACTGTGCCTGCCAGTGCTTTAAATCCTAATAGTAGTTATTTTCTATCCTTTAATTTAGGTTACCCCAATCAATACGATCGTTATTATAATCGTACCGGTAGCTTATTGATGGTACACGGTGAGTGTGCGTCAGTAGGTTGCTATGCCATGACCAATGCACGTATGTCAGAAATTTATACCTTGATGTACAAGGCTTTTGCTAATGGACAGACGGGTATTCAGGTGCATGCTTATCCTTTTGCTTTAACTGAAAATAATATGCGCAAAATGAAAAAGCATCCTTGGTATGGTTTTTGGTTAAATTTAAAACAGGGCTATGATACGTTTAATACCACTCATCAACCATTACGAGTATCTGTTAATGAGGGTAGATATCAATTTAAAACAATTAATTAACACAATATATTAAGTTTAGATTAAGCTCTACTGGGTAATCTAATACTTATATAAAGTGTTTCAATAGTATTTGTATGATGGTTGTTAGGAACATTGCTTAAGTATTATTAAAATGCTAGTTCGGATTATTAAAAGTCAATAAGGGGTAAATACAGGATGCGTTTATTATTAGTTGAAGATCATGTACCTTTAGCCGACGAATTATTAGCTATGTTTCACAGTCAAGGATATGCCGTAGATTGGTTGGCAGATGGACGTGATGCTATTGTACAAGGTGCTTGTGAACCTTATGATGCGGTCATACTTGATTTAGGATTACCAGGTGTTTCTGGCTTAGAAGTATTACAGTCATGGCGAAAATTAAAATTAACAGTGCCCGTGCTTATTTTAACAGCTCGCTCTTCATGGTCTGAAAGAATTGAAGGATTAAAGGCTGGTGCTGATGACTATTTAGTTAAGCCTTTCCATCCTGAGGAATTATTATTACGTATTCAAGGTTTATTACGTCGTGCTAAAGGCGTAACTAATGATACTAAATTAGTGGTGCAAGGGTTAGAGCTTGATGAATCGTTGCAAGTAGTGATTAATGGTGATGAGCAAATAGAACTTACCGCTTCAGAGTTCAAGCTACTACGTTATTTTATGTTGCATCCAAGTAAGATACTGTCTAAAACTCATCTAAATGAACATATTTATGATGGTGAGACAGAACGTGACTCTAATGTTATCGAAGTACATATCAATCATTTACGTCGTAAATTAGGTAAAGATATTATTGAGACTAAGCGTGGTCAAGGCTACCGCTATAACGGAGTAGATCATTGAAATCCATCCAGCGGCGGCTAAATTTAGGATTAGCTGGTGCTATTTTAATGGTAGGACTAATCTTAACGCAATTAGGTATTTTGTTATTTGATACAGGGTTACGTAACTATTTTGAACATGACTTACAGGAAGAAACAGAATATTTAGTAACTGCAGTAGTGCGTAATAATCAAGCTATTTATGTGAATGATGATCGTATTAATCCTATCTATACGCGACCTTATTCAGGGCGTTATTATGTGATTGAATCAGGTGGTAATATTTGGCGCTCTCGTTCTCTGTGGGATTTTGAGTTTTTAACAGCTAATCAGGAAGGGTTACTACCAAAACTAGTAGCAGGGCCTAATAATCAACGATTACTTACCTTTCGTGCTGACTTTCAAAAATATGGTTATGATGTAAAAGTTACAATTGCAAGAGACTATGAGCCGATTTTAACTTCCTTTCAAAGTATTCAATATTGGGGCGTTGTAGGCATTGTATTAGCTTTATTAATGATTGTGGTTTTACAACGGATTGTTATTTTTAAAGCACTACGCCCCTTAGGCCAAATACGCGAAGAAATCGAACAGTTACAACGTGGTTTAAGAACAAGCTTAGATAAAGAAGTACCTGTTGAGTTGAAACCACTAGTTGAGCAGGTTAACCAACTACTCATTTATACAGGCAATCAATTAAAACGCTCACGGAACTCGCTTGGCAATTTAGGGCATGCATTAAAAACACCTTTGGCTGTACTAATGAGTGTAATGGCGCGTCCTGAGTTTGATAAGATTCCAAAAGTTAAGTTGCTCATGAAGGAGCAATTAGAAGCAATAGAGCAATTATTGGTGAGAGAGCTTAATAAAGCGAAAATAGTTGGGGATGTACTGCCGGCTTCTTATTTTGTGTGTGATAAAGAGCTGCCAACGCTAATTGAAGTATTGCATATGGTACACAATGAGCGAGTGGCATTGGAATGGCATGTGCCAGAAGCTCTTAGATTGCCTTGGAATAAAGATGATATTTTAGAACTATTAGGCAACTTATTAGATAACGCCTGTAAATGGGCACAAGGCAAAGTAAGGCTTATTATTACGGAAGAGGCAGATCATTATCAGTTAGTTATTGATGATGATGGACCAGGCATTAGTGAAAACCAATATGAAGAAGTATTGAGTAGAGGTGTTCGTTTAGATGAGCAAACAGCTGGCCATGGTTTAGGTTTAGGTATTGTGAAAGACATGATCGAAAGTTGGCAGGGAGAGCTAAGTTTGGATCGTAGTGAATTAGGCGGATTACAAGTCACCGTTGTGTTACCCAAACGTTAATGTTAATTACAAAAATTAACAATATGGCTTAGCCTTTTACTAAAAGACTAATGATAAAAATAACAAACTGGTGTTTAATACTACCATGCTTGATCGTGGAGAGAACTTATGTATTTGAAAAAAATAGCAGTATTGTTAATGATGATGCTATTTATAGCAGCTTGTTCTTCTAATAATGGTAAAGAAACTTATGCCAATAGTGAGGCCAATCGTATTCAGACTACATTAACAGGTACTGTTGAAGATATTGCCATTGTTAATATTGATGGTGCTTCCTCATGGAAAGGAACATTAACAGGTTCTATTCTAGGTGGTGTATTAGGTAGTACCATTGGTAGTGGTTGGGGCAGAGTCATTAGCTCTGCGGCTGGTTCTATTGGTGGTAGCTTTGCTGGAGCAGGTGTGGAAAGACAGCTGACTAAAGATGAAGGGCTAAAAATGGCTGTTCGTCAAGATAATGGTAATAGTTTTACTGTCATTGTTGTGCCTGAGAAGGGCGAAACATTTAAGATAGGTGATAAGGTTAGAGTTGTTTCCAGTTCTAGCGGTAAAGTAAATGTATATCATCTAGGCACTGAGTAAGCTAAAGAAATTAATTACTTTAATAATTTGTAAAGAATAAAGCTAATTTGTGCTAGGAATTATGAACTGATTAGTCTAATGTAGAAATCGTAACTAAACAGATTGTTTTTTATCTTATTGTTTTAAAAATAATTGGTTAGTGTTGGATTTATTGAAATTGATATTAATAAGGAGACTAAGGTGTTTAAGAACCTAGTTAAAATTACTTTAGTAGGGGCTGTTTGTACAATGTCATCATTTGTTTATGCTGACACTACTACAGGTTGTTCGTTGAAAGCACAAAAAATTCAAGAACAAATTAGTTATGCAAAAGCGCATGGTAATACTCATCGAGTAGCAGGATTAGAAAAAGCATTGTCAGAAGTGAAGGCACATTGTACAGATGCTGGTTTACGTAAAGATTTAGAAAAGGATATTGCAGAGAAGCAACAAAAAGTAACTGAGCGTCAAACTGAGTTGACCGAAGCGCAAGCTAAAGGTGATGCTAAAAAAATTGCTAAAAAGCAAAAGAAATTAGCCGAAGCAAAGCAAGAATTAGCAGAGGCTGAGCAAGGGTTAAAGGGTTATTTTAAGTAATATTAAGATAATTATTAAAAAGGCTAAGTTGTACACAACTTAGCCTTTTTTTGTAGAATAATGCGTAATGAATTAATATGTCGACTATTAATTATTTTTGCTACAGTATTGATAGGTTGAATAAATATGTTTACAGGTATCATCGAAGCAGTTGGCAATATACAACAGTTACAACCTTTACAAGGTGATTTAAGATTACAAGTTACCACAGGTAAACTTGATTTAACTGATGTGAAACTAGGCGATAGTATTGCTGTCAATGGTGTATGCCTAACCGTTATTGAGTTACTTAAGCAGGGGTTTTGGGCTGATGTAAGTGCTGAAACACTGCGTTGTACGACGTTTAAAGATTTAACAGTAGGTCAAAAAGTTAATTTAGAAAAAGCACTTACACCAACCACTCGTTTAGGTGGTCATTTAGTCAGTGGTCATGTGGATGGTTTGGGGCAAATTGTTGAGATTAAACAAGCAGCACGTTCTGTTTTCTTTAAGTTAAGAGCACCCCAAGAGTTAGCTAAATATATTGCTGCCAAAGGTTCGATTACAGTTGATGGCACAAGTTTAACGGTAAATGCAGTGAATGATTGTGATTTTGAACTGAATATTATTCCGCAAACCTTAGCAGAAACTATTTTTGGTACTTATAAAGTAGGGCAATTAGTAAATTTAGAAGTAGATTTATTAGCACGGTATTTAGAGCGATTGTTAGTAGCGACTAAAGCAAATGAAAGTGAAGAGAAGTCATCTAGTGTGACGGAGGCTTTATTAAGAGAACATGGCTTTATGCGCGGCTAAATAATAAATAGCTATATAAATTAATAGTGGGAACATAATGAAAATATTAATTGTAGAAGATGAGCAATTGTTAAGACACCATTTAACAGTACGTTTATCCGATTTAGGACATATTGTTAGTTCAGTGGCAAACGCTGATGAAGCACTGCGATCAGTGAAAGATAATCATTATGACATTGCGGTGATTGATATAGGTTTACCTGGTACTAATGGCTTAGAACTTATTCGACAATTACGTGATCAAGAATATACCTTTCCGATCTTAATCTTAACGGCTCGTGGTAGTTGGCAAGATAAGGTAGAAGGATTAAGTACAGGGGCTGATGATTATGTGGTTAAGCCTTTTCAGTTTGAAGAGTTAGAAGCACGTTTAAATGTATTAAATCGACGTGCATCAGGTATTGTGCAACCTATCCTAACCCTTGGTTCATTGAAGCTTGATTTAAATAGAAAACGCGCTTTTTGTAATGAAACACCTTTGCAGTTAACTGCTTATGAATATCGTCTATTAGAATATTTAATGCGTCATAGCCAGCAAGTAGTGGCTAAAGAGCGTTTGATGGAGCAGCTTTATAAAGATGAAGAAGAGCGCGATAGTAATGTGATAGAAGTATTAGTAGGTCGTTTACGTCGTAAATTAGAAAGCCAATGTGGTATTCAGCCTATTGAAACAGTACGAGGACAGGGTTATTTATTCACGGAGTCCTGCTCTTAATGTTACGCTCTTTTCGAGTACGATTATTAGTCTGTTCGGCTATTTTATTAGTGGCATTTTTAGCGGTATTAATGCCGATTATGCGTGAGTCATTTGACCAAGCGGTTCGACAATTTTCTAATATACGTTTAGAAGAGCGTGCCAACGAACTAATTACGGCTGCACAAGTAGTAGATGGTGAATTAACGTTACCCAATACGTTACAAGATTTACGTTTAACCACAGGTAAAACAGGTAACCAGTTTGGTTATTTCTATACCCAAAAGGGTGATAAGATCTGGCCAGCCGATTCAATAGAGACAAAAGATAAAGACTCTAACACCAAGTTAGCCACTGATTTATTATCCAATGAGGGCAATAAAGCAGATTTTAGGTTATCGACTGATTCTTTAGGCCGTCATTATTATGTATACGACAAAGAAATCAATTTAGGTGGCCCAGATTTTAGTGTTATCACCATGGAGCCTGTGACTGAGTATGATATTTTAAAAACCAGTTTTTTAAGGCGTTTTGAGTTATGGTTAGTCGTTGCATTAAGCTGCTTATTAGCCTTATTAGCGATAGGTTTAACGTGGAGTTTAAGACCTTTACGTCGCTTAAGGTCGCAATTAGATGATATTGAAGCGGGTAAACGTGAGCAACTAGATGAAAATGTACCCAGTGAAATTCATCGTCTAACTCGTTCTTTAAATCGGTTATTAACCACTGAACGAATGCAACGTGAGCGTTATCAAGATACGTTAGGCGACTTAGCCCATAGTTTAAAGACCCCTTTAACAGTATTACAAAATACCATTGAGGAAATCAAAGAAAAAGACAATAGTGTTATCAATCAATTGGCAGTTATGCAGGCGCAGATTGAAAGGATGGGGCAGCAAATTGGTTACCAGTTACAACGTGCAACCCAACGGAAAGGAGCATTAATTGGGCAACAAATCAGTTTGCGTCCATTGATTGATTCCCTTACGTCTACTTTAAATAAAGTTTATGCCGATAAAGAAGTAATAAGTGTTATTGATCTCTCCCATGATTTAAAATTACATGCTGAAGAAGCCGCTTTATTGGAATTATTTGGTAATTTATTAGAAAATGCTTATCGTCTTTGTTTAACCACAGTACGTATTAGTGGCAAGGTTACGGATAAAGAAGTATTAGTAACGGTAGAAGATGATGGTCCTGGTGTACCTGTTAATAAACGTAAAACTGTATTACAGCGAGGCGTTCGAGGTGATAGTTTAAACCCAGGTCAAGGTATTGGTTTAGCGGTAGTACAGGACATTTTAGAGGGTTATAGTGGTTATTTGGAAATAGGTGACTCTAGTTTAGGTGGCGCTTGTTTTTATATTCATTTCCCTATTTAATCAGTGTAATAAGTTTAAGATACAGTACCTTTAGCAAGGTATTGTTTTAAGGAATAAGTAATGACCGAAGTGTGTGACTATTTGCAGAATGTGCTTAATGAAGAAATACCTCTTACCCAAGCATTGCAAGTAAAAGTAGTAAGTTGGCAAGATAAAAAACTATCACTTACACTGCCATTAGCTCCTAATATTAATCATATGAGTAGTGCCTTTGGTGGTAGCTTATATTGTGGTGCTGTACTCGCAGGTTGGGGATGGATGCATCTCTATTTGAAAGAGTTAGGCATTACCGATGGTCATATTGTTATACAAGAAGGACAAATAGTTTATCCTCATCCTGTATTAGGTGATGCTATAGCCATTTGTTATCCACCTGATGAAAAAGAGTGGGCAAAATTTGAAAAGGTTTTCAAGCGTCATAAAAAAGGCCGTTTAGCACTGAATACAGTCATTATGTATGAAGGCAAGGAAGCAGTAACTTTTAATGGACAGTTTGTAGTCTATTGTGAACATTGATAGATTTAATATTATTAACATTATTAAGTCATTGAGGTTATGAAAAAATATTATAAAATCGCTTTGCTATTATTATTGAGCAGTTTGTTACTATCCTGTACTCGAGATGACGGAAATGCTTCTTATAGAGGTAAAACAGGACAGCTTCAGTTAGAAGGGGTGGTGTTAAATATCCCCAATAAAAGTAATTTGGAGTTAGCGTTATTTGCTTTAGATAATGACAATAAACCTAAACTATTATTAGCAACAGATCATTATACAGGTAATGGTAATGCGTTAACTTTTCAGGTCAATTTTAAGCTGGACAAAGCGTTATCATTTCATGCCTTAGAGTTGCGTGGACGTGTTACCCAAGCAGGAAAGCTCATTGGTTATTTAACACCTTGGCATAAGCAGCAATTAACCCAGCAGGATTTAAAAGGTATTATTTTGGAATTAACTCCTTGAAAATACTTGATTCATTAACCAATTATTTACAATCAATTGTTCCAGATGCTGTATTAGAAGTACAGCAGGTGGCTGGTACAACGATTCGATTATGGTTAATTTCTCCCAACAATATGCAACAAAAAATTTTTGACAGTGTTGAAATAATGCGTATTTTACAACAGCCACCCTATTGGTGTTTTTGTTGGAGTAGCGGTGCTGCACTATGTCAAAAAATACTGCAAAACCCTGAGTTAGTTGCTAATAAAAGAATATTGGATTTTGGCGCTGGTTCTGGTTGTGTGGGAATTGCTGCAAGCCTTGCTGGTGCTAAAGAAGTGACAGTGTGTGACTTAGACCCTGTTGCTTTACAAGCCTGTCGGGCGAATGCACAGTTAAATGGAGCTAAGTTAAATTATTTAGCTGATTTTACGATGACAGATGATCACTATGATCTTATTGTTGCAGCAGATATTTTATATGATCGCGATAATTTTTCATGGTTAGATGTATTTCCTAGCAAGGCAGACCATGTATTATTAGCTGACTCAAGAGTAAAAAATTTTCAACATAAGCAGTATCAGTTATTAGCTACTATGGAATCAGAAACGTTACCTGATTTATTAGAGCCCTCTGAGTTTCGTAATGTGAAGCTGTATCAAACAGTCCATTAAGCTATTTTTACTATAGTCTGGGTTAGGTAAGCTAAAGATTAGTGTTATTATAAGGTTGCTTAATATGCTAGTGGCTATATAGTGTTTTGTTTTATAGAATTATGGTGAGACTTAATTAATGTCTGAATTTTCTCAATTACCTCTAGTTATTGAACCTAAAGAGTTATTGGATCGATTATCTGCACCTGAATTAATTTTAGTCGATTTAGGTAATCAACTCCGTTATCAGCAAGGCCATATTGCCCATGCTCATTGTGTAGAACCAAAACAAACACAATCACAAACAGGATTTTTTGGTTTATTACCTGATAAATTATCTTTAGAATACTTGTTCGGACAATTAGGACACAACTCTGCCGCCACTTATGTGATCTATGATGATGAGGGTGGTGGTTGGGCTGGACGTTTTATTTGGTTATTAGATTCAATAGGGCATCATAATTATCATTATTTAAATGGTGGTTTGCATGCATGGATGGCTGAAGGTTATCCATTATCTACAGAGTTACCTGAGGTGTCCGTTACATCACCGCTATTGACTATCGATGAGCAACCAACAGCAACCCTTGACTATTTACAGAGTCGCTTAGGTGCTGATGATTTGGTTATATGGGATGCTCGTTCTGTTGCTGAATATAATGGTGAAAAACTATTAGCTGCTAAAGGTGGACATATTCCTGATGCAGTAAATTTTGAATGGACAGCAGGTATGGATAGTGAACATGGTTTAAGGATTCGTAGTGATATCGCTGATTGTTTAGAACAATTAGGTATTACTAAGGATAAGGAAGTCATTACACATTGCCAGAGTCATCATCGTTCTGGATTTACTTATTTAGTAGCAAAGGCATTAGGATATCCTAGGGTTAAGGCTTATGCAGGGTCATGGTCTGAATGGGGGAACCATCCTAATACAGTAGTGGAAAATTAAAAAAATGACATTTAAACAACGACTTTTTATTATTGCTCAGCACATAACGCCACAGCATTTATTATCAAGAATAATAGGTTTTTTAGCAGAGTCACAAGCACCTTGGTTCAAAAATAAGCTCATTAGTTGGTTTATAGATCGTTATAAAGTGAATATGAGTGAAGCGGTTTATGAAAGTTATCATGAATATAAAAATTTTAATGAGTTTTTTACTCGCCCATTAAAAGAGGGTATGCGCCCTATTGATATGGCAGCTGATGCGGTAGTATGCCCAGCAGATGGTGCAGTAAGTGAGTTAGGTACTATTCATGAAGGACGCGTTTTACAAGCTAAAGGTCATGATTATAGCTTGGCTGATTTATTAGGTGGCGACACAGAGCGTGCTAAACCTTTTTTAAATGGTGAGTTTGCCACTATCTACTTATCACCAAGAGATTATCATCGTGTGCATATGCCCGTTACAGGTACATTAACAGAAATGATTTATGTACCAGGCCAATTATTTTCAGTGAACCAAACAACTGCAGAAAATGTCTCAAGTTTATTCGCTCGTAATGAGCGCGTAGTATGTATGTTTGATACTGAATATGGTCAAATGGCTGTTGTGCTAGTGGGAGCTATGATTGTAGCCAGTATTGAAACAGTATGGGCTGGAATGGTTACGCCCCCAAAACGATTATTAAAAACGACTAAATATAATGATGAAACAAGGCAACCAATTGTTTTAGAAAAAGGTGCAGAGTTAGGGCGTTTTAAATTAGGCTCTACAGCGATCATGGTATTCGAGCCTAATCGCATTGTTTGGAATGAAGAACTTAAATCATTAGTACCGACTAAAATGGGTCAACGTATTGCAAAATTAGTGTAAAAAATAGCTAAATAATGTTGGTTAAGATGCGATAAATCAATACTGTTTTGATTTGTTAGTAAATGCGTAGTAACCAGCAATGGTATTTTATGTGCTAATTGGGATATAGTTATTGAAAACTGAATGCTTATGCTATAATTCCATGGCTGTAAGTGTTGAATGTATATAGACTTGCTTTATTTCTTTGAAATAATTCTATGTAGTAAATGTTATACAGTTGAGCTTTACAATTTCTATGGATAAAGATAAGTTATTGTTAGTACGGATTAAAAAGCCAGTTAATGAGTAATTATGGAAACAAAAAACCTTCGTTTATTAATTTTAGATGATTCTCCTAATGAAGCAGAAAATTACGCAGTTATTTTCCGTAATGCAGGTTATGCGACGCGTTTGCATAGAATTACCTCAGCTGAAGATGCTGAAACCGTCTTAGCTCAAAATTGGGATTTAATTATTGCAGCACCTAGTAGTGAAAATTACGATCCTGTTGACTTACTCGCATTTATTAAAGCTAAAAAGATTGATATTCCTTATATACAATTACTTAATCCTGAGTCGTTAGAAGATGATCAATTTACAATAAGTTATTTAAAGAAAGGTGCACAAGACGTTTTATCGGTAGACGTTGAGGCTGAGCACTTATTATTAATAGCACAACGTGAATTGAATAATTTAATGAAGCGTCGCTCATTAGTACGTTCAGAGAAAAATTTAGCAGAGTCTGAGCGACGTTGTAATCTTCTACTAGACTCATCCATGGATGCTATTGCTTATATCCATGATGGTATGCATATTTATCTTAACCAAGCTTATATTGATATGTTTGGTTATGAAGATAAGGCAGATATGGACGGTCTACCGATTATTGACCTCGTATCAGCTGATAATCCTAGTGATTTAAAAGACTTATTTAAACATCGTGTTGAATCTTCTTTAGCTTGCCGTGGTGTAAGAGCTGATGGCTCTAAATTTCCTATTTTAATTACTACATACCCTGCATCATATGATGGTGAAGAGTGTATGCAAGTTATTATTCGTGAGGAAACATCAACGGTTAATAGTGAAGCATTAGAAGAAAAAATTCGTGAGATGAGTAGCCTTGATGCGTTAACGGGTCTTTATAGCCGTGCTCATTTATCGACATTGCTTGATAATACAATGGAGCAAGTAAAGTCTACTAATTTAAATGCAACATTGCTATACATCTATATTGATAATTTTGATAGTTTGAATACTCAGATAGGTATTGCAGGTTCTGATAGCTTATTAGCTAGTGTTGCTCAGTTATTAAAAGGCCACTTCTGTCATGAGGAAAGTTTAGCAAGACTATCCGATGATGCATTTGTTGTGTTAGTGCCTAATGCAACCTCTAGTGATTTAATAGATTCCGTGAAACTGTTACAAGAAAAAATAACTAAAGTTATTTTTGATGTAAATGATTTTTCTATTCAAATTACTGTTTCTGTAGGTATTGCAGATTTTGATAAGAGCGTTGCAAGCCCTCAAGAAATTATTGATAGGGCTCATCGTTGTATTGAATCTTCCACAGCAAGTAATATCATAAAAGTATATGACCCAGCTGAAGAACTGGCTAAAGCAGCAAGTCAGGGTGATTTACTGGCTACTTTGCAACAAACATTGCAGCAAGAGTCTTTAAAGTTACTGTATCAACCTATCGTAAGTTTACGTGGTAAATCTTTTGAGTTTTATGAAGTTCGTTTAAGAATGCTCGATGCTCAAGGTAAAGAATTACCTTTAACTGATCTATTAAATGTAGCTTCGTCTTCTGGAATGGCTGAGCAAATTGACCGTTGGGTCATTGTTAATTCATTAAAAGAAGTAGCTAAAATGCATGCGGCTGGACATAATCCACGAGTATTCGCACAAATTGGTAGCGATACCCTAAAAAATGAAAACTTATTAGATTGGATTAAGAAACTGTTTGCTGCTACTAAATTACCACCAGAATGTTTATTGGTAGAGTTTACTGAAAGTGATGCGGCAACTTACTTAAAACAGGCACAAAATTTAATTAATGGTTTAAATGAAATTAATTGTCAAACAGTTATTAGTGATTTTGGTAAAGATGAAAATTCACTACTAACGTTAAATCATTTGCCTGCAAACTATGTAAAACTCGCACCTTCTTTAGTGCAAGCATTGCGTAAGCCAGAGGGTGTGGACGCTTTAACAGAAATGTTAAACCAGTTAAGAGAATCTAAACGCAAGAGTATTGTGCCTTTTGTTGAAACAGCAAGTATCTTGTCTATTTTATGGCAAGCCGGTGCTGATTATATTCAAGGTTACTATTTACAACGTCCAATGCCTAATATGAGTTATGATTTCTCATCAGGTCAGTAAGTGTTGTGATTAATGTTTTTGAGAAGCCTGGTACAGTTATGTGTCAGGCTTTTTTGTTAGTGGAATATTGGTGTTTTAGGTAATATTTTTTATTTGTTATTGATAATCCATCCAGTTAGTTGTATTATACAACTAACTGGATGGTGGTTAGTTTTAGATAAGCTAATTAATTCAGTAGATTATATTTCTCACCGATTGAAGTTGAGTTAAAGATCATGAAAATTGCAAGTTTTGATGTCGATCCACAACAAAGTTTTACACCCCTTTGTCCTGATGAATTACCTGTGCAAGGTGGTGATCAAATTGCAGGTGCTTTAAATGAAATGGCCAAGCGTGCAGATATAAGGGTGGGCAGTAAAGATGCTCATACTCCACAAGCGGTATGGGTAGTGACTGAAGCTGAGAAGATGTTACAACCACTAAACTATCCTAATGCAGATTTGACGTGGGTAGCACACTGTGTACCAGGAACGAAAGGATTTGAATTATTAACTGACTTACCAAGCCCTGATGAGTATGATTTTTTTGTATGGAAAGGGGTAGAGCCAGATATGCATCCCTATGGTGCTTGTTACCATGATTTAAAAGAAAAATTATCAACAGGAGTTATCGAATATTTAAGACTAAAGAATGTCCAACTGGTTATTGTCGGTGGGCTGGCTTTAGATTACTGTGTAAAAAATACGGCAATACAATTACATAAAGCAGGGTTTCAAGTGATTATGGTATTAGAGGCAACAAGGGCTATTGCTGAAGATACTAAACAACAAGCCATCGCTGAAATGCAGCAATGTGGGATAGTCATCTGTGAAGACTGTGCGGCATTAGATCAACAACTTATTAAAAGTAGAGGATGAAAAAATGGATAATTCCATATTTTCCCAAAAAATTATTCAAAGTTTATTAGATACTGATTTTTATAAGCTCAGTATGATGCAAGCAATCTTGCATAATTATCCTAATGCGGAAGTAGAGTGGGAGTTTCGTTGCCGCGATAAAGAAGACCTTACCCCTTATATTCCTGAGATTAAAGAGAACATCGAGCGTTTAGCTGATTTACAGCTTACGCAAGATGAACAAAACTATTTATCACACATTAGTTTCTTAGCACCAGACTTTATAAGATTTTTACGTTTATTTCGTTTTAATCCACGCTATGTGACTGTATCGGGTGAAGGCGGGCAATTAAGTATTACCCTAAAAGGCCCATGGTTACATATTGTACTTTTTGAAATACCTTTATTAGCTATTATTAGTGAAGTACGTAATAAGAGGCGTTATCCTCAAGTTGAATTAAAAACAGCTACTGATCGTTTGTATCAGAAGTTAGAAAATTTAACACGGATGGCAACGGATGATGAGTTAAAAGATTTTAAATTAGCTGATTATGGAACACGTCGTCGTTTTTCTTTTAATACTCAGCAAGCCGTGGTTGGCATTTTGAAAACAGACTTTCCTGGCCATTTTGTAGGTACAAGCAATGTGCATTTAGCTCAAGAGTTTAATATTAAACCGATGGGTACTATGGCACATGAATGGATTATGGCACACCAACAATTAGGTTTTAGGTTAATCGATAGCCAAAGTGCAGCATTAGATTGCTGGGTACGGGAATATCGTGGTTTATTGGGGATTGCGTTAACTGATTGCATCACAATGGATGCTTTTTTAACTGATTTTGATTTGTTTTTTGCTAAATTGTTTGATGGTTTGCGTCATGATTCAGGTGATCCAATTGTTTGGGCAGAAAAAGCGATTGTTCACTATAAAAAGTTAGGTATTGATCCTCGCACCAAAACCTTAGTATTTTCTGATGGTTTGGATCTACCCAAAGCGTTATCAATTTATCGCCAATTGCGTGATAGAATTAATGTTAGCTTTGGTATAGGGACTAACTTAACCTGTGATATTCCTACTGTTTCTCCAACCAACATGGTTATTAAAATGGTTAGTTGTAATGGTCAGCCAGTGGCGAAAATTTCTGACTCACCAGGAAAAACACAATGTCGTGATGAGAGTTTTGTTAATTATTTAAAACATGTCTTTAAGGTAAGCGAGTAACAATAGTTGTAGAGGAAGAAAAATGATAGATCAATTAGCTGTTCAACGCGAGATTGCTAAAGCATTAAATGTATGCCCACCTTTTGCAAATGAACAAGCATTAGTAGCAGAGTTAGAACGACGTATTGTCTTCTTAAAACGCTTACTAGTAGAGTCTGGGCTAAAAGCTTACGTGTTAGGAATCAGTGGTGGGGTGGATTCATTAACCGCAGGTATGATGACCCAACGGGCTGTTAGAGAATTAAGAGAAGAAACAGGGGATAATAGTTATCGTTTTATTGCGATGCGTCTACCTTACAAAGCACAGGCAGATGAAGCCGAGGCGACACAGTCTGTACAAGTAATAGCGCCCGATCACTGTGAAGTCGTTAATATTGCTGAAAGTGTAGAAGGGATGGTAGGTGCTATAGACTGTTTACAGAAAGTAAAAGAAGGTTCCAGAGACTTTATTATTGGTAATATTAAAGCCAGAGCAAGAATGATTGCTCAATATGCAGTAGCCAATGTTTACAGTGGGTTAGTAATAGGTACTGATCATGCAGCTGAAGCGGTTATGGGGTTTTATACTAAATTTGGAGACGGTGCTTTTGATGTAGGGCCTTTGATTGGTTTAGCAAAAGGACAAGTTAGAGCCTTTGCTAAGTATATGGGAGCACCAGACAATTTAGTGAATAAAGTACCTACTGCTGATTTAGAAGATTTAAAACCAGGTTTGCCAGATGAACAAGCACATGGTGTTCCTTATACAGAAATAGATGCTTTTTTACAGGGTAAAGCTGTATCGGCAGAAGTTTTTAAAAAGATTACAGAGACTTATAATAAAAGCATGCATAAAAGGCAGTTACCTATAGCACCTTAGTTTGTTATAAAGAGTAACATATTAGCTACTAAAAAGAACTTTATAAGCTTGTTTTAAATGTTTAGGATAGGGCTTATTTATTTGTTATTTAGGGGATTTATGAGGCATCTTGGTAAAGCGACATTACTATGTTTAGGCTTAGTCAATGTTTTGCCTTCATTGGCTTATGATAATCTACCTTCATTGGGCGATTCATCTTCTGCTATTGTGTCTCCTTTACAAGAGTATCAATTAGGGCGTGCATGGTTAAGCCTATTGCGTTCACAAGTGCCACGCATTAATGATCCTTTGGCTAAAGACTATATTGAAACAAAGGTTAAACGATTAGCGCAAAGTAGTCGTTTGCAAGACCATCGCTTAGAATTTATTTTTATTAAAGATCCTGAGTTAAACGCCTTTGCAGCACCAGGTGGTATTATTGGTGTCAATGGTGGTCTATTTTTAGCGGCTCCTAACGAGTCAGAGTTTATGGGCGTATTAGCTCATGAATTGGCGCATTTATCGCAACGTCATTTTGCCCGTGGTGTAGCCGAACAACAACAACTACAAATACCAATGATGACAGCTTTACTTGTTGGTATTGTAGCAGCAGCAGCAGGAAGCCCCGATGCCGGTATGGCGACTATTATTGGTTCACAGGCAGCAGCTTATCAAAATATGATGAGTTTCTCCCGCTCCAACGAACAAGAGGCGGATCGAATTGGCATTGAAACCCTTGCTAAGGCAGGTTATGACCCTAAAGGAATGCCAGATTTGTTTGAGATATTGATGAAAAAATATCGCTTTCAACAAATTCCCCCTGAATTTTTGATTACTCACCCCTTAACAGAGTCTCGTGTGGCAGACACACGTAATAGGGCTGAACGTTATCCGCAGGGCGGCATTAGTAATACGTTAGAGTATGATCTAGTACGTGTTCGTGTTCAGGTGGTTTTTGAAGATACACCAGGCTCTAGTGTAAAGCGCTTTCGTAGTCTTTTAGAAAATAACCCCAATGATAATGCATTGCAATATGGCTTAGCATTAGCCTTAATAAAAAATAATAACCTTGCAGAGAGTGAGCAAATATTAAATAAATTATTAACAAAAGATGCTAATAACTTATTTTATAATTTAACCTATGTTGATTTAGATTTTTATCAAAATAGGTTAGCCAATGCGGGTTTACGTATTCAAAAATTATTAGTGGCTAATCCGAATAATTATCCTATTACGAAGGCTTATGTGGATTTATTAGTAAGACAAAGAAATTTTCAAGAAGCGGCTAAAGTAATTGATAAACTTGTGCGTAGTCGTCCTAATGATCCAGATGTTTGGTATCAGGTATCTGAAGTAAAGGGTAGAGCAGGTGATATTGTTGGTGTACATCAAGCACAGGCAGAATATCTTGCATTAATAGGTAATTATGATGCAGCTTTAGAACAATTAAAATACGCACGCCAGAAAGCAGGTAATAGTTTCCAACAAGTAGCGATTATTAATCAACGCGAGAAAGAAATTCGTAGCCAACAGGATACGGTTAAACAATTTTTACAGTAATTAGGTAGTCAACAGGTGAGTGAACAAATTAGTTTTAAAGAAGAATTAGATACATCTGGTTTAAATTGTCCTTTACCTTTATTAAAAGCTAAGCAAGCATTAGCTAACCTTAGCTCAGGGGATGTATTAAAAGTCATTGCTACAGATGCTGGCAGTCAGCGAGATTTCCGTAGTTTCGCGAAGCTTTCTGGTAATGAGTTATTACATGAGGAAGTAACAGAGCAAAACTACTATTATTGGTTGAAGAAACGTTGATGGGTGAATAACAAAGGGGCTTATAAAGCCCCTTTTTATTATTTAACGAGTTTAGCTAATTCTTCTACAATATTAGCTAATGGAAGGTTTTTTGAGTCAGATTCACGACGGTTTTTATATTCTAATTGGCCTTCTTTTAAGCCTCGATCACTGACTACTACTCTGTGAGGAATACCAATTAAATCCATGTCTGAGAATTTAACACCTGGGCTGGTTTTCTTATCACGATCATCTAATAATACTTCATAACCAGCTTTAGTTAAGTCAGCATAAAGTTTATCAGCTACTTCTTTAATGGCTGGGTCTTCATATTTAAGCGCCACAATAGCAATTTGGAAGGGTGCCATTGTTTCAGGCCATAAAATACCACGCTCATCATAGTTCTGCTCAATAGCTGCCGCTACTACACGAGATACACCGATACCATAACAACCCATAATTAATTCTACAGGTTTGCCATTTTCAGCTAATACTGTGCAGTTCATTGATTCACTGTATTTGGTACCTAGTTGGAATATATGACCAACTTCAATACCGCGACGAATTACTAAAGTACCTTTGCCATCAGGGCTAGGATCACCTGCTACCACATTACGTAAATCAGCTACTTCAGGTAGTGCTACATCACGCTCCCAGTTAATGCCAAAATAATGTTTATCTTCAATATTAGCACCAGCACCAAAGTCACTCATCATAGCTACTGAGCGATCAATAATACAAGGCATAGATAAGTTAACAGGGCCTAATGAACCAGGACCTGCGCCAATCGCTTGGCGAATTTCTTCATCAGTTGCAAAAACCAATGGGCTAGCCACCAATGGATGGTTAGCTGCTTTAATTTCATTTAGTTGATGGTCGCCACGAACAATTAATGCTACTAAGGTACCTTCTTCAGCACCATGAGCGATTAAGGTCTTAACTGTTTTTTCAATAGGTAAGTTAAATTGCTCAACTAAGGCTTCAATGGTTTTACAGTTAGGTGTATCAACTAGACGCATTGCTTCAGTGGCTGCTTGGCGTTCAGTTTGGTGAGGAACAGCCATTGCTTTCTCAATATTAGCAGCATAATCTGAACTATCGCTAAATACAATATCGTCTTCGCCAGAGTCTGCAAGTACGTGGAACTCGTGGGAGCCTGAGCCACCAATAGAACCATTGTCAGCTTCTACAGGACGAAAATCTAAACCTAAACGACTAAAAATATTCGAGTAGGCACGATACATATCATCATAAGTAACTTGTAATGATGCTTGGTCAGTGTGGAAAGAGTAGGCATCTTTCATTAAAAACTCACGGCCACGCATTAAACCAAAGCGAGGACGAATTTCATCGCGAAATTTAGTTTGGATTTGATAAAGGGTAAGCGGTAGTTGTTTATAACTACTGATTTCATTACGTACTAAATCCGTTACAACTTCTTCATGGGTAGGGCCAAAGCAGAAATCACGCTGATGGCGATCTTTAAGGCGTAGTAGTTCAGGGCCATATTGTTCCCAACGTGTAGATTCAATCCATAATTCAGCAGGTTGTACGGCTGGCATTAGCACTTCTTGAGCGCCGATGGCATTCATTTCTTCACGCACCACTTTTTCTACTTTACGTAATACACGTAAACCAAGTGGTAACCAAGTGTATAGTCCAGCAGCTAGTTTACGAACCATACCCGCTCGTAACATAAGTTGATGGCTAATAACTACTGCATCAGCAGGAGTTTCTTTTACAGTAGGCAGTAAATATTGGCTAGTACGCATGCTTTATCCACATAAAAGAGGTTATAAATAATCCATTTTAAAGGGGGATTGACTAAGCATTCAATAGCAAACTGCAAAGAAACAGCATTTATTTTTGATTTGAGTACTTTTCTCTAAGCAATTAACCAATTAAAATGCTTTCTTTATTAGGGGCTATCTTGATCAAGCAGTTAAATATGGGGAAGTGGTTAGCAATGCGTCGTGTATTTAGCACATTGTTAGTGATAGTGGTTAGTTATTGTTGTATGGCAAGTTATAGCTATGCTAACTCTAGTCTTGTGACAACAACCAAGGTTAGATTAAATATTGATAAGGTTTTGGTTGAAAAGTCAAAGCGTACATTATCTTTGATGAGTGGCAATAATGTTGTTAAAAGTTACCGTATTTCATTGGGCAAACGACCTGTAGGCCATAAACAAATGGAAGGTGATAAGCGTACACCTGAAGGTTTATATTGGATAGATTGGCGTAAAGAGAGTGATAAATATAACCTTTCTATGCATATTTCTTATCCGAACCCACGTGATATATCTGCTGCGCAAAAGCAAGGCGTAAGACCTGGTGGCATGATAATGATTCATGGTACACCGATTGATCCTGAATACCCTGAATGGTATTTCCGCGGTTTGAATTGGACAGATGGCTGTATTGCCATGATGAATTGGGATATGAAAGAAGTCTGGGGTTTGGTCAAAGATGGTACTCTAATCGAGATTAAGCCTTAAAGTTCTTAATAATTCATACAATAAGGCTATATTTTAATTATTTATGAGGGTTTAATTTTATTTGTTAGTTCTAAGAAATTTTTTATTCCTTTATGTTTTAAATATGCCAAAAATGATAGACTAATATTTTGGGATATTGTCATATTGTTACTGTTTTCTAAAATAGGTGGATCTGATTCTATTGTGATTTCAACAGTATTATTTGTTGTATCATATATAGTGATTGATGTCTTAGCCATATTTTCCTTCCTTATAAAGTATATTAATTTGAAAGGAGTATGATATTTTAGAGACTTATTAAGATATTGAGGTTAGAGCAAAAGAAATTAATTATCTGAGTCAAACTCATCTAATTTTTCATCCTCCATAGATATAAGTTCAAAGTAATGAATTTCATATATTTGAAATGGAAGAATAAGTATGCGAAGTAGGCTTAAATTAAAAAAACCAATACAAGTAATGAGAGAAATATTCAAAATAGTTGGATTTGTGGTAGTTTCTTGAAATATAAACCATATTAAACATAAAATAATGCAAACGATATGGATAAATAAAGTTAATGTTTGGGAAAAAAATAAATAACTAACTTTATTTATATAAAGGGAAATTTGATCTACTGTTAAAGTTTTTGCTCCAGAAGTTCTTCCTGTAAAAAGCATCAATGTCACCATAAAGCCAGAAAGTACTGTTAAGATAGTGATAATTATTGAAATAATATTATTAATATCTTCATATTGAGTTGACTTTAGATTATAAGTAATAATCCAACCAATTACACATCCAATGATTATTGGTAATATTAATGCAATAGATTGTTTTAGCCAAAAATGAGAAGTTTTTTTGGCTATGTTAAACATGGTTTTGCCTGATGTTACAGCACTTTGTATTTCATCAGGTATAATATAATCTTTTATAGCCATTGTTAGGTAAGCTTTTTCTTAACATTTTTTAAGAAACCCTCTGTAGTGATAAGAGATTTATTTCTTGGGTCTCTTAGTTCTTTTAAATAGCGTTTTAATTCTGTTTCTATTTCTGAGGTTGCAACTTTCCCCTCAGGAGTAAGTTGAATCTGCACATGTCTTTTTTCTTTATATTTATGTAAACCAGTAATTGTTGAGTTATCTTTGAATTTAATCATAATAGAGTCTAAAAATTCTGATTCTGCCTCATCAAATAAACTAATAGTAGCTTCTTCATCTAAAACTTTTGTTTCTTCCGCTTCCCAAGTACAGATAAACTTATTTGTTCCCTTTACATTATTTCGTATTTCACTAAGTTGTGATGCATAGTTACTGTAATCTTTTTCAATATCATGGACTAAACTAGCAGTGATTTTCTTTACACCTCCTTTCTGTTGTATTAAGTCTCTTAATTCTGTAGATGCAATATCATATAACTCTACAGAAGAGTAGGGACCATCAGAATATTTTTTTAACAAGAAAGTTAGTAATTTGCATAATAATGTAATTCCTCCTGCTCCTTGTACAGATTCAATTAGAATGATTTGACCAAATGCTAAGCATCGATAAGAAAAAGCAAGCTCAGTTTTTTTCCCTTCAGGAGTTTGAAGATTTATTGGCTGTAATGTTAGTTTTGTGCTTTCCATATCTGGAGCAACTGCTTCAGGTGCTAAGCCTTTAGTGTAGCTACATATAGTAAATAAAGTACCTTTTTCTAATGTCTTAGAATCGAATAAAATAGCACATGTAACTCCATCCTTAATATTGTTAGGATCAGGATAGTGACGTTCACCAATAGTAATGGCACCATCCATAATTTTTTTTATCTCATCTTCAATTTTTGGAGGAGACCATGTATCTTTTGTTTTATTATGCTTTAATTTATATCCAACAGCTTTGACCATAAGAGTTTTATTTATCTTTTTCACTATAATTTCCTTCTACTTAGATGCCCTTCTGAGTCATTAAACTATCATGAAACATGTAATTATTAATATTGTATAATACTAAAGTATTATTTTATGTTGTCCAGTTTTTAAATAAATTGATATAATCTACTAATTCTCTTAAGCGGCCATGCTGTTTGCCTGTAAATTGGAACAGTAGATAGGTTAAATGTTGAAACTCAGCTTCTTTAAAGCTGTCATCATAAACCTGCTGAATAAAGTCATTATTACTAATATCTCGATAGTTTTGATTAATATAAGTTAATGCTTGTTCAGTTAAAGGATGATTCATTCTGATAGCAAAGGTTTCCCTAAACCAACGGCTAGAGTTATAGTTTGTATAGAACTGAATAATTTCTTGAGTTGCTTCTTCTGGTGTATGCAACAGCTTCATTAAGCCCATATCACTAGGCAAAATATATTGTTGATCTCTTAAGTGCTTCTCAAAATATTCAATAGCATCTTTCCAGTAAGTACTATCAGGCGTTTCTAAAAGAATCACAGGGATTAGTGGTGTTTTACCTGTTTGAATCAGGGTTAATACTTCCATAGCCTCATCCCAAGTACCAAAACCACCAGGGCAAAGCACTACAGCTTCTGTCTCTTTAACAAAGAATAATTTACGGATAAAGAAAAACTGGAAAGTAAGTAGTGCATCACTACCTTCCATTGTTTCATTGGCGTATTGTTCAAAAGGTAGCTTAATATTGAAGCCTAGGGCGTTATCTTGCCCAGCTCCTTCGTGAGCTGCTGCCATAATACCACCACCAGCACCTGTAATAACGATAAAACCGTTGTCAGCAAGCTGTTGGCCTAAAGCTACTGCCTGTTGGTAAAGAGGATGATCTACAGGCGTACGAGCAGAGCCAAATACGGTTACTTTCCGATGGTGCTTAAAACGCTCTAGTAACGTAAAGCCTTTATCCATTTCAGTTAGCGCATTTTTAGCTATTTTAGTATCCCAATGGCCTCGTTCGGCCTGAACTAAACGGGTAGCTGCTAAAAATAATTCTTTATAAAGTTTGTGTTCTTTTGCGCCAGCAGGGAGTGCTAGCTTAATAAGCTCATCAATTTTGTTATTTAACTCAGTAGAGCTTGGCGAGTAATGACGGTTTAAATCATTATCTTGTTCATTTTTCATATAATAATCCCAGTACTGCAAAGTAATCTATTATTATGGATAACCAATAATAAAAAGAGGTTATGCTAGTTACTTATAAAGGTGGTGTCAATTTTGGTGTGCAACAGAAAGTTAATAGAAGGCGTATTGCTACGCCTTAATCTGTAAAGATTTATTTAAGATCAGGATGTTGTTCAATTAGTTGATCGCGTTTTTCAGTTAATTCATTTATTTGTTCAGTCAACTCTTCCACTTTTGTTTCAATATAATCATGGTGTTCTTGTAGTAGTTCTTTAGCTTCTGCTCTATCAGATGCAGCAGGAGTCGCACCGCGTAGTGGCCGATTAGCTGTTTCTTTAGTAAATAAAATAGCAAGCAAACCTATCACAGCCACTACCATTAAATAATAGGCAGGCATCATTAAGTTATTTGTTGTTTCAGTTAACCAAGCGGCAATAAGAGGGGTAGTACCACAAAATAATGATACTGAGATATTAAATGAAATAGCTAATGCACTGTAACGAATACTGGTAGGGAATAAAGCAGGCAAGGTTGATGCCATTACCCCTGTAAACATATTAAGCAACACGCCTAAAATCATTAATCCAATAAAGATATAAGCTACTTTGCCTGTGGTAATAAGATAGAAGCAAGGAATGGATAAACAAAATAGACCTACACAACCAACGATAACAATAGGTTTTCTACCAATTTTATCACTTAAAAAACCAATAGTGGGCTGTACAAACAGCATGCCAATCATAATTACAATAATCAGAATAACACCATGACTTTCAGCATAGTGGAGATTATGGTTAAGGTAGCTTGGCATATAGGTTAACAACATATAATAAGTAACATTCATTACAATCACTAAACCAATACAAATAAGTAGTGGTCGCCAGTGGCGTAATAAGATTTCTTTAAAAGAAACTTTACTAATTCCATGTTCTTCATCAGCCTGTTGTTTTTCTTGATGTTGTTCAAAGGTTGGTGTTTCATCTAAGTGACTTCTTAAGTAGAGGCCGATAAGCCCTAAGGGGCCAGCAATAAAGAAAGGAATCCGCCAACCCCAATCCAGTAACTGTTGATCGGTTAGCAAATAGGTAATTAAAGTAACAAACCCTGCACCTAGTAAGAAACCAGCAATAGAGCCAAAGTCTAACCAACTTCCCATAAAACCACGTTTGCGATCAGGGGAGTATTCAGCAATAAAAATGGTAGCACCTGAATATTCACCGCCTGTTGAGAAACCTTGTAGTAAACGACAAGCAAGTAGCAAAATAGGTGCCCAAAGGCCAATAGTTTCATAGCTAGGAATCAGTCCAATACAAAAGGTACTGATAGCCATAATTAAAATAGTGGTGGCTAGTATTTTTTGACGTCCTAATTTATCGCCTAAGAGGCCAAAAAACACTCCACCTATGGGTCTAACCAAAAAGGCCACAGCAAAGGTAGCAAGGGTGGCAAGGATTTGAACTGAACCTGTGGTTTCAGGAAAAAATACTTTGCCAAGGGTTATGGCGATAAAACCATAAACACCAAAATCAAACCATTCCATTGCATTGCCTAATGCAGAAGCAGTTACTGCCTTTTTAAGTTTATCGTTGTCGATAATAGTAATATCTTCAAGACTAAGCTCGGTAGATTGATTAGATGTTGTTTGTGATGACATAGTTGTTCCTCTAAATATAAGCTATATAACAAAGCAACTGATTTAATAATTAATATTTAAATTAAATGGGTGCGCAACAACGTGAACAAAGTGAATAAAGCGGCTATTTTGAAGTTCACAAAATACAAGCAAATAGGCTTGAGGTTGTATCTAAGAATAAATACTAAGGATTGCTTTATCTATTAGTTAACCAATCAATACAAAATATCAGAAAACACTTTAAGCAGATTAGGTATAACAATTTCTGAGCTTATTATAGCAATAATAATGGCTATGATATTGATTATGCTACTAAAGGCTAATCAGCTAATTTACCGTTACTGATTAAAACAAAAGTGCATGATAGTAGTATAAAATAGAGGGCCAATGCTAATGAGGAGGGCAAAGCATGCCATTTTTCTTGAGATCTATTTGTAAAGTTTGTTATGCAATCATTATTGTTATATTGGTTAATACATATGTTGCGGCAGAAGAAGATTCACCATTATCTGCTGGTGCAGTGGCTTCTCCAAATAGCTATGGAACAATAGCAGCTCAAGAAATATTAGCTAAAGGTGGTAATGCTGTTGATGCTGCAGTAGCCACAGCATTTGTGTTAGCAGTAACTTACCCTGAGGCAGGTAATATTGGTGGTGGCGGCTTTATGACCCTGTGGATGAATGGTAAGGGGTATTTTTTAGATTACCGAGAAATAGCACCAGCTAAAGCAACCACTAATATGTATCTAGACAGTAAAGGCGAAGTAGTGGCTAATTTAAGCCTATACTCACATAAAGCAGTGGCTGTACCTGGTACTGTAGCAGGTATGTGGGCTGCCCATCAACGCTTTGGTAAGCTCTCTTGGCAAGAAGTGTTAGCACCTGCGATTAGTTATGCTAAAGAAGGCTTTATGGTTGATGAGCAACTAATGCAACGTTATCGCGAGGTATTGGATAAAGTACCAGCCAATGGGCATTTTAAAGAATACTTTGGTGCTATGAAGATTGCTCAACCCTTTAAACAACCAGAGTTAGCTGCTGTATTAGAGCGTATTTCTGAACAAGGCGTTAATGATTTTTATCAAGGTGAAACAGCCCAACTTATTGTTAAACAAATGGCTGATAATGATGGCTTGATAACCGAAAGTGATTTAAACGGCTATCAAGCAAAATGGCGTGATCCATTAGTTGCAAAATGGCATGGTATGCAAGTTATCACTGCGCCACCACCTAGTTCAGGTGGGGTTGGTTTATTACAGTTATTATTAATGAAGCAAGCGTTAGCTAATGACTTTAAAGGGGTTAGGCCAAATACGGCACGTTATGTCCACTTATTAGCTGAAATTGAAAAGCGAGTATTTGCTGATAGAGCTGAGTATATGGGAGACCCAGACTTTATTAATGTGCCTGTTAAAAAACTATTAGCGGCAGATTATTTAGCTAATCGTGCTAAAGAAGTTAATCCTTATGCTATTTCAGCGACTGAAAATATCGAACCTGGTTTGACTCCAGAGAAGTTACAAACTACCCATTTTTCTATTGTGGATAAATGGGGTAATGGTGTTTCCAATACTTATACGTTAAATGGTTGGTTTGGTTCTGGCGTAGTAGTAAAAGGGGCAGGTATTTTATTAAATAATGAAATGGATGACTTTAGTAGTAAAGCAGGTGTAGCAAATCAGTTTGGTGTGGTGGGGAGTGAGGCCAATGCCATAAAACCTTATAAAAGACCTTTGTCTTCTATGACACCCACTATTTTAACTAAGGATAATAAAATAGTGATGGTGATAGGAACTCCTGGTGGTTCACGTATTATTACTTCTATTTTTCAAGTGATTGTTAATGTGTTTGATAACCATATGTCTTTAGAACAGGCAGTGTCTACTCCCCGTTATCATCACCAATTATTACCCAAGGATCGTATTTTTATTGAGCGTTTTCAACAAGGAGTTCCTCAATTACTAAAAGTAAGGTTACAACAAATGGGCTATAACTTTTATCAGCAAGATTTTAGTGGTGATATTCAGGTTATTCAAATTATTAATGATAAACCTAAAGCAGTAGCTGACCCTAGGGGGCGAGGTAGGGCATTAATAGTGGAATAATAAGGTTTATTGAGCCTTAGTTAAGTAACCGTTGTATTCTACCAATGTACCTATCAATGGCAGTGTAACTTTAGCAACGAATTGATAGGTACCATCTGTATCCACGCCTTCATTAGCGATAACTTGTGGGGAAAGAAATTTAGGGAGTTTAATGCCAAGAAAGGTACAGTATTGTAGTTTCCAACATAACCAGTTATCAACAGTTTCTAAGATAAAGTACTGTTTCACTGGACCAAACCTTTCATACATTTGTTGTGGATTATTTTTATCTAGGGCGAGAATAGAAGAAAACACTGTGTCACCAAAGCGTCTTGTCCAACATTCCTTGCCTTCATCTGTATAGTAAACATTGACAGTAATAGGTAAATTATCAGAGGGTTGTGGAAATCCCATTACTTTACGCATAAGATTTGTCATAAAATGAGTAGCACCACCTGCTTTTGCTTCACCTTGCCACAAAATACAAGGAGTATTATGAAAATCCTGAATAGCTTGGGGGATTTCATTATAACGCTCACCTAATAGATGAGCGAAGATATTGATAGGTGGTGTTTTCATAATAACTAATGCCTCGTATCAGCAGGAGGGTTGCTAGAACCATCCTTAAATAATTGTGTAACATCAGCAATATCGAAAATATATTCTTTATTACAGAACTGGCAGTCAATAGTAATCTTACCTTGTTGTTCATCCAGTAAAGCGAATGCATCTGCCTCACCTAAACTACGCAAAGCATTCGCTGAGCGCTCACGGGAACAACTGCAATGAAACTTTATAGGTAATTTTTCAAAAAGTCGAATATCTTCTTCATGATATAAACGATGTAAGATAGTCGAATTATCTACTGTTAAGAACTCATCAGCATTTAATGAGTTTGCTAAAACCGTAAGGTGTTGCCAAGTGTTCTGACGTTCATCATCGTCATGTTGTTTTTCAGCAGGTAAGGCTTGTAATAAAAAGCCTTTGGCCTGTTTGCCATCAGCGCATAGCCAAAAATAGGTAGGTAATTGCTCAGAACTAGCAAAATAGCTAGACAGACTACTGGCTAATGTTTCACCCTCTAACGCTACTATACCTTGATAACGTTTACCCTGTGTAGGGTCAACTGTTAATGCTAGGATACCATTAGGCATTAACTCTTGCAGGGACATGGAGTCATTTATTTGTTCGGCTTCATAACGAGCAATACCACGAATTTCGCGATTACTATTACATTCCACCATTAATAAGGGTAAAGGGCCTTCAGAGCGCGCTTGTAATACTAAAGTACCATCAAATTTTAAGGTGCCACACAATAAAGCACTGGCTGCTAGGAGTTCACCTAGTAATTTAGCCACAGGTGCAGGATATTGATGACGCGTTAATACTTCGTGATAACTATGCTCTAGGGAAACTATTTCACCACGTACATCTAAGTTTTCGAATAGGAAACGTTGTGTTATATCTTGTTTCATAAGGATATTTTAAAGCCTCAAAAGGATAATGTATTATTTACCATTTTATAGCTAGAGAAGAGTATAAACTAATTAACCCTAGATTATGCTCAATAAATCATTACAGAATAATGAACAATTAACGACTATCCTTGTACGATGTGATATTTCACATAATATAATGGATAGCTTAATTTCATTATTAGCTACTAAATAGCAAATCGGAGAATTACTATATATGGGCGATGCTCAATTATTACAACCTGTCTGGCAAACAAAAAAGATAGTATTTTGCAATGTATTTGCACTTATTTTGTTATTGCTGTGGGCATGGCCATTAACTCATGATTTAGCCATGAGGTTTGATGTTGCTTTTTTTAGAGTACTCAATGATTCTTTAAAAGAGAATTATGTGTGGGCTAGTATTTGGGCAATAATGAGTAGTCGCTTTTTTGATTTTATCGTAGCTATTATTTTACTGGTTTTGTTGATAAAAGCAGATTGGCTATATGGCGCTAAGATGGTAAGGCAAGCATTTTTTGCGTTATTAGTGATTATGTTATTGCAAGTAGTTGTACGTATTATTTTTACCAAGTTAGTTATTGCTTTTGGTTGGCAGCATGCTAGTCCTACAGCAACGTTAGATGATGCCTATCGTCTTTCTAGGCATTTTGATTTTTTTGAACAAAAATTAGAAATTAAAGATAGCTCTAATAGAAGTTTTCCAGGCGATCATGCCTCAGTATTGATGATATGGGCATTATTCTTATCAGTATTTGCACGTAAATTTAGTCAATATTTTATTGTTTGGTTATTGGCTATTATATTTATGATGCCTCGCTTAATCGCTGGTGCACACTGGGCATCAGATGATTATATTGGTGGTTTGATCTTAGCTTTATTGGCACTAGGTTGGGGAATGTATACGCCTTTTGCCGCTAAGTTAAGTAGTGGTTTAGTATGTATTACAAAACCTATTTTCCGCTTAGTTAACAAAATTCCTGTGCTTAATCGATTAGCTATTGTTCGTTATCCAGAATAAAAAATGTTGTTAATAAAATGTTAAATTTATTAACTATCATTTAATTAGTGAGATAATACCTAGCAATAATAATGTTATTTTTGAAGAGAGTATTATGGAAAAGTCGCCTTTTAAAGGAACACGTGGTTTAAAACGGATTATTAATGCAACAGGCTATTCTATGGATGGTTTAAAGGTGGCCTTTAAAAATGAGGCTGCTTTTCGTACTTTATTAGGGCTAAGTGTTGTCTTAATTCCTATTGCATTATTACTGCCAGTAGCTCCTGTAGAAAAGGCGATCATGGTTGCTGTTTGTCTATTATCGGTGATTATTGAATTGTTTAACTCGGCGATTGAGGCAGTGGTTGATCGGATTTCGTTGGAACGTCATGAGCTTTCAAAAAATGCTAAGGATTTAGGCAGTGCTGCTCAATTTATAGGATTATGGACAATTTTTATTGTGTGGGGAATTATTTTAATAGGCCATTATTTATAGAATTTATAAGAAAATAACCTAAATAGGTGGTGAAAATAGCAATATCTATCAACTTTTGTCTAGGTTATTCTGGAAAGCGATGTATTTACAACGTTATAATACTATAATAAATAAATTAATATATTTGCTATAGATGTCTAAGGAAGTTGATATGGGTACTACCCCCCATTTTATATGCTATTCGAGTCCAATAGATCATTATTCTCACCGTATACGTTTAGTATTAGCAGAGAAAGACATTGGTATAACAATACGTAATGTAGACCCTAATTATTATCCTCCCAATCTGGCAGAGTTAAATCCGTATAGTAGTTTACCTGTGTTAGTTGAACGAGATTTAGTACTTTATGACTCAATAGTTATTATGGAGTATTTAGAAGATCGTTATCCTTATCCACCTCTATTGCCAGCTTATCCTAGCGATAAGGCGAGTAGGCGATTATTAGTGTACCGTATCCAAAGAGATTGGTGTCACTTAGTCGATCTTATACTTGATCCTAAAACCAAAGTAACTACTCAAAATGCAGCACGTAAAGAATTAAGAGAAAGTTTAATAGGTGTTTCAGCTGTTTTTAGTGAAAAACCTTATTTTCTCAGTAATGATTTCTCGTTAGCTGATTGTTGTTTATTACCCATTTTATGGCGTTTACCTTTATTGGATATTGAGATTCCTAAAACGGGCAAAGGCTTATTAGCCTATATGGATCGAGGCTTTAATAGAGCAAGTTTCCAAGCTAGTTTGTCTGAGCAAGAGTTAAAATTAGCAGGGGCGAATTAATGAAGTCTAATCGCCCTTATCTAATACGCGCGCTGTATGAATGGATTTTAGATAATGATTGTACGCCCTATATATTAGTGGATGTTAATCTACCTAATGTAAGTGTACCCGATGGTTTTGCCGAAGATGGGCAGATTGTTTTAAATCTTGCACCTGCGGCTATTAAACATTTACTGATGGATAATGAAGCAATTAGCTTTGAAGGGCGTTTTGCAGGTGTGGTACAAAGACCTTATGTACCTATTATTGCTGTTAAAGCAATTTATGCTAAAGAAAATGGCTATGGTATGTTCTTTGAACATGATCCCTTATTAGAGCAAGAAAATAATGAACCAGATGATAAGCCACCTTCACCAGACACACCTACACCTCGTAAGAAGCCAAGCCTAAAAGTGGTCAAATAATACTTATAATGAATAAATAATGAACTTATTTATTCATTATTATGTCTTTTTTGTTCTATATAGTTTCTAAATTTATTGACAGATTTGCTTAAAATAAAAATAGCAGGAATAAAACCAATAATAATACCTACTACAACATGCCATGATTGCATTGTATCGGTATTGATATTGAAATAAGTGGTGAGTAAATCCAGTAAAAACCAGACGCCAATAATGGTTAAGATAACATGAATAAAAACTAGGATAGTGGAGCAGAGATAACGGATAGGTGTAGCTGAAATTCTATCTAGCTTTAATAATAGACCTATTACATTCATTATAAATAATGAGAATGTACCTAGTAAGGCGAGGATAATACCTATTAAAAAAGCTAGCATAAGTTCTCCTTATGTGAGCACTAAAGCTTTTTAGCCGCAAACTTAACTCTTGGGTGAGCTATACGATCTTGCGCAGCCACTAACTCTAATTCATAACTGCCATGTTTTTGTGTTTCTAATAATACCTCATGTACCGCGGCAGCACAAAATTCAAAGGCATCGAGTAAACTATTACCTAGTAATAAACAAGATAAGAATATGCCTGATGTTAGATCACCTACACCAACAGGTTGTTTAGGAAAAGCTAACAATGGGCGTTGTAAATGCCATGTTTCTTGTTCAGTTACTAAGAGCATTTCAAAACTATCAGGTTGTTTTTCTGGATAATTTAAATGTTTCACCATAATGGCTTTAGGGCCATATTTTAAAAGACTTTTGGCCATTTCAGCACAGTCATCTAGGGAAGTAGGGTGACGACCAATAAAGCTGTCTAATTCTAATTGGTTAGGTGTTAAATAGTCAGCCGCAGAAGCTGCTTCTTTTAATAAAAACTCACTGACTTCTGGCGCTACAACACAACCTTTTTCAGGATGTCCCATCACAGGATCACATAAATAAATAGCTTTCGGGTTAAGTTCTTTAATATGCTTAGCTACTTGGAGGATTTCACGGCCTTGTTCAGCTGTACCTAAATAACCAGAAAGAATAGCGTCACAGTTTGCTAACTCTCCAATAGCTTCAATGCCTTGCGCTAGTTCAAAAATTTGCTTAGGTGGTAAAACTTGCCCCGTCCATTGTTTATATTGGGTATGGTTAGAAAATTGTACAGTATTAAGTGGCCATACATTAACGCCTAGGCGTTGCATCGGAAATACAGCCGCCGCATTACCAGCATGACCAAAAACCACATGTGATTGAATGGTCAATATTTGCGGAACAGATTTCATAGTTAGCAACTCCTAAATCAATAGAAAAGAGCGTATTGTAAGAAATATCAAGATAACTGGCTATAGTTAGTTTGCTTACGACGTGCTTTTATTTTTTGCATGACGATGGGGGAAAGGGCGACTAAGGCTGAACCCATTACCACAATAATAGCACCCAAATAAGCTAAAATATTTAAAGAGTCTGCTATAAAGTAAGCAGGCCAGAAAAATGCGCCAACTGTGGCACCAATAAAGGTTACTAAGGGTGCAATAGCTAAAGTAGCTGTAACTTTTGAGGCTTCCCAGTGAGCTAGGGCTTCAGCAAACGCCCCATAAGCAATAATAGTATTGGCACAACTAAAGACCAGTAACCAAAATTGTAGGCTAGTTAGTTGGGTGATTTGTGAAGGATGACTAGTCGGGAATAAGAATAAACTACTGCCTAAATAGATCATCATTAAAATTTGCATAGAGTTCCAATGCACTAACAACTGTTTTTGGCAAAGTGCATAACCAGTCCATAGCATAGAGGAAATAACTAAAATAATAATACCAATAGTATAACTACCTAGTGAGGTTAGTAATTCAATCAGTCGTTGATTAAAAAAGAGTAGAAAACCTACCAGTAAAATAATAACCGCCATTACTTGCACATGATTAAAAGACTCTTTAAAGATAATCACACTACTAACGATAAGCATGATTTGGCCAATTTGCATCATTAATTGAGTTGTACCTGGTGTTAATAGGTTTAAGCCCATCATATAAGTAACATAGTTACCTAATAAACCGAGCATAGCTAACAATAATAATAGGTATCCTTTATAACCAAAATTTTTAAAGCGAGGCAATTTGCCTTTTAAGTAAAGGTAACTGAATAAGCATACGCCAGCCACAGTAAAGCGATACCATGTCACTGTATAAGCGTCCATGCCTTTTAAAACTTCTTTCATAACTACGGGTAAAAGGCCCCATAGAATAGCTGTCGTTAAAGCCAATGCTAGCCCTAACAGCCAGCGGCCTGATGATGTATGCATAGTGATAATAGTTCAGAATAAAAACAAAAAGAGTAATCTATTAATTAGATTACTCTTTTTTTGAAGAAAGACAAGGGATAGAGACTATTTAATTTTATTACCAAAATAGCTAAGCACTTTACTATCTACAAATTGTACTTGTAATGATGCTTCACCTTCTTGCCAACTACAGTTAGTTGCTTTAAAAGCGCTTTGGCATTCTTTTGGGCTACCAAAGATACGTTCAACTTCTTTACGCTCCATGCCCATTTTTAACTTGCTGTAGTTATCTTCAGTAAGCTTATTACAGCCTGCCAATACTGCAAGGCTAGTGATACATAAGATAAGGGTGGTTTTTTTAAACATAGTATTATCCTTGTTATTTTTGCTGTTGTTTGTGATAGTTAGTAATGCGTTCTACTTCTTGTTTTGAACCTAAAAACACAGCAACACGTTCATGAAGCGAGCTTGGTTGTATATCTAAAATACGTTGCTGACCGTTAGTAGCAGCACCGCCTGCTTGTTCAATAATCATTGACATTGGGTTGGCTTCATACATTAAACGTAATTTACCGGGTTTGCTAGGCTCGCGGGCATCACGTGGATACATAAAGATACCACCACGGGTTAAAATACGATGTACATCTGCTACCATTGAAGCAATCCAACGCATATTGTAGTTTTTCTCTAATGGTCCTTCAGTACCTGCTAATAACTCTGATACATACTGTTTAACAGGTTCTTCCCAGTGGCGTTGATTAGACATATTAATCGCAAATTCAGCAGTTTGCTCTGGTACTTTGATATTATCGTGAGTTAGTACAAAGCTACCTAATTCTGGATCAAGGGTAAAGCCTTTAACACCATTACCTAAGGTAAGCACTAACATAGTTTGTGGGCCATAAATAGCATAACCTGCTGCTACTTGTTCAGTACCTGGTTGTAAGAAGGCTTCTTCTTTTAATGGATCATTTTGGCTTAAATGTTCAACAGGGCAACGTAATACTGAAAAGATAGTACCTACTGACACATTCACATCAACATTACTAGAGCCATCCAGTGGATCAAATACTAATAAATAAGCACCTTTAGGATAACGACCAGGAATCTGATGAACCGTATCCATTTCTTCTGACGCCATACCCGCTAATGTACCACCCCATTCATTAGCTTCTAATAAAATTTCATTGGAAAGCACATCGAGTTTCTTTTGTACTTCTCCTTGCACATTTTCGCTTTGTAAACTGCCTAGTACACCACCAAGTGCGCCTTTAGTCACTGAACGATTAATCATTTTACAAGCACGTGCTACCACTTCAATAAGCAGGCGTAAGTCAGAAGGGGTATTATGATTGCGGGTTTGTTCAATAAGGAAGTGACTCAAGGTGGTCATGCGTGACATGCAATACTCCAAATATAAGCAAATTATAAATTTTATTAGGATTTATCAGGTAGAAAAATTTAGTGGGGTAATTATACGCTATCTTTATTAAAAAGATGACAATAATCTAAAAGATAACATTGATTAAAATTATAAATTAACTTAAAAAACGAATATTTTAAATTATTTAAGGTACTTTATTAATCAATAAAATACCTTAATAATCAACCTTAAAAGGGTATTTTAGTTTTTACTAAATAAACGATACAAGCAAAACAGGCTAATGCTAAGGCAAATCCAATATAGCGTATTGCTGAGGTTCTGCCTTTAATTGCCATAAAACCAAAAACAATATAGCCAACTAAAAAGGATAGCTTTTCAGTTAACCAAAAGTGGTTTGATAGGTTAGGGTACTGCTGGGTAAGTATTACGAGGGTAATACCAAAAATTAATAAACAGGTGTCGTTAAGGTGGGGAATAATACGAACCCATTTCTTTTGCATAAATTTAGCACCTACTCGCAATCCAACAAAGCGTGCTATAAATAAACTAATAGTAATAACGGCAGTAAGTGCATGAAGATGAAGAATAATTTTTTGCATTGTAAATACTTATATAATTATAGAGTTGAAATAATAGACAATAGTTTAGCTATAATGTAGCAAAGGATAAAGATTTTAAATCAATTAGGTATTGCTAGTAACTTACTAAGGTTTATTGTTTTTCTAGCTAACCTTTCTTTTATTAGTAAATCTGTTAGTAAAAACGGCGTAGTACTACAATTTATGAAGTCAGCGAACAAATTAATAAAAGAAAACGTTAAACTTTGTAAGCGCTATAAATCTTAAAACCATTACTTTCTGCTAGCACTTGGCAGTTACCAAAAGCCTGTTGAATAAGGGGTTGGTATTTTAAAAAACTATTAGCCACTAAGCGTAATTCACCCCCTTTAACAAGATGATCTATAGCATAATGCAATAGTTGCTCAGTGGTTTGATAATTGGTTTGAATACCCTGATGGAAAGGAGGATTAGTGATAATGGCAGTTAACCCTTTGGGAGAGGCATCAATACCATCGCCAGTAATGGTAATAGCTTCTAAATTGTTATTCTTTAAGGTTTGTTCAGTGCTAGCAATAGCAAAAACATCCACATCTTGTAAATAAACAGTAGCTTGTGGATAACGTTGTTTTAATAAAGCACCAATAACACCTGCACCACAACCAAAATCAAGTATTTTGTCTGTAGGAATTTTATCCAGATGCTGAATAAGTAGTTGGCTACCCACGTCTAAATGACCATGACTAAATACTCCCGCAAAACTAGTGATAGTAAGGTCATTAACAGTATAGGACTGGGCGAAGTCTTGTAGCTTAGGTGCAGTAGTGGATTCATTAATTTGTACTTGCCACAATTGACAATGTCTAGCACTATCTAATTTACGTGTTTTGCCATAAGTTGCTAATTGTTTTGCTGCCCGTTCAATACCTGCTTTTTTTTCACCCACTAAATAGAGTGAGCCTTGTAACTCTGTGCAAGCAGCTAAAGCCTGTAATAAGTATTCTGTAAGCTCTTTCGATTTTGGTAAGAATAAAACTGTTGTCTGAAACTTGGTAGTAGGCGCTGTGGTAGCTAAATGGATACGTTGATTATAGTGATGATTAAGCATTTGCCAGTCATTGGCCAACCATGTCCAGCCTGTTGCTTGTGGCAGTTTAGTTAGTAGTTCATCAGCAGGTAAGCCTGCTAATAGGGTTTTACCATTAAATAATTCAGCTTGGCGAAGCAGCACTTCACTACGAGGATCCATTAATACGACTCAAAAAATAGGTTATATACGATATATTCGTTTTAATTAATAGATTGTTGATTATGGCATATAGCAGGCTATAAGGGTATAGGTTGTAATAATATCTTGGAGAAAATTGAATATTAGGGTATTAGCTATAGGTTTCTAGTATTAGATTGTAAAGGTTTTATGGTTTATAAAATGATAAAAAGGATAGACTATAGAGTCTATCCTTTTTAGTTATGAAGCCGATTAGTTTTTCTAAAAAATTGCTCGATTAGTTTTGATTAGACAGTGCTAGATTGCTTTTTGCTTCTTCCAGTTCTGCCATTGCTTCTTTTAGCTTTCTGGTCTTTTTAACTATTTTCTCAGGATCACCTTTGGCAATAGCTTCTAGTAACTCCTCGTTACGTTCATCGACCTTTTCTTGTTTATCAGCTACTTTAGATTTTAATTTAGAAATATCTTTTGTTTGGTTGTTATAACTATAATTATCATCATAATCCCCCAAACAGTAAGTTTTAACATTGGCTATGGCTCTTTCTAATCCGTGTACACGGTTGGTGTTGCCATAACTTTTCGCATATTCAAGTTGTTGTTCCAACTTCTGAATCTTTATTTTACAACCTTGTTGTCTATGATAGTAATCAGCTACTACTGTATTCGCTAAACAAACTGATAACAAAAATGCTCCAACAGTAAGTTTACGCATAAAACATCTCCATCAATATAACTTAAAAAATATGCTATCTCTCTTCTAAAAGAGATAACAGTGCAATAATGATATGTACTAGTACACATTAAGTATAGGAAGAAGATTAGTAATGATCTATATGAAAAATATGATGTGATTATTTGAAAAAACAAAACTAATGGCTTTAGAAAGTCTTATAAGGATGTGGTGGCTTTGGTTATAGGAAATATTAGTGCTTTTTTTTGTTAGGCTATTTTTCCTAATGAAATATAGTTTATTCAGCTGTTATTCAATTATGTAACTGTTTTTTAAAAAAATATTGGTATTTTTTCTAATAAGTGTTTAATTTTTTCTCTAGGATATTTGGTTAAATTGTAATGTATAAATAAGATAATTTATTAATGTTATTTAACCTTTATGCTGGCTAGCGGCTAATTATATTTAACTGCTAGTCAGCATTAGGATTCAACTATAAATTATTAGTGAAATTAAGTGGGTATATTTGTTTCAGCCATTTCTTCAATGTTTTGTGTGCTATTAACTACACGATAAGCTAATGCACCAATAACACCGCCAAATATTGGCGCTAACCAGAATAACCAAAGCTCAGCTAATGCCCAATCACCTGCATAAAGTGCCACGCCTGTACTTCTTGCAGGGTTAACAGAAGCGTTACTAACAGGGATTGCTGCTAAGTGGATAATCACTAAACATAAGCCAATAGCGAGTGGAGCAAACTGAGTAGCTGCTTTTTTGTCAGTTACACTCATAATGACAAATAAGAAAATAGCAGTAAAGACGAGTTCGCATATAAAGGCAGCAGCCATTGAATAGCCTCCTGGAGAGTGTTCACCATAACCCGTAGAGGCAAAGCCACCTGCTAAGTTAAAATCAGTTTGGCCACTGGCTATTAAATATAATACGCCACCTGCTACTGTTGCGCCGATTACTTGAGAAATAATATAAGGTGTAATTTCTTTTGCACTGAAACGACCGCCTGCCCATAATCCAATAGTTACTGCTGGATTAAAATGACCGCCTGAAATATGACCAACTGCATAAGCCATTACTAGAACAGCTAGTCCAGCTGCTAAAGCAACGCCTAAAAAACCAACACCAAGTTCAGGATAGGCTGCATTCATAACAGCAGTACCACATACACATAGAACAAGTACAAATGTACCAATAAACTCTGCAAGATAATTATTCATTTTCATTTGATGTATTCCTTTATTACAATTAGGTATTTCAGTTGAATTTTACTTACTACTTCAAACTTACTAGTCATCTTGTATTAATTGTAAGAAGAATCTTTTTGCTAAAAGTTTTTAATAAAGTACTAAGTAAAATGTCTTAGTAAGGCTATTATTGTTAGTGTCAAAAATATGTAAAAAAAAAGTGATAAAAAAGTTCTAGAGATTATGGTGTTATTGTTTTTTGATAATGATTTTTATTAAATATATAAAATATAATCATTATCATCTGTTTTTATTGTAACTATTTGATTATTAATGAATAAAATATAAAAATTAATAATAATATTTATCATTTATGTGATGTATAGATATGAGTAAAAATTATGATGTTTATTGCAGAATATTTCATAAAGTATAAATAAGAATCATTCCATGATCTATTATTAATAATTAAGAGGTATTGAAGTGATAAAGCTAATTTTGTATAAGCTCATCCTTGGATGAGCTTATTTTTTAAATGCTATTTAGATAGTAGTAATATAACTATATTAATTGATTAAATAGCTAGTAGCATTTCTACATGAGGAATACCTACCTCAAGAAACTCATCACTTACTATTTCAAAACCAAAACGTTTATAGAATTTGGTGGCATGTGTTTGGGCAGTAAGGGTTAGTTTTTTGAAATTTTGCTGTTTAGCTTCTTCTATAGCTGCTTGTAAAAGCTCATCACCAATGCTTAAGCCACGCCAGTCTTTTAGCACAGCTACGCGGCTGATTCTAGCACAGTCATCAGTTTCTTTGGTTAAACGGGCTGTTCCCATTGCATAGCTACCGTCGACGGCTAAAAAGTGAGTGGATAAACTATCGAGGTCATCCCATTCTTGCTCTGCAGGAACGTTTTGCTCATTAATAAACACTGCTTCTCTGATTCGCATGATATCAACCATATCTTTTTGCCAATCAGCTTTACGAACAAAGGTCTTATTCATTGAAAAACTCCAATGTTCCTTGTTTAATTAATTCAGTTAATAGGGTAGTGACGATAGGGTCTTTGAGCCAAGCTTGTAAATTTTCTTGGTAAAGTGCATTGGTTTCACAAATTAAACGGAGTAAATCTGCATAATGTTTTGGGAAACTACGGCTAAACCCACTGGCAAACAATATTGCTTCATCATTAAAAATTGACCACGCAAGTTTACCACTTGGATTACGAATGACTATCGCACCATTGTCTATAGTATTAACAAGTTCTTGCTCGGTAAGCGCTTCACCCATTAAACGTTCAGGATAACGAGGCTCTGTCACATGTTGACCGAACCATGTAAGCAACTTTTGATCGTCTTGCAGTGCTTCCTGTAAGGTTTTTTTCAGTCTTGTTAAGGCTGCTGTATCAATAAAATGTGGATCTTTAGCAACGGCCTGTTGTTCAGGGTCACTATAGCGAGATTCTTCTGCATAGAATTGGCTAAGAAAATCAGTGTAATGCACTAATATTTCTTGTGTGCTAGGTGCCCTTAAACCAACAGAAATAGTCATACAGTCTGTTTCGGCAATACCATAATGGGCAAATTGTGGTGGTAGATAGAGCATATCTCCAGGTTCAAGTACCCATTCATCAGTTTGTTTAAAATCAGCTAACAATCTTAAATCTGGATGATCAAGGCAAGGGCTTTCGCTGTTTTCTTGTGGACCAATTTTCCATCGACGTTGACCATAGCTTTGAATTAAAAACACATCATAATAGTCAAAGTGAGGGCCTACACTACCGCCTTTAGCTGCATAGCTAATCATAATGTCGTCAAAGCGCCATTTAGGGATAAAGCTAAAGGGTTCAAAAAGTTGATCGACTTCTGGAATGAATTGGTCAACAGCTTGTACCAGTAAAGTCCAATTTGTTTCAGGTAAGTTTTGGAATGTTTCTGCTGCAAAAGGCCCGTGCAGTAATTCCCAAGGTGTATTACCATGTTCAACAACAATTCTGGACTCTATTTCCTCTTCAAGTGATAGGCCTGCTAGCTCATCAGGATTAATAGGGTTTTTAAAGTCAGTAAACGCACCACGTACCAATAACGGTTTACGCTGCCAATACTCTTTCATAAAAGTACTGGGTGAAATACCACCCAATAAAGCTAATGGTTGATCAATTTGCATTTATTAAATCCGCGTCGCCTGTACTACAGCATTGCCAATATAGTTGGCTGGGGTTAATGCTTTTAATTCAGTTTTGGCTGTATCTGGTATTTCTAAGGTATCGATAAAGGCTAGTAATGCTTCTGGAGTAATACCTTTGCCACGGGTTAGCTCTTTCAGTTTTTCATAAGGATTTGCTACACCATAACGGCGCATTACCGTTTGAATAGGTTCTGCTAGCACTTCCCAACAGTTATCTAAATCTTCAGCTAGGCGATTAGTGTTGATTTCTAACTTACTAATACCTTTTAAGCTAGCTTCATAAGCAATTAAGCTATGGGCTAAGCCAACACCTAGATTACGTAGTACAGTAGAGTCGGTTAAATCACGTTGCCAGCGAGAAACAGGTAGTTTGCTAGCTAGGTGCTGTAAAATAGCATTAGCAATACCTAAGTTACCTTCTGAGTTTTCAAAATCAATAGGGTTTACTTTGTGTGGCATGGTAGATGAACCAATTTCACCTGCAATAGTTTTTTGCTTAAAGTAGCCTAAAGAAATGTAACCCCAAACATCGCGGTCAAAATCAATAAGGATAGTATTAAAGCGCGCTACCGCATCAAATAGTTCAGCAATATAGTCATGGGGTTCAATTTGCGTAGTATAAGGATTCCATGCTAAACCTAATTCTTTTTCAATAAAGTCTTGTGCATTGGCTTCCCAATCTATAGCTGGGTAAGCTGATAAATGGGCGTTGTAATTACCTACAGCACCATTAATTTTACCCAGTAGTTGTACGCTTATAATTTGGTTGATTTGACGTTGTAGACGATAAGCCACATTAGCCATTTCTTTACCTAAAGTAGTAGGTGAAGCAGGCTGACCATGCGTACGAGATAACATAGGGATATCAGCAAACTGTTTTGCCAATGCTTTAATGGCTTCTACTATTTTATTCATAGTAGGAACAATGACTTCATCACGTCCAGCACGTAACATTAAGGCATGTGAAAGGTTATTAATATCCTCTGAAGTACAGGCAAAGTGAATAAATTCGTTAACTTTAGCAAGCTCAGGTACATTAGCCACATGTTCTTTAATAAAGTATTCAACGGCTTTTACATCATGATTAGTAGTTCTTTCAATTTCTTTAATGCGCTGCGCATAAGGTTCTTTAAAGTCAGTCACTAGGCTATTAAGCAGGTCATTAGCCTCTTTAGAGAAAGGAGCTACTTCTGGAATTTGAGGATGACTTGCCAGACGTTGTAACCAACGTACTTCTACCATGACTCGGAAACGAATTAAGCCAAATTCACTAAAAATAGGGCGTAGGTCTTTTGTTTTAGAGCCATAGCGGCCATCGATAGGAGACACAGCAGTAAGAGCAGAAAGCAACATGAACACATTCCTAATAAATAGCTAACAAAACTGTGCGAATTATACACTAAAGCAGGTAAATTGTTGGCAGGAAATTTAGTGAGTTTGTTAGTTATTGATTTAAGGTTAAAAAGTTAATAAGTAAATCTATAAGGTAGTGAGATATGCTTATAGATTTACCCTATTAATCATTGCTAACGTTATTTTTAGTTCAATTAGGTTATTTTGTTTCTGGTTTAAATACACCATTGTCAAATAAAAAAGAACATTTAGGAATATCGCCTGTAATAAAACGTTCTGGTTGATAAAGATTTGTTTTAATGGTTACTACGTTACCTTTTTTGAGAGTTGATACTTGTTGTTTGGTGGTTGTATCGTTACTCATTTTAATGACACCCGTGCAGCTTGTATTAACTTGGTCTTGTAAAGTAACAAGATAATAGGGGATAGCTATGTCTTTATTCTGTTGTGAGGGGAAATCTTTCGTTTCAACATTATTAACAGTGCCTGTTACCACAATATTTACTTGTGTCCATTTGGAAGTGGCTTCAGAGAAGTTTTCTTTATAGTCATTCCATATTGTTTCAATAGATGCTTTTTGTTCTCTAGCATTATGGGAGGTAGGATTGTCTTTTGTGCCTTGGTCATGGGCGCAGCCTGCTAATAAAACTAATAGAGAACTTGCTATGACAGTATTAATGCATTTACTTATGCTCATTTAATAATTCCTCAGAGTGATATGATATAGGTGAAGTATCATTACCAAGCATTTAGCAAATTAACTATTTGTATTAGTTATAAAACTCAACCCACCCTCAGTGTTTAATAACTAATATAAAAAGTAAATCCATTTGCCTACAGGTATTTGCTATAAAGCTTGGACATAGTAAATAATGATAACTTCTTTTACTCTAGACTTTAATTCGACTAATTAATTCCAACCAATTAGATTATGGTTGCTAAAATAGCATTATTCGTTCAGCAAATTGTTAACTGTTAGTTAATGCTTGCTGGCGTAGTAGTTGAATTTGATCCCTTAATTGTGCCGCTTTTTCAAACTCTAGATCTTTTGCTAATTTATACATTTGCTCTTCTAGCTGTTTGATTCGTTTTGCATAATCTGCTGGAGTACGTAATTCAATATCGTATTTACCACTTTCTTCCGCTACTTTGGCTAGGCTACGACGTTTGCCACCACGTGCACCAGGGATATTAGCGCCTTCCATAATGTCAGTAATATCACGTTGTACACCTATCGGGGTGATATTATGCTCTTCATTAAAGCTAATTTGTTTGGTGCGGCGTCGTTCTGTTTCATCCATGGCACGTTGCATAGAACCTGTAATTCTATCTGCATAAAGAATGGCTTTACCATGTAGGTTACGGGCAGCACGGCCAATGGTTTGAATAAGTGAGCGTTCGGAACGTAGAAACCCTTCTTTATCCGCATCAAGAATAGCAACTAATGATACTTCAGGCATATCGAGGCCTTCACGCAGTAAGTTGATTCCCACTAATACATCAAAAGTGCCTATTCGTAGATCACGAATAATCTCTACTCGTTCTACCGTATCAATATCTGAGTGTAAGTAACGAACTTTAACATCATGATCAGACAAATAGTCTGTTAAATCTTCCGCCATTCGTTTAGTCAGGGTAGTGACTAATACACGTTCTTCTTTAATAACCCGTTTTCTAATTTCTGAAAGTAAGTCATCCACTTGGGTGGTAGCAGGGCGTACTTCAATCTCGGGATCTACTAAGCCAGTAGGTCTAACTACTTGCTCAACCACTTGGCCAGCATGTTCTGCTTCATAAGTGCTCGGTGTGGCAGAAACAAAAATAGTTTGCGGGCTAATGGCTTCCCATTCCTCAAAGCGTAAAGGACGATTATCTAAGGCGGAGGGAAGGCGAAAACCATATTCTACTAAGGTTTCTTTTCTAGATCGGTCACCTTTATACATAGCACCAATTTGTGGCACGGTAACATGTGATTCATCGATAACCAGTAAGGCATTATCAGGTAAGTAGTCATATAAGGTAGGAGGTGGCTCGCCTGGTGCTCTGCCTGATAAATAGCGCGAGTAGTTTTCTATACCATTGCAGTAGCCCAGTTCAACCATCATTTCTAAATCAAACTTGGTACGCTGCTCTAAGCGCTGTGCTTCAACAAGTTTATTATTAGCTTGTAAATACTCTAAGCGTTCTTTTAGTTCTTCTTTGATGTGTTCCACTGCTTCTAATAAAACTTCTCTAGGTGTGGCATAGTGAGTTTTAGGGTAAAAGGTAAAGCGTGGTAATTTATGTAGGATTTCGCCTGTTAGGGGATCAAAAGCAGCAATATTTTCTACTTCATCATCAAATAGTTCTAGACGAATGGCTTCTAAATCAGATTCAGCAGGGTAGATATCAATCACATCGCCACGCACCCTAAACGTTGCACGGGCAAAATCAAAATCATTACGAGTATATTGTAGTTCTGTTAAACGACGTAATAGAGTGCGTTGATCGAGCTTATCACCACGATCAACATGCAATACCATTTTAAAGTAGGACTCAGGGTCACCTAGACCATAGATAGAGGAAACAGAGGCTACAATAATCGCATCAGGTCTTTCTAATAAAGCTTTAGTAGCCGAAAGACGCATTTGCTCAATATGATCATTGATTGAGGAGTCTTTCTCAATATAGGTATCAGAGGAGGGTACATAGGCTTCTGGCTGATAATAATCATAGTAGGAAACAAAGTACTCTACAGAGTTATTAGGGAAGAAACTTTTAAACTCACCATATAATTGCGCAGCAAGGGTTTTATTAGGGGCAATAATGAGTGTTGGGCGTTGTAATTGGGCAATTACATTGGCAATACTAAAAGTTTTACCAGAGCCTGTAACACCTAGTAAAGTTTGGTGAGATAAACCTGCTTCGATACCTTGCACCATTTCTTTAATGGCATTAGGTTGATCGCCTGCGGGTGTATAACTGGTTTTTAGTAAAAATTTACTCATGATTACCTACAATATAGAAATTTCATCCTCTAATATGGGGACTATCATCCCATTATCTACCCTGAAAGTGTAAAAAAGTTATTAACTCGCTAAATATTTATTGTGCGGTATAACCACCATCAACTGTATAGTAAGCACCTGTGGTAAATGAGCTATCATCAGAAAGAAGAAACGCCACTGTTTTAGCAACTTCTGCACGAGTAGCCATTCTTTTCATTGGGTGAGTACTAGCCATTTGCTGCCGAACATCATTGGGTAGTTGTTGCATATTAGGGGTGTCAACATAGCCTGGACAAATGGCATTGATCCTTACTCCTTGTTCTGCATATTCTAATGCAGCAGCTTGGGTTAGACCAATTACGCCATGTTTAGCTGTGGTATAGGGGGCAATACCTGCAATACCAACTAAGCCATTTACGGCTGATAAATTAACAATAGCACCGCCACCACTTTTTATAATGGCTGGGATAGCATATTTCATCCCAAAGAATACTCCACTAAGATCAGTGGTTATTACATTATTCCAATCTTCTATTGAATAATCGCAAATAGTGACGCCATGAGGGCCTGTTATACCCGCATTATTTACAAGATAATTGAGTTTGCCGAAACGTTGCATGGTTTGATCAACTAAGCTTTTCACAGATAAATGATCTTTAACATCCGTTTGGATAGGAATAATACGTTGTCCTGTTGGGTCAATTTGTTGTGCAGTATTAGTTAGTTCTGTTTGATTGCGTGCTGTGATAATAACCGTTGCACCACGATTAAACAGTTCAATAGCAATGCCTTCACCAACACCTGTGGTAGAGCCTGTTACTATAACTACCTTATTATTAAAATCATTCATTACAATACTCCATGCTTGTTTGGCGAGTTAAAAACTATCCATCTAGGTTACATTAATAAATAACAAAGTTTGAATTTATTAATTAGCTATTTAGATACTATAACGATAGCGTTATAATGTTCATTCTATTATCTACCTTTAGAGTGATAAAAAATGAATTTGTTCGCTGAAATTGAACTTGCTCCTCGTGATCCTATTCTTGGTTTAAATGAAGCTTATCAGGCTGATACCCGTACTAATAAAATTAATTTAGGGGTAGGCGTTTACTATGATGAGCAAGGGCGTATTCCTTTACTAAAAGCTGTCCAAAAAGCTGAAGCTGAGTTTGTGGCAACAGGTGCTCCTCATAGCTATTTACCGATTGAAGGGATTGGTAGTTATGACCAAGCTGTGCAAAAATTATTATTTGGAGCTGATTCACCCTTAGTAACTGAAAAACGAGTAGTAACAGTACAAGCGCTAGGTGGCACAGGGGCATTAAAATTAGGTGCAGATTTTATTAAAACCTATTTAAATGGTCACGATGTGGCGATTAGTAATCCTAGTTGGGAAAACCACCGTGCTTTATTCTCTACTGCTGGCTTTGTAGTACATGATTATAGTTATTATGACTCTAATACTCACGGTTTAGATCGTAATGGTTTGTTAGCTGATTTAAAAGCATTACCTAAGAATACTGTGGTAGTACTCCATGGCTGTTGTCATAACCCAACAGGTGTTGATTTAACAGAAGATGATTGGCAGCAAGTGCTAGCAGTCGTTAAAGAAAAGCAATTAATTCCATTTATTGATATTGCTTATCAAGGTTTTGGTAATGGTGTTAAAGAAGATGCTTTTGCAGTTAGACTGTTTGCACAATCAGGGCTTAACTTCTTTGTTTCTAGTTCATTCTCTAAGTCATTCTCACTGTATGGTGAGCGTGTAGGTGCATTATCATTAGTGACTAACTCGGCAGATGAAGCGGCAAGAGTTCTTTCACAAGTTAAACGGGTTATTCGTACTAACTATTCAAACCCACCTATCTATGGTGCTATGTTAGTTTCTAAAGTACTAAACAGCCCAGAGCTTTATAAGCTATGGGATGATGAACTCAGTGGTATGAGAGATCGTATTAAAGCAATGCGTAACCTAATGGTTGAACAATTAGCTGGCGCTAAGCAAGATTTTTCATTTATTGCTAAGCAATGTGGTATGTTCTCTTATTCTGGCCTAACTGCTGACCAAGTGGATAAGTTACGTAATGACTATGGTATTTATGCCGTAGCTACTGGTCGTATTTGCGTGGCTGCACTAAATAATAACAATATCAAAACTGTGACGGATGCTATTTTGCAAGTGATTTAATACTTGCTGCTATGGTTAAATAAGGAGGCTATGATGCCTCCTTATTTTTTGGAGTAGTAAAATTTTTTAAAAGCTAAGTGTAGCGATAAGCCTTTACATATTATTTACCATATACACGTTTTTTCCTTACATAACTTATAGTTAGAATAGAGTCACTTAAATCAAATACAAGGAACTCTATATGAAAAAGTTATTATCTGTGTCTATAGCTGCATTATTATCTTTAAGTGTTGCTGGTTATGCATCAGCTCAACAAGATAATCATGATCCAAAAAGGGAGTCAGCATCTCAGCAAAAACGTGATGTTAATAAAGAGGCTAAGAAAGATGCAAAACGTCTTGAAAAAAAAGATGGTAAGCGTACAGCACAAAAGGATGAAAAGCGTTCAGAGCTTAAAAAAGATGGCAAGAACGTAGAGAAGAAAAGAGAAAAACGCGCTGATCAAAAAGATGAGAAACGTACTGGTCAGAAAAAAGACGGTAAGTGCACTGAACAGAAGGGTGAAAAACGCGTAGACCAGAAGCAAGATGGTAAACGTGTTGAACAAAAAGATAGAAAAAATACAGATATCGATTTAAAACAAGTAACCGATAAAAGAAATGATGACCGTAAATAATTAGTTGGCTTGATTAGAAAACATTCTATTTTATAAATTATAAGATAGAATGTTTGTATTAGTTATAATAAATTAATAATATATCTTGCTAAAGCAAAAAGAATCAATAAGTTATATTCAATAAAATAAATCTCCACATAATAATTAAGGAGATTTAAAAATGAATATTAATCCAGTATATGCACTTGTTAAATTACCAAGTAGCTTTCAGGTAGAGCATGATGAGCCAATGCCTGTTACACCGTATATCTCTTCTTGGACTGTCCCCGTAGAGGCTTATATATCTGTTGATGAAAAAAAATATGGTCGGACACCCCAATCTGTTTTATATATAAAATTTAATGGCGAAAGAAGTATGTTGTTGGAAGAAGTTCAGCAAAAAACAGGCGAAATATTGAAAAGTTTATTTAACAACAATGTAACGATAGAATATGCATAATTGAATAAAGCCCCTTTCTAGAAATAGTTAGGGGCTTTGACTTTAAATGAGTTATACAGTTTCTATAAAAGCCTTTTTTCCATTCAATTAATTTCTTTCTTATCAGTTATTATCTTTAGTAAGTTTTCTGCTGTAGTAGGTGAGTACAAGGCAAAACCTTGAACAACATCTATACCAATTTCTTTACAGAAATCATATTGCTTGTCGGTTTCTATGCCGCTCATTACGATCAACTTACCTGTAGAATGCCCTAACTTAGTTACAAGTTTTAGAAAAGCATTGGTAAACTGATCATCAATATTTTCTATATAATTACTTGATACTTGAATGGCATCAATAGGTAAATCGCGCATATTAATAAAAGAGGAGCTGCCAGAACCAAAATCGTTAAGCTCTACTTTAATATTTTTCTTTTGTAGTTCAGCGCATACTTGCAACATCTTTTCTATGGCATTAACAGCCATATTTTCATTCATACTGATGATGATATTGTTAAAGTTGACCTTAGATTTTTCTAGAATATGTTCTGCTCTTAAAACAATATCTTTTTGTTTAAATTGTTTGGGAGACATATTGGCGGTAATAGTAAAGTCTTCTAGTCCCTGTATATTATTGATAATATGACATAGTTTAGCTGCTTGTTCTAAAATCCAATCGCCTAAGGGAACAATAAGTCCAAGGTATTCTGCTAGGGGTAGGAACTGTTCAGGTAGAATTAAGTTACCTTTAGCATCAACCATTCGTATTAACGCTTCTGCACCAATAATTTTACCTGTTTGAGTATTAAGGTATGGTTGATAATATACAATAAATCCTTGGCAATCATTTTCTATTGCATTACGCAGTAGCGTTTCTATTTCTGAGCGTTTTATACTGTCACAAGCAAGCCCTTCTGTATAGAAAACAAAATTATTTTTACCTGTTTTTTTAGCTTGATACATAGCAAGATCAGCTTTTTTTATAATAGATCGAGAGTCATCACCATGTGCAGCAAACTTTACAACGCCAATAGAAAGAGAACAGTAAAACTCTTTACCCATTGCTGTCCAAGGCTTTTTAGTACGTTTTAGCAAATCGTTAAGATAGGAGTAGGCGAGGGTATCATCATCGGTATTAAGAATAATCACAAATTCATCACCACCAAAACGATAAACAGTAGCCTTTTCCGCAAAAAGTGCTTGTGCATAATTAGCAAAGCTGACTAATACCCCATCTCCAAAGTCGTGGCCATAACAGTCGTTGACGACTTTAAAATCATCAAGATCAATAAAGAATACATATCCCCCTTGTCCTGTTATTTCAGAGTTTTTTAAGGTATCTATAAGATCAGAGCCACAACGAAATCTATTAGGAAGGCCGGTAAGATAGTCTGTGAATGCCATCTTACGTATTTCTTCTTCTTGGTGTTTTAGTTTTTCTTCAGTATGTATCCTAAACAGCACATTCGAAATCATATTGGATATGTTTTTTAGAAAATTGGCGGTATCTTCATCCCATATACGGTGAATAATGCAATCATCAAAGCAAACAAAACCATAATGTTGACCATGTAAATAAACAGCAAAAATAGCAGAAGAGACTAGCCCCTCCTTCTCAAATTCTTCTTTACAATTTTCAGGAATTTCTCCTGCGTTGACTAGTAAAAAGCCAGTATTTTGGAGTGCTACATAAATTTCAGGCATCTCTGTTTCATAAGCCACTGCATAATCTAGGTCTTTAATAGAGGTTATATGCTTATTGAGCCATTCACATACTACTTTGCAGGTTTTATGATCTGGACTATCCTTAAATAGCAAAGCACGGCTAGTGTTCAGATAGCGACCAACACGTTCTAAAATAATTTGTAAGGACATTTCTAAATCAACATCATGCAAACTAAGTAAAATGTCATTCATCACGGCTTGTTGTTTAAAGTGGTTAATGGCAATATTGCGATCCACTTCAACAGTAGTTGTATTGAGTAATACAGAGTCTATACAGATTACATTACCAAGAGAGTCTCTATTAGTATGAGAGTATTCTGTTATATGGATACTTTCACCTTTTGCTGTAAGAATGCGGTAGCGCAATTTAAAGTCATCAAGTGACTTCATCATATAACTATTGGCTTGTTGCAGAACAACTACTCGATCATCAGGATGGATCATTGCATCCCAAGAGATAATACTATTCATTAAATCATTAGGATCAAATCCATATTGATTCACATTCTGTGATACATACCATACCTTCCATGCTCCATCTTCAAATGATAAGCGCATAGTGATAAAAGGATTGTTCTCAATAATTTGTTGGAAATCAATGGCTTTATTCATTAAGTATCTCTGTCAGATGATAGCAGGTAAGTGTCAGTAGTTGGCGTTGTAGAGTATTTAAACGGTACAACAGTTAATAATACAAACGTGTGCATTAGAAATTACTTTATTATTTGTCTCTTTGCTTCCTGCCTTATAAGAAGTTTATTATATTTTTGTAATAAAGGGAATAATAGTTACAAGACCATAGTAAAACTAGTTAACAGCCAATATATAGATATATTTATTGGGTAAATAAAAAATAGAAGAGGGCATAAATTATTTTATGCCTTTTCTATTAGAGAGGGTAATAAAAACTAAGTTAATCATGCACCTTTTTACCACTGATATTTAATTCCAACATTACCACCATAGCTTCTAGTAGAGTTTTCCCCAGTAATAACATTGAGTTGACCAAATGCTTGGATTTTACTGTTGATGTTGTATTGCACCCCCGTTTTTACTTCAAACAAGTTTTTAGCGCGATTACTATGGACTTCAGTTCCATCCATACTTACAGCAGTATATTTATTTTGATTCCAATAGTTAGTGGTTAAGAATAGTTTTGCATTTTCAACCTCTGCCTGTAAGCGGACGCCAAGTCTACTCCTTATTTGTCCCTTATCATTGTTGGTATGGATATGTGTACCATTGTCTTCTGTATAATTAAAGGAGCTACTATTGCCATAAATAATTTGTGCTTGTGGTTCAACTATCCATGTGGCTTGTTTGCTCTTATTCACTACAAAGCCATAGCCTGACTCAATGGAAAGGGTATGTCCCTGAGTATTAAATTTCTCTTGTGCTAAACCATGGCCATTTATTTGATTACGGAACCAATTATATTGGGCATAGCTGTCTATATATAAGCCACCTGACGTTGGGTCTTGATCGTACCAAGTAGCATAAATGCCTGCTGAATAGCCATCTGATTTACCTGTAGAGTGGTAGTCTTTTATACGAGAACTACTGGTAATATCACTTTTAGCATAAGCTGCCATGATTCCGAAGTGGAATTGATCATGTTGATAAAGATCTGTTCCTAAATGAACTAATTTACGTTTTACTTTATTTTTAAGTAAATCATTGTCACCTGCATAGTATTTATCATGAGCATATTCCACCCGCATCCATGAGGACTCATAACCATTATTTAATGTTTGTTGCCTATCATGGAAGCTATGATTAAAAGCTGCTATATTATTTTCTATTACTCCAATATAAGTAGCTGCTTCAGCCCTTAAATCTGAGCCTAATCCACCATCAGCTTTAGCATATTGAGAGCTTAAATACCAATTGTTTGGATCCGCACCTTTGGAAGCATCTCCTCTTACTAAGGAGTAATCATAAGCGCCTGCTACAATTCGTCCACTTTGGGTAAAGGTACCATTTGATGCACCTTGTACATTAATTAACTCAATACCTTGTATGGTTTGATCGCCTAAACCACCTAAATTATTAACTTTGACATAGCTAGAGCCTGATGTGTCACCAGTGATAATAAGTTTGTCTGTAGCAGAAGTATCATTGCCCAGTACTGTGTCAAAAATAATAGTACCGTTATTACCCTGATAATCACCATTAATAGTAAGTGTTGAGGGGGTTGATGTATTATATTGACCAATTGCAATAGTGCCTCCTGCATTTAACACAGTACTACCCACAGTGCCAATGCCTGTTAATGTACCACCATTATTAATGGTCATATCACCACCAAGGATACTGTTAACTTCTAAAACACCACCATTAACCACAGAGTGACCTATAAATTGACTAGTATCTCGGTTAAATACAGTTACCCCTGAATTATTTACTATAAAGCTACTAGTCGCATTACTACCTACCAATTCAGGGGTAAATTCATAAGTACCTGTATAATCGTTATGGTTAAATACAACAGCGCCTGTTCCTGCACCATAATTAACTTCTACCGCATCTAAAACGCCAACTTTTCCAGCATCACCTTTTATTATAAGGGTGCCTGTACTATCGGCTGAGTCAGTCAAGTTTAAGGTTCCAGTTCCTCCCATAAACTCATAGTCATAGGAAGTATAGCTTTCTCCTGTATCTGGATTATAATAATAATTATTTACTGAACGACCAACACCAAGGCTTACCACCCCACTATCATCAATGGTTAATATTCCTGTACCTCCAGCAGAGCCTAGTGTTAAAACGCCTTCCTCTGACCATTCATAGGAGTCAAGTACTCCTTCGCCAGAGGCTTTACCAGAAACTTCCCAGCGACTGTTTTCTCCTGATACTAGAATATTACCAGAACCATCACTTTTACCAACAACTGTCTCACCATAGGTGATTAAAAGACCACCATCTTTTATATTGACAAAACCTTGGCTGCCTGCGCCATCACCTACAACGAATCCCTTAAAGAAAATAGCTCGACTAGAAATTTTGGTAGGATTATTAGTACCATCAAAACCATCAAATTGTCCGGAAATATTTAATAGACCTGTACCGCCATCTTTACCAATCACAGCAGCATTTGCTGGTATTAAACCAACAGAAACAGATAGTTTGCCACCACCTAGTACATTTACAGTACCTACACTATTGGTACCATTTCCTAGAGTAAAAAAGTCGCTAGTATCATAGTCCATAACTGAACCATTAATATCTAAACTACCTCCATCTATAGTAACTGTCCCTGAACCACCATTAGTACCTACGTTTAAGGAGCTAGTAGCTACCGCTTCCCCTCCCATATATTGTTGATATATATTTTTACCTGAACCTAAGATATTAACAAAACCTTGGCTTTGCTGGCCATTACCTATGGTGACAGAGTTAAAGTCTATCGATATATGTTGATTGTTGCTATTTGTTGATGTGTCGTATGTGAATGTGCCGTTCCCGCCATTTTCACCTACTACAAGCGATGCCTCGGCACTAGATTGATTATGATAGGTTCCATCAGCTACACTTATATTCAGATTGCCCTTTTCTGAAGCGGCTCCACCAATAATTAACTTATTACCACCACTTCCAGCCCATTTGCTGAACCCATAAAAATCATCATCAAAAACAAGATTAGCTTGCCCACTATTGATGATAATATTTTCAGTAGACAAGTCAGGTACAGAACCTGTACTCCAGTTGCTATCATTCTTATAGTCGCTTGTTGAGCCATTCCAAATAGCATCTGCTACAGAATAAGATGAGATGACTGAAAGTACACCAATAAAAATCGGTTTTAGTATAAAGCGGGGATTTTTCATAGTAGGCAAGAGTAAAAGCTGAGTATTTCCTGTAAAAAGAACTATATATCTTATAAGATGAGTTATTATAACTATGAGTTCAAATGTTTTAATAAATTATATGTGATACAGTATACAGTTCAGATAAAAATAAACAAAACTAGCTATTTTTTTCTAAAATATTCACTAATTTCTCTACAGAATCTAATGTTAGTAAATCTTCAATAGGGATTTGTTTTTTAGACACTTTTTCAATTTCTGCCACAATATGGGCGAAGTCAACACTATCAATATCTTTCAAATCATCGATGGTGTGGCTCATTTTTATGCTCTCTTCTGGGATATTCAGAGATCTTGCTAAAATTGATCTTGCTAATTGTTGGTAATCCATTTTGCTATCTTTCATTGTAAACGGTTAATTTAAAGAGGTGTGTGTTAGGTATATTTCTGTAAATCTTTCTCGAGATACTTTGCCTGATGGTGTTAAAGGTAGGCCACCTGTTTGGACAAACACAATATCAGCTAATACACTAAATTGCTGGCTAATCTGTGCTTTAATTTTTTTAGCTAGCATTAAGTTATCTTGATGTTCTGCATCACATTGAATCATTACGACTAATTTTTCCTCTTGGTTAACTTCAATGCCCATTACAATAATATCTTCTGCTTTTAACCATGAGTTTGTATTGATAATGGATATTTTAATATCCTGTGCCCAAATATTACGACCACGAATTAAAATAACATCCTTTTTGCGCCCAAGAACAAACAAGTTTTGCTTATATAAATAGCCTATATCACCTGTATCAATATAGTTATCTATAGTAGATAGAGGAATACTTTGTGTTTGATTATGCAAAGCACCTGTTATAGTGTTTTTCTTAAAGAAAATACTGCCTACAGAACGGTCTGGTAATGACATATTGTTATCGTCAACTACTTTTAATTCACAATCAGGCAATACAGTGCCACAGGATACAATTTCTTTTTCTTCAAAAACATCTGTTACTACGGGGGCACCTGCTGTTTTGCCTGAAATAGCTAAGATAGCTTCTGTCATACCATAACTAGGTAAGAATGTTTGGTAGTTAAATCCATAGGGAGCATAAACTTGTTGAAATTTTTTCATGACTTCAATATGGATAGCATCGCCACCAATGCCAGCCACACGAAGAGAGGATAAATCTAACCCTGCAAAAGCTTTTTCATCAAATACCTTAATAGCTAATTGATAGGCAAACATGGGGGCATAAGTAATGGCTGTTTTATTGTCAGATATTAACTTTAACCAAAGAGCAGGGTTGCTAACAAAAGTTAGTGGAGAAAAACAATCTACTGATCGTTGACCATTAACAGAGGCTATAATAAAACCAATTAGCCCCATGTTGTGATAAAACGGTAACCATGATAATGAGCGATCATCAGCACGAAGTTTCATAACATCTTCTAACACCACCCGAACATGCTCACAAACATCATGATTATGTATGGTAACTCCTTTGGGTTGAGAAGTTGAGCCTGAGGAAAATTGAATAAAAGAGATACTATTATTCTCTATAGGGGAAAATTGCGATGTACTAGCAGTCAGTGATTGTTCGGTTGACTCTGCAGCTAGATTTTCAAAACTAATAAATTGCAAGTTAGTATTTTTTTCTGCAAAAAAAGTTTTAATTAATGCCTCTGAAGTTACTATAAATCTTGCATTTGTCAGTTTTACTAACTGAAGTGTTTTTTCAGCAAAAATACTGCGTTCAGCAGCTGAAGAAATCATTGGCAATGGACAAAGAATAACGCCTAGATATTGGCAAGCATAAAATATGACTAAAAACTCTGGTCTATTTTCAGCAATAACAGGTAAATGATCGCCTTTTTTAAATCCGATGGCTAATAATTGATGGGCCATTTTAATGGCTTGATTAAATAAATCGGCATAGGATAAAACACTGACTAATTCGGCTTGTGAATTATAAAAATTAAAACCAGATTCACCTTTAGCTGCATATTCTAAACCTTCAACTAAGCTTTTAAAGCCACTGGTTTTGAAAGGTAATACTTTATTTTGAGTAGGGGTTAATACTAAGCTATCCATAGTCGAAAGACCTTATTTAAAAGATGAAAATATAACAATATCTAAACGTTCACCATTGGCAGCAAGGCATTCCTTTTTCAAAACAGCCTCAAATGTAAATCTTGGATTATTGACAAAGCAAAATAACATCCGAACATTTTTTCTTAATATCCGAGCAACCATTTTTTCCATGCCACGATATAAATAAAAATAGTCTAATAATGCATCAATAGTAGCCCAAAAAACTTTTTTACCAGAATAGCCAGCTTCTCCTATACCACCTGCTGATAGATTACCCACTCTATGTTTTAAATCAGCATCAATGGTGTAAAAACCAATTAATAAATTTGTTTTTTGATCGAAAATACCAACAAAATAATTAGTAAGATTATTAAAGCTACGAATAAACTGTTTTAATGTTTCAGCAGAAAATCGTATACCAGCTAGATTTAAACCATCCATCATTTCCTGACTATTAAGCCAAGTTAAGAAACGATCATTTACATCACTCTCCACTAACGTCCGTAATACAAAATTATTGGTTTCAATGTATATAGGAGAGGGGGTTAAATTATTCATAGTGATACAAAGGCTCAGAGTAAGTAAATACTTTATATTATATAAAGAGTTAGTATACAACTACTTAAGAAATAACAATAGTTATGTATGGTTTTATTTTGTTAGACATTCAATTGTGGTGAAATTAGATGATCAGTATTTTAAAAATGACTTTTGATCATTTGATTCGTAGAGTTTATAAATAATAATTCTATGGTTGTGGTTTAATGCCAATTAAAGCTAATTATTATGGAATATTAAAAAGGGTATAAATAAAAAACCCTAGTTAATCGATTTAACTAGGGTTTGTATTTGGTGCGGACGGAGAGACTTGAACTCTCACACCTCTCGGTACTGGATTCTAAGTCCAGCGCGTCTACCAATTTCACCACGTCCGCATATTTGTGTGTAGTTAGTGGGGTGGACGATGGGGATCGAACCCACGACAACAGGAATCACAATCCTGTGCTCTACCAACTGAGCTACGCCCACCATTACAAACTACAATAACATACTTTGCTTAAAACTGCTCAGGCATTAAATGGCGCGCCCGGCAGGATTCGAACCTGCGACCACCCGCTTAGAAGGCGGGTGCTCTATCCAACTGAGCTACGGGCGCTCTATCAGAGCGTTAGGATCAAGAAAAAGACAACCTTAAAACCCTTTGCCCCATTGCTAAGCTATGTTCGTTAAGCGGGGCGCATAATAACTAGAATAATAGATTGAGTCAATGGTTTTTTATAAAAATAGTGATTTTTATTTGTTTGGATGGGGAGGATGTAAAAAATATAGAGTAATTAATTATTGTGTTGAAAATAGTTAGCCATTATCTAATTTTTTAGTTAATGCTAACTATTCATATATTTATGCTATTTTGATTTTTTCTTTTTCTTCTTAGAAGATGGATTATTTTGAGTTTTTGCTTGAGTTTGATTGTTAGGTTCTTTTTTTAAAGCGATTAAATGAAAGTGATCAATACCATCTTTCATTAAAGATTTACGCATAGTGATAATAACCATAAAACCAATTACTATCATTACAGTTGTAGCCATTCCCCCATAAATGAAACCAATTACAGCACAGAGCACAAAATAGGGTAGTGTGAAATAGATGGCCATTTTGCTTAGTTTTTCTGATTGTTCAAAGCGGCGATTAAGTGTTTGCAGTTCTTCATCAGACATAATGAGTTCACAGTTACAGCTTTTACATGCAATAGGTTGGTTAGCACGCAATGCTGCAATATCAGTATAGGTGGCTTGCCAAAGACTATCACAACGCCCACAATTGAAATCAGCATTTTTATAGAGGGGTGTATTGTGCGTGGTTTGTTGGTTGTTAGCCATTATTAACAATCCTTAATTAGCGCTTTATTTTAGAGAAATCGCTATATAATAAACGACAATTTTATTTTCTAATAGCCAATGTGACATTTTGAATAACTTTTAAAATATACAGTGATAAAAAATCGAGTATAGTCAGCTTATCAAATTATTTTCTTTATAAGGTTTTAAAAGTTTATATGAAATGGTTTAAACAGTATTTATTAGGCTTGTTATTAGTAAGTTGTACTTCTTTTGTTATGGCAAATAATGTAGATACAAGCAATCAACTTTTTAAAGCGGCAGGTTGGCCTGTGCAAATTGATCATTTTAATGATGCTTTACAGGCAATGCAGAAGCAATATCAAGCAGTATTACCACCTTTATTATATCAATCCATAGTGGTGAGTAGTAATCAGCGTTTTGAGCCTAGTGCGATGAAGCAAAAAGGGGAGTTGCAGTTACGCAATAAATTGACTAATCCTGAGACTGCTTTAACCTTCTTTGAGTCTGATTTGGGTAAAAAGGTTGTTCAAGCAGAAACAACGGCAACTACTAAGGAAGAGTTAAGGAAACGCCAAAATGGTGTGCCTGCTGTAGAGATTAGTAATGATAGAAGAGATTTATTTAAGCATTTAGCAAAATTGATTCCTTATGATCAAGCAACAGTAGAGGTTAGTGTTGCATTAACAAGCATTGCCAGTGATACCATTGATATGTGGCTACCAGGTATGGGGGCAGGTGATGCTTTAAAACAGATAACACCCACTAAACAACAAATTCAAAAGCAAGTAGATACTCAACTTGAAAATGTTTTAGTTTATGTATATCGTGATTTGTCAGATGCAGAGTTACAGCAGTTTATAAAATTTGCTGAGTCATCTGCAGGAAAAGACTATTATCAAGTAGCACAGGGCATTGTATTAGCTTGTGTAAACAAATAGTAACTTTTAATTACTGGTAATTTTGAACTTATAGTGTTTAATATTAAAAATTAATGATAAGGATTGATGATTAATAAAACTAATCAATACTATCAAATTAATTAATTTTTAATTATTAGTTAATGGCTATAGAATGTATTCCGTAAGTTACTAAAACCCAATAGAAGATTTTAAAAAAAAGGAGTGACACATGTCTCTTATTAATACTGAAGTAAAACCTTTTAAAGCTCAGGCTTATCATAATGGCGATTTTAAAGCAGTAACTGAGGCTGATTTAAAAGGCAAATGGTCTATTGTATTCTTTTACCCAGCTGACTTCACATTCGTTTGCCCAACTGAGTTAGGTGACTTAGCAGATAATTATGAAGAGTTCAAAAAATTAGGTGCAGAAATTTACTCTGTTTCTACTGACACTCATTTCACTCATAAAGCATGGCACGATACTTCTGATACTATCAAGAAAATTCAGTACCCAATGATTGCAGACCCAACAGGTGCTATCTCTCGTAACTTCCAAGTGATGATTGAAGAAGATGGTTTAGCAGAACGTGGTACTTTCGTAATCAATCCTGAAGGCGTTATCAAAATTGTTGAGCTACACGATGGTGGTATTGGTCGTGATGCTAAAGAACTTCTTCGTAAAGTTCAAGCTGCTAAATATGTTGCTGAGCATCCAGGTGAAGTATGTCCTGCTAAATGGACTCCAGGTGAAAAAACATTAGCACCTTCTTTAGATCTAGTTGGTAAGATCTAATCATTGAATAGGGTCTGCTCTTCGCTTCAAAGAGCAGACTACTGAAAGAGTTTAAAGGAAGCGTAAAGGCGCCTGGTTGTTTTTCGTCCGGGCGTTTTTTTGCCTATCTTATGCCAAGGAGAATCTCAAATGTTAGATGCAACTTTAAAAAGTCAATTAAAAACTTATCTCGAATGGTTAACTAAACCAATTGAGATTGTAGCCTCTTTGGATGATGGCGAAAAATCTCAAGAAATGTTAGGACTATTAAGAGAGATTGAACATCTTTCTGATAAAGTGAGTTTAAATATTGCAGGTGATGATAAACGTAAGCCTTCATTTGTTATCAAACGTGTAGGTGAAGCCATTGGTGAAATGCGCTTTGCTGGTATCCCTATGGGACATGAATTTACTTCTTTAGTGTTAGCGTTATTACAAGCAGGTGGTCATCCTCCTAAAGCAACACCAGAAGTGATAGAGCAAATTAAAGGTTTAAAGACTAAGCTTCACTTTGAAACTTATATTTCTTTATCTTGCCAAAACTGCCCAGATGTTGTGCAAGCATTAAATACAATGGCTGTATTAAATCCTAATATTAGCCATACGATGATTGATGGCGCAATATTTATGGATGAAGTAAGTCAGTTACAGATTATGTCTGTGCCAACTGTGCTATTAAATGATGAAACCTTTGGTCAAGGCCGTATGACTTTGCAAGAAATTCTTGCCAAAGTAGATACTGGTGCTAGCGTAAGGGAGGCAGAGAAGTTAAACACAAAGGAAGCTTTTGATGTGTTGATTGTAGGGGCTGGCCCTGCTGGTTCTGCGGCTGCTATCTATACAGCACGTAAAGGTATTCGTACTGGTCTTGTTGCTGAACGTTTAGGTGGCCAAATACAAGATACACTATGTATTGAGAACTTTATTGCAACGATTGAAACTGAAGGCCCTAAATTAGCTGCTCAATTAGAAGAGCATGTTAAAAGTTATAATGTAGATATAATGAGTTTGCAACGTGCTAACAAGTTAATTCCAGCTACAGAAGTAGGTGGTTTACATGAGGTACGTTTTGATAGTGGTGCAAGCTTAAAAGCTAAAACTGTTATCCTCTCAACAGGCGCTCGTTGGCGTGAAATGAATGTACCTGGTGAAAAAGAGTATCGTTCTAAAGGTGTAGCGTATTGTCCACATTGTGATGGCCCTTTATTTAAGGGTAAGAAAGTAGCAGTAGTGGGTGGTGGTAATTCGGGTGTTGAAGCCGCTATTGATTTGGCGGGTGTAGTTAGCCATGTAACGTTATTAGAGTTTGGTGCTGAATTGCGTGCTGATGCAGTATTACAGCAAAAATTAGCTTCTCTTCATAATGTAACCGTTATTAAAGAAGCACAAACAACAGAAGTATTAGGTGATGGTCAAAAAGTAGTAGGTTTAACTTATAAAGATCGTAAAACTGAAGAAATACATAAAGTTGATTTAGCGGGTGTGTTTGTTCAGATTGGATTAGTACCTAATACTGATTGGTTAAAAGGTACTGTAGAGTTAAGTCAACATGGTGAGATTATTATTGATAGTCGTGGTAAAACATCTGTCGATGGTATCTTTGCAGCAGGTGATGTTACAACAGTTCCTTATAAGCAAATTGTAATTGCTGTTGGTGAGGGTGCGAAAGCAGCCTTGGCATCATTTGATTATTTAATTCGCTCTGGTAAGTAGTTTTATTCCTTTCATACGTATTGCCCTGTATTATATACAGGGCTTTTTTATTATTTAAAATAAGGTTTTCTTAGCCAATTTTTAAAGATATAACAATAATCATATACTTTAAAAGGAATGGCTAATATCCAAACATCACTACTAAGACCAAATTGGGCAAAAACGGTAGTATGTAATGCTCTTATTTTAAGCAAAGAAATTTCTTTAATAGTACAGCTATTATTTTCGTTATGTAATTTATTATATTCATTAATAATATAACGAGCGTATTGATAAGCCATGGCTATTTTTATGTGATCTAATAAAATATTAGCATTAGCACTATTATTAATTATCAATCCTGTTTGCCATTTAGCCACTATTTGTAAATAACGATTAGTACAGAAACCAATAAAATTATTGCCTTTAGCGATATGTTTGGCTAGAGAGGCATATTTTAATCCTTGTTTTTCTAAAATTTTATAAATGGTTATAGCACTGTTTAAGGTATGTTTACTCATCTCAACTAATAATAGTTCTAGCACTTGTTTATTAATAGTGGGCATAATCCATACCTCATGCTTTTATTTGTATACTGCCAATATATTATATTCTTTAATTTCTGTAAATACAGAAATTAAAGAATAAATTGAATAATTTTTTAACGATTTGATTTATAATAATATTTAGTAAGAGAGGATAAACTTTAGATGGGATGAGAAATAAAAAAGGAGGCTTAAGCCTCCTTTTGGATGATTAATTACTTAATCCTTTTATGACGTACACGGTGTGGTTGAGTGGCTGCATCACCTAGACGTTTTTTACGATCTTCTTCATATTCGGTGTAATTACCAGCAAAGAAAGTAACTTGTGAGTCATCTTCATAAGCTAGAATATGGGTACAGATACGGTCTAAGAACCAACGGTCATGGGAAATAATAACCGCAGCACCAGGGAAGTCTAATAAAGCTTCTTCAAGGGCACGTAAAGTTTCTACGTCGAGGTCGTTAGAAGGTTCATCCAGTAGTAATACGTTACCACCTTGTTTTAAGGTTAAGGCAAGATGTAAACGACCACGCTCACCACCTGATAGGTCTTTAACAAATTTTTGTTGGTCAGTGCCTTTAAAGTTAAAACGACCTACATAAGCACGAGAAGGAACTTCATAACCACCAATTTGAATAATATCTAAACCATCAGAAACCTGTTGCCAAACGGTTTTATCGCCTTGTAAGTTATCACGGCTTTGATCTACACAGGCAAGTTTTACTGTTTCACCTAGTTCAATCGTACCCGAATCAGCTTGTTCAGTACCCATAATCATTCTAAATAGGGTAGATTTACCTGCACCATTCCCACCGATTACACCAACAATAGCTCCTTTGGGGATCGAGAAGGAGAGGTTGTCGATTAGTAATCTATTACCATAGCCTTTAGAAACATTATTGAACTCAATTACTTTATCACCTAAACGAGGTCCAGGTGGAATATAGATTTCATTGGTTTCACTACGTTTTTGGAATTCTTGAGATTGCATTTCTTCAAAACGTGCTAAACGTGCTTTAGATTTAGATTGACGTGCTTTGGCACCTTGTCTAACCCATTCTAATTCAGCTTTCATGGCACGTTGATGAGAAGCTTCTTGTTTAGCTTCTTGTTCTAAACGAGAGGCTTTAGCTTCTAGCCAGCCTGAGTAATTGCCTTCATAAGGAATACCATGACCACGGTCAAGCTCTAAAATCCATCCCGCTACATTATCGAGGAAGTAACGATCATGGGTTACTGCCACCACAGTACCAGGGAAGTCATGTAGGAAATGTTCTAACCAAGCTACTGAGTCAGCATCCAAGTGGTTAGTAGGTTCGTCGATTAATAGCATATCAGGTGCAGATAATAGTAAACGGCATAAAGCAACTCGACGTTTTTCACCACCTGATAATTTTTCTACTTTGGCATCCCATTCAGGCAAACGTAAGGCATCAGCAGCAATTTCCAGTTGACGCTCTAAGTTATGACCATCAGAGGCTTGTACAATTGCTTCTAATTTTGCTTGCTCAGCGGCTAGGGCATCAAAGTCGGCATCTGGCTCAGCATAGGCCGCATAAACTTCGTCTAAACGTGCTTGTGCTTGTTTGATTTCATCAACCGCTTCTTCAACCACTTCACGTACTGTTTTTTGTGGGTCTAATTGTGGTTCTTGTGGTAAGTAACCAATTTTAATGCCTGGCATTGGGCGTGCTTCACCATCAATCTCGGTATCTACCCCAGCCATAATTTTTAGTAGAGTCGATTTACCCGCACCATTTAAACCAAGTACCCCAATTTTTGCACCTGGAAAGAAAGAGAGGGAAATATTTTTAAGAATTTCACGTTTAGGGGGAACAACCTTGCTCACCCTATTCATTGTATAAACGTATTGTGCCATGTCTTACCTGTAGTAATAAAAATAGCTAGTTGTTTTCGAACTTTGTATTGTACCTTCTATAGTAGGTATTGTGTAATTATTTATATTAAAAAGAAGGTAGGATCAGGAAGTATTAGTAGGATTTAAACGAGCAGATTATTAATTATATCCTGCTCGTTTTATCAGGGTATTATTTCATTACTGCTTCGAGTTTTTTCATATCAATAAGATTTGGCATATTAGCAACTGCTTTAGCTACTTCTGGATTAGTCATTAAACCGCCCATTGCTACTTGGCCTAAAACACCAAAGCTTTGACCTATTGCAGTTGGGTTTGTTTTAGCGGCTTTAGCTACTTGATCTTTACAATCAACAGTTAACAAACGATCTAAAGAAGCACCCACATCTTTATCAATCGTTTTTTGACCATCTGCTGAAATATTACTGTATTGTTTAAGCTCGGGATGCTGTGCAAGCGCAGAAAATACCCATTTGACTAAGTTAAGATGATCCTGTTCAGTTGCTTTTGTTGTTAAGCATTGGGTTAGTTCATCAGCAGTGCTAGCTAAAGCGGCCGTAGGACTTAAGATAGCTAATGACATTATTGCTGGTAGAGCGATGGTTTTGAGTTTCATTGCGTAATTCCTAGTGTGTTTATTAAGTCAGGGTAAGTTTATAAAGCTAATATTAACTATAAATTAAAATACTGAATAAAAAAATACTACATGATGATTACTGATGAGGTGGATGAAAAGCTTTCATATACGAATAGGTAAAATATGGGGTAAAATAGTCTCTTTATTATCAACATTAGCCTATGTTAGAGGATTGCTATGTTCAGTCGTGATTTGACTATCGCTCGCTTTGACCCAGAGATCTATGCGGCTATGGAGCATGAAGCTCAACGCCAAGAAGATCATATTGAATTGATTGCTTCAGAAAACTATACAAGCCCAGCCGTAATGGAAGCTCAAGGCAGTGTGTTAACTAATAAATATGCAGAAGGCTATCCTGGTAAGCGTTACTATGGTGGTTGTGAGTATGTTGATATTGTTGAACAATTAGCGATTGACCGTGCTAAGAAATTATTTGGTGCAGATTATGCCAATGTACAACCTCATTCAGGTTCACAGGCAAATAGTGCTGTTTATATGGCGTTATTACAACCAGGTGATACTGTATTAGGGATGAGCTTAGCCCACGGTGGCCATTTAACACATGGTGCTACTGTAAGTTTCTCGGGAAAGATCTACAATTCTGTACAGTATGGTATCACTGATCAAGGCTTTATTGATTATGACGAAGTAGAGCGTTTAGCGGTTGAGCATAAGCCAAAAATGATTATTGCTGGCTTTTCTGCTTATTCTCCTATCCTTGATTTCCCTCGTTTCCGTGAAATTGCTGATAAAGTGGGTGCTTATTTATTTGTAGATATGGCCCATGTGGCTGGTTTAGTGGCTGCTGGTGTTTATCCTAATCCTATGCCTTTTGCTGATGTGGTTACTACTACTACCCATAAAACTTTACGTGGCCCTCGTGGTGGTTTAATTTTAGCCCGTGCTAATGAAGAAATAGAGAAAAAATTAAATTCAGCAGTATTCCCTGGTGGTCAAGGTGGCCCATTAGAGCATGTGATTGCAGCTAAAGCGATTTGCTTTAAAGAAGCCATGCAACCAGAGTTTGTTGAATATCAAAAGCAAGTAGTAGCTAATGCTAAAGCAATGGCTCGTGTATTTATTGATCGTGGCTTTGATGTAGTATCAGGTGGTACAGATAATCACTTATTTTTATTAAGCTTGATTAAGCAAGATATCACAGGTAAAGATGCAGATGCTGCATTAGGTCGTGCTCATATTACGGTTAATAAAAATTCTGTACCTAATGATCCACGTTCGCCTTTTGTAACTTCTGGTTTACGTATTGGTACTCCAGCAGTAACTACACGCGGCTTTGGTGGGGCAGAGTGTATTGAATTAGCTAACTGGATTTGTGATATTTTAGATGATATTACTAATGAGTCAGTAATTGAGCGTGTACGCACCCAAGTACAACATATTTGTGCACGTTTTCCAGTTTATGGAAAATAAATAAGTCGTTATTAAATAAATTACTAAGGGGATATGAGATTATATCCCCTTTTTTATTAGTATATGTTTAGGAAGTAAAATAATGCAATTTGAGCAAGGTGTGCCTGAAATAAAATGGACATGGGCGGATTTAGTTAGTAGTTATCGTTTTTGGGCGTTATTTATTTTTTTTATGACAGTAATGATGGTTAATGCCAGTTTTAGTATGATAACGGTTTATCTACGCATGGATTATAATCTTTCAAATGTGATAATTGGCACTTCAGTATCTATAAAAGTTCTCTTTACAATTATCGCGATTTTACCTGCTTGGCTAGCGAGTCGAGCAAAATATTATTATCCGCTTTATTTATTTGCCATTCTTATTGTAATAGGATTATTGTTATTATGTTTCGCAAAAGATGGTAATAATTTAATTTTTGTAGCAATGGCACTATTAGGTTTTTCTATTGGTAGTATTAGTTTATTAATCCCTGCTTATATTGCTCGAGCGGTGAATAGTGTTGAAGTATTTATTCTGTCATTTGGTGTCATTAGTATAACTAATATGATTAATGGTGCATCTATGACATTTGTTATAAGTGACCTGATAAGTCAAGCAGTTACTTTTAACTCTATTATTATTTTATTAGTTATTTTGGTCGTAATAGGTACGTTATTTTTATTACCAGTGAAAAAATGTTTGTTTAATGAACAACCCAGAGTACGAGAAGTACAACCTGAAACACCAAGCTATTTGGATTCAGTACTAACATTTTTACTATTTTTTGTACCCTTCTATTTTATTTTTTGGTTTTATAAGGTTCATAAGGACATTAGAAATTTTTCTCAATCTGCAACACTTTTAACACCATTAGGCGCCAGTCTCTCAGCATGTTTTGTGCCCTTTGCCATGCCTGTTATGCTTTCAATATTAAATGATGTTATTCATCAAAGGCTTTTAAATAGTGGAGAGAAAGGTAGTTTTAAAACATGGTTAATCATTGTGATTAGTATCTTGTTTCCACCTATTGCCGCCGCTATGATTCAATCTGAAATAAATAGATTAGCTGGTGCAGAGAGTAATAATACCGTTTAGGGGAGTGGAAAAGCGAGGTTGCTTTAATAACCTCGCTTAATAACAGTTATAATCCTTTGACTGCAAAAATACCAGGAGCATTACGCCAGTAACCTTTGTAATCCATACCATAACCAAAAATAAAACGATCTGCACATTTTAGGCCTGTGTAGTTGGCAGAGAAGCCAGGGATAGCTTTACGATTATGGTCTTTATCGATTAATACGGCTGTATAAACAGCATTGGCACCTGCATGTTGGCAATATTGAATGATGGCTGAAAGGGTATGTCCTTCATCAAGAATGTCATCAATAATAAGAATATCTCGATCAATAAAAGATACTTCAGGTTTTGCTTTCCAGAATAGTTCACCACCATTGGTTTCATTTAAGTAGCGAGTGGCGTGTAGGTAAGATACCTCTAATGGAAAATCTAATAGGGGTAGTAGTTGCCCAGCAAAAATTAAACCACCATTCATAACACAAAAAGCAATAGGGTTTTTATCAGCAAGGTCACTAGTGATTTCAGTGGCTAATTTACTAATAGCTGTATCAAGTTCAGCTTTAGTATAGAGACAGTCTGCTTCAGCTCGTACTTGTTGAATAGTTTCCATATCAAGACTCATGGATATATTACCTTTACAATGATAAAAAAGGGGGCTATTTTACATTAATAAGCAATGATTAATAGTGTTTTATTATTCATCGCGACCTTCGAGCATGGTACGTTTTAATATAATATAAACAGCACCAGTACCGCCATGTTTAGGTTGGCAAGAGCAAAAGCCAAGTATTTGGGGATGTTGCCGTAACCAGGTGTTAATATAACTTTTGATAATGGGTTTTGATTTATCTTTGCGTAAAGCTTTGCCATGTGTCACTCGGACACAGCGTATTTCTAGTTTGGTAGCTTCGTCTAAAAATTCCCATAGTAATTTTCGGGATTGATCTACTGTTAGGCCGTGTAGATCAATGCTACCTGCAAAGGGGATTTGTCCTGCTTTTAGGCGACGCATTTGTGACTCTTGCACACCATTATTTGCCCAATAAAGAAATTCTTCAGGCTCAACATCGATAACAAATTGGTCAGATAAGCCATCAATAATATTTTCTTTAGTGAGTGTATTGGCTGCATTTTCTTTTAATGTTTTTATTTGTAATTTATCTTTCGTTTTTTTAGAAATATCAGCTTTATCGTATTTGATAGGTTTGACACCTTTCATTTCCGCTCTAAATAATGAGATATCATCATCTTTTGCCATAGTTTACTCTTCATCACAGCAATTTTTACATAATTGTATTATAGATAGTATAAAGAGGAGCATGATACTTGATTAGTAAATAGATGTTTATAATAAAATAAGATAATAAGTAATATAGTTATTGTTTTTTAGACTAAAATAGAAGTTTAAATAACTTGATTTATTCACATGACTTGAAAATACAGGGTTTGTTTTGTCAAGTATAATTGTTGAAAATATTTATTTATATAAGTTATTGATTTTTAATAAATTATATTTTTGTTATTTTTTAATCATTTTATAGGGAAGTGAGTGTTTAGCTGATATAGATGCTTTTTTAAAACTGTTATCAACAAAGTTATCCACAGCTTTTGTGGGTAAAATTAATGATAAATATGAATAACAAAATAAATTATTTTTAAGCTAAGAGAATAAAAAAGAAATTGGATTTATCCAGTATTTAATGTGCTGAATAAATCCCTAATAATTTATAAACCAAGAACGGAAAGCATAATAAAGGTAGCAAACAACACAAAGTGTGTCATACCTTCAATGGCATTAGTTTCTCCATCATTTAAATTAACTGCAGCAACAATAAGGGTAAGAAATACCATTACAGTTTGGGGGATGGTTAATCCCATGGTGATTTGTTGCCCTGTTAATAAGGCCACTGCTTCAACTACTGGAATAGTAAGAATAACCGTAGAAAGCGTAGCACCTAATGCAATATTAATAACAGGTTGCATTCTATTGGCGAGGGCGGCACGGAGTGCAGTTAAAATTTCAGGGCTGGCTGAAATAGTAGCAACAACTAAACCTAACATAATAGGTGGTATATCCATACCCTCTACACCTACGTTAAGGATAACTGACATTACCTCTGCTAAAGCACCCGTTAAAATAATGCCCACTAAAAGTAAAATTATTGCTGATTTAATGCTACCTGCTACCGAGTGATGCTCTGCCTGCTGATCTTTTTTATGTTTCTCTATATAGTTATAGTGGAAAAAGTAACTATGGCGCCCTGTTTGCATTTTTAAAAAGAGGGTATAAAGAACAATCATTATGCCTATAGTAAAGATAGAGTAATAAGTCCATTTATCTTCAGGTAGAAATTCAGGCACTAACATAGAGATACCAACAGCAGTCATAATCATTACTACATAGACTTTGCCTGAATCATCATTGTACGCCTGTTCGCCATGGCGTAGGCCACCTAGTAAAGCAGCTAAACCAATAATACCATTCATGTCTAGCATAATGGCTGCATAGATGGTGTCTCTGGCTAGGGTGGGTGAGGAGCCATCATGGCTCATCATAATTACTAAGATAATAACTTCTACTAATACGGCTGATAGTGTTAGCACCATTGTGCCATAAGGTTCACCTATTTTTTCAGCAATGACTTCGGCATGGTGGGCAACACGAATGGCAACACCAATAATCACCATAATCAATACCGCGGCTGCAATAAGGGCTAGTGCTCGACCATTAGCTATTAAGGTATGTTCAATACTATAAGCAATAATGGCGACAATAAAGCCAAGCAACATCAGTTTTTCATTTTTTAGTATATTTGCCATGGATAATTCTCTAATAACTATTGATTATTTTGGGTTGATTTTAATGTCTCAGTTAAGATACCACGCAGAATATTCATTTCCAATTTAGTGATCTGAGCTTTGCTATATAAACGACGTAAACGCGTCATTAAATGTCTTGGACGGTTTGGATCAAGAAAGTTAACAGCTATCAGGGTTTTTTCCAAGTGCTGATAAAATAGTTCTAGTTCTTCATGAGTACAAGGTAAGTTATTTTGTTCCAAGGTGGTTTCTTGTTTTTGCATTTTGGTAGGTTGTTTTTGTGCTTGCAACCATGCCATTCTTAGCTCATACGTCAACACTTGTACAGCTGCCGCTACATTTAGTGAAGAAAAACTATCATCAGCTGGAATATGTACATGATAGTCACAACGTTGTAGTTCTTCGTTAGTAAGCCCAGCGTGCTCACGTCCAAAGACTAAGGCAACTTGTTGCTGCTGTTGTGTTGTTTCTATACTAAGCGTAGCGGCTTCTTTGGGATCTAAAATAGGCCAAGGAATTTGCCGATCTCTAGCACTTGTTCCTAACACTAAGCTACAACCGATTAATGCATCCTCTAAGTTATCAACTAGTTGAGCTGTTTGTAGGATATCATCAGCCCCTGATGCACGAGCTGTGGCATCAGGGTGGGGTAAGGAATGTTTTGGATTAACTAAAAAAAGTTGCTTTAATCCCATGTTTTTCATGGCTCTAGCTGTCGCGCCAATATTACCAGCATGGGTAGTAGCAACTAATACGACTCTTATAGAGGATAGGTTCATAATGTTGTAGTTACAGATGGAATAAACTTAAATATCTTTTTGGTGAGTTCCAAAAATCTTATCTCCTGCATCGCCTAGGCCTGGAATAATATAACCTTTTTCGTTCAAATGTGAGTCAATGGATGCGGTGTAAACAACGACATCAGGATGAGCTTTTTCTAGGGCTGCAATTCCTTCTGGTGCTGCCACTAATACTAATGCTCTAATTTCTCTACAGCCAGCGGCCTTTAGCATATCAATGGTGGCAATCATAGAGCCGCCAGTGGCTAACATAGGATCAATAATTAGTGCATTACGTTGATCAATTTCATAAGCTAGTTTTTCAAGATAGGTATCAGGTTTTAAAGTTTCTTCATTACGAACTAAACCAATAACACTTACTTTGGCACTGGGAATAAGGCCTAATACCCCATCAAGCATACCTATGCCAGCCCTTAAGATAGGAACTACAGTTATTTTTTTACCTGCTATTTTATCTACAGTTATTTTATTACCATTCCAACCTTCAATATGGCAGGGTTCAAGTGGCATATCTTTGGTTGCTTCATAAGTTAGCAGGGCAGCGATTTCTTGAGCTAATTCTCTAAAGTGCTTGGTACTAATATCTCTACGACGCATTAGACCAATTTTATGGCGAATAAGTGGGTGGCAAATTTCATGAATAGGCATGATAGTTTCCAATATGGGGAGCAATATTGTAGATAGCGTATATTGTAACGTTAAAATCAAACGATTTATATTGGTAATTATAATAATTATTAGCGATTTAAGTATTTTTTTATAATTGACAATTACCCTTAATTATAAGTTTGTATAATTAAGGATATTATATTGAATAGTTTAAATACAGTCGTTAGGTAATAAATCTTTCCTAGTAATAGTAGAGGTACATTTCCAGTTATGTGTATGGTTGGTTGGTAATAATGTAAGAATAATTTGTTTGCCAGATAAGTCAGGAATGGTCTTATCATTTTTAAAGGTTAAAACAACTTGGCATTGATCATTACTAATCACATCTTGTACATAATGAATTTTGGTTAAGGCTCTGTCACCACTACTAATAGCATTACTATTGCATTCTTGATGTTCTGTATAGTAAATGGCTAATTGGGTTTTAAATAAACTGATAGTTTTCATGCCTTGTACGATGGCTACTTTTTGTATACCTTCAGTTGCATCTTCTTTGTCACCACATCCTGTTAATATAAAGCTTGTAAGTAATAGGCTTGAAATAAGTAGTTTTTTCATTTTATATTTCCTTATTATATTTTTAATAAACAGTAGGCAATTTATAAAAAATAGTATGTTATAGCAACTCAATAAATAAGATTAAGGAATAAATAATTGTTCTTTTTGCAACATGTCAACTAAACGAATTAATGGCAGCCCCATTAAACTGGTTATATCGGAACCTTCCATTCCCTTAAAAAAGCAAATACCCAATCCTTCTGCCTTGATACTACCTGCACAGTCGAAAGGTTGTTCGATTTCTAAATACCTTTTAATTGCATCATCAGACAATTCTCTAAAATGCACATAAAAGGGAATACTGTCTACTTGTAAGCTACCTGTTTTACTGTTAAGAAGGGCTAGGCCTGTGTGAAAAACAACAGTTTTGCCACTGGCCATTTTTAATTGTTTAAAAGCTTGATCAAAATGGTGAGGTTTGCCCATTATTTTGTTTTCTAAACAAGCTACCTCATCTGATCCTATAATTAGATGATTAGGGTATTGGTTCGCGAGTGCTTTTGCTTTACTAATAGCTAATCTTTTAGTCATTTCTGTAGGTGTTTCATTTAATAATGGAGTTTCATCTATATTGGGACTAATAGCTTGAAAATCTATTTTTAAACGTTGTAACAGCTGTTGGCGATAGCTTGAACTCGATGCCAGAATAATTGGTGACATAACGTGTCTCAGTAAGAAAAAATAAATTGTAGCAATTATTGCATTTTATATACAATTTCCTTTGACAGATAGACTGAACAACCATAAAATACCGCCCCTATGTCAAATGGCCCAATTCCACATTATATTGAACCCTATAAATTGGTTGATCGGAATGTTACTTATGAGGGTAATATTTCTTTGACTGATTTACCACGGCTGCATGAAGCCTTAGCTTCTAATGAAGTTAATATTTATGTTAAAGTGGTTTTTAAACGTGGGGAACAACAGCAAGCATTAATGTCTGTTATGCTTGATGCTAAGGTGCAATTGATTTGCCAACGTTGTTTAGATTTGATGACTTTCTCTACAACTGATACTTATAATTATATGTTTATGAGTAGTGAGCGTGGAGAAATAATGTTGCCAGAAGGATATGATGCCCTTGAATTAGGGACAAAAGATCCTTTTGACTTGAAAGTATTGATAGAGGATGAGTTATTATTAGCGCTTCCTATTATTCCAATACATGAGTTAGATGAATGCCAGCAACCGGTAGTGCTTGATAAGCCCGAACCGATTGAGAGTGAGGTTACTAGGTCAAACCCATTCAGTGTTCTGGCGCAGTTAAAGCGTGACCCCAAAGCTTAGGAGTTAATGAATTATGGCTGTTCAACAGAACAAAAAATCACGTTCGGCTCGCAATATGCGCCGTTCTCACGATGCATTAAAATCAAATGCATTATCTGTTGAGAAAACAACAGGTGAAATGCACTTACGTCACCATGTAACACCAAGTGGTGTTTATCGTGGACGTCAAGTTATCGTTGAAGATCAAGAATTCGACGAATAAATTTGACTACACCAGTCATCGCTGTTGATGTAATGGGAGGGGATTTTGGCCCCTCCTGTACAGTTCCTGCTTGTCTCTCTTATTTAGAACAAAACCCTTCTTTAAAACTTATCCTTGTTGGCCAATCAGCTGTTATTACACCACTGTTACCTCCATCTTCTCATTCTATTCATTCGAAATTAGAGATTGTTGATGCAACGGAAATTGTAACTATGGATGATCCTGTTACTGTTGCTTTAAGATCAAAACCTAACTCTTCTATGCGGGTGAGTTTAGAGCTAGTGCGTGATGGTAAAGCAAATGCTTGTGTTAGTGCAGGTAATACAGGGGCATTAATGGCATTAGCACGGTTTACTTTAAAGACAATACCTGGTATTGATCGGCCAGCTATGATGTGTTGCTTGCCTACACAAGCAAATAAAGGATGTTATTTGTTAGACTTAGGTGCGAATGTTGATTGCAGTGCAGAGCAATTATTTCAATTTGCAGTTATGGGCTCTGTGGCAGCTGAAGTGCTAGGCGTTGAAAAACCTAAAGTTGCCTTATTAAATATAGGTATTGAAAATATCAAAGGCAATCAGCAGGTAAAACAAGCTACCCAATTATTGGAATCACAAAACAAGTTGAATTATATTGGTTTTGTGGAAGGCGATAGCGTTTATCGTGGTGATGCAGATGTTGTGGTATGTGATGGTTTTGTAGGTAATGTGCTATTAAAGTCCAGTGAGGGTGTATTGAAATTACTGGCAAATCGTTTAGATAATCGTTTTAAAACCAGTTGGTTAGGTAGGTTAAAAGGACTTATTATGTTTCTACCAATGCTCAGGGGATTGCGTAAAGACTTTTCTCCTGAACGCTATAATGGTGCTAGTTTTCTTGGTTTGCAGGGGGTTGTAATTAAAAGTCATGGTGCAGCAGATAGTGCCGCTTTTCAAACAGCCTTACATCATGCCTATATGGAAGTAAATGAAGATTTACAAGCACGTTTATCCCAGCAAATTAGTCTTTTACTTAAAGATGTATTGTTGCAGCCACATTAATAAAAACTAATATCCTATTGATGATGGTTCTTATAAGTATTTTGCTATTTATTGTGTAGTATATTTTTTACAGTATAATGACTCATATAAGTAGTAATATTAAGTTAATGTAATAGTGAATAGTTTGCTGTTGAGAATAAATAATTCTAGATATTAAAAAATAGGCTTTGGTTACATTTGAGATTAAACTATGCAAATTAACAAGTTAAAGTATGGTGTGTTAAAATGTTTATTAGTAGGATTATTAACTGTTAATACTACAGCATTTGCACTTGACTTAAATGCTAAACATAAAGAAATTAATTTTTTATCGGTAGATCTTCCTGCTTGTGGTGATGAGTCAGAGAATATTCCTGTTTTACCAGAAGATGCTCGAGCAGATCTCTATTATCAAGTAGCGATGAAAATTCTTGGTCAAAATGACACAGACCATTATCAGCAAATGTTTATTTTGGCTAATAAGTCTGCAGAAATGGGACATTGGCAAGCTAAATTGTTAATGGCTAGTTTATATTTAAAAAACTCGAATAGTTATTACACGGAATATGATCCTAAAAAGGCTAGGGCTTATATTGATGAGTTATTACAAAAGAATGTTCCTGGTGCTTTTTATGCTATGGGTCAATATAAACTAAATGGTATGCCTGAGTTTAGAAATGCGGCTATTCCAGCCTCTGTTTATTTGTTTGAAGCAGCAAAATTAAATAATCCTGATGCGCTTTCTGATATGTATGATATTTTTGTTAGCGTTGGTCGTACAAAAGATGCTACAGCTCTATTGGATTGTGCTGTAAAGCAAAAGCGTGGAACAGCTCTAGCACTGTTAAAAAAAGCTAATGTGTTAGAAGATGATGCTTCTACAGAGGCAGAATTGATAGATTCTTTTAAATACCTCTATCAAGCTACTAAAGCAGGTAATTATAATGCGATAGCTAGTTTTGCTAATAAAGAAAATTATTATAAACAACAATATGGTAAGGCATTCTTTGGAAAAGAGTTTCTAGAGCGTATAACTGTACTGCAAAACGCTAAAAACTCTGTTTATATACATCGTGATGCTGTTCGTAAAGAGCAAGGAAGAAATGAAGAGGTAAGAGGTAATGCTAATTTGATATTTCCTAATTTAGAGAGAGTAGTACCTTTTCCACCTGCTGAGTTACCAAACTGGAATAGAGATATTAGGGTTGTGTTATCAGAAAATAGCTTAAAGCTTTATGATACAGATTTTGATTATGACCAATTAGCTAAAGAGGCAGAGGCTATTAAAATAGAAAAACCAAAATCTGAAGGCGCTGAACAGAAAAAATAAGTTGATAGTAAAAAAATACTTATAGATCAGGGGTTGAGGTCTATAGTTGGTTGTAAAGTAAAAGATAAGTAATTAAAATTTGTTTTTATAGTATTCATCTTATTGTAAGATACAAAAGTTTATTACGAAAATTATTAATTAAATTAATCGGGATAGTTATTTATGTCTGTTGTTTCTGCGTTTGTTTTTCCTGGACAAGGCTCGCAAGCAATTGGAATGTTAGCTGATATTGCAAAAGAACATACAATTATTCAAGATACTTTTAAAGAAGCTTCTGATGCTTTAGGTTATGATCTTTGGCAGCTAGTACAAGAAGGGCCTAAAGATCTATTAGACCAGACAGATAAAACACAGCCTGCGATTTTGACTGCATCTGTTGCCTTATGGAAATTATGGCGGAAGCAGTCAAATATAATTCCTTCTTATGTGGCTGGTCATAGTTTAGGTGAGTACTCTGCGTTAGTTGCCGCTGAAAGTTTACCTTTTGTAGAGGCGGTAAAATTAGTTGAATTACGTGGTCAACTAATGCAAAAAGCTGTGCCAGCAGGACAAGGTGCGATGGCAGCAATCTTAGGCTTAACTGATGATGAGGTTAAAGCAGCATGTGTTGAAGCGGCACAAGGTCAAGTGGTTAGTGCGGTTAATTTTAATGCACCAGGCCAAGTAGTTATTGCGGGTAATACAGAAGCAGTAAATAGAGCTATTGAAATGTGTAAGGCTAAAGGCGCTAAGAGAGCTTTGCCATTACCTGTTAGTGTTCCTTCTCATTGTGATTTAATGCGTCCAGCAGCAGAAGAGTTTGCAGCAGCATTAACGGCAGCCTCTTGGAAAAATCCTAATATTGCCATTGTACAGAATGTGACGGCTGATGTAAGTCGCGATTTACAAACACTTAAAGAAAATCTTTTAGCACAACTTTATAGCCCTGTGCGTTGGGTAGAATCTGTACAAGTGCTAGCTAAACTGGGTGTAACTACACTAGTAGAGTGTGGGCCAGGTAAAGTGCTTGGTGGTTTAAATAAACGGTGCGTTAAAGAGTTAGATAATTATGCATTAGAAACAACGGATGCATTTAATGCTACTTTAATTGCTTTACAATCATAGGAATAAATAGATGAGTTTATCAGGTAAAACTGCTTTAGTAACAGGTGCGAGTCGTGGTATTGGTCAAGCCATTGCATTAGAGTTAGGTGCAAAAGGTGCAACCGTTATTGGTACAGCTACCACCGCATCAGGTGCAGAAAAAATCACCCAATATTTAAAAGAAAATAATATTGCAGGTGTTGGTATGGCACTTAATGTGACTGATGAAAAATCAGTGGAAGAAGTGTTATCTAATATCACTAAAGAGTTTGGTGCACCACAAATTTTAGTTAATAATGCAGGTATTACCCGCGACAATTTAATGATGCGTATGAAAGACGAAGAGTGGTATGATGTAATAGATACCAACTTAAATAGTCTTTATCGTCTTTCCAAAGGTGTATTAAGAGGAATGACTAAAGCCCGTTGGGGACGTATCATTAGCATTGGTTCAGTAGTAGGTGCAATGGGTAATGTCGGCCAAGCTAACTATGCAGCAGCCAAGGCTGGTTTAGAAGGTTTTACCCGTGCTTTAGCGCGTGAACTTGGTTCACGTTCAGTAACTGTTAATGCAGTAGCACCAGGTTTTATTGATACTGATATGACGCGAGAATTACCAGAAGCACAACGCGAAGCTTTATTAACCCAAATTCCGCTTGGTCGTTTAGGGCAAGCTAAAGAGATTGCTGAAACGGTAGCTTTCTTAGCCTCTGATTCAGCAGCTTATATTACAGGTGCGACCATTCCTGTGAATGGCGGCATGTATATGAGTTGATTCATATCTACCAAAATAGTGTAGATTATCGTAAAATAGTAAGATTAACTTAGGGGATTTTTCTCTAGGTGTTTTTTTGAAAGGTTTTTGAAATATTACTTGATAAAAGTAATTACCTTTCTATAAAATTAGCAAGTGGCCCAGAGCCAAATTATCCAACTTAGGAGTGAAAACAAGGTATGAGCACCATTGAAGAACGCGTCAAGAAAATTGTAGCTGAACAACTTGATGTTAAAGAAGAAGAGGTTACCAACAATGCTTCTTTCATTGAAGATCTAGGTGCAGACTCTCTTGATAATGTTGAGCTGGTAATGGCTCTGGAAGAAGAGTTTGAATTAGAGATTCCTGATGAGCAAGCTGAAAAAATTACTACTGTACAAGATGCTGTAGATTATATTTCTGCAAATATCGAAGAGTAATTTTTCGCCTTTGCTTTGAAAAAAGCCGTACATCTTTGGGTGTACGGCTTTTTGTTTTATAATGCTATTTAAATAAATCAGTTATTACTATTATTAAATAACAGATTTATCACTGTATTAACTCAAAAAAAATATGTTCTAATATTTAGTATAATTTTGTTATTGCGTTCTAATTGGTTAAAATAACCCATTTGAATAAAGAATAGTGTAATTAAGGAGAAAGCAGTGTCGCAAAGACGAGTTGTTATTACTGGCCTTGGCATAGTGTGTCCTGTAGGAAATGATGTTACTAGCAGTTGGCAAAATATCGTAGCAGGTAAAAATGGCGTAGAGATGCTTACTGATGTAGATTTTGATATTTCCAATTTTGCTACTCGTTTTGGCGCACCTGTTAAAAACTTTTCTGTAGAACCTCATTTATCCATAAAAGAAGCTAGAAAAATGGATGTTTTTATTCAATATGGTGTAGTAGCAGGTATGCAAGCTATGTTGGATTCAGGTTTAGAAGTGACTGATGAAAATAGAGACCGTATTGGGGTAGTGATTGGTTCTGGTATTGGTGGTTTACCTAATATTGAAGCAAACTGTAAAGCGTTAGCAGAACAAGGTCCACGTCGGGTTTCTCCCTTTTTCGTACCAGGCGCAATTATTAATATGGCTTCTGGTCTATTATCAATTAATCTGGGTGTACATGGTCCTAACTATGCTATTGCAACAGCTTGTGCTTCTGGTACGCACAGTATTGGTATGGCTGCACGTAATATTATTCATGGTGAAGCTGATGTAATGCTAGCAGGTGGTGCAGAAAAAGCTACCTGTGGTATTGGTTTAGCTGGTTTTTCTGCATGCCGTGCCTTGTCTACACGTAATGATGATCCTATTCATGCGAGCCGTCCTTGGGATAAAGATAGAGACGGCTTTGTATTAGGAGATGGTGCAGGTGTTCTAGTATTAGAAGAATTAGAACATGCTAAAGCACGCGGTGCAAAAATTTACGCAGAGTTAGTCGGTGCAGGTTTTAGCGGCGATGCTTATCATATGACAGCGCCTACTACAGATGGTAAAGGTGCTGCCACCTGTATCAAGAATGCACTTAGAGATGCAAAATTGAATGCAGATCAAATTAGTTATATTAATGCACATGGTACTTCAACACCTGTAGGCGATTTAGCAGAAGTAAAAGCAGTTAAATCTATTTTTGGTGATACCGCTTATAAAATTCCTGTAAGTTCTACTAAATCGATGACAGGACATTTATTAGGCGCAGCTGGAGCTATTGAGGCAGTATTTAGTGTGTTAACTATTCGCGATCAAATAGTTCCTCCAACCATTAATTTAGAAGAACCTGGTGAAGATTGTGATTTAGATTTTGTACCTGCTGAAGCAAGATCTGTAACTATTGATACTGTCCTGTCTAACTCATTTGGTTTTGGCGGCACTAATGGAAGCTTAATCTTCCGCCGTTTTTCTTAAGTGGTGTAGTTAATAAATAATGCGGATATTCCTAATTGTTGTTGCTGTACTTATTCTATTAAGTGGTTCTGTGGTTGGTGTAGGGTATTGGAAATATAACAATGCCTTACAGCAGCCATTGCTGATTTCCTCTGAGCAGACAATAGTGGTTCCTGTGGGGGCGACACCTAATGTGATGTTTAATCAATTAGAGCAAAAGGGCTATATTAAAGATGCCTTTTTTCTTAAGTTGTATTGGCGTTTAGAAAATCAAGGAAAAACTATTCATGCGGGTGAGTATCGTTTAACACCAGGTATGGATATACAAGCTCTTATTGCCATTTGGCTAAAAGGAGATGTAATTCTTTATCGAGTTACTTTAGTGGATGGTTGGAGTTTTAAACAAGTACGCCGTGCACTGGCTAAGCAAGAGGCTTTAAAGCAATCCATAGCAGCAATGTCTGATGAGCAAATTATGGATACTCTAGGTGAGACTGGAAAACATCCTGAGGGGCAGTTTTTTGCTGATACCTATGTGTATATGCGAGGTGATACAGACCTTAGTTTATTGAAGCAAGCACATAAGCGCCTTGTAAAAGTACTTGATGAGGAATGGGAAAATAAAGCAGATGATTTACCTTATGAAAATGCTTATCAAGCATTGATTATGGCTTCAATTATTGAAAGAGAAACAGGTGTACCTGAAGAGCGTCCACAAATTGCTGGTGTATTTGTAAGACGTCTACAAAAAAATATGTTATTGCAAACTGATCCAACCGTTATTTATGGAATGGGGGATAATTATAGGGGTAGAATTACGCGTGCTGACTTAAAGCGCGAAACACCTTATAATACTTATGTAATATCTGGTTTGCCGCCAACACCCATTGCTATGGTGAGTCGTAAGGCAATTCATGCAGCATTGCATCCTGCAGATGGTAAGTTCTTATATTTTGTTGCCAAAGGAGATGGTAGTCACGAATTTTCAGAGAATTTGACAGAACATCAAAGGGCTGTTCGAAAATATCAGTTGAATCGTCGAACTGATTATCGTTCTAGTCCTCCACCAAGTGAGTCTAAATAATGTCAGGAATATTTATTACTTTTGAAGGGCCTGAGGGCGCTGGAAAATCAACTAATATTTACTATCTTGCTAATCGTTTGGAGGAAGTTGGTTATCCCGTCTTAGTAACCAGAGAACCAGGTGGTACATTACTATCTGAAAGGGTGCGTGATATATTAATTGATCCTAGATTTAAAGGCATGGCTGTTGACACAGAGCTATTATTAATATTTGCTGCTCGAGCAGAACATTTACAACAAGTAATTTTACCCGCCCTTAAGGAAGGTAAAACTGTTATTTGTGATCGTTTTACTGATGCAACTTATGCCTATCAAGGTGGTGGTAGGGGCATTGACGAAAATAAAATTATATTGTTGGAACGTGTGGTACAAGGCACTTTACGACCAGACTTAACATTATTATTTGATGTTGATGCGACAATAGGGCTTTCTCGTGTAATTAAATCAAGGGATGGTTTAGATCGATTTGAGCAAGAAAGCTTAACTTTTTTTGAAGCGGTACGTGCTGCCTATTGGCGACGAGCTGAGCAATACCCAGAAATTTACCGAGTAATTGATGCAAGCCAAAACATAGAAAATGTACAATTGCAAATTGATGCTTGTTTTATCGAAATTTGGGAACGTTTAAATGTTGAATGAGTTGCTACCTTGGCAACAAACTTTATGGCAACAGATGGTAGGAAACCCTAAACCTGCTCACGCTTATTTATTACATGGTAAAAAAGGTATTGGTAAACAGCAATTTGCTGAACGTTTAGCCTATTATTCGCTATGTCTTACACCTAATAATAAACAACCTTGTGGTCATTGTAAAAGTTGTCATTTACTGGCAAGTAGTGGCGCACATCCTGATATTTTTTGGTTAATGCCAGAAGAGTCTGAGTTTATTAAAGTCGATCAAGTTCGTATGTTAATTGACTTTATCAATCAAACACCTCAGATATCACCTTGTAAAGTTGTATTAATTGAACCTGCAGAGGCATTAAACTTAAATGCTGCTAATGCGTTGTTAAAAAGTCTCGAAGAGCCAGCAGGTAATAGTCGGCTTATTTTAGTTAGTCATCAAGTAGGGCAGTTATTGCCAACTATTAAAAGTCGCTGTATTCAGCAATTATGTCCTACACCTGATCAGCAAGCAGCAGTGCAGTGGATGCAGCAGCAATTAACCGCTATAGATTCTGAGCAATTGATGCAATTATTGGCATTAGCAGGTTTTGCACCTCTTTATGCTGTAGAACTTTATCAACAAGGTGTATTAGAGCAACGTCAGCAAGTAGTTGAAGATATAAAAAAATTACTAAAACATCAGTTAGTAGCTAGTCAAGTAGCTGAAAGTTGGAATGATATTCCATTATTGTTATTATTTAACTGGTTTTGTGAGTGGTTACATTGTATTTTATGTTATCAAGCCACTAAAGATATTAATACTTTAGGAATGGCTGATATGCAAAAGGTGTTAAGTTATTTGGCCGATAAGGCTTCTTTAGAAAGCATTAGTCAATTACAAGCAAAGTTATTGCAAGAAAGGCAAAAAGTATTGGCTAAAGCTAATTTAAATAGGGTATTGTTAGTAGAAAGTATTTTGATTGACTGGATTAATTTACTGACAACAAGGTAAAATAAAGCCATTAATAGAAAGAGGATGCAGTTATGGCATTAAGTATGGGTGGTAATAGCATTATTAATGTAAGTATTCCTAATAAGAATATCTTATATGCTTCTTATATGCCGTTTGTTACTGATGGTGGGCTATTTGTGAGAACCCATAAAAAGCATAATCTAGGTGATGAGGTTTTTCTATTAATTGATTTGATTGATGAAGAGGAAAAAATCCCTGTTACAGGTAAAGTAGTATGGATTTCTCCTGTAAATCAAGGTTCTCGAGTGCAAGGTGTTGGTATTCAATTCTCACCTGCTGATTCAGCTAAAGCGAAAGAAAAAATCTTAAAATATTTAGCAGGTTTACTAGAAGGTAATACACAACCTACCTTTACCATGTAATCTTTAGTTATTATAAGAAGTTATGCCGTATTTAGTTGACTCTCATTGTCACCTTGATTATTTAAAGTTAGAAGCTGTAGCAGGGGGATTAGATACAGTTCTTCAGCAAGCTAGAGATAAAGGTGTCAAGCAGTTCTTAACCATTGGTGTTAGTAAAGATAATACCTCTACCGTTCAAGCAATTGCTGAAAAGTATGCTGACGTATATTGTTCCGTGGGTATTCATCCCTTAGATTTGACAGATAAGCAGCCAGTTAGCTTAGCTTGGTTGTTACAAGCACTTGATCATCCTAAAGTAGTGGCCATCGGTGAGACTGGGCTTGATTTTCACTATCAAGCAGAAACAGCTAAAGAACAGCAAGCCTCCTTTGAGCTTCACTTAGAAGCAGCACACCAAACAGCCAAGCCTGTTATTATTCATACCCGAGAAGCAAAAAAACTAACCTTAGATATATTAAAACAAACAGCTTTACCCCAAGCAGGTGTACTGCATTGTTTTACTGAGGATTGGGAAATGGCTAAGGCAGCTTTGGATTTAGGTTACTATATCTCCTTATCAGGTATTGTGACATTTCGTAATGCAGATATGTTGCGAGAGGTGGCAAAAAAAGTACCTAATGATCGATTATTAGTTGAAACAGATTCGCCTTATTTAGCACCTATACCTTATCGTGGTAAATCTAACTTACCTGAATATGTAAAAGAAGTAGCAAGCTTTATCGCTGAATTAAGAAATATGCCTTTTGAAGCTTTTGCAGAGATGACAACGGCCAATTTTTATCGTCTTTTTCCATTGGCAACACCATCAGGCTTAAAATAATTAATCAAAAACTTGTTTAAGGGATAATAATTAATGGGGTCAATGGTTATATTATGGATAGTTGTTATTGTTGTTGTTTTTATTGTTATTATTCAAAATGTTAAGTTAAAAAAAGCTAAGTATAAAGCGAATAAATTAAAAGAAATAAGTTTTCAACAGCGATTAGCATTAATAAATAATTATGCTTTTACTGAAAATGTTCTGAATTCTTTCCGTAAACATTATCCCCAATTAGATGATGCAGCAGTAACACAAGTTATTAATCAATTAAAGAGCTATTTTATTGTTGTATTAACTGCAACCCATGATAATGAGCTTCAAAAACTAGCTAAACCTGTATGGGGTATGCCATCAAGGGTAGTGGATGATTTATGGCATGTGTTTATTTTAGACAGTCGAATTTACATGGCTTTTTGTATGGAGTGTTTTGGGTTTTATTTACATCATAACTCTGCTGATGCGAGTGTAACTTATCAAAGAAAGCAAAAAATAAATGACCAGCTATATATTACATGGGTATATGCTTGCCAGTTAGAAAACAAAGGAAATTTAATGATGGTTGATACATTTCCTATGTTATTTCAAATAGATGATGTATTAAATATTCCACAAGGTTTTAGTTATACATTAGAGGAGTTTTTGGCACAAGCTCGTTTGTATAGAAAAAAACCAAATGACAATAACGCAGCTACAGGTTGTTCAAGCTGTTCGAGCTGTGGTGGAGGCTCTTATAATAATAAAAATAATTACCGAGAGAGTGAGTCGACGAGCACTAATAACACTAAATATGACGATAACATCTCATCTGACAGTAGTAGTTCTTGTAGCAGTTGTGGTGGAGGGGGAGATTAGTTGTTGTTAATAGTGAAAGTAATGATGTCTAAATGATTGTTTATATTGATAAAAACTGTCTTCTGATTATTCTACATAAGTATTAAAACCCCTTCGACTTTTAGCTAACTTCTCTTGTTTCCTATTTTATTTCAGCTTTAATAGTAGCCATCTGGTCTTTACTCACTAAAAACCAGTTTTCTCATTAACAGATTAGGAAATATAAATCATGAAAAAGATAGTTGGTTTAATGGGGTTGGCGATTTTATTAACAGGTTGTGCTGGTAATATGTCGCCAGTTGGCTTTGGTTTCATAACAGATGTGAAAGGACCAATTACAGCCACTGATAATGCTGTTGGCTCAAAATCTGGTACATCTTGCGCTAAAAACGTTTTAGGACTCTATGCTTCAGGTGATGCTTCTATTTTATCAGCGAAACAAAATGCGGGCATCAGAAAAGTATCAACAGTAGATTATTCTTCTAATGGTATATATCCATTTTATGGCAAAACATGCGTAATGGTTACTGGAGAGTAACAAATAGACTTAAGCATCTTAGTTCCGCATGAAATGCTAAATGTGAATATATAAACCATAGGGGGAAAGTAATTACTTTCCCCTTATTTTTTATTGGATAACTAAAAGCAGTGATAATCTAATTTTCATTGCTGATAAAAGTGTTATCAAAAAGGGGAAAGGTGTTATACTTTTCCCCTTATTTTTTTCATTTTAATATGTCTGGAGCTTAGTGGATGGAAAATCTGGATGGGTTAGTGGCTAAAGCTTTACAAGCAATAGCAGTAACTGATGATGTAAATGCTGTGGAGCAATTAAGAGTACAGTATTTAGGTAAGAAAGGCGAGTTAACGCAAGTAATGAAAACTTTGGGTGATTTATCGCCTGAAGATCGCCCTAAGGTAGGGGCATTAATTAATTCAGCAAAAGAAAAAGTACAGTTAGCATTAAATGCTCAAAAGGATACTTTAGAGCAAGCCGCACTGAATAAAAAATTAACAGCAGAACAAATCGATGTAACTTTACCTGGTAGAGGACAAGCTACGGGGAGTATTCACCCAATTACTCGTACTTTAGAGCGTATTGAGAGTTTCTTCACTAATATTGGTTATAGTGTTGAAGAAGGCCCTGAAGTAGAAGATGATTATCATAACTTTGAAGCATTAAATATTCCTGGTCACCATCCAGCCAGAACAATGCATGATACCTTCTATTTTAATGCTAACATGTTATTACGTACTCATACTTCGCCTGTGCAAGTAAGAACCATGGAAGCGAAACAGCCGCCTATTCGTGTGGTTTGTCCTGGCCGTGTTTACCGTAGTGACTCAGATATGACACATTCCCCTATGTTCCATCAAGTAGAGGGATTATTGGTTGATACAGATATAAGTTTTGCAGATTTAAAAGGAACCATTGAAGAGTTTCTAAGAGTATTCTTCGAGAAAGAGTTTGCAGTACGTTTCCGTCCATCTTTTTTTCCATTTACAGAGCCTTCAGCAGAAGTAGATATTCAATGTGTGATGTGTAGTGGCAAAGGTTGTCGTGTTTGTAAGCAAACAGGCTGGTTAGAGGTAATGGGGTGTGGCATGGTGCATCCTAATGTATTGAAGATGTCGGGGGTTGATCCAGAGAAGTATTCAGGATTTGCTTTTGGTATGGGAGCTGAGCGATTAGCTATGTTACGTTATGGCGTTAATGATTTACGCCTGTTCTTCGATAACGATTTACGATTTTTATCGCAATTTCGTTAATTATTAGTTGAATAAAGGAGAACAGTATGAAATTTAGTGAAAATTGGCTTCGTAGTTTAGTAAACCCTAATGTCTCTCAAGACGATTTAATTGCTCGTTTATCAATGGCTGGTCTAGAAGTAGATAGTGTTGAGCCTGTTGCACAGCAGTTCACTGGTGTTGTGGTCGGTGAGATTGTTAGTATTGAACAGCATCCTGACGCAGATAAATTACGTGTATGTCAGGTAACCAATGGTACTGAAACGTTGCAAGTAGTTTGTGGTGCGCCTAATGCTAGACAAGGTTTGAAAGTACCTTTCGCATTACTTGGTGCTAAATTACCCGGTGATTTTTCTATTAAAAAAGCTAAATTACGTGGTATAGAATCTAATGGTATGCTTTGTTCTGCCAAAGAACTTGGTGTGAGTGAGGACCATGCTGGATTGATGGAGTTGCCAGTAGATGCACCTGTAGGTAAAGATTTCCGCGAATATTTAAGCCTTGATGATATTGTGATTGAGGTTGATTTAACGCCTAATCGTGGTGATTGCTTATCTATGCGTGGTATAGCACGTGAAGTAGGTGCATTGTATAACACACCTGTTGCAGAGTTTGATACACATACAGTAGCGTCTACAATTAATGATCAAATTAGTATTGATGTAATGAATACTAATGGATGCCCACGCTATTTAGGACGTATTATTCGTAATGTAGATGTGACTAAACCAACCCCTATGTGGATGGTAGAGCGTTTACGTCGCTCAGGTATCCGTAGTATTGATGCGGTAGTGGATGTGACCAACTATGTAATGATTGAATTAGGCCAACCTATGCATGCGTTTGATCTAGCCGAAATAGATCAGGGTATTGTAGTACGTATGGCGTATGAAGATGAACAGTTAACATTACTGAATGAGCAACAAGTAAAATTACGTAATGATACATTGGTTATTGCCGATCATACTAAGCCTTTGGCTATTGCAGGAGTAATGGGGGGAGAACACAGTGGTATTAGTAATAAAACTAAGGATTTATTATTAGAGTCTGCATTCTTTGATATTATTACTATTGCAGGTAAAGCACGTTCTTATGGTTTACATACTGATGCCTCACAGCGTTATGAACGTGGTGTTGATTGGCAATTAGCTCGTCCTGCTATGGAGCGTGCAACCACTCTTTTATTAGAAATTATTGGTGGTGAAGCAGGACCTATTGTTGAAGCGGTAAGTGAGCAGAATTTACCAACCATTAATAGCGTAACATTACGTGCTGAGCGTATTGAGAAAGTATTAGGTATTGAGCTGACTAATCAAGAGGTAGAGCAATTACTTAAGCCTTTAGGGGTAACATTACAAGTCAAAGCCGAAGGTATATGGCAAGTAACAGTACCTAGCTATCGTTATGATCTAGCTATTGAAGAAGATTTAATTGAAGAAATTGCTCGTTTGTATGGTTATAATCGTTTACCGGTACGTTATCCACAAGCTCGTTTAGCACCACATGCTAATAAACAAGAAGCTGAAGTTAATAAAAAATCACTACGAGATTTATTGGTAGCGAGGGGCTATCAGGAAAGTATTACCTATAGTTTTATAGATCCTAAATTATTTAAATTGTTTAATCCAGAACATGAACCGTTAATGTTGGCTAATCCGATTTCTAATGATATGTCTGCTATGAGGGTATCCTTATGGCCAGGTCTTATTAAGACATTACAGCATAATTTGAATCGTCAACAAAATCGAGTTCGTATCTTTGAAATTGGCTTACGCTTTGAAGGTCAACTACCTCAGTTAGTACAAGAAGATATGATAGCTGGATTAATTATGGGGAGTCGTTTGCCATCAGGTTGGGCAAATGCTAAGGAAGTTGTTGATTTTTATGATATTAAAGGCGATGTTGAGGCTGTTTTAGGCTTGGCTGGTGCTTTAGATCAATATCAATTTATTCCACACCAACATACTGCCCTACATCCTGGACAAAGTGCTATAATAGTCCGTGATGGTCAAGATGTTGGTTATATTGGTGCACTTCATCCAGAATTGGCAAAAATGCTGGATATAGATATTCCAGTTTACTTATTTGAACTATCACTAAGTAAAATGAAACTGGGAAATTTACCAAAATTTAGAGAATTATCCCGTTTCCCTGAAGTCAGTCGCGATTTGGCTATTTTAGTAGACAAATCATTAATAGCAGAAAAATGTATGGCAACTATTAAGACGGCAGCAGGTGAGTATTTAACAAGTGTACAACTATTTGATGTTTATCAGGGAAAAGGCATTGATGATAATCAAAAGAGTATAGCTGTGAGCCTTACTTGGCAACATCCTGAGCGTACTTTAACTGATGATGAAATCAATACTTTCTTACAAAATATCATAGCTGTATTAGAAGAGCAGTTTAACGCTACGTTGAGGAAGTAAAAAAATATGAGTACTTTAACCAAAGCGGAAATGGCCGAGCGCTTGATTAACGAGCTAAACTTGACGAAACAGGAAGCAAAACAATTAGTTGAAGATTTTTTTGAAGAAATGAAAGAGTCTCTTGCTAATAATATATCTGTTAAGTTATCAGGTTTTGGTAATTTTGAGCTACGTAATAAAAACGAAAGACCAGGACGTAATCCACGCACTGGCGAGGAAGTTCCAATTACTGCAAGACGAGTAGTTACCTTCCACCCTGGTCAAAAGCTTAGGGCTAGAGTAGAAAGCAATATAAAGCAGTTAACTGCGAGTTTAGAAAAATAGAGTTCTTCTACTAAAAATGCATACTTGTATAAGTGTGCATTTTAAAAATACCTTCAATAAAAATAATAAATAGCATCTTAATTACTAAGATAGGCTAAAGGGCGTTTGTTTGATTAAAAAAATTGTATAATAAATACCATTAAACTGATGATATATGGAAAATAATAAAAAGAACGTGTATTTTAGGCGCGTTGGTTTGTTCTATTAGTTCTTGATAGGAGATGGTATTCCTCCTATAACCGCCTTTTTGGCTAATGATGTCTACTGTTTGTCCAATAGGATACAGAGTAGGTTGTTATCAGTATCCTAATGAAAAATTATTACTGGAGATAAGTTAATGTTGAAAGCTGCTTTAATTATAGGTCTTGGCGGAGGGTTAGGTGCCATACTACGTTGGTTTTTTGGACTATTTTTAAACTCATGCTTTCCTACTATTCCTCCAGGCACATTAGTGGCCAATTTGTTAGCTGGCTACTTAATAGGTTTATTCCTTGTCATTTTTATGAATAATCCCACTATTGCACCTGAATGGAAATTATTTATTATCACTGGCTTTTTAGGTGGATTATCGACATTCTCTACTTTCTCGGCAGAGGTAACAACGTTACTTCAACAGGGCCGTATATTATGGGCAGGAGCTGCAGTATCTATTCATGTTATAGGTAGTATTGCAATGACTTTGTTGGGAATGGCTACAGTCACATTATTTAAATTTTTATTAAAATAAGGGTTATTATTATAAAGTGTCAGTTTTTTTGAGCTTACTGAGCAACCCCTAGAGGTAAAAATGGCCCTTAATGAGTAACAGGCGGATAGTTTTTTAGAGCATATTGCTCAGTCAAAACTACGTGTTTTCTATGTAAAAACGCCTGTAGAATATGGCATTGTTGGTGAAACTGAATAATGCCATATTGCGATTAATGGACTGTACAATCCAATGTTGGTATCGGGCAATCTAAACAAAGGGATAAAATACGAAAGAACATGGTTTCTTTCATATTCACTTGCTGATCTTGCTCAATAGCACGTAATGCGCCTTGTAAAAATTTTCTACGAACAGGTTCTGTCGCTTTCTGTAGTTTTTGTAGGCTTGTTGTTAATTGGCTTATATTGGGTTTTTCTTGTAGTTGAATGGTATACAGTCCCATGACATTAGAGCCTAACCCAAAAGCACGCTTCTGATAATCTGAATCTTCTGTTAAATGAGCTATACCGCTTAACATTATAGCGACTTCATCTCTAAGTTGGTCTAAATTGCTATAATTATAAGAGGTGATAATTGCCTTAGAATTAAATTGTCCATCCACTTGGTGAATAATAAGTTGATAGATTAGCCATTCATATAAAGAAATTTCATTATCTGCTTGAATAAAATGCATCAAAGTAGTTTTGAATTTTTTATATTGTTCTTCAGATAAATTTTTTAAAGCAGGAATTGCCTTTTCGATAAACTCTAAATGTTTTTGTTTAGGAATAAGTGATAGAGTTTGATAGTAGTCTGTAATTAAATCAGTGTTCTTAACAGCTATAAATTGTTTTGCACGAATTGATGGAATAGTATCCACAAGGAACGCAAACATTAGATAACACGCATCCATTGGCTCATGGCAAATTGCTTCTAATTTGGCAGTGGCTTGTTCTTTATCTGTTACATTAGTATTTAATAGGGTAACAGGTTTTAAATAAGGAATTGCGTCTGTTCCTGTAATAGCTATACCTGCAGCAATAGCAGCAGTTAGTTTTTTATCTCTAATATTGCTGTTTTCTTGTGGTTCACCTTCTTCTTTTTTAATAAGTTTACTAAAGTCGACTTCTATAAAGCCACCTTGCCACCAAGGTTCAATCCGTTTAATACGTTTTTCCAAAGGGGGGTGAGTGGCTAAGAGGTTAGTATCTGCTTGACTAAAGAAAAAATGGTTATAACTACTGGCCATAGCTGTTTCTAGTGTAGCACCACCTTCAGAACCACCAATTTTCTTTAAGGCTGATGCTAGAGCAGGTCCATGACGCGTAAATTGTACAGAGGAAGCATCTGCTAAATACTCACGTTGTCTATTAACAGCAGCCTGCATAATTCTGGCCCATAGTTGTCCTAAAAAGCCAGCTGCTAGCAATGCCACAGCAAGAACAAGGAAGTGTGGAATAATACCACCACCTTTTTTATTACCTATACCAAACCCTAATCTGAGTAATACAAAGCCAGCTTGACTAATAAAGATAAAGCCAAACAAAAAGGCGGTAAAGCGTAAATTTAAACGCATATCACCATTTAGAATATGACTGAATTCGTGAGCGATAACAGCTTGTAGCTCATCACGAGTTAATAATTCAGTTGTTCCCCTCGTTACGCCTATCACTGCATCATTAATTGTATGACCAGCAGCAAAGGCATTAATATGAATTTCTTCATCCAATATGTAAACGTGAGGTACTGGCACGCTAGAGGCTATAGCCATTTCTTCTACAACGTTTAATAAACGACGTTCATTGGGATTGGATGCTCTTTTATCAATTAATCGTCCACCTAAAGCAATAGCAATAACCCTACCACCTTGGCGTAGAGAGATATATTTGTACAGAGAAACCATTACAATAATTACGGTTAAACATTTTAGAACCAATGGAAATGTGGCAGGAGAGCGATTTTTAGGTAAAGTGAAGAAGTCTATACAAAACGTAATAATATGCGCACCAATATAAGGTAAGATAATTAAACCTAGGCAGAATAGGATAACGAGCCAAAATGTTTGGCTTTTAGCTTTGTTTTGTAGTTTAAAAAAATTCATATTAGCAATATCTAATTAACATTATTAAGTTATACGGCTTAGCCAACTGATGAGGTAGCATCATTAGGCTCCATTGGGCAATCTAAACAAAGTGATAAAATTCTGAAAAATGTAGCTTCATCTACAGTAATGGTTTTATCTTGTTGAATAGCTTTTAATATACCCTGCAAAAATTTATAACGAACAGAGGTAGAAGATAGCTGTAGTTTCTGTAAACAGCTTGATAATTCAGTAATAGGTGGGTTGGGTTGTAAATGAATAGTATACAATCCCATAATATTCGCCCCCATACCAAAAGAAGACTTGATAGTATTGTTTGTGGGCGATAAGTAAGCCATCGCAGATAATAGCGTTGTTATTTCTTCTTTCAATTGATCTAATGAATGATACTTTATTTCAGAAGAGGGCAAGTACTCTATCTGATGAGTAACTAATTGATAAACTAACCATTCATGTAGTGAAATATCACCATTTGTACTAATCAGTTGCATCATTATCTTTTTGAAATTTTGGTACTGTTCTGGAGATAATGTTTTTATCGTAACAATAGCTTTTTCAATAAAAGCTAAATGTTGAGTATTAGGAATAGTTGCTAATAGCTCAGTGCAAGTATTGAGTAAATCTGTGTTGTTAATTAATGAAACTTGTTTAGATTGGTTATCAGGGTTGTTATCTAATAAAAAAGCAAAAATTAAGTAGCAAGCACCTACTGGTTCTCGGCATATAGCTTCGATTTTTACTAATGGTGTTTGTTCTTCGCTGCTATTTTTAGCATATGTTGATTCTGTTGCAGTTGGCAATCCCATAGAGATAGCCGCACCTGTGGTAATGGCTTTAACAATATTTTCTTTAGTTATAGTTTCTTTAGATTTTTCTGTTTGATCTTCTGTTTTGGGTTCTAAATCTATTCTTATAGGTATTATAAACTCACCATCCCAACGAGGATCTAAGCGTAAAATGCGTTTTCTTAAAGATGGATGAGTTGCTAATAGGTGTTCGTCTGCTTGACCAAAAAAGAAATGGTTATAACTTTGAGCAGAGGAGGTCTGTAAAGTTGATCCTGAAGCACTACCACCAATTTTTTTAAGGGCAGAAGCTAAAGCTTCTCCATGCCTTGTGAATTGTACAGAGGCTGCGTCAGCCAAGTATTCACGCTGTCTATTAATAGCCGCTTGCATTACTCTAGCCCACAGCGAAGTAAGCCAGCCAGCTATATATAAAATAATGCTTATTAAGAAAACTGCGGCGATAACAGCGCCAGCATTTTTATTATTTGATCCAGAAAGTCTTAAGTGTCGGCCTACCCTCATGATTATTGAGGCAGCTTGCGTGATATAAAGGAAACCAAAAATCATGGCAGTAAAGCGTAAATTAATCCGCATATCACCATTTAAGATATGGCTAAACTCATGGCCAATTACCGCTTGTAATTCATCTCGAGTTAATAGTTCAAGTGAGCCTTTGGTAATACCAATAACAGCATTATTGGGAGTAAAGCCGGCAGCAAAAGCATTAATATTAGGTTCATTATCTAGTAAATAGACGGGTGGTGCAGGTAATCTTGCCGCAATTGCCATTTCATCAACAAGATTTAATAAACGTTTTTCATTTGTGTTGTGGGTACTTCTAGTTATTAATCGGCCACCTAATGCTTCAGCTACAACTTTGCCGCCTGCCCGTAAACTAAGGTGTTTGAAAAAAGTAACTAATAAAGTAATCCCTACAATAGCTCCCAGTATTGGCCAATATGAAATATAATCGGTTGGACGAGTATCTAAAGTAGCCACTAATACAAGATTAATGGCAAAGGTTGTTACGATGGAGAGTAGAGCAAGGCCTATAATAAACAAAGATACAAGCAAAAACGTTTTTGTTTTTGCTTTATCTTGCTGGCCAAAAAAGTCCATTTATAGTGAATCCCACTAATTAGAAGCTAACTTTAGGTGCAGTTTGAATTTCTTTTGCATCTTCAAAAGATAGCAGAACTGCATCTGTAGGATGACCAAAACTAACAGCAAAAAAGTTAGTAGGGAATGATTTACGTTGAATATTGTAAGCCATTACGGAATCGTTATAAGCTTGTCTAGCAAAAGCAATACGGTTTTCTGTAGAAGAGAGTTCTTCAGAAAGTTGTAGCATATTTTCATTTGCTTTTAGTTCAGGGTAAGCTTCCATTTGTAAATTGAAGCTAGTTAATGCCTGTGAAAGCTGACGCTCAGCACCATTTAAAGCGTTGATAGTTGCTTGGCTGTCAGGATTGGCAGAGGCCGCTTTGAGTGCAGCTAAAGCACTGTTGCGAGCTTCTGTAACCTTGGTCAAGGTTTCACTCTCATGCTTTAAATAAGCTTTTGCTGTTTCCACTAAGTTAGGAATAAGATCATAACGACGTTTTAATTGGATATCAATTTGTGAAAAGGCATTTTTAAATTGCTCTTTTAAGCTAACCAATTGGTTGTAAAGATAAGCAATACCACCAACAACAACGATTACAATAACGACTAAGATAACAAGAAATTTCATGATAGTTCTCTCTAGCTAAAATTTATTTACATGTAATTATACATAAATATTACATGTGATCAATATGTGATTATATTTATTTAGTTAAATTAAAGATAAAATTTGTTCAGCTAATAACTCAAGCAAGCACATTATTCCATTCTCATTTAGAGAAAGGAATAACGCCATTATATAATAATTAATAGGTTGAACAGTTGATAGATATTAATGTTTATTTATACAGTACGGATAGGATTGCCTGCTAAAAAAGCTTTAGTATTTTCTGTCACTTGTTCGACTATTCGTTGTTGTGCTTCTTTTGTAGCCCAAGCACAGTGTGGAGTAATAATTAATCTTGGAATACTGGGATCGAGGAGTGGATTTCCCTCTTTGGGGGGTTCTACGGTTAATACATCAGTAGCTGCTCCACCTAGATGACCACTTTTTAGTACACTAGCTAAATCTTGCTCATTGATAATGCCACCTCTTGCCGCATTAATCAGTAAGGCCTCTTTTTTCATTAAGCGTAATTCTTTTTCTGCTAATAAGTTTTTAGTGTCTTCTGTAAGCGGGCAGTGCAAAGTAAGTACATCTACTTGAGGTAGTAGTTCGGATAAAGGAATAGTATTGTTGCGTATAGGGCGATTGGGGATTTGCCCAATTAAGACTTTCATGCCAAAAGCCTCTGCTAGTTTAGCAACAGCTTGACCTAGTTCACCATAGCCTATAATGCCTAATGTTTTACCTGCTAACTCTATAATAGGATAATTCATTAGGCAAAAATTAGTAGACTGCTGCCATTCACCAGCTGCTACAGCATTATTATAGTCAATAAGGCGTGTGGCTAATGCTAGCATTAACATTAGTGTATGTTGGCTAACAGCTTCTGTGCCATAACCTCGGCAATTGCATACAGTGATGTTATGTTGTTTGGCTGCTATCAAGTCAACATTATTAGTGCCTGTAGCTGTTACCAAAATCAGTCTAAGTTCTGGGCAGGCTTCTATTACTTCTTGAGAGATCGGCGATTTGTTACAGATGACAACGTGTGCACCTTGTAAACGTTCAATAATTTCTGAGGGTTTCGTTTGTGGGTGGCATTGCCATTCACTAAATAAATTTATTAAGGGGGTGAATATTTGTTTATCCGCTTGTAAGCTAGCACCATCTAAATAAACAGCTTTAATTATTGTGGAAGGCATGATAACTCCTTAGGTAATAAAATTTTTATAATCATTAGATAAGATAATATAGAAAATAAATGATTGTGTAATTAAGCAATACGAATAAATGTACAGTATTCTTTTTAGTAATATTTTTCTAGAAAGATAAAGCTAATTATTATATAATCGCGAGCTTTAACAATTACCTCCAGTGATCTTGCTTGAGGGCTTTGCAAGTTTTACTTGAACAACCCATGTATGGTTGATTAGCTCTTGGGCACTTTACTGGCTCATCCACCGTATGTGATCTTTGGTAGGGATCACCACTAGGTATAGGAGGCGCCATGCCCGTTATTACTCTTCCTGATGGAAGTCAGCGTGTTTATAATCATCCGGTTAGTATTTTAGAGATTGCTCAGTCAATCGGTACTGGTTTAGCTAAGGCGGCTATTGCTGGTCGTGTAGATAGTAATCTAGTTGATTTATGTGACATCGTTAATAAAGATGCTACTGTACAGATTATTACAGCAAAAGATGAAGAGGGTGTTGAGATCATTCGTCACTCTTGTGCGCATTTAGTCGGGCATGCAGTAAAGCAGTTATACCCAACCGCTAAGATGGTAATAGGCCCTGTCATTAAAGAAGGCTTTTATTACGATATTGCTTATGAGCGTCCTTTTACTCCTGAAGACTTAGTTGCTATTGAAAAGCGTATGCATGAGTTGATTGCTAAAGACTATGATGTCATCAAAAAAATGACACCACGGGATGAGGTGATCAAAGTCTTTCAAGCACGTGGTGAAGAATATAAGCTACGTCTTGTCGATGATATGCCTGATGAGAAGGCAATGGGGCTTTATTATCACGAAGAATATGTGGATATGTGTCGTGGCCCTCATGTACCTAATACACGTTTCTTAAAAGCCTTTAAACTCACTAAGTTTTCTGGTGCTTATTGGCGTGGTGACTCTAAAAATGAACAGTTGCAACGTATTTACGGTACTGCATGGGCTGATAAGAAACAGTTAGCAGAATATATTAAGCGTATTGAAGAAGCAGAAAAGCGCGATCACCGTAAAATTGGTAAACAATTAGACTTATTCCATACTCAGGAAGAAGCGCCCGGTATGGTGTTTTGGCATCCCAATGGTTGGTCTATTTATCAAGTGCTTGAGCAATATATGCGTAAAGTACAGCAAGAGCATGGTTATGATGAAATTAAAACCCCACAAATTGTAGATAGAGTGTTGTGGGAAAAGTCTGGTCATTGGACTAACTATGCTGAAAATATGTTTACTACTAATTCAGAGAACCATGACTTCGCTATTAAGCCAATGAATTGTCCTTGCCATGTGCAGGTATTTAATCAGGGCTTAAAAAGCTATCGTGATTTACCACTGCGTTTAGCGGAGTTTGGTAGTTGTCACCGTAATGAGCCATCAGGTGCATTACACGGTATTATGCGGGTACGTGGTTTTACTCAAGATGACGCACATATTTTCTGTACTGAAGATCAAATTGCAGGTGAAGTATCAGCTTTTATTAATTTGACTTTAGCGGTATACGCTGATTTTGGTTTTAAAGATGTTGAGTTAAAATTATCCACCCGTCCTGAAAAACGTGTAGGTGCTGAAGAGTTATGGGATAAGGCTGAGCATGCTTTACAAGCAGCGTTAGAAAAAGCTGGTTTAACTTGGGAATTACAGCCAGGTGAAGGCGCTTTTTATGGCCCTAAAATTGAGTTTTCATTAAAAGATTGTTTAGGTCGAGTGTGGCAATGTGGTACAATACAGTGCGATTTTAACTTACCACAACGTCTAGGTGCTGAATATGTGGCCGAAGATAATAGCCGCAAAGTACCTGTGATGCTTCATCGAGCAGTGTTGGGTTCCTTTGAACGGTTTATTGGTATATTAATTGAAAATTATGAAGGATTTTTCCCTGCATGGCTTGCACCAATTCAAGCAGTAGTGTTAAATATTACAGATAATCAAGCAAATTATGTTGCAAAAATAGCTAAAGAACTCTCTCAAAGTGGGTTTCGTGTAAAAACGGACTTGAGAAATGAGAAGATCGGCTTTAAAATTCGCGAGCATACTTTGCAGAAAGTTCCTTATCTTCTCGTCGTAGGAGATAGAGAAGTTGAAACGGGATCCGTTGCAGTACGTACTCATAATGGTAAAGACTTAGGTTCTATGACTATTGCTGAGTTTAAGGTACTCATTGCCAAAGCAGTGGCACAACGTGGTCGTATTGAATAATTACGGAGTAAAGAACTATTAAGCGCGAAATGAGACAAGACAAAAAAAGTCAGCCAAAAGCACCTATTAATGAAAATATTACTGCCCGCGAAGTGCGTTTAATCGGAGCAGACGGGCAACAGGTAGGCATTGTGCCTATCGCCGAGGCGATTAGCGCAGCGGAAGAAGCAAAATTGGATTTGGTTGAAATATCACCAGATGCTGTTCCGCCTGTATGTAAGATAATGGATTATGGTAAGCACCTGTTTGAAAAGAAAAAACAGGCAGCACTTGCTAAAAAGAATCAGAAGCAAGTACAAGTAAAAGAAATTAAGTTTCGTCCAGGGACGGAAGAAGGCGACTATCAAGTTAAATTACGTAACTTGAAACGTTTCCTAGAAGATGGCGATAAGGCTAAGGTATCATTACGATTCCGTGGTCGTGAAATGGCTCATCAGGAGCTGGGAATGGAACTGTTGAAGCGAGTTGAAGAAGACTTAGCTGAATATGGTACTGTTGAACAGTTTCCTAAAATGGAAGGGCGTCAACTCACTATGGTGTTGGGTCCTAAAAAGAAATAACAACCAGGGCACTGGCAGGCCTTGCTGTTATCATTATTAACTCATTTGTTTGGAGTATGAACATGCCAAAGATTAAAATGAAAACCAAAAGTGGTGCTGCAAAGCGCTTCAGAATAACGGCTGGTGGTGTAAAATTTAAACATGCTTACAAAAGCCATATCTTAACCAAAATGACTACTAAGCGTAAGCGTCAGCTACGTGGTGCATCATTGTTACATCCATCAGATGTAGCTTCTGTAAAACGTTCTTTACGTTTACGTTAATTGGAGAGGATAAATAAATGGCTCGTGTAAAACGTGGTGTGATAGCTCGTGCTCGTCACAAGAAAATTTTAAAGTTAGCTAAAGGTTACTATGGTGCACGTTCGCGTGTATTCCGTGTAGCTAAACAAGCTGTTATTAAAGCTGGTCAATATGCTTACCGTGACCGTCGCCAACGTAAACGTCAATTCCGTGCTTTATGGATTGCGCGTATTAATGCTGGTGCTCGTATTAACGGTCTTTCTTATAGCCGTTTTATTGCTGGTCTTAAGAAAGCTGCGATTGAAATCGATCGTAAAGTATTAGCTGATTTAGCGGTTAACGAAAAAGTAGCTTTTGCTGCTATCGTTGAAAAAGCTAAAGCTGCTTTAGCTTAATGTATTAAAAATCTGGTAGGTTGTTAACCTACCAGATTTCCTACCTGATTTTTTCTTATTTATCTTTTATTAATAGTTTTTTAGCCGAATTAAGTGCTAAGATAGGCTATATTATATCTATTCAATATTTTTAAAGAACGCCGGGAGGTGCCCTGATGACTGATGAATTACCAATAGAAACTAACCAAACTGGAGAGCGTATCCAAAAAGTACTCGCTAATCTAGGTATTGGCTCACGTCGTGATATTGAACGATGGATTGTTGATGGTCGTGTTAAAATTAATGGTGAGGTTGCTACCTTAGGGCAACGTGTTGTAGGTAATGAAGCGATTACGGTGGACGATCGTCCCGTTCGCGTGCAAGAGTTAACACCATTACGTCGTGTAATTATTTATAACAAGCCTGAAGGTGAGGTTTGTACACGTAGTGATCCTGAAGGGAGACCTACAGTATTTGAGCGTTTACCTCGTTTAAAAGTAGGGCGTTGGATTAACATTGGTCGTCTCGATATTAATACTTCTGGTTTATTATTATTTACTACTGATGGTGAGCTTGCCAATCGTTTAATGCATCCTTCTTCACAGATGGATAGAGAGTATGCAGTGCGTATTCGTGGTGAAGTTACTGAAGAGATGATAGAGAATTTAAAGAAAGGAGTAATGCTAGAAGATGGCATGGCTCAGTTCTCTGATATACAAGCTGCACCAGAAGGTGATGGTTTAAACCGTTGGTATCATTGTGTGGTAATGGAAGGTCGTAATCGTGAGGTTCGTCGCTTATGGGAGTCACAAGGATTAGTGGTTAGTCGCTTAAAACGTGTACGTTTTGGCCCTGTATTTTTAACCGCTAGTTTAAGTGTTGGCCGTTGGCGTGAAATGGATCAACGAGAGGTTGATATTTTAAGTGCAGAGGTAGGACTAGAGTCCGTTGCATTACCACAGTTAACGACTAAGGTAAAAGATAAAATACAACGTTTGCAGCGTAAAATGGTAAAGCCAGTTAAGCCAGCTAAAGGGCAACCTGCTAAGAGATCGAGGGCAACAACTATTGCTGAGCGGCCTACTACCGCAAAAAGAAAGCCTAAGCGTTAATGATGGTTATAATTTGATAAAGAAATAAATGCAACAGATACAGCGTGAAAAAACAGGCATAGATTATTTTATTGTGGGTTGGAAGCTTATTCAGCAACCTGGTATCACGCGTTTTGTAATATTGCCAATGTTAGCTAATATCGTGGTTATGTCGTTGTTACTGTGGTGGTTTTTTGCACAGATTAGCAGCTTGCTTGATATTGGCATGCACTATCTGCCAAGTTGGCTACAATGGTTAAGTTATGTCGCTTCTTTTATTATTGTTGTCACCATGGCGATTTTTTTCTGCTACTTTTTTAGTCTGATAACTAATATTATTGCCGCCCCCTTTAATGGCCTACTGGCTGAGCAGGTTGAAGCAAAACTAACTAATCAACCTGCGCCAGAAACCACTATTTGGAGGGTGATAAAAGATATTCCTCGTATTTTAAAACGCGAACTTTATAAGTTGGTTTATTATATTTTATGGGCAATACCTTTATTATTGCTCTATTTTCTGCCAGTTGTTGGGCAAACAGTTGCCCCCATTATTTGGTTCATTTTTACCGCTTGGATGATTAATATTCAATATGCTGATTATGCTTTTGATAACCATAAAGTTAGTTTTTCAACGATGCGGCAAATGCTTGCTCAGGATAGGGTAGATAATATTATATTTGGTTCATTGGTGAGTCTTTTTACCATGATTCCCTTATTAAATCTGATTATTATGCCAGTTGCTGTTTGTGGTTCCACGGCAATGTGGGTTGAGCATTATCGTGATCAGATTATAGAGAAGAAATAATATATTATTATTTAAAGTATATTCTATACAAAAAATATTGGGTGATCAGTTATAATTAGCCTATTTAAAATTAATAAGTAGTTGCTATGACTAAGCTAAAAATCCAGCCTATTACGACAGAAGCCTACCAAGCATTAGCTAAAGATGCCAAAGTTTTAGAACAAGATACAACAGCACCTAAAGTATTGATGTTAGCTGATGGTAAGTTTCTTAAATTATTTCGTCGTAAACGTTGGTTTTCTTCTGAGTTAGTTTACCCTTACGTACAGCGATTTGCAGATAATGCACTTATTTTAAATAAATTGGCTATAGCAACACCCAATATTCTGCATCTTTATCGTTTTAGTTTAGCTGAGTTGGATTTTACAGCAGTTCATTATGAGCCTTTGCCTGGTAATACCTTAAGACAAGTAATGTCAGAGGTAGATCAAGATCAGCAACAGCATTTTATGATGTTATTTGGCCAGCTATTAGCTACACTGCATCAACAGGGCGTTTATTTTCGTTCGATTCATTTAGGTAATGTATTGGTATTACCTGATAACAGGCTTGGCCTGATTGATTTTGCGGATATGGCAAAACAATCTTCAGCCTTATCACAAAGTAAGCGTGCTAGAAATTTAAAGCATATGCAACGTTATAAAGAAGATGCTAAATGGTTATTTGATGATTACTTTACAGCGTTCTATAAAGGCTATGAGTCATTGGCTGGTGTGAAAAATAGCCTGTTTTTAAAGAATCAAGGAGAATAAAATGACATTGCTGGATATTAAGCAACTTTGTAAACGCTATCAGACAGGTGAAAAGTTTGAGTATGTATTCTTTTGGGGGCATACAGAAGCTAATAATGCGCCTACTTCTAAGGCTTGTCTAAGCCAATGGTATCCTATTAGTTTTGAGGTAGATGGTGTACATTATTCTTCAGCTGAACATTTTATGATGGCTGGTAAAGCTAGATTATTTAATGATCAAGAAGTATTAGCAAAGATATTAGTGAGTAAAACATCTGGTGAAGCAAAGGCTTTGGGTAAACAGGTAAAAGGATTTAAACAAGCTATATGGGATGAACATTGTTCACAAATAGTGATAGCAGGTAATTTTGCTAAATTTTCACAACATCCTAAGTTAGCTGAGTATTTAATCAATACAGGTAATAGGGTGTTGGTAGAGGCTAGCCCAGTAGATAGAATCTGGGGAATTGGCTTGGCAGAAACAGCCGATAATATAGAAAATCCTTTAACATGGCGTGGCAAAAATCTATTGGGATTTGCTTTAATGGCAGTACGTGATCAGTTAAAAAGTAGGTGATAGATACATGGCAAAGAAAAAGAGTACTAACAGCTTTGAGGAGTCATTAGCTGAGTTACAAACATTAGTTGAGCGTATGGAGTCAGGTAAATTAACCTTAGAGGAATCATTAGCTGATTTTGAAAAAGGCATAGGTTTGACCCGTGAATGTCAGTCAGCGCTAACAGATGCTGAGCAGAAAGTACAAATGCTGTTAGAAAAGAATGATAAAGTAGAAACCATCCCTTTTGATGCGGAAAGCCAGTCATGAGTTTAATAGCGGCTTATCAGAAAGTTTGCCAAGAACGTGTTAATGCGTTATTAGAAAGGTTATTTGTAGCGCCACGCCCAGAAATGGCGCGTCTTTATGAAGCGATGCGTTATAGTGTAATGATCGGTGGTAAACGAATAAGGCCATTATTAGCCTATGGGGCTTGTGAAACGCTAGGTGGTATTTTAGAGCAAGCTGATGGTGTTGCTTGTGCAGTTGAGCTTATTCATGCTTACTCGCTAGTGCATGATGATTTGCCTGCTATGGATAATGATGATTTGCGAAGAGGCAAGCCAACTACTCATAAGGCTTATGATGAAGCCTGTGCAATTTTGGTGGGTGATGGTTTGCAATCAATGGCTTTTGAAATTTTAGTCAGTCCTAAGTTAAATATACAATCAGCAGAAATAACTTTGCAAATGGTACAAATTCTAGCACAGGCCGCTGGATCACAGGGAATGGTGGGTGGGCAAGCAATAGATTTACAATCAGTGGGTAAGAAGCTAGATCAACAGGCGTTAGAAACTATGCATCGCCATAAAACAGGTGCCTTAATTGAGGCAAGTGTGGTGCTAGGTGCATTAGCCAGTGGTAGAGCATCTATACCACAAATTGCATTATTGGCAGATTACGCCAAAGCGATTGGCCTAGCGTTTCAGGTACAGGATGACATTTTAGATATTGAAAGTGAAACGCAAATCCTAGGTAAGACGCAAGGTTCAGATATCGCTAATGACAAGCCTACGTACCCAGCATTGCTAGGGTTAGATGGGGCAAAAAAATACGCTAAACAACTTCATCAACAAGCACTGGATGCTCTGAATGAGTTTTCTGAGTCTGCTAATGTGCTTAGAGATTTAGCCACCTATATTGTAGAGCGCCGCCATTAAGATGATAGATAAACAGATGACTATTGATGTAAATGATTTGGCTTTATTTGCTAAGGTCATCGATTATGGTAGTTTTACAGCAGCCGCTGAGCATATAGGTTTGCCTAAATCAACTTTATCAAGAAGGATCACTCATTTAGAGCAGCAATTAGGTGAACGATTAATTATTCGTAATACAAGACGATTGGCTATTACTGAGTTTGGGCAAGCTGTTTTAGATCATGCTCATGCTATTGAGCAAGAGGCATTAGCCGTAGCTGATTTGGCTAATTATCGACAAATTACGCCTAGTGGTAATTTAAAAGTATCGATGCCGCCTAACTATATGGATTTTATTCAGAAAGACTTTTTCCAAAAATTTATCAATGACTATCCCCATATTGGTTTAGATTTAGATTTCTCAAGTCGTCGAGTAGATATTGTAGCTGAGCGTTATGATTTAGCGATTCGAATAGCTTTTAAATTAGCTGATGATGCTACATTAGTAGCCAGACCACTAAAAGACTTATCAGGTGGGCTTTATGCTAGCCCTACTTATTTAAAAAAACATGGCATACCTAAAACACCACAAGACCTTGAAAACCATATAGGTATTCATTTAGCCAATTCATTAGGAGAAATCCAAAATTGGCAATTAAAATGTGGTAAAGAGAGTTGGCAAGGTATACCGCAAGGGCCATTAACTACTAACTCCATTGAAATGATTAGATTATTAGCTACTCAAGGTGTTGGTATTATTTCTATTACCTCAACTCTTGTTCAGCAATGCGTAGAGGAAGGAAAGCTAGTTCATTTATTAGCTGATTGGGAAATGCCTACGATTACAATGTGGGCGATTACTTCAGGTAGGAAGCTATTGCCAATGAAGATACAAGCGTTTTTAAAAGAACTAAAACAGGCGTTGATATAATATTGTAGATAAGTATAAAAAAGAGGGCATTAAGCCCTCTATAAGAATGAAAATTATTTATTTCTTTTCAGGTTTAAATTCTCGAACAATACCTTTTTCTTTAAATTGTTTCTCAATGGATTGTTGTACACGAGTAGCTTCAGCTTTTTCGATAAATGGGCCTACAAATACTCGGTGGATATTGCCTTCAGTGCGTGTATAGGCATTATAGTTAGCCTTGCGTAGTTTATTAGTAAATGCGTCAGCATTTTGTAAATTGGATACAGCCGCTACTTGGATAGTCCAGCTAGGTGTTATACCTTGAGCATCAGGCTTTGAAACCACAGGTTTAGTAGTAGTTTTTGGAGCAGTTGTGCTGTTATTACTACTATTTGTTTGTGCTGTAGAAGTGGGTTCCGTTGTAGTAGCAGGTGTAGTAGATGAAACCGTATTATTAGTAGTGTTATTGTCTACAATAGGTTGTTCAGGTTGTGTTGGTTCATTAGGTGTTGTAATAGGTTCAGATGTAGTTGTTACTATATCTGGAGTAGGTTGTGTAGCGGGTTGCGCTGGCTTAGTAGGCTCTAAAGGAACAGTGACTACTGTTTCAGGTAGTTTTTCGCCTTTATTATTAAAGATCATTGGTAAAAAGACTACGGCTAATACAATGAGTACCACTGCACCAATTAAACGTTGTTTAAGATTACCATCAAAGATAGACATATCTATTTCCTATTTAAACTCGCCAACCAGAGTAATCCTTCTGCCACTACATAAAATGAGCCAAAAACAAGGATTTCGTCATCTGCTGTTGCTTTATCTGCTTGTAAGAGTAAAGCCTTTTCTATAGAGGTACAAGTAGTAACTTGTTGCTGTTTTTGTACAAGCATAGCGGCTAGTTGTTCAGCAGTATTAGAACGGGGTGTATTTAAGGGGGCAACTGCCCAATCTTCTATTAAAGGCAGTAATGGGGTAATTACACCTTCTAAGTCTTTATCAGCCAATAATCCAAATACAGCATAACGTTTACCTTTAATAGGATGTTGCTGTAAATAGGTAGCTAAAAAATCAGCAGCATGGGGGTTATGGCCTACATCAAATAACAATTTAATCGTTTTATCTTGATAGTTAAGTTGATATTGATCTAAACGTCCAGTTACTTTTACTTGTTGCAGGGTATTAATAATTGTTTGTGGTTGCCATGGTAAATCTAATAATACAAAAACCTGTAAGGCTACAGAGGCATTAGCCATTGGTAGATTTAGTAAAGGAATATTAGCTAAAGTTAACAAGTTACCTTGTTTATCTTTACCTTGCCATTGCCAATGGTCTTGCTCAATGATTAAATTAAAATCTTTATCTCGAATATAAAGAGGTGTGCCTTTTGTTGCTGCTTGTTCAATAAGTGTTGTTGGTGGATTATTATCACCACAAACAGCAGGGCTGTTTTTTCTAAAAATACCTGCTTTTTCAAAAGCTACAGAGTCGCGAGTATTCCCTAGCCATTCTTGGTGATCAATACCAATACTGGTAACAACCGCAATATCTGCATCAACTAAGTTTACCGCATCTAAACGACCACCTAATCCTACTTCTAATACCACGGCATCTAAATTAGCTTGTTTAAATAATAGAAAAGCCGCTAATGTACCAAATTCAAAATAGGTCAGTGATATATCACCTCTCGCTTTTTCAATGGCAGTGAATGCATCACAAAGCATTACTTCAGTTACAGATTGTTGATTAATGGTAACCCGTTCTTGATAGTGTAGCAGGTGAGGTGAGGTATAAAGCCCAACTTTTAGGCCTTGGCTTTCTAGCAAAGCAGTAATAAATGCACAGGTAGAACCTTTGCCATTAGTACCAGTGACGGTAATGACAAGAGGAGCAGGGTTGGTTAGCTGGAGTTTTTGGGCAACTTGCTGGAGGCGATCCAGCCCCATATCAATGGAGCTGGGATGCAGTTGTTCAAGATAAGCTAACCATTCGTTAAGGTTATGCTTAATCATTCTTTAGTAGGTTCAACTACTTCATCAATGGTAGGGATTTCTGCATGAGTAACAGGTACAAATGTGATTTCAGAAGTAGCAGTGGGTGATGGTAAACCTTGTAATTGAGCTAAGATTTTCGCTAAACGCTCGCGTAACTCATTGCGCTTGATAATTAGATCAATTGAACCATGTTTTAATAAGAACTCACTACGTTGGAATCCTTCTGGTAATTTTTCGCGTACTGTTTGTTCAATTACACGAGGTCCAGCGAAGCCGATTAATGCATTAGGCTCGGCAACAATTACATCACCTAGCATGGCTAAACTAGCAGAAACACCACCATAGATAGGATCAGTTAATACTGAAATATAAGGTAGACCTAGCTCACGCATACGGGCAAGTACAGCTGAAGTTTTAGCCATTTGCATTAATGAAAGAAGGGCTTCTTGCATACGCGCACCACCTGATGCTGAGAAGCAAACAAATGGACAACCTTTCTCAATAGCAACATTGGCGGCTTGTACAAATTTTTCGCCTACAATGCTACCCATTGAACCGCCCATAAAGCTGAATTCAAAAGCACAAGCAACAATAGGGTTATTAAGTAAAGTACCACTCATCGCTACTAATGCATCATTTTCACCAGTTTCTTTTTGAGCAGCAGCTAAACGATCTTTATATTTCTTAGAATCTTTAAATTTTAGTCTATCAACAGGCTCTAGGTCTTTAGCAATTTCCTCACGGCCTTCTACATCTAAGAAAATATCTAAGCGTTTGCGTGCTTTAATACGCATGTGGTGTCCACATTTGGGGCATACATCCAAGTTTTTTTCAAGCTCTGGGCGATATAGCACAGCCTCACAAGATGGGCATTTGTGCCAAAGTCCCTCAGGAACTGAGCTCTTTTTTGACTCAGAACGCATAATAGAAGGAATTAGTTTATCCACCAACCAGTTACTCATGCTTATCTATTCCTCTCGTTATGGGTATAAGCTTTAGGAGAACTATTTCTATAAGATAGTACACCTAATAATTATAAAAGAGCTATTTTAACCCGAATTATCTAAAAAAGTTATTTATTTCTGTTATAAATCTTTAATTAAATCATTATAAACTGCTTTTTACCTTATTAATAAAGGCTTTTATTTTATTATGATCTTTAATACCTTTAGTGATTTCAACGCCACCACTTACATCGACAGCATAAGGCTTAACTATTTGTACAGCCTGTTGGACGTTCTCTATAGTTAAACCGCCTGCTAATACAATAGGTTTTTCTGTTTGTTGAGGAATTAATGACCAATCAAAAGTAGTACCTGTCCCGCCTTGTACACCAGCAACATAACTATCTAATAAAATACCTTGTGCTTTATTATAAGGTTGCATAGCTTCTCTGATATTAGTAGAAGGTTGTACTCTTAATGCTTTTATCCATGGTTGATTAAATTGCTCACAATATGCTGCTGATTCCTCGCCATGAAATTGTAATAAGCCTAAAGACAGTTTACTAGATATAACAGATACTTCCTCATAGGAAGCATTAACAAATAAACCTACTGTAGTAATAAAAGGAGGTAATGCTTTACAGATTTTTTCCGCTTGGTCTATGGTTACAGCGCGTGGGCTGGGAGCATAAAATACTAAACCTATTGCATCAGCACCTGCTTCAACAGCAGCTAAAGCATCTTCTACACGAGTGATCCCACAGATTTTAATACGTGTCACAACTATTCCTCAAATAAAGGTATAATGACAACAGAGTATATCAATTAGTATGATTTTTAAAAAATTTTATATTTAATTAAAAAAAGAGTTGACACATTTTTAAAAATCCGTAAAATGGCGCCCACCTTGAGAGGCAACATAAAACAACCTTTCTAAGGTAAGTTTAAATGATTCCGCGATAGCTCAGTCGGCAGAGCAAATGACTGTTAATCATTGGGTCCCTGGTTCGAGCCCAGGTCGCGGAGCCAAATTTCGGAGTATAGCGCAGTTGGTAGCGCGCCTGCTTTGGGAGCAGGATGTCGGGAGTTCGAGTCTCTCTACTCCGACCAAATCTTAAAAGATTTGGGTCGTTAGCTCAGTCGGTAGAGCAGTTGGCTTTTAACCAATTGGTCATAGGTTCGAATCCTATACGACCCACCACTTTTAACATAATGGATGGCGGTCTATTATGTCTAAAGAAAGCTGTACGTGTCTCTGTATAAAACGTGCCCTTTCAGAATATAACGCCTACAGAAATTTATCAAGATATTTCTGTAGGCGTTTTTCTTTTTACAATGTTAGTGTAATTAATAAGTTATTAAACTTATCCCATTAATCAATTAATTTCAATAGATGCTATCCTCCTATAAACAGGCTTTATGTTAGCCTCTGTGATCAAGTAACGTTTTAATAGAATTTAAATCAGGTTCTACATATTCAAGGGTTGTCTTGATATTGGTATGGCCTAATAATTCTTTTACTAAATGTAAATTACGTTCAGGCTCCTTCATTAAATCCGTACCCAGTGTATGTCGAAAACGATGAGGTGAAACCTGTATACCTATTCGCTTTGATATATACTCAAACACATTAGAAACCCGATCCACTGTCATTACTTTACTCATGCGAGAGTTTTTATGTTCACTAAAGCGATTCACATTAAACAGCTGATCCTCTGCTTTAAAGCTCAATAAACTCGCTCGCCATAACAATTGTTCTAAATAGGGCAGTAGTTGATTGCTAATAGGAATCTCATACTCACGCCATGTTTTAGAACCTTCTATACGGATCTTAATCAACTGGTTCTTCAAGTGAACATCACCCACTTTTAAGTGTATCAGTTGATTACGTCTCATCCCAGTATAGTAAAAGGTTTCAAAGACTGTTTGCCAGAACCACACAGGATGTAGTTTTCCTACCTCTTTGCCTTTCTCCTCATCCAGTTGTGCACCTGCTAAAAACAGTCTCGCTTGTGTTACCTGATGCAACGATAGCGTCTTTTTCCTTTTGTTAGGTGAAGTAATGGCCATCTTATAAAATGGATTGCGATCCATTGTTAATAAGCCCACATCAATAGCATGATTAAAAATAGCTTTTAAGTGCCTCACATGAGTGTTCCAACTATTGGCACAGAGTCCATTTACTAATTCATAGCTTCGCCATTTCGCTACTTGAGATTGTGTAAGACTGTTTACGTCAGTATCAAACTTAATCCATTTATCAGCGCAATAACTCGCTAAACCATTTTCAAGCTTTCTGATACTCGCTCTGTAACTGCTTTCAGTACTAGGGCGAATAACACGAGTAGCGAGATAGCTTTCAAGTAACATTTGATAGGTTAAAATGCTAGAAAAAGTCATAGCAATTCCTCCAATTTAACAGTTAATTCAAAGTCAAATCGGTGGATTGACAGATAAGGCGGTATTTCTTAAGTAGCTGACGACAGCAATCCCTGCCCGTTTTCCTTGGCTTGTCTCGTTGCATACTCCTGGTGAAAAGAGAAGGCCTACTACTACCTGCTATATCCAACCATGCAAAAATTTCTACAAGGGTGGGTGTATCTACTGCTGCGTAGACACTATGTTGAGTAGAGAAATAAAAGGAGAAAATAACATCATAATCATATTGACCTCCTTGATTGATTATCAGGTTATCCGATGGTTTTACTATACTATTTTTATACCTGTAATAAAAGATAAAAATTACATGTAAATAAGAATATTTTACTTGAATAATTACTCTATTTTTAGATAAGATAAAACAGACTGCCAATTTATTTAATAAGCTATACCATTGCATTAGATCAGGCCTCTGTTATTAATTCAAGGAATGGATTGTTATTTGGTGTGAACTCGGTAAACACTAAAGAAGTCTTAAGTAGATACCCTTTAATGATTTGTCCTTTTTTTCTAGGTCCTATCACACTGCATTGCCAGATATTAAGATCATCTTCTCGTTTAATATGTATTTTTAGTCGTTCAAAACTGCTTTGAATGACTTTCCAAGGCTCTTTTTTATTGTTATCAATCACCTTTGCTAATTCAGGATATTCAAAAGAAAAGCGTTGAAAAATACTAGGAGAGACAATAAATAATTTATCTTGGATGATATGCACCTTAGCATCGGCATCATTGATTTTTAGTTTATGTGTACTAATACGTTGTTTTAACCACTGAATAAACATTTCCCCTAATGAAGTCTTAGTCAAAGGTTCATCTAAGTTAAAGACTAGATTGGAAGAGTCGAGAGCAGCTGTAGAATTATCATTAAGATATAAATCTACACAAGCATCAACCACTTCAGTGGCATTATTACCATCAAAATTACTATCAAATAAACTAACTTCAATTGACGGTTCTTCTATGGATTGATTATCAATACTTACCGTTAAAGTATTTTCAGCAACTACTTCATTAGTATCCATATCAAACAACGATAAAATATCATCAGTATCATCATCTGCATTAGTCTTAGACAAATTTAATGGGGTGGGGGACGGGCTAGCTACATTAACTGTATTAGTTATATTAGCTAATTCATCAAAATTAAAATTATCTGCAACTTTCTTATTAGTTACTGTTTTATTAACAGCTTTTGTAGTTGTTGGATTAGTTTCCTCTTTTTGGATAACTTCAATTTGACCTTTAAATAACTCTGGTTTCTCATCGGAAGCCCAAATGAGAGAAGGATTCACCTTAATTAAACTAAACTCTTGTTGCCATTTACCCGTTTCATCACTCACTGCAACTGTCCAAATAGCTCTATCATCCACTGGGTTAGCTTGAATAATTTGATAGGATTGTAACTCATCAAATAAAATACTATTTTTAGAAGGAATACCATCAAACCCTTGAGACAGTAAATAAGCTCTTAAACTATCTGCTGTGGTCTTACTCATTAACCATAAACCATCCTGAGTAAGCCAACCATTACCAGGTGTTTTATTAATATTAAACTGAGTCTTAATTAACTGCTTAAGGCCTGTAATCAACTTCTTCTGGAGAGAGTTAACAGGAGCAGCAATAGCTTTTTCAGGATTAGCCCCAATATTTTTAGCAGTAGAAACTCTATCGGCTTTATCTACGATCTCACCTAAAAGCCCTGCATTCTCATAATTACCTGCCACTAAATTAAGAAAATTACTCCAAAGCTCTTGATAACTGCATAACCAATTGAGCATATCAGTATCAATAATATGATGGCATAACAAACCCACTGCCATATCATGCAAGTGATAATCTCTATTTTGTAAGTACCTAAAACGATAGGGTTGTTTAATAGCTCCCAACCAAGGATGCCACTGTGAACCATCTTGTAATTGCACTTCAATATCTACTGCAATTTTACCTATATCATGCAATAAACCACCATAAGCAATAGCAGCTGTCCAAGCATCACCTTGTACTGCCTGATCTTCTGGTGCTGCACCAGGGGGTAATAAATAACTTTGTCTTAGCTTTAACGCATGACCCACTAATTCTAAGCCATGATCAAGAAGTCCACCTAAATACGCATGATGATGTGTTTCAGAAGCAGGGAACTGTTGCACCAGTGCAGCATATTTCTCAATAGGATTAACATAAATCTTCTGGAAATTATCACGAGATAAAGACGTATGCTGCCAAATATGATTAATCAATGCTTGACGTAATTCAGTAGCTAGTAATTGATCAGCAGACTGAGGTAATAAATAGCCTTCAGATAGAGTATGTGGTTCAGCTGTAAATGATTTACCAACATTGATTCCAATTTTTCCCAGTAGTTTCTTAAGCATGTATTCTCCGACGAGCGTAGCGAGGCGGAGCCAAAAGCCTTTTACCTCGTAAAAAGCCTTTTAAGGGTAAGCCCCTTTCCCTTATAAACCCTTCCCTTAAATAGCCCTTTCCCTTCAAATCTTTTGAATGCCTTTTTACGCCTTTTAATTTCTTAAAAACACAGTTAAATAAATATTGGAGATTTTTATTTAGATACATATCTTGTTGATTTAAGCGTAACTTGATTTTGTTAAGTTAGTAGAGATTTACTTATAGAAGTAGAAAAAGATTTTATATTGTCTTATAATATTAAGACTTAAATTTTAAACTAATGAATATAATATGAATCAATTTTTGTATAGTACATATGAAATTAGTCAGCTTGTATCTATGGCAATAGATAAGAAAGGATGGTCTTTAAGAAGCTGTTGTAGTTATTTTAATGCTAGATATTATAAAGAAATTGAATCTGGAGATGTGGTAAAGTTAGACAAAGATTTTGTCCAAAGAATTACAAGTAATCAATTTAAAGTTATTTCTTTGCGTGTCGTAAAATTATGCGAATTTCTTAATGTTGATCTTGAGATCAAACAATCTAAAGGATCCCTATTTATGAAAGAGTTTTCACAATTTGATGAGATAGTTGAGTCTAATCCAGAATTAGAAATTAAGCTTAAAAAACTACTAAGGAATGTTGTTGATGTCATTTTATGGGGGAGTAAATAAGAAATATTATTTGATTAGCGACAAATCTTATTTTAATAACTGTTAAGGAATACATATGAATAGCAAGCAAAAAACAAAATTAGAATTAAAGTATAGCCATAATATAATTGAACACTTAGGTTTGAAGCTATATCAAAATAAGCCTACTAATGTGCTTGCTGAGTTAATATCAAACTCATGGGATGCTGATGCAGAAAAAGTTTGGATTGATCTAAATGATAATTATTTAGCAGTATATGATAATGGCTTGGGTATGACCCATGAAGAACTCGCTAATAATTACTTAGTTATCGGAAAAAAGAAACGATCTGAAAATAATATTGATGAAGAAACATCTAAAGGTCGAAAGATGATGGGGCGAAAGGGAATAGGGAAATTAGCTCCCTTTGGTATTGCCTCTAAAGTTTCTTTAATAACTGTAAGCGCTCTAGATAAAAAATGTTGCTGGTTAGAAATAAATTTATCTGAATTATTACAAAACCCACAACAAAATACTGATAGTCATTCTATTTATGAACCTAAAATAATAGCCGAAAGTATTCCTATAAGTGAGATGTTATCTATTCTACATCAACATGATACACATGGTTATGTTAAAAAATTTATAGATGATATAGAGAATAGTCATGGAACATTAATTATTATGGATAATCTATCTATTAAACGTAGTATACCACCTAGTACGTTAATGGAATCAATAGGGCAACGTTTCACAGTGACATTGCTAAGAGACGACTTTACAGTATATATTAATGACAAAAAAGTTACTGAAAATGAAGCATTACCACATTTTGTAGTAAGATATCCAGAACAAGGGTCTACAGAAGAAATTATTAATATAAATAACAAAGATAGAGTTGTTAGATACTGGGTAGGTTTTATAGATAAAGCAGATTGGCCCCAAGATCAAGCTGGTGTTGGAGTTTATGCTCATGGAAAAATAGCTCAAGACAGACCCTTTGTATTTGGTTTAAAAGGAAGGGAAATTACTACCAGATATATGTATGGTGTTATTGAGGCTGATTGGTTAGATGAATTAGAAAATGAAGATATTATTTCTACTGATCGAACCAGTATTAATTGGAATAATAATGATGCAGCTCTGATGTATGAATGGGGAGCAGGTTTAGTTGCTAAATGGATAAAAGATTATAGAAAATATCAAGAAAAAAACAATAAAGGTAAAATTGATCTAAAAATTAGAGAGCTGCCAAGTGAGTTAAGAGTTACTGAAACTGAAAGAGAGGCCATAACAAAGATGGTTTGTAATATGAGTCCTAAAATTTATAGGGATGAACAATTACAAAATGAAGTAATACATAATCTGACTTCTGCTTGGACGCACCGACCCACTAGAAATATTATTCAATCACTTTGGGATAAAATTAAAAACTCAGAAGGTAATGAAACTGAGTTTTTAGATATACTTAAAAAAATACATAAACATCTTGTACCAGAATCATTGTCTTTATCAGTAACTGTAGCACAAAAAATATATGCACTCACACGACTATATGAATTAAGTAAAAATGGAACTGAGCCCCAATTACAGGCTCTACTTGAAAGTTTTCCATGGATTTTAGGTTCAGATAAAGGAAAAATGTATGCAAATATATCACTAAAAAATTTGGCCAAACAAGCTAGCTTAGATCGTACATTACCATCACATGGAGGTACAGAAGGGGAATTGGCTATACAGCCAGACTCTGATACTAGACCAGATTTCTCTTTTTTTTCAAATGATAATGAGACTATATTGGATGTTGTAGAGCTAAAAAGTCCTCTGATTCCATTACAATATAAGCACTTATCTCAATTACAAACATATTTTAATTGGTTAAGAGAAATATATCCCGATGCAAAAGTAACGGGCTATCTAATTGGAGAAAATCCAGGGAATGCGGTTAGGACGAATGATCCTGATTATAAAATCATAACTTGGGATTTATTATGTAAAGAATCAAGAAAAGACTATCTTGAATTATTGGCCTCTATGCTTCATGGCGTATCAGAGTATTATGAAGATGCACGTATACAAGATGTAATTGCGTATGGTGGAGATTCTGCAAAAGAACTATTAATGCGTATGGCAAATGCCGATTCAGTATTAAAAGATATCTTTGATAGAACAGAAAGAAAAATAAATGAAAAAACTAAGAAAAAAGTTGTGAAGAAAGATTTGGAGGATAGGTAATGATACTTACATCTATAGACCTGTTTTCTGGAGGAGGAGGCTTGTCTGAAGGGCTTCGTCAAGCAGGGTTTAATGTTTTAGCTGCTATTGAAAACAATTCAATTGCTGCTGAAACTTTTCGTATTAACCATAAAAAAAGCCTTGTTATTGAAAAAGATATCCGATTTGTTTCTTCTACAGAAATTCTAAAACAGGCTAATATTAAAAAGGGAGAGTTAGATCTTTTAGCAGGTTGTCCTCCATGTCAAAGCTTCTCTAAATTAACAGCTAAGTATAATAATGATGATCAAAGAAATGCTTTGATTATGCAGGTTTTCAGACTTACAAAAGATCTTAAACCAAAAGCAATAATGATTGAGAATGTACCAGGTATTTTGACAAGAGGGGCATCATATTTAAATGAGTTCATTGATAATATAAAAAAATTAGGGTACATCGTAAATTTTGATATATTGCAAGTTGCTGATTATGGTGTACCACAAGATAGACGACGCTTTGTATTACTTGCAGGTTTTGGATTTGAAATTAAGATTCCTAAACCTACACATTCTCGTACAGGTAAAAACCTACCAAAGTGGAAGACTGTTAGAGAAGCATTATCTGGATTGAAAAAGCCCTTAAAGTTAGAGCAATCCTATTCAAAAGGTGGACCTCAAAAATATAACTGGCATATTATAAGAAACATTTCGGATATAAATATAACACGACTTAAATACCTTAAAGCTGGTGGTACAAGATTTACTATTCCTGATCATTTAAGACCTAAATGCCATCAAGGTGATAACAAAGGATTTAGTAATATATATACAAGAATGGAGTGGGATAATATATCTCCTACAATTACTGGAGGGTGTACAGCTCTGAGTAAAGGTAGATTTGGTCACCCATCTCAGATGAGAACTATTTCTGTAAGAGAGGCTGCTAGGTTGCAAACATTTCCAGATACATATCAGTTCGCTACGGATTATATTGATCAAGCGTGCCAAATAATTGGTAATGCACTACCTTGTGAATTTGCTCGTATAATGAGTCATTCTTGTTATTTAGCGATAAAACAATTCACATAATTTAAGTTTACTGATTTTTAGGTGTGGATTAATATAAGGGAATCTATTAACTGATTAAAAAATAGTTGGGCTTATTGCCCAACGTAAAAATATTAAGATATTATCTATAGAATATCATATTTATAATATACCAATCCTTTGCTTAATTTTTTTTAAAAGTATTTCCTCTTTAGGGGATAAGGTATACCAGTCTTGTGTAAATTTCTCCCATAAAATTATGTCAGAGTTTACGCTGGCACAAATCCAAGCATTCGGACTAGTGGAGGTTTTTCGAATGACTTTAAATCCCATATGAATTGCGGCACAAATAAAAGATCCATTAGAAACATAAGCATCATCATGTGATAGACCACGTTGGTAATGATATTGTTCAACACTCCATTTTAAACCATAACTACCTAGTCTATAACGTATAGTTTTTAATTTATTAAGGTGTTGTAAATATAAGCAGCATTTTTGGCACTCTTCAAGAGCATTTTTTAAATTTTCTCTTTTTTCTTTAAAGCGTTGACGATAGTTTTCTCGTGAACTATATTCATATCTTTGATAGAAAGAATCACTAAAAAAATCTTCGTATTCAAAACCATGATGAGTTAATAATGGTTCTTGCTCCATGATACGTTCGATATCAGTAGTTGTAATCAGATAGTTTTGATTGATAGGAATTGTATAATTTGATTTTAATTGATAAGTTGCTAGTGCCCAAGGCATTCCTATTTCTTTAAATGAAATAAAGTCCAAGGCTTTAGATAGGTTTTTAAATTGACCTGATTTTACAAGCTCTTTGGCTCTTTTTTTTGCTCTTTGGCTCGATAGACCAGAGGGAAAGATTATATCTGACATAATAAACTAACTCTTATGTTTAGCCATGTTGGATGTGCAGCCCATTTCACCCTTATATGGCAATTAATAAGGATTAGTTGATATTGAAAAATACACATTATCTCGAAGGGATATTCGCCTACTCTAAATTGAGTGATGGGCTGACAAGCATAGTGTTGATGCTTCATATGTTCCTAGTTTAGTAAGAATCAGTTCAAAAATCAATGCCATTATTTATCTAATAAAAAATTGCAGAAGAATACCTAAAGCATCTAAATAAAAATAGGCAATTTTCATTTAGCTACTGTTATTTTTTTGCCAATCTCTAAGCTTATCTTTTTGATATTACTATCTTGAGGTAAGCCTTATGGTTGACACTATTTCACCACTTAAACCCATCCATTTAATTGTATTGGCACTGCTCAGTGTGTTTATGAATATATTGAGCTATGCAGATACAGTAATTTTTACTGATCAATCTCATCCTGTTTCTAATACTGGTAAACACGCCATTATTTATTTAGATACTCCCTCTCACATAGAAGCAAAGCTTTCTGAAGGTTTATCTAATGACCCTGTAGAAGCAAAGCAGCAAGCTCTACAACGTATCCAAGATCCCAATATGCAACATCAGCTAATGAATGCTTACATTGGATTAAGTAAGGCATGGCAACTAGGTGTTACTAAACTGCCAGCTGTAGTGGTAGATGAACAGTATGTTGTATATGGCATAAATGATGTTAATCAAGCTATACAACTAGTAAAACAATATAAGGAGTAGGTCATGAAACGATTAATACTCTTTTTATTAATAGGCTTATCTTTATCCTCATTGGCTCAAATACCAGGTATCTCTAGCGGTGGTGGATTAGATACTGCCACAGTGATGAAATCAGCAGCTTCAACATCCTGTATGGATTATCAAACAGTAGGTGTTTGTTATTGGCTTGATTGTGATAAGAAATGCAAAGTACGTACTTCTGTAAAAGTAAAACATTTTGTTCCAGAAGCAGTTGTATCTACCTATGCTGATACAGGTAAAAATCCTTGGACAGACGTAGCAGGGATGAGTCCGACCAGTATAGGTGCTGAAGGTGGAGGGGATGTTACTACTGCATCAAGTGGTAAAAATACACAAACACGTTTTAAAAACGCAGATGTAATCGGTCATCCTGGTGGATCGTTATTGGGGACTGTTGGACTAGGTTATACCTGTGAAAGTACTACCACTGCTTACTATCCTTACTTCTTAAGTACTTTAGATATTATAGGTTGGCGATTTGGTATTCCAGAGATGGTTTATCCTGAATCACTTGCTCCTGGTCTACGTGAAGTAGGCAGTATGGCCAGTGGCAATATGTGGGGCAATATCTTTCCACGTGAGGGGTTAATTACCCAAACAGATGACTTTAAAGCAGCAGCTGTAACAGCTCAAAAAGCAGCAGATATAACCACGCGTACTGGTCAAGCACACGTCTATACCCCAATCAAAGCTTCCTCTGCTAAAGATGGTTATTGGCCACCTAATGACCCAGTAATGGAAAACGACGCCAGTAATCATCGTTGGCAACAACTCTATCCAGAACAAAAAGATAGTTGCTCTGCTTTTCCAGATCGTGAAATGACTACACGTAGTGCAGGGGATAGTTATGTATTTGCTCTATGGCGACCTTATCGTTGTTGCAAACAAGTAGGGCAAGAGTTTTTAGGTTCAACAGGTTTTTAATTAAATAATGTATTGTTAAGGAAACAAGATCATGCAAAAACAAAAGATACTCACAGTCGTAATGGCTACTTTAATTTCTACTGGTGCTTTAGCTGATAATTACGCAGTTTCAGCTTCAGGTGATGTGATAGATGACTATGTGATGTATAGCATTGGCGGGGGGAATGCTACAGGTGTACCACTGACTTATACCAAGCCTAATAGTATTGGGTTAGGCCTTGAATGGAACGGTAATCTAATTTGTGGAAACATGGATATGATGGCCACAGTTCAAAATCAATTAAATGGCGTTACTAATGGCTTTCAGCAATTAATGGGAGAGGTGGTCGATGCGGCTACAGGTGCAGTATCGAGTTTACCTGCCATGTTAATTCAACGCGCTAATCCTGGTCTTTATGAATTACTTTCTAATGGTGTATTACAAGGACGTTTAGATTTTGATAAATCTAAACTGGGTTGTCAGGCCATGTCTGCTGCGTTAGCTGATGTTGTAACTAGTGTTGCTTTTGGTGGAGCAGCTGATGGTTTTGCTATGCAAGATATGTTAGGTGCTTCAGGTGGAGGAATCAGTGAAGTCATCGGATCTGGATCAGGTATAGATGCTGTCTCAGCAATGGAAGGTATTGAAAAAAATCTAGGTGATAATGGTCTTGCATGGTTAGGTGGACTATCCGCAGGTGGTAAGAATCAAGAGCCTATTCGAGTGACAGCTGACACAGTAAGAGCAGGTTACAACGCAATTAACAGCAGAGATGAAGATGATAAATCATCTATTAGTAGTGGCGATTGTAAAGGAGGTGCTGCCTGTACATTATGGCAATCACCCGAAGATGCTGAAAAGTTTGCTCAACAAGTACTGGGTGAATCAGAGCGACAAACTTGTCGTAGTGAAGGCTGTAAAACAAGTGATTCAACAGGTGGTACAGGTTTAACGCCACTGGTACAAGAAGAATATGAAAAGCGTCTTGAACTTATGCAAGAGCTTCTATCAGGTACTAAACCACTGACAGCAGAAAACTTAAAACTCGTTTCCAGTAGTATGCTCCCTGTAACAAGAGGGGTGATTGAAGCCTTAAGAGACGACCCCGATCAAAATATCTTAGCGCAACGTATTGCCTCTGAAACAGCGTTAGCTTCAGTCCTTGAAAAAGCTTTTATGCTGCTACGTATTCTACAAGCAGGTTCTAAAAATCCACGTATTGAAGAAATGAAACCAATCGCTGATGCAGTATCAGGCAATATCTTACATCTAAAAGATGAAATGGAACTGATTAAAATGGAATTGGATTTAAGACAAACATTGGCTAATAACACAGCAAGAACAGTGCTTGAACGACATGCTCTCAATGCGGTTAGCTCCAAAAATATTGAAGCCGATGATCCTAATAAAGACCGTTTTAATCAGCTAAATACTACCAAAAAAGGCTCTGGTATATCAGAGGAGTAAACCATGAATAACGTATGGAAAATATCTAAAAAGCTCCTAACGAGTTTAACAGGACTTTGTATATTAATGTTGTTTACAGCAGTCATAGTGGCTTCACTGGGTACATTGTTATCTGGTGGGCTACTGCAATGGCAAACAGCATTGAAAACAGCAACACCTTACCTCTATTTATGGCGACTGTTTATCTATGTCATTCTTGCAAGTATTTGGTACTCAACATTTAAAACCTATCGAAATAAAGCAAATCAAGCAGGTATAGAGAAAACAAAACGCCTCGGTATTATTGCATTCGTAGTGATTATTACTGTAGAAGGCTCCAAACTATGGGGGATAATCAATGACTACTAATAGTTTTTTAGAATACTACCTCACCTTACTGGCTTGGATAATCAATAATAGTATCTGGAATACACTCTTTGCTTCAGGTATTTTTGCCTTACCACTGGCAGCTATCTTGATAGAAGAATGGATAACTGCACGAGGGGAAGGAGCTGATGAGGGTAACAAAGGTGTATTAGCTCTTGCTCGTATTGAAAACAGACTCTTTATTGCTTATGTCGTGATCATCTTTTGTTGTATGCCTACCATAAATATTTCATTAGAACATATGAAATTTGATTCCAGTCGAAGTACTGCCTGTGGTGTGAGTGTACCTGAACCGAGTGAAACAGGTTATGCTACAAGCTTTGAAATGATAGGTGATCAATCAGCCAGTGTACCTATTTGGTGGTTCTTAGTACACTCCATCAGCAAAGGGATAAGCGCAGCAGCTACCGCTTCAATTCCTTGTAGTCCAGATATACGACAAATCTCAATGGAAGTGGATACTACTCGTATTGAAGATCCCATGTTATTGCAAGAAGTTTATGACTTTACTAATGACTGCTATGGCATAACACGAGCTAGACTGTTCCATAACAAACCTACTTTAACAGATGAACAAGCCTATGATGTGAAATGGATAGGTTCTGACTACTTACTCAATACATCAGGCTACTATGACTCCAGTTACTCAAAGGTTCCTCGTAAAAGTTGGCCTTGGAATGAGACACGAGACTCAGGTAGGGCAAGGGTAGCCAATGGAGCAGGGTATCCCACCTGCAAACAATGGTGGGCTGATTCAGGCATTGGACTTAGAGCTAGATTAGTTAGTGCAGTAGATCCTACCTTATGGACAAGGCTAAAAGGATGGATTACTTGGTCCAGTTCCAAAGATATAGAAAATGCTACCTTAAGACAACTGGTGAGTCCTGAACACCAAAAGAAAGCCATGTCCACAGGTGAAATATTTAAAGGCTATGGAGCAAGTGGTAGACCAGGGTATATGAATGGTATTGGTCATGGTATTAATAATTCAGTGAGTAACGTTGGTTTATTGGTAGATAAGGCACAATACTATCCTAGAATGAATGCCATACGTACTGCATTACCCATGATACAGTCATTTTTAATTATGGCCATGATAATTGCTTTACCTATATTAATGGTCATCAGTACCTATAATTTAAAAACTGTATTTACTATAACCTTTGGCATGTTCACTTTACATTTTTTAACATTCTGGTGGGAGTTGGCACGATGGGCGGATTCATCGCTACTAACCGCACTGTATAAAAATGAGAGTTGGGGATCTATGGCAAAATCTTATATACCCGTAGCCAATTTAGCAATGGATGGTACTGTACAATCACAGGTAATGGATTTTGTTAATGGTTCATTATTTATTGTGTTACCTATGTTCTTCTTATCAGCAATGGCGTGGGCAGGATATCATGTGGGTAGTGCAGTAGGAGGGTTAATGGAAAAAGGATCTGGTGCAGCAGGAGATGCAGCAGCTTCAGGAGCAAATGTTACAAAGCAAATAGCAACAGCAGCAGTAAAAACAGTTGCCACAGGTAAACCTAAATAATTAAAAATTTAAATCATAAAAAAAGGCTGAATTCAATTCAGCCTTTTTTTAGTTGTCATACATTGTAGGGTATTTTGTCATATGCTCAATAGTGCCATAAGTTTCTTCTCGTGCTTTTCTCTCTTTTTCTTGACGTTCTTTTGAGAAATCTGCAACAAAAAAAGCAACTATAGCTAATACAATAACTAAAAGCCATGCAAATAAAAAGAGTAAAACAGCAACCAGTGCTAATTTAACAATAAAGCCTAAGATACGAACTAAAGGATAGCCGAATGAAAACTTACGTTGTAGAGCATTGGCTAATTTGATTTCTTGGATAGTTAATAATTGATAGCCACGACCTAGCATTCTACGTGTTCTTTGTAGTAATGTTCCTTTTGCTTGTGTAATCATGACGATAATTCCTATTATTAAAAATCCTTATTGTCTTTTTAACATAAAATAGCTACTGAATAAAGTGGTTCCAACAAGAAAAATGTAAAAGAAAGTAATTTATTGGATAGTTTTTTAGAGTAATAATTTTGTGTACAGTGTACACAGAATTATTAACTCACTCTTTTTTGAATTGAGCTTGACAAATATATTAATTCTTTTAAAAATATAGCTACATATTGTCATTGCTAATGACATATGCCCAGTGAGCTAAAGACCTTTAAAGTTCAGTACAACGTTGTTGTATGGTCAATATAAGCTGACTAAAGCTCTCGGAAGCGTCAGCGGTTGCTGTTTTATACAGTGATGAGGGTTTTCTAAAGACAAATATATTTTGTAAACAGTGTTTACAAAAATTATCTACTCACCCAAACGGGGAAATATTTCCCTGTTTCCATGCGGTGAGGTGTTTCTCCGTTTTTTATATGGAGAAACTTATGGATAACGTATCATCTTATAGCTTGTGTTTTGAAGGATGTATAGAGCAAGCTAATCAAACTGAACCTAGAAAAATTGCTATCACCATAGTGAATGTTGATAAGCATGATATTGGTAAAACAAGTATATATATAAGTTTTACTGATGCAATTTCCTGTCAAATGGCAAGAGATATTCTAGGTGATAAGGATTGGGAACTGATTTCAGATATAGAGCTTCATGGAGCTTTAGTAGATGGAGTCGGGTATAAAATCCAAAACCATTATTTTAAAAACCTATTTGCTCATCTATCTCTTGGATGATAAATATAGTTTTGTAATTGCTTAACCCCATAAGGGAAATACTTTTTCCTTTATGGGATTGGTGTTTCCTTAATATTTTATTTAAGAGGAAAGATCATGAAAGTAATTAAATCGGTTTATCTTTTTATTAAACATTTATTGCTAAGTGTTTTTAAGACTAAAAAACAATCATTTAGTGATGAAGAACGAAAAAGACTAGATGCTACATTCAGAAGGATTTGTGCTATTGAGTGTGAAATGTTTGCAGACGAGCCCAAATCTGAAGTAAAAGGTAAAAAGTTTCTGGAGTGTTCAGAGGGTATTTTTATATTACCTGATAATTTTACAACAGATGATTTTTTATCAATACGAGGACTGGTAAGAGTTAAGCCAGAGCCAAAGCTAAAAATATAAAATTGCTAATTTGCAATTGCTTGCCCATAAGGGAAATACTTTTTCCTTATGGGATGGGTATTTCCCTTTTTTTATTTATGTGAAAAGGAGAAACACCATGCGAATTACAAGTGCAGATATTGAAGCCATCATACTCTTATTAAAACGCCTATTAACAGGTCTTTGGATAGGTAGCAAATATATAGCTGTAGGTAATGTAGGATCTGCCAATATATCAGCTGAAACTAAGGTAGTAGATGTTAAAAAATCTTCAGCACAGAAAAGAAGATTAAGACAACTACCCCCTTTAGTAATTGAAGATGATGTATATGAAATCCCTGCTATAAAGCGACTTCGTAAAGTTGATTTAGATGTTTGGGAGGCAGAGAATGTAAAGCCTAGAGCTTTAGATTTAATAATTAAAGAACATTTTAAACAACTTACTGAGAAAGGAATGAAGCCCAGTAGTGTTTATTTTGATGTTTGAATTGAAATTATACTTATTTAATTATTATACATTACCCCACCAGGAATATGCCCTGATGGGGTATATTCCTGCAATAAATAGGAATACAAAAATGAGCGATACTCTCTATTTAAAACATATATTACATGATCAAATTGAGCCTAAACAATTTTGGTTAGAGCAATTAGCATTATAGGATATGGATGAAGCAGGTAATACACCAGAGGAGCAATTCAATCTTATTTTAGAACCAGTATCAACGTATGAATATGTTATGCAACAGATTAAAAATGGTGCTGAAATTAGAGTATCTAACAAAGAATATGGAAAAGGTATCATTACTCAAGTGTATACTGAATGTCCTGATAGTATTCTAGTTGATATTTTATTTGAGGATGAGAGAGAGCTATGTGATGTATCTCTTGGCGAGGTATTAGGTCAATATTGGAAGATATTGTAATAGCACTCATACCAATTAAACTAAATAAGTTAATTACTGACCTAAAAGTTGTAATTACTGGACGTTAACTAAGTAATATTAATACCTACAGAGCCGATCATTTGATCGGTTTTTTAGTTTATGCTTGACAAATTTCATAATAACTTTAAGAATAATAGGTACATATCGTCATCGTTGATGACATATGCCCAGTGAACCTAGACCTTTGAGGTTCAGATACAACGTTGTTGTATGGTCAATGTAAGCTGACTAAAGCTCTCGGAAGCGTCAGCGGTTGCTGTTTTTACAGTGATGGGGGTTTTCTACATACAAATATATTTTGTAAACAGTGTTTACAAAAATTATTCCATCAAATTGGGGAAATACTTTCCTCAATACTGGGACTCGTGTTTCTCCAATATCTATTTTTTATTTATTGGAGTTAATAATGATTACTATCCCAGGTACACTTACCATTGTTACATTGGATGGACGTTTTGGTCCATTTAATACAGCAAAACTTACTACCTCAATAGGCGAATTTGTTGTCAAAGACAAAGAACTTGACCAGTATAAATCGGGCAAGTATCAAGGCCAATTTGTGATAGATAAGATTAAACCTTCACATTATAGTTATGGTAATCGTTTTGTAGTTGAGTGTCGTGCTTATTTAAATAGCTTTGAACTTAACGAAAATGATGACTTAACACCTGAAGATGAGGCAGCTTTTTCTACGAATGCACAAGATCCGTTAGAAGAAGAAAAATCATTTACTTCAGATACTTCAAAAAAACATTCTAAAGCAGCTTCTCAACCTGCTAAGAATAAAGCAGATTCAAAACAAACTAATGTGTCTACAGTAGAAGCTACAACAGATAATTCATCTGATGATGAAAAGCTGTTTGGTTTACTATGGCCACTTGGTACTAGTGTAAAACTAGATTCAACTTGTAATCGAGAAACAATCCGTATGCAGAAAGCTCGGTTAAATGCACTTGGTTATGAATTTGACTATCGTACACAATTTTGGGATTTAGTAATTAACCACTAAACCAAAGCACTTCATAATTATTAATCCCGTCAGGGTATCCCTGACACGAGCACGGGATTATCCTGACCACACTATGAGGAAAAATCATGGGATGGTTATATTGTGAACATTCAAAACAGTCTTTAGTAGAAAGATTAACTAAGCCTTGGGAAGATGACGATTGTTCAGTACGTACAATTAAACATTGTATTCGTAAAGAACGAGGAGAGTTCATCCTATGGTCCGTTAATGAGTATACTTTAAAAAAAGCATGTGATTTTTATGGAAATCGACAAGTGGGTGATAAGGCCACAGAGATTCATTGTATTATTATTTCTCAACATCCAGACTATTCATCAGGTTGGAACAGTTGGGGATTCAATGCAATGACTGAATCAGCAGGTCCATATTACTACCGTTGTCCAGTTAGCTATTTAAAACTTGCTAATGCAGGTATTAATAGTGAGTGGAGAAAAGAAGTAAAAACATATCATCGAAGACTACGCAATAAACAAAGATTTATCATGCAGCTTATTCAAAATTAAGCGGCTATAAATTAAATTTCATCTTATTAACCCTCTAGGGGCATTTGCCTCTGGGTAAATGCTCCTTTTATTTATTAATAACTAATTGGAGCAGATGATGAATACAACAAATGCAGTCAGAAAAGAAGAAATACCATCTTCTACTGAAAAACACATCCACAGATTAGAAGAAATACCTGATCTCATGTGTGATGCTTGTGTGGTAGACAAATACAATAACCTAGTCTTCTTATCAGTTTGGGGACGTGATACAGCACTACAAGAGCTTTATTCGCGCATTACCTTAGCTAAAAAAGACAAAGAGTTTGGATTGGAATACCTTACTTTTAAAATAAAGGATGTACGTACACGGGTTTATGTTGGCAATGTTAAAGAGCTAACAAAGCGTTCTACTAGAACGTACAAACAAACCAAGTTTGGCACCTTATTACATACCTGGATATTTGATAAAAGTTGTATTAAGCCTGACAAAGCTAATCATACGGCATCAGTTCTACTCTGTGGTGAAATACCTATAGAAGAATTTGTGCAATATAATTGGTCAGTCATTAAAGAGTTATGCCCATTACCACTGCTTGATCATTGGGAAACAGAAATCACACCGTTATTGATTGATCATAAAATGTGTGAGGATCTGAAAACCCTTTTCGGACAAGTGGGGGGAATGCATCTAAAACTGGATGTAGCAAAGCTCGAACAACTTATTGGTGATCTTATCCTACGGAATAGATTAACCACTTATCCATCCTACCATACTGGCTTACAGCATTAATAAGGAGGCTTGTATGGCATTAATATTTCCAAGAGTCGCCGCAAACTTTGCAAGAAATGGTTATTACCCAACAGATGAAGCTACTATTGAGCGTATTCTAAATGCACTAGCTGCTAAAGACCCAAACCAACGCATCAGGATCATCGATCCGACCGCAGGTGAAGGTGTAGCAATAGCAGAAATAGCGCATCATCTAGGACGTGAAAACGTTGAAGCTTATGCTGTGGAATATAACCGTGAACGTGCTGATCATGCTAGTACCCTTGTAGACCACTGTTTACGCAGTGACCTAATGGATACAGTGATCAGCAACACAAGTTTTGGACTCCTATTTTTAAATCCGCCCTATGGTGATATGGCTCCTGGTTACAACGGAGCTATTTATGACCAAAGCAAAGGGCGAAAACGGTTAGAAAAACTGTTTTATCAAAAGAGCTATCCGATGCTCCAGTATGGAGGAATATTGACCTACATTATTCCCTACAACCAACTGGACGATGAAGTAAGCACCTGGCTTTGTAACCACTTCTCCCAATTGAGAGTTTATGAAGCTGTTGATAAACAATTTAAACAAGTGGTGATTTTTGGTGTACGCACTAAAAAATCTGATCTTGATTTAGCTGATCGTAAAAAAATGCTTGGTGTATTCAAAGCAATATACCAGGGTGAAATGAAAGCAGAAGAACTACCCCAAGATTGGCCTTATGAATCGTATCTTGTACCCAGTAGTAAAGCTGAACTACAACACTTTTATCAAGTCACTATGGACTCTGCTGAACTAGCCAGAGAAATAGCTAACTTAAAAGGATTGTGGCCAGACTTTAATCTGCACATGAAATACAAACAAAGTGTACCAAGACCACCTGTAACCAAACCTAGAGACTGGCATATTGCAATGGCTCTATCGGCAGGTGAAATATCAGGCCCTATTCACTCACCTGAAACAGGCCAAACACTGATCGTAAAAGGTGATACCCATAAAGAAAAGGTAGAACACACAGAGTGGAAAACCGAACAAGATGGCAGTAAAACATTTATCAGAACACTGATAGATAAATTTGTACCAGTCATCAAAGCATGGGATATGACCGATGGTTCACCCTATAAAGGCAAAATCATCACGATCACTACAGTAAAAGAACCAGAGCCAGAACTAAACGTCAATAATGATGAAATTGGTCTATCTACTTTATTTCCAATAGGTAGATTGCTAATGACCAGAGGTATTGATGCGCTTGTTCAACAAGGTCTTGATTTATTGCCCTATGTTACAAGGCATGGTCAAGGTGATTGGGGCGATGGTTATGCGTCTGATAACGAGCAAAATGATCGAGCCATTAAGGCGATGGTAGATGGGCACCTCTATGAGCGTGTTATGTCCACTTATACCCTTAGTCAAGAAACTGGCTTGAAAATTTGGATTATCACTGAATGGCATGGTGATGAAGATGGGCATATAACCACCGTGTTATTGCCTTCAGAATACTAGCTATTCACTAAAAAGCACTACAAAGCAATCCCTTCAACGGGTATGAAAATACCCGTGAGGAGATTCATACCCTTTTTTTATGTTTATTTTAATGAAATAAGAGGTATGAAAATGACTATAGCAACACAATACTGTAATAGTATTCATTTAACTAATGCAGTGGAGCTTGATGGAAAAATATCATTAGTAGATATATTTCTTAATGGTGTTATACGTGTTCGTGTTACAAATGAAGCTGGACACGGTAAGCAACTAAGGGTGACTTTTAACAGTGAGCAAACCATGAAACTTGCATTAAAGCATACTCATTGGGCACGCTTACCAGCAGAAGCTAACACCGTAGTTGCAGATATCCATGAGAAAGGTATCCGAGTTAAGCGGACTTTTTATAGAGACTTTGATCTTCTATCCAATTTATCGGAGGGAATGACAAATGTCTGAATTACAACAAATGATTGATAATACTAAAACAGTATTAACGTGGGGGCTTTGGACACAGCCTTTTAAAGTTACGTTTAACAGACGTATAAGAGAAGGTGTGGATAAAAAACCTGCAATGATACTAGATGGTATTAAATACATTAATATTAAAAAACATAGAGTACGTTTAACTTTTTGGAGTAAAAAGGATTGCCTGAAAGCCCTTAAGTTGACAGGTTGGACTTATACAGAGGATAAACCTACTCTCATTGAAACTTACAGACAGGGAGAATTCCTCATCTGTAATCAACATAAAATTCTTTTTGATAATGCTCTATGTGTAAGAGCAAGATCATTAGGAATGAAATAACTAACAACCCACAGGGTATGTGATTACCCTTGGGTACATTCATACCCTAATTATTTTGGAGTATGTAATGTGTGCTAATGAAAAAAATTTTATTGTTACCTTATCTAATGGACATGACCTAGAAGGTGAGTTTGTTGCAGATGAATGTGTACTTATGGGTGTTAAACATATTTCATTTAATTATATGTTTGATACAGACAGTAGCATAACAGTGCAATTTGATTCTGAAGAATCCTATCAACAAGCTTTAAAGCAGACTGATTGGAGACTGTCTTTGAATCATAATCATAGTCTAGGTATTAATTGTACTGAAGGTGCGGTAAGAGTATTTGATATTGTTTATGAAAAAATAGATGTATCTCCTGATGTAAAAGCAGAGAGGGCATCACAATGAGTACAAAAAATACTAAAGCGTTACAAGTATTAACGTTAATGTATGGTCGTTTTAATGAGGAAGATGAGCAAAGTAGTGTGTTATTAGGCCCTATGCTAACAGGTATCACTAAGTTAGCTTATTGCAATCTAACGATTAGGCTCTACTTTGATTCAAAAGAGTCATTAGCAGAAGCTAAACGCCAAACAGGATGGGAACAATATAATGATAAATCACTGATTATGCCAGGTTTTAATAATTATATAGTGACCAACGTTGCTATTCCAAATAGTGATGCTAGATCAATTGTTTACTATAGCCATTGGGATATAGAAGCAATAGGTTAATGAAAAAAACTGTGTACAGTGTACACAACATTTATAAACCCACAGGGTATGAACAATACCCTATGGGTAGCTGTGTTCATGCCCTGTTTTTCTTATTTTATTGGAGAAACAACATGAACACAGCACTACAAACGATACAAAACATACCAGGTAAGGGACTCGTACAAGACCTTAGTGTATTTATTAATACCTTTAAAGGCCAACTACTAGACTCATTAGGACAATCTAATCCACCTGTGTACACACCCGAAAAAGCCAATCCTATTCGCCAAGCGATAATGGATAACCTGAGTCGTCAGCCATTTCCTGCCCAAGCAGAGATAGTGCAAGCAGTTTGTGCGCTCTTAATAGAGCGTAATGAACCTGCGGCCATTATCAATGCAGAAATGGGTTCTGGGAAGTCGATGATGGCTATTACGATCGCAGCAGTATTATTTGCTGAAGGTTATAAACGATCATTAATTATTTCACCACCCCATTTAGTTTACAAATGGCGACGTGAAATACTAGAAACAGTACCCCATGCCAAAGTATGGGTAATGAATGGTCCTGATACATTAGCAAAGCTTCTGCAAGCCAGAGAAGCGTTAAAGGTTAAAAGTGAAGATGTGCCAGAGTTTTATATTCTTGGTCGTGTCAGAATGCGTATGGGCTACCATTGGCAACCTGTATGCAGAAAGGGACGATTTGTTGAACGTTACTTGGATGAAGCTTCACAAAAAACCTTTACTAAAATAAGACCAGCAGCCTGTTGTCCAGACTGTTTTAGTCACATTATTAATCCAAAAACAGAGCAACCTTACACACCTGAAGAGTTTTATGACATTAAAAATCAACAACAGTGTGAGAGTTGTGGTAGTAAGCTTTGGACATTAATGAATGGCAAAAAAGTCGAGGTTAAACAAAAAGGTTCAAAGGCTGAAGAAATCGAGCAACATGATTTTCGGAAGCAACTGGTTAAAGAAATGTGCAAGATTCCTACTATTGGTTCTGCAACAGCTAACAAACTCATCAATACGTTTGGTACTGAATTTATTGCGGAAATGTTGGTAGACAATGTACATAACTTTATTAACCTAATGGATGAACAAGGCGACTTAGTCTTTAATGATAGCCAAGCGGTACGTATGGAACGTGCTTTGGGCAAAATAGAGTTTAGTTTTGGGCAGGGTGGATACCAAGCCTCAGAGTTTATTAAACGCTATTTACCCCAAGGCTACTTTGATCTAATGATCGTGGATGAAGGTCACGAATACAAGAACGAAGGTTCAGCTCAAGGCCAAGCAATGGGAGTACTTGCCAGTAAAGTAAGAAAAATTGTCTTACTGACAGGTACCTTGATGGGAGGCTATGCAGCAGATCTCTTTTACTTACTGTTTCGAGTCATCACGAGCAGAATGATTGAAGATGGGTATAAGCCCAATGAACGCGGTAGTCTAGCTACAGCCTCAACAGCATTCCAACGTGATCATGGTGTATTAAAAGACATCTTTACTGAAAAACAAGGGGAAAGCCACAAGACAGCGAAGGGCAATAAAATGGTCCATCGTACCTCTAAGGCTCCTGGTTTTGGTCCTAAAGGTATTTTACGGTATGTACTACCTTTCACTGTTTTCTTGAAACTTAAGGAAATTGGTGGAGATATACTACCTGACTATACCGAGGAGTTTGTTGAAGTAGATATGACAGACGACCAACAAGAAGCTTATAACTACCTTGTTGGTACCTTAACTACCTTATTGAAAAAAGCATTAGCACGAGGGGATACCTCGCTGCTAGGTGTAGTACTTAATACCTTATTAGCATGGCCTGATTGTTGTTTTAGAGAGGAAGAAGTAACGCATCCAAGGGATACAAACGATGATGGTACACACAAAGTATTGGCGACAGTTGAAAGCCTATTTACTTCAGTGGACATCATGCCCAAAGAAGCGGAACTGATCCGAATTTGCCGAGAGGAAAAAGCGAATAATCGACGTGTTCTTGTGTATACGACCTACACACAGACCAGAGATACAACGCATAGACTCAAGACAATATTAGAGCGAGAAGGCTTTAAGGTAGGCGTCCTAAAGTGTAAACCAGAGGAACGCGAAGACTGGATTTTGGCACGAGTAGATGAGGGCATTGATATACTTATCTGCAATCCAGAACAAGTTAAAACGGGACTCGATCTTTTGGACTTTCCTACCATTGTATTCATGCAGACGGGTTGGAGTGTGTACACCATGATGCAAGCCAGCCGAAGGTCTTGGCGGATAGGGCAAACACTGGCTGTTAGAGTGCTATTTTTAGGTTATAGAGATACGACACAGATAAACTGTTTAGAACTCATGGCCAAAAAAATAGCGGTTACCCAAAGTACATCGGGTGATATACCTGATAGCGGTTTAGATTGCTTAAATCCAGACAGTGAGTCAGTAGAAATGGCATTAGCTAAACAACTACTGGCAAAAGCGGCTTAATAAACAACTCACCCACCAGGGAGAAACTTCCCTGGTGGAAGTTTCTCCTTCTTTTTAGGAGAAAAAATATGTTAGATCTATCGAACACTGTGTATAACAGTGATTATACAAAATTAGCTTATTTAATTGCACGAAGCTTAGCTGATCTGCGTTATTCATTACCCAATGATGATCAACTTCTTAGTGTAATTAAAAATGGTGATAGCTCAACCGATTTATTCCTCATGTAGAAAGCTTTTTACCAGATTATCTGATAATTAACCTAGCTGAAGAATAAAAAACTTTAACACACCCATTGGGGATACTCCCCAGTGGGAGTATCTTCAATTTTATTATTATCTTGGAGATTATTATGTCAAAAGCAATTGCAAACATTGTAAATACAGGTTATTCGTTACTAGCCTATGATTTGTATGATTTTGTGAAGAATCGGGGACAATTACCTGATGAAGACACAGTCCTACAGATATTTAAAGAGAGTACTGATTTTAATGAAGTAGGTAATCAGCTAAACCATGTATTTTTAGAATGTACCAGAGAAGCATTATTAAATGCAGTGTCTCAGGAATACAGAGAAAAAGTACGTGCTATGCTACTAATACGGGAAGATCTACAAGATAACTCTACTGAAGATCAATTTGAAATTCGATTTTTAGATAGAACGTTAGACTATGTAGATACTGCTGTACTGGATGACTTTTATTTTTCATTGAAAAAATATGAGCGAGATTACCTAGCTAATAACCTTACTAGTAAAGTAACGTTTTCATTTGAAGCTCCTAATCAATTGATAGATTCGCTGTTAGAAATAGAAGGAATAAATACCTTTCTTTATCAAACAGCAGTTGAACCATCGGATAAGAGAGAATATGAAACGTACATTTTGCACCAAGGACTTATTAGGCAATCATGGAAGTCACAAGAAGTTAGCTTTGAAAAGTTATCACAGCTTCATAGCTTAATACGCCCTTATATGGGAAATTTAAGAGATGATTCTGTGACACATCCTTTTAATGCAGAATTTATTGTGATCAATATAAAAGCTTAATAAGTCAAACACTACACCCACTGGGGAAATACAACTTCCCAGTGGGGCGTTGTGTTTCTCCAAATTAACTATTATTTATTTGGAGATTTAATGATGAGTCGTGTCATCGTGGCATTAACAGAAACTGGCTACTCACCTATTGCGGATAGTCTTTATGAGTATATTCAATTTGAGGGTAATTTACCTGAAGAAGATGAAGTTATAGCGTTATTTAAAGACAATGCAGGTAACTTATCAGAATATGGCCATAAGCTAAATAGATTGTTTATAGAGCGTGTACAACATATTTTATTATGTGGTGTTCGTACACCTATCTATGAGCAAGCTAAAAAATTGCTAAGAATTGAGGAAAATTTCTGTGAGGAGGATTCTAGTAATGATAGTTTTAAAATTAGCTTTGCTGGAATAACCTATCAAGATCCTTCTACTGAAGAATTAGAGGCCCTTGATGTAATCATTAGAAATTATAGCCTTACTTATTTACAAGACAATGTGGTAGTAGCTAATACTTATACTTTGTCGGTTCCTGCCGAGGCAGTGAATAAGATAAAAGAAATAGATACGGATGGTATTTGTGAGCCAATAGTTGATTATAGCTGTGGCGTATCCAGTACTCATATTATTGAGACAGGATATTTAAGAGAGCGAGTTGAACAAAATGGTGATGGTACAAATGTACAAGAATACTATGAAAGTATTTGGAAAATAATCAGTGATTATATTCCAAACTTTATGGAGATTAAGGCACATAAGCCTGATTTCTTAGTACTTTATGCATCCTATACAAATTAGGAAATCACTATGACAAATCAACTTTACTACACACTGTGTCAATTTAAAGGTGCTCATATTGCACAAAGTATTTATCCATTTTTAGCAGATTCAGGTCTTATTCCTGATGATGAGGATACATTAGAGTTAATCTTTGATGCTTGTTGTAGCGTTAATGGTAAAGTGACTACTAATGAAATAGCAGCATTCATGAACGTAGACCAACGAGAAAGACTAAAAACATACATTGAATGTCATTTAGTCCAAGTAGAAAACAGAGAAGTACTGAGAAAAGCACTAGTATATGATGAATATACTAATGTAAATAACCCAAGTTTGGATCTGTTTTGTATATTTTTTCAAGGTAAAGGCTATGGCCCAACAGTTGAAAATATTGAGGCATTATGCAGAGCAATCAATGAATTTGAACAAATGCTTTAGTGTTTAATTAACTTAGGACATTGTATTTAGCTGCCAAGAGAAATCCTCTTGGTAGCTAATCTTAGAATTAATTACGCCACTCTATTTTTACAGGTTCTTCTATGCATGGGATATTAGGCATTTGCTCTTTAAAGAAGATAAGTAATTCATCAAATCGATCTTTAGGACAAAATACAAAAGTTTTATAATTCTGTAATTGACCACTGAGATTATTTTTCTTTTGCCTTTGTAACGTAATGATTTTACGTTTTTTATCAATGAGTATGTGAGTAACTTCTTTCCATAATCGTTGCTTATGGTTAGTTAAAACTTTTTTAGATAAGTTTTCCTTAAATTTTAAGCGAGATAAAGCGGCTAACCCCATACCTCCAGGTCCTATTAAGGCTAACCAAAGCACTTCTGGTTGATTAGTATCAATAGCTGCATACAATATGACAATAACGCCAACAACAATAATAATAATAGTACCTATTATAAATTTTCTATTAAGATCTGTACCACTATAAAATTCTAATCCATACTCTGTACAACGATAAACAAATAAAAATTTTCCAAACAAAATAAAATAAAATAAAATAATAGGAAGTATAGGTATAGAAAAAATAATTAGCAATGGCCAACCAAATGGGTCTTCTGGTTCTCTTAAAAAGAAAAATCCTGTTATAGGTACTATTAAAAATATAAAAACTATAAAACTAAAAATGATTCTAGCAACAATAAGATTATTATTAACCGCCCAAATATCCCATGTTTTCAACATAGGGTACTGTGTGTGATACCATTTAACTTGATTATAATAATCTGGTTTAGTTTTTTTGTTGAATAACATAAATATCCTATTAACTACTTGTAACAGTGGGTACCCAAATAATTTGGGGGCTATTTTGAGTTAAACTGGTACCTAACTGTTGTTCTTTAGGGATAGACTTTTGATGATAATCATCTAATACCATTTTACAGGGAGTATTATAGGTTTTATCATTCAGTTCTAACCGATATAGATAGTGATCTGTTAACTGCTCATTGTTTTGGCTATTAAATACTATTTTAGGGTAAGTTATTTTAACTTCTAAAGTAATATGAGTATCTTTATCAATACTTGCTGTATCTAACCAAATATATAAAAGTCTATGTTTATTGTCTGCACTATAATATGTATCTGCTTGAACTGTTTTTAAGGGATACTTCGGTAGTTGTAATGGCTGATCTGGTTTAGAAGTTTTTGCCCAATAACGAGTTTGTTCTAATTGCTGATAAAATGTAGTTGATAAGGGTAGTTTCTTCTGGGTTTTAGTATCTACTAAAAGTAGATCTATTATAATATTATGTCCCTCCATTTTTTCTGGAAGTGCAATCCCTACCCAAATACTTTCATGGGAATTGCCTAACATTGCCCTAGTTCGCTCATCAGGGCTTAATAATTGTTTAGCTAATGGATTTACAATAACTGTAGGTTGTAGTACAGCTTTATAAAGCGCATGGTATTCTTGTAGATGCCCATTTTCAGTATCAGGCCAAAAGTTTTCATTTTTGCCCCAACTGCAACGATGTAACCATAAACGAACGCCATCACGTTTATAGTATTTAGCATAAGTTGATACGGCTAAATAAATTACACCTAAAATTAAAGCAGCTATCGCAAAGCCAGGATGTAAAGCAAACCAACCAAATTTAAACCACACCGCAGTAAATGATAATAATGTTTGAATGCCCATACTACCTGCCATAAGGCCTAGTATAAAAACTTTACCCCAAGCCCAGTAATGTTCTTCTGTACTGGTTGTGTTTTTAAGCTCATCTACTGCTCCCCATAATTCAAATCCAGCAGCAACAGTACCTACTAATGACATCATCATAAAACCACTACGTAAACTAGACATTAAATTAGCTATTTCTACCCTTGTACCACTGGTTCGAGCAAGCCAATAATTTAAGCTTCTGGAAACAACCCTTATTTTTTTGTTAAATAAATGAGGGCTAATAGAACTAGCAACAGGCGAAACCCAAATAGACATAGCTGTGTTTATAGCATAACCTGCCGATGCTACAAATTCTTTCATTTTTTCAGGGGTATAGCTCTGTTGTAGTTCTTTGGCAACAGAGCCAAAGTTGTAGAGGTTGGCTGCTAATACAATCAGTGGTAGTTCGGAGCCTTTGATTATATGGCGTCCTTGGGTTGTCCATTCTTTTACTAAGGCCAGTGTTTTGGTGTCACTGGCTCTGCTGAGTAGGGCATTTAGCAGTGGTCTATAGTTCATAATAGGTACCCCTTGGTGGCTTGTGCCTATTTCTATATACCATTTGTACGGTGGGGTTGACTCTAAAAGGTTGAGTTGTTGTTTGGCAAGGGTTATGGCTTTTTTATCGGTCAGTTTTGTAATTTCTTGTTTTTTTGCTTTTATCGCTGCTTGCCAATCTGCCATTTCTGTGGCAAAGCGTTGATTACGGGTGAGGTATATTTTTTCTCCAGAGGGGCCTAAGTTAACAATGGTTGCTTTAGCAGCATAGGCAAGCAGGCTGACATTGTCTAGGAGAGCCATTGTGTTGTTAGCAATACCTTGTAGGAGGTATTTGGTGCTGTTATTGCTCATTTTATAGAGCGTGTCAAAGAGCTTGTGGGTTACGTCATCTAGGGTTTTGTAGAGGGCATGGTTTTTTACCATGTCTAATGAGATAACACTGGCAATTTCATTAGCCCGATTAACTGCACTGACTTTGTCTAAGGCTCTCAGAATGCCTTCTCTTTCTCCTAGTAATCCTTGTAGTTCGGGTGTTTGACCTTGTTTCGCAGTAGCTATTTTTTGTGCTAGTTGTTTTTCTGTAAGTGCTTCTATCTCAGCAATAATGTTCTTGATAAATTCGTAGAGTTCTTTGCTAAAGTTGTAGTGGGCTAGTCCAATAAATACTTGGGGATCATTGAATTGTAGTTTTATCCATTCTTTTCCTTGGGCAGTTTGGTTTAGGAAGGCGGTGATGGTTTCTGTTGTTTCAAGCAGTTCTTTTGCTTGGTCTTCATCAATGGGGTCTAAGAATACAGATTCTACATTGCCATCTAGTTTATTGAGCCATGCGATAAGGTCAGGTTGGTATTTGTGTATATGGTCTTGATAGCGTTTTTTGTCTTTGGCTATTTGGATAAGGTAGTCTACCATTTCATCAAAGCGAAGGTCTTCTCGCCATGTTTTTACGGTATCCCATTCTTTGTATTTTGCACGCCATCTTTCGGATAGGTGTATGGTAGGTGCATTTTGACTAGCAGGGAATATATCGTCTAGTGCTATAGTATGGTGGGTACTGGTATCTTCTGGTTGATATTCTTCTACACGGTAATGCCATTTCTTTTTGAAGTCTACATATTGCCAAGCGAGCTCATCACGCTGTCTAATTTTGTAACGACCACTTTCGCTCATAATGTCTATATTGGGATTAACTGTGCCAGGTTCCCATGTACGGGTTTGTTTTTCTAGTAGGGCATAGATGTCTTTTAAGCATTCATAGTATTCTTCTGGCTTATTTTCATTATGGCTAATTCTATCGGGTACAAAGTCTTTTAGTTCTGCCCCTATAAGCCCTAGACATTGTTCTGCTACACCTGCTTTATGGGCGTTGTCTTGTTCAAACTGGTAGCCTTCGCCCCATCTGCCTGCTAGGTTGATGGTAAGGTCGTCTATTATGGCCAGTGGGTCATCTAGTGCCACAAAGATACCTGTATCCATAGTAGGCATAGCCCCTTGGATGGTGGTTTCATTTATGATGGGTTTTATATGTTGTGTTTCTGCTGCATCACTGGCTTGTGAAACCGTAGGTGTACTGGTTGTGGCAAAGCTAGGATTAGGGTAAGGATTTTTTTCTATATAGCTTTTGTGGTGTAACGCATTTGGTTTTATATCTGCAACATATTTACCTAGTTCAGCAATGGACTTAGTATGTGGTAGTGTTCTGTCTTGATCTGTACAGTAGGTATTTAAATCTAGCTGTCTTGCCCATTTACTAAAGAATGGTGTACACAGTTTTATTTTTATTCTATCTGTACAGCGCACCGCTGAATAGGATAAAAATATTCTGTGGGCTTGGTATTCAAGGTATTTTTTTGTGTCACCTTGTTGTGGTTTTTGTTGGTTATCATTTTGTTTTTTAGGGTCACGCTGTTTTTCTTTGGCATTGCGGTCAAAAATATTGATTAAGGTAAAGGTATCGCCTTTAATTTCGTATTCATGGAGTTCATCATCTGTCCAGTCGTAAACATAAAGCCAACCATCTCTTAGTTGACGTAAGGTATAGCTACGGGTATTTATTTGTGGAAAGTATTTTTTAGGGGTGAGTGGCCAATCCCAATCATCAGGAATTGGATGCGCTCCTTGTGAGGTTCCTTTTTTAGTTGGGGATTCGTCTATTGCGTAGCGTACAGGAAAGATTCTGATTTTATCTAGTATAGGACAAGTGCCTATACCTTTAGGATCGGGTTGGAATGCGGTATTAAGGCTGTCTTTTCTAGCCTGTTTACGGTTTGTTGATAAGGGGTTATTTAGTTGATTGGTGGTTTTATCAGGAATAATAAGTGTTTGTGCAGGGTGTATTAGGTTGTTATTGACAGGGATGTTATTTGCTTGTTTAAGGTCATTAACAGAGAGGTTAAATTTTGCAGCTATTTGGGCTAAGGATTCACCTTTTTTTACGGTATAGGTTGTTTGTGTCATGATGCTAGTATTTCCTTATTAATCCTGTTAGCTTAGTTCTATAGTATAGTCATAAAAGTGTTGTATTTTTATATCAATAGGTAAACTTTTGTATTGACTATTTTGTTGTAGCCATTGTTGATAGGGGCTATTTTCCTGACTGATAAAATCTAGTCCATAATCTGTACACAGGTCTACCCATTGTGCAATAGTACGTTGATTGGTTAGATTATAAGTATTTACTTTAACCATTGCTAGCTCAAACCATTGACTAATTTGCTCAGCTGTTTTGGATTGTAATATGTCTGCACGCTCAGTTTGTAACCATTGGTATAGTTTATTTTTAAAACGAAAGTCAGCCGCTTGATCTAATGCCTGTACTTGTGGTTCGTTTAAATAGTCTAGCCTAATGTGAGTAAACGTTGCCTCTGGTAGAGGTGCAAATATTTGCCATTGTGCAGTTTGTGGCTGCTGCCAATCAGGTATGGGGTTACTGACTTGCCATGTTTTAATTGGGCCAAAAATATCCAGTGGGATATTTCCATGATAGCTGTTTAGCCAATACCATGTGGTTAATGGATCAGCAAAACGAAATAAGGCATTACTACCTGAATCATCAGTTACCGTGATAAATTGTTTAAGGTGTTCTGCTACAGTCTGTAAAGATTGATCAGTTTGTAAAATAGTGGCACTGTCTGCCCAATCTTGTTGGATTTGCGTGATGAGATGCGAGCCATTTAGTGCTGCCACCAGAATTGGTCCTAAGTCGTAATTATCTTGAAAACATGTTCCTATATAAAGTGGAATAACTTGTATAGGCTGTTTTGCCTTATACACCTCTTTTATAGCGGTTTGACGCATTACGCCATCTATTAATGCATAGGTATTTATTGTCATTATGCACTCACTCTAGTCTGTTCTGCTGCCATTTTTTCACAAATCTCACAACGTGGTTGTGATTTTAATAATGCTTGGCGTTGGGCTAAGACCACAGGGGGTGATGTTGTGGCTGCTACTTCTTTATCGTTACTTAAAGGTGGTAATGGTACAGAAGGTGTACCCATCATAGGTATACCACCTGTCCATTGGGGTTGAGTCATCCAAATACCCATTGGATTAAGCACGATATGTTGACCAGCCGCTTTAAGAGTAAGACTAAGACCTCCATCTATCACTGTCTGGAGACCACTTTTAAGATGGATCTCCATACCTGCTTCTACGGTTTTAATGGTACCTATGGTTTCATGTTCTGAGATGCCTACTGTTTTATAGTCATTCATCAGTATTTGAGTTTTGCGGTCAAGTTCTGTTAAATGATGCTCCTCACTTTCTTGCTTTTGATAACGGTTCTTTTTAATGGTTTCACTATGTTCGTTGTTTACCTGAAGGTGTGAGTTATTATTGACTTGCACTATATGATTATTCTTAGTTAGCTGATCAAAGTCCTTCTGAGCTTGCACAAAGATTTGTTCTTCACCTGCCTTATCTTCTATTCTAAACTCATTAGAACCTACACCACCTTTAGAAGAACTTGTTTTAAATACGGATCTGGTTTTATTAGCAGGTAACTCATAAGGTACCTTATTAATGCCATTATGTAGTGCACCTACCACAAGAGGAAAATCAGGGTCACCTTCCTCATATTCCACTAAAACCTCCATACCCACACGAGGTATGACAACGGTGCCATAAGAATTATGTGCCCAATTACTGGCTACTCTTACCCAATGAGAGGAGTGCTCGTCGTAATTACCTTCTCTGTCCCAGTGACACTGAATTTTTATGCGGCCATACTCATCGCAATAAATCTCCTCCCCTGTAGGACCACACACAATAGCTGTCTGTGCACCTAATATCTTAGGCTTAGGGTATAACCTCTCAGGTCTATAAGGTACATCTTGGGGAGACAATACAAACACATTTCGATAGCCTTGAGCAAAATCCTCTAAAGGAAATTGTAATGTTTCAGAAAAGGGATAATTAATATACCGATATAATTGACTATTAGTAGTAGCACTATTAGCAGTATGCATATCACCAAAGGCTTCCAATACCGCAGGTTGTTTCCCTGCATGACAAATCTCACGAATTAACCAAGGCTGTTCCACATCTTTTAAGAGATACCCTGTTACCGTAATAAACAACCCTGGATGAAGCCCTATGACATCACTATTGGCTTCGGCTAACACTTGAGTAGCTCTTAAACGCTCTATTTCAATCTTAGCAAGCTGATCGGCTCTTTGTTTATTATCATGTCTACTGGGATAATCATAACTTTCTAATGGGGGTTCTATGGCTTCATTAGCTTTATCACTTTGTAAGCCTTGGGCATTGCCTTCAGGAATCTTCATATTAGTAAAATTATAATTTCTAAAAGAAGCTTCAGTAGTACAACTGGATAGACCAATATCAAACGACTTAATCACCCGTTCATCAGCCACAAAGCCTGTATCACTCACATACTTAATTGCTTGAGACAAACTAGAAAAAAATGGATTAGCATCCGCAAAAGTTAATGTATGACCTTCTTTACTATGTGTAAAAAAGTAAAAAATACCCTCAGATTCAGCTAAATGATTAATGAAACTATAATCGTCCTGATCATATTGAGTGCAGTATTCACGGATAGGATAAGACTCTTTCAATTTAAAAGAAAAGTCATGACCTTGCGCTAAACCATATTCAGACAATACCGTACTGATAATCTCTGGAACAGTTTTATTACGAAATACCCGTTGATTGACCCGTTTTTTGAGATGAGAAAGAGTAGGGGTAAGTACAACTTTAAAGGTAGCATAATGCTTACCAACAGCAGCTCGCTTAACGTTTTGAATAACGCCATGACAGCCAGTGGTTTTATTACTATCAAAAGATAAAAAAGCAGGTTTACTTAATAACTGAGTGATATCATAGCGAAGATGATCACAGACCAAAGTGATCTCAACAGCATAATCACTGGAGATGGCTTCCAAACCATTAAATGATAATACCTGCAATGTTGCTTTAGTATCTAATCCTTGTACATCCAAATAGAAATGGCTAGTATTGGCTGCCTCAAACATCGGTACTCCCTATTTAATCCAATAGAATAGATAATCATATCCTTAATACTAAAGTCTATCTGGTTGAAGATTGAAAGTAAAAAGTGCAAACTACTATTTTAGTATAATAGACAAGTTAATAATTATAATATAGTGCTAATTATTGCAAGTGTACAAGACATGGACAAAATACAACAAATACTTGCTGAGAAGTAAAGAGCATCCAATTTTATTTATTTTTTACTTTTTTACTCTTTCTAAATTCCCAAGGAGCAATGGCTTTTTGAGACCATAGACCAACTTTATTGTGTTTAGCTATCGCTTGTTCTTTATCATAACTACCATTTTTCTTAGTAAATGGGTAGTACCACGCCATACCTAATTGGATCATGCTTAGATTAATATCCTTCTTTATAGTGCAGCTAGGGTTAGATTTTGTGGCAGCAGGGTAGCTACATACTATTGTTTTATAATAAATAGTTCCTAATATTCTTCTATATTTATCCTTTCCATGTGTTCTTATACTGACTTCTTTATTAAAAATTAGATCAGATAACGCTTGTTTAGAACGATTGCCAAAGTCTTGGCCTTTTTCTGGAGCATCTATTTGATAGAGTCTTACCTTAATTTGTTCTTTTTGAGTAGTTAAGCAAGTGATAGTGTCTCCATCACTCACACCAACTACTTTACAATTGATTGTGTCAGCATAAGATATGGAGGAAATTAGGAGTAGGGTAAATAGTAAATATCTCATCATAATACATCGTCTAATAGGCAGTTATTTACCACATTAACAACAAGCAATTGTAAAATCTTCTAGTTGTATAAGACTATTATTAGTAATCTCATAAACAACATATCTTGCACCTTCTGAGGATAGGTGTGTTACAAGATATAATTTATTATTTATTTTAAATAAGTCATATCGTTGTACATGAGTAACAGATGAAATAGTATCTTTATTTCTAGTGATCAGAAAACCACCTTCATTATATTGAAGGTATATTAATTGAAATTGTTCATTAATCTGCTGAATAGTAGCTTTAGTTTCTGAAATAATATTACCATCCTTTCTACCATCTATAAGCTCTGACCATTGAGTGTGTTTAAGCTGTTGTTTTAGCTGATTTAGTTGTTGCAGGGACATATTTTGTGACTGATAAAACAGTATATCTTCTGGTGTATCGTTCCCTTTAAAAGCTAGAAGGTATGGTGTATCGTCACCTGGATATTCATAGGGTTCGTCTATTAAGGTAATGTGTGACCCAATAAAATCATAACCATACCTTAAAGTAGTTATTGATTTAGCTATTTGTTGATAGGGTGAAACTAATAACCATCTCTCATGGGTAGGATATAAACCATCTAAACCATAGCTATTACAGCCAATAAGAGCAACATTAGAAGTTACATTTAGCTCCATATTAATAGTTGAAATAAGGTCTTGAAAGTGGCCATCTGAATGTATTTTTATTGGAGTTTCATCATAATCTGAACCAAAATTATTGTAGGCATATAGCATAATGGTTTTTTCTTGGGTATTGAGTATGGAATATATAGGTGTATCTGGATAGTTTTTTAATGTCGCAGCAACAATACGGTGATCAATATATTTTCCACTAGATGAATAGTTTACTAGCACAAGCTTATTTTTATCAGCATATAAGGTACTCTTGATATTAGGTAGTAGTGCAAACTCATCTAGTACATAGAGTTTTTCACTTCTTTTATCTGGAATCTGGGTGGCAACTAGTTTTGAGTCTTTTTTAATATGAGTAGTAAGCTTTATATCTAATCCAATTTCTTGCTGAGACCAATTTATTGGCCATGATACCTTATTTATTGACTGTGCATTTACTGAAAAAATAAAACACCATAAAAGAAAAAATATATAAAGTTGTTGTTTTAGCATAGCATAGTCTTTAAATGATGTATTTATTAGAATAATGCTTTGCTTGTAACTTAGCAGAAGTATCTAACCCATTCCCATTAAAATGGATGCTATTAGTCGCCTTAAACATAGATATGCCTCATATTATCTAGTGTTAACTATTTATGGTTATATTCTTAATACTAATACTTAGGCCGATCTTATTGAAGAAGGTAAGTAAAAAATGCGTATTCATGCTTTGGCATAGTATCTAAATAAATAGATCACTGTCAAACAGTGGATATACTAATGATTAGCACGAGATATTATGTGTTTTTAAACATGTCACACACTGATATTGGCTCATCGGTTAATCCTGCAATAATATTTAAGTTATTAGCACTGTCTAAACTATTAGTATACACAGGAAATGATGAGGCATAGTTAGCAATAAGCCATATAGTTCTAGTTATACCATCTGTAAAAGATATTGAAGGTTTATTTTCTACTACATCCATATTAATAGTTGCTAAAGAAACAGGCCATGTAATACCTTTAGAAAATCCTTCTTCTGCATATGGGTATTTGTCATCATCTGGTAAATCTCTCCTGAGCTTACAAGAATAATTCGTCTTATCATTAGAAATTAGTGCATCATTTAGCAAGAGCAAGTAAAGCAGTTCAGTATCAACATATACTAAAAAATCGTTATCATGAACATAATTTGGCTTATCATATTTCATATACTGATCTTCTTTACCAGTAAGAGAAATACGCCATACTAAGCGTGTACTAGTGTGCTCAATAAGATCAGGGGGAGGGGGAGAAACATGCTGTTTTAGTGACTCTCTTAACAGTACTATTTCTTCAGCAAGTAAAAGATTGTAACCAGAATATTGAGGAATAGTTCGTTTAGGATAGATGTACTTTTTTTTGAATAGATTAAATAAACCAAACATAATTAACCATTTCCTTATATTAATATTTTATTTTTTAATGGATACCCAAAACCATCACAATAATAGTAGATATCTATAATCTGGTTATCTATTGAATAAGTAATTTTAGCAGATATTTTTCGTTTATAGGTTTTTTTCAAGCAGAGTTGTTCTTTAATAACAGCACAATCAATATTATTAGAAACGTACTTATTAATAGTTTTCTCAATTTCTGATTTTAATGAACTGTTAAAATTAAGCCGTAGTTTAAAGTCTTTTATATAAGATACATAGCGTATCATGCCAAAAACAGCGATTAATAATGGAATACAGTCGATGGCTTTATCAGGATAATATAATGACCATGCACTTAGCATAAAAAAGATAATATAAAGAAAAATAGAGAATCTATTTAGATAGATATATTTAAATTTCAAAAAATACCCAGTTATTTTAAGTATCATGAGGTAGGAAAGTTAAAAAATAAACCCAGTTAAAACTGGGCCTATTATAAAATTATTTCTTTTTAGACTTTTTAGACTTTTTAGCTGAAGCAGTATTAACAGTGTCTTTTAAAGTCTTGCCAGGTTTGAATAGAGGGGCTTTTTTAGCAGGTACTTTAATTGGCTTGCCAGTTTGTAGGTTACGTGCCATACGTGCCGATCTTTCTTTTACAGTAAATGTGCCAAAACCTACTAAAACTAATGAGTCACCTTGCTGTAAGGTTTCAGTTACCGTTTCTAAAAAAGCATTTAGTACTTTAGTTGCTTGCGTATTAGGAATGTCTGCTTTTTCACTTATTGCTTTAACCAGTTCTGCTTTGTTCATTACTTATTCCTATAAAATATATAATTGTAAAAGAATTATACCACATCGAATGAAGCCACCTATTCATTGCCACTAAGATAGAGTGATTTTATTTTCTCATTAAGTGGTAAAATTGAGTAGCCAACCTCCTCATCTCCTTCAAATAAGCACTCAAAACGTGAATCCTGCCTATTAAAATAAAACTCCTCCATAGTTAATTCAAACTCAGCCAATACACTAGTGAAATTATCGTACTCTTTGTATGCATTATGTTGAATGAAATCTTTTAGATTTCCTTTTTTATTTACTTTCATCTCTTGTTTAAGGACATTAGGTTGCTTTATCCAGTGATAAAATTTATCAAAAAAATAATCACTATAACCATCCAAATAAACACTTAAACAGATAAGTGAAGCGGCATACTTTGGTCTTTCAATATTTTTTTGATTAGGTAAAGGTCTTATATGTAGATACCAATAGCCCAGATCAGGATCAAAAGCTGCCAGTAGTGCTAATAACTCACACCCATCCTTTCTAGTACCATAAGGCTGCTTATAATCTACCATTAAACGACTAACTGTTAAAATACCTACCGTATCAACTAGTACCCCCGAGCATATATTTTCTATTGACCCTTGTAAATCGTTCTCTATCATTTCATTAAGCAGCATTGTATCCACACCTGATTCTGCTAAAAGCTTATCATGTTCGTCCTTTATTACTGCTAAACTTTCTCGTGCTTTATCTAAGTTAATATCTGGAGCAATCCTGTCATAAAGCTTTTTTGTAAAATCAGTCATATATAATTTTTTCCATTATTTATTAAAGTAAATCGTTTATAAAAAAATATTTAGCGTATCAATGATAAAATCATATAAATCTAAGTTATTTTATTCCTTAGTTTCAAAAAAATGTTTCCAAGGTAGTGTTGCTACACCTCTTGCCTTGTCTAATATTTCAGCCTTAATAAATACTGCCTCAAGCTCAGAACAGTTATGTTGTTTCATTAAATCATGACGTTCTTTCTTCTCCTCTGGCTCAGTTTCTGCAAGTGCTAATACTAAGCTAGGTGGTACAGCTCTAAACATAAGCTCATTACGCTTAGATAAAATGACGCCTTCAGTATATTTACGGGGTTCTTTAGAGGCTGAAAGTAGTAATTGCCTTTGTGGTTCATTTAAGCTCTTAAATCGAGCAATAGCATTGATCTCATCAGGTGGCATATTTAAACAGCACCACCATTCGATCATGTTCAACATGGTTTCAGCTGCATCAGGAAAGTCAGCTAAGTTTTGTGTAGCGAGCCAAAACCATGCACCCAATTTACGCCACATCTTAGTAATTTTGACTGCATAAGGAGCTACCAGGGGATTTTTAGTAATAATATGCCCTTCATCGGTGATCATAATAATCGGACGACCTGAATATTGGTCACGTTCAGCAATATTATTAACGGTATTCATTAAGGAAATATAACTAATGGCCATCTGTGCTTCGTAACCTTCACGAGCATAAGTAGCAAGGTCCACAACCGTTACATCTGACTCAGGCCATGTCACACCCTCACGATTAAATATCTCCCCATCCATGCCTTGCGTAAACAGTAGCATAGACTCAGCCATCTCATTAATGCGTTCGCTGCGAATTTCCCGTAGAGTAGGGTCTTGGGAGGCTAGTTTTAAGGCCTTATAAATATCCTCTGTTAACACAGCCCTGTTTTCTTTTACACAAAGTGCTGCTGCATCTAAAATACATTGACGTATTAGGGAGCGATCAGCACGAGTAAGACGGTGTTCTTCTTTAGGTTCACCCCCAGTAATCATCAGTCTTGCAATGATTTCTAGTTCACCTAAGATATCACGCTGCGAGTCTGCTTCATCTTCTTCCTCACTAGTGGGTAAATCATCTTCAGGCTTGTCGGAATCTACTTCAAAAGTAGCCACTACATCAGGTTTTTCAATTAATAACTTAGCATCATTAAAAGGTGCTAAAGTAATACCAGAGCCTTGTTTTAAGGAAACCTGGTTGACACTTAAGTCTTGTAATTTAAAGAACTGACCTAACAGACCAAAAGAATTACCTGCCTCAACAATAAAAATACGAGGGCGGTACACAGCCATTGCTTGCATAATAATGGCTACTAAGGTAGCTGACTTACCTGCACCTGTAGGACCAAAGATAAGCATATGAGCATTCATGGCTCGATCTAATTGGGATAATGGATCAAGAGTGACTGGAGAGCCACCCCGATTAAAAAATGAGATACAGGGATGCCCCGTACCCACTGATCTGCCCCATAAAGGAGCTAAATTAGCAATATGTTGAGCAAAGATATACCTTGTATACCAATTTTTACGATCCTCATTAGGATTAAACACCATTGGTAGCCATCTAATATACGAATTACAAGCTGCTACTTCTTCACCATCACGCACAGGCTGTAGTCCTGCATTGGTGATGATATTAGTCAGCTGAATAATACGTTTTCTAAGGTGCTTTTCATCGTCTGCTCTCACATAAAAAGCAATGGTACCTTTATACAACTTATGCTTGGACGCAATAAGGCTTCTAGCATTGTTTACATCACTACGGGTGGTGGTAGAAGCGATATTATCGCCAATGGCTTTTTTAAAGAGTAAATTAAGATGATCCTCTAATACATCCTGTGGTGTAACTAACATTGTCATAGATAAAATAGTGTTTTCAGGTAGTCTATCAAACATTGCATTTAACTGATCACCTACCTGAATTTCCCCTGTGAGTTGTCCTACTTTGGGTGGGTCTCTCAGTTGATCGACCACTACAATCTTATGTGGCACATCATCAAAGTACCATAAACCTTTTTCAATATCAGAACGTGGCTCATTAAAAAATAAACGTTCAGCAAAATCATGATCAAAAGGTAAGTCTAATAACTCATTATCATCAGGATCATTGGCTTTACGGTTTAAGTAAGGTACTTTACGGTAAAACTGAATAGGGTCATCATCGGTTAATTTAGGACTGGGGTTAAACCAAGGCATTAACCATTGATAAAAACCTTTAGCATCCATCCGATTGGCTTTAATAGAAGCACCTGCTAAACCTACAGTGACTTTTTCACAGGTTTGATTAAGTAATTGTTCTGGAGACTGTTGACCTTCTTTTACCTTATGATTAGGTAGTAACCAACGATAGATGACTAAACGAGTACATCTATTTTGACCACGCCAAGGCAATTTAGTAATTTTGTTATCAACAAATAAACCACCTGATTTAGTGATTGACTGAGTATGGAGTTCTGTCAATGCTAAATAATAATCACTATAAGTAGAGCCTTTGGCTTGAGGCTTTATATAATCAGCTAATTGGTCTAAATAAGGAGTAAAATTATTATCATCTTGGCAAAAGAACTGCACCACCCAAGGTTCTGTGTCTAGCTCATCAAAGCTGTCTTGTAGCGCATCTTCAACAATGTCTCTGGCATTTTGTAACCAATCCGAGGTTCTTCCTTCAGTGCCTATAGGCACTAAATCAAAGATCGCACCTACGGACTTACCATCCTCTAATAAAAAACATTGCCCATCTTCTAGGTACTCCACCCAAGGTAAAAAATCAGAGAACCCTGGTTGATGGGAATAGATTTTCTCTTGTTCATCTAATTTAGTAGCTCTTGGTTGCTTGGGATTACGCCATGATGATATTGATTGATTAGCGTTAGTGCTAGAGTTTTCAGTCGTTTCAGTTTGCTGCGCTGCTACCTGTTTTTTAGTAAATAAAAACTGTTTTACTTTATCTAACATTTAATAATCCTCTTTACGTTCACCAGGCATGGCATATTGCACTTTGCTATAAAGGGGAAAAACAGTAGAGTATCCTGGTACGGGCACTTGCTCTGCACCTGCTAAGTGAGGGTATACATACATCACCAAGTCAGGGTTGGGCAAACGTTGAAATTGGCTATTAATTTCATTAATGGCTGTACGGGTATAAGGCTCTTGTAGCTCATGGGGAATATCTACAGAGCGTCTTAATGTTGATCGGGTATCTAATAGTTGTTGATTAGTACCCGTTCCTGAACTATTAAAGACTTCCATCATGGTTTTACCATCATTAGGAAACATCTTATCCTTAGAGGTATAACAACCCGTTAATACCAAAGCTAAACTAATCAAGAGAACTGTTTTTTGTAGTGTATGCATTGTGTCTTACCTTTCTACCATTAGGTTCATAATCAATCATAATTTCTTGGTCAATATGCACTGCAATCTCAGCATGAGGCGGTACATAGATAGCTGCAAAGGCCTCACCATAGAGTTTATTAACCCAGTTACGTACATCCTCAACACCACCCGATAAAATAGTATTAAGTGCACCATTACGATCACTAGAAGTACTGTTATTACTGCTGTAATAACCGCCATTACTGCCTTTATCATCTTTACTTAATACAGAAGCTAAACCTGCACCTGCCGCAGTAATTAATGATTGAGTACCAATGTACTCTTTAGCATTGGATTTGCGTTCACCACTGACACAAGGAATACCCACAGGATCAGAGATATACCCTAAACCACCTCTGATTTTGCTAGTATTGGTATTACTGGTGTTATTATTACCATTGGAACGTGAAGCTTTAACAGGTTCTGGCACCGTGCGAATAGTGCCATCCTCAAATACAAAGGTAATGGAGTCAATCTGACCTCGTACACAGGATAATGTCCAATCACCTGTAGCAGTGCCTGACATCACTGCACTATGCACTTCAGGTAAATCAAAGCCATTGGCTGCTAGATTATCTTTACCTACTAACACCTTAAAAGGGTAGGGATCTGATACTGTACCGTTAACAGGTACTCTACCGATCAATGCAGTCATCGCAGTGGAACCCACAAAAGTAGAGTTTTGTGCAATCGTATACACAGGTTTCTCATCCTTTAAACGATCTTCATCTGAGTAATGTACTTTACGTAGCTCAAGTGGCTTTTTTACTTGATCTAAACTGTCATTAAAGCTTTTGTTCTTTTCTGATACAGTACTACCAAAGGCATTAGGAAAAGCAAAGCCAGTATTCTTTTGATTATTTCTAGGGTCAACAACAATAGCATCATCTGGTTCAACCCAAATAATACCTTTAGGCTCATTATCCTCATTGGCTAAGTTAGAGCCACCAATAGGTAGCTGAGCGTTTTGATTACTTGTTAAATCACCGATCTTGCCCTGAAGGAAATTAAACTTATCCATAATGCCCTTGGTTTTGGTATTAAACTCCTTATTGGCATTTTCTTGTGCTTTAAGAATTTCCTCACGTGCATTGGCTGTTGCATCAGAAACTGCCTTATTAATTCGACCAGTAAAGTCAGATTCTCTTGCTCTTAAGCGATCATTCTCTTTTAACAACTCATCATTCTTATTCTTTACATCCTGAATTTCCCGACGGGTTTGTTTCATCTGACCTAATAGCGTAGCTAATGTATCTTTTGCAGTATCTCCTTCGATACCTAATGCTTTGGCTTCATCGGCTGACAGATGTAATGAGGGATCATCAGCAAAAGAGCCACTTTTTTTACCACTAGGAACTAATACCAGAACTAATATAAAAGCGATCACACCTACTACAATAAACTTTAAAATAGCATTGCTTTTCATGGTGCTATTACTCCTTTGTCTTACTTATTGAAGTAAATAGAAATCGCTCAAGCCCTGCACCTTGAGTCACTAGGTAGAGTGTGGTGGTATCTTCAGCAGTTTTAATCTCACCTAAGTAACTGTGTTGAAAAGTAGCTGCATAAAAATTACCCTGAAGCTTACGAGGATCTAAATTGATCTTAGTAAATCCTTTATTAACAAGCTTAATAGCCGTTACATAATGATCACCTAATCGCCATGCAATTAATGCGTTAGCTTCTATAGGATAGGTGGGTAGTAATGTTTTTAATTGTGCTTGCGTAACTCTAATAGGTACTCGACTAATACCTGGTATGGGTTCAATAGTGCGTAGTGGTGCATACAAAGATTGAGCAGCATAACGAGTTAAAGCGATAGGGGCAGGGGTTTTAATTGACTTTGCTACTTGTGCATCATGGTATTGTTGCTCATCATCTGTAAGACTTAGCTGTGCATCTTTAGCGTCAATGATACGCACAGGTTCAAGTGCTCGATCACCCTCAATAGTAGCAATATCTATCAGGATAATTTCACCTGTTTCCACTACTTGTACTTGCAGACGAGAAGGGGCGATCTGATCATTGGCCAATAAGTACAATGCTCCACCTGTAGATTGCACTCTAAGCTTATTTCTAAGAGAACCATCAACACCAACACGAACATTCTTATCTAAAAAAATAACCCGCTCTTGACCTAATACTAAAGGGACTGCAAGGGGTAAACGTTCCCACTTTAATATCTCTACAGCTGAAGCTGTTATTGGTAATATTGTGAATAAGCCTAACATTAACCACTTTTTTACATAGTTTATATATCTTAAATGTTTTACATATCTAAACATTATCTATTTCCCCTCTGGTATTTCGAGTTTCTGAGGTGTGGTGATAAAGCAATCAAGCATTAAGCCATACGGATTTCTTTCAGGATCTGTATCAAACCGAATAATCCGCAGTGGATAACGGGCAACTGCTCTTTTTACTGGCTCAGAGAGATAGTATTCATCAGCATTTAAATCGAGATTGACTTGCCAAGTATTCCTATCCAGTTGCTTAACTCGATGAGTGGGATTATCTGCATAGCCACGCCCTAGAATTTCATACACGCCACGCACCCGATTACGGAGCTCACCTGCATAACTACGTGTTTCGTAATCATCTTCAAGCACTGCCTTACACTTAGGCGTTATAAAATGCTGATAAGCATTAATATTATTTTTGTAATCAACCTCGCCATTGCTCGGCCAACGATTGATTTGGGTAAATAAATACAATGCAAAACCATACACATTTTCAGGTGGAATATCCCACCATAAACGTGTACTACCTGCTCTAAGATCTGGAGGTACATGTACGGTTAGCTTTTCTGGAGATTTAGACCACCCATAACCTAAATACAAACATAGAATAAATAGAGCTAAAATAACTATTCTAAGTGTCTTAATATGAGAGTCTTTAGCATCAGAAGCATTTTTAAATTTACTCATCGACTTGTTCTTCCTCGTCTAAATGATTTAATTTATTAATAAGTTTTTCACGAAAAGGTTCTGTACGTCTGATAGACCAATGACCCGAACGAATAATGAGTGCCTTACCCAATTGGTACCCCCACCCAAACTGGGCAGTCCACTGGATTTTTCGATAAAACCAGGTGTCTGGCTTATTACGTTTAGCGCGTCTTAAAGTAGTTGAGGTAATCCATAAGGCAATGGCAGTAACAAGCATCATAGAGGTAGGTATTAAAAAGGCCTTACCTACAATGATAAAAACCATAATACCGATCACAGTACCTACGATTAACCCTGCAACAAAGGTCACTATTAACTCATCAGAGGTGAGTCCCCGTAATACTACGGGGAACTTGTTGAGACGCTCAGGTATGAAAGTAACAGTCCCTTCATGATTGTAGAAGTCACGTTCTTCCATAAACAGAACCCCTTATCGACTTGAAGCTGCTTCATTAGCTTGGTTAAGAAGCCAAATAGCAATCACAATTAGCACAGCACCCACTAAGATACACATGCCCAGTTCTGCCCAAGTTTTTTTACCTTTTTGTACATCAGAGTAAACAGCTACGCCATACCAAGCTACAGCGATAAAAGCAATGACACAGATACCAATACCGATGATATTAGAACCTGCTTTAATCCATTCAAAAATCTGATCCAGTAAGCCACCTGAATCGTTAGGATTTTGCACCGCAGGTAATTTGGCATGTGCATTACCATAAGCTAGGGCACACATAATTAAAGCTAAATGCTCTTTTTTCATTTGTTTAAATCGTTTTAACATGCATTGAGTCTCCTAAAGCACAACATAAAAGAAGATCCCTAGACCACAGGCTATACGAATTACACCACCACTGAGTTTGGCAAAAGTTAAGTTTCCTGAAGCCCACCCTCTATATAAAGTAACAACAGTCCATGCTGCCCATAAGAAAGCAATAGTTGCGATAAAGGCTGAATTTAAGAGACTTAACCGATCAATCGAAAAACCCGCAGCATTTTGGAATGCGCTGCTTTGTGCATCATTCATGAGCAGATCCCTTGTTATCAATACGATAATCTGTATTAAGTTCAAATAACTGTCTCGGTTGAGCACGTGATGGTTCAAGGTAATGTAAAAGACCTTGACGAATAGCTTGTATATCTTTTTTTAGTCCAGGGTAATCAAAACTAAAACGATCATTTACAGAAGTAGTTGAATTAGCCTTACTCTGACTTGCTAAGACATCAATATTATCTAATTGAATTAACATTAAACGCAGTTGCTCACGTTCATAATCTGAACCTGCCATTGCATTAAAACTAAATAAACTAAAAATAATAATGAAAGATCTTATAAAAATGCTCATTAAACAAACTCCAATAAATGATGTTTCAGTGCTTAATGAGGATCTAATAAAAACAGAACAAAAACAGTGTCTAAATAAAAATTGGTCATTTTTATTTAGAAAGGATATATTTAATTCTTAAGTACTTGATTAATTTTAATTGTATTATGAATGGCTTTTATAAAGGAGTTATAATTATGGACAAAGGAGTAAAAAAGCTAGGTGAGATAAAATTTAAATTCTCGCATCTTTATATTATAGATATGCTTGGTGGTGAGGATAAAATTATTGAACTACCTCAAGAGGCTGTGGAAGATTGTAAAGATAGGATAAATACAGCAGAGCTTCTTCTTAAAAATCTTACTGGCAATAACGGATCATTTACCCTTAAGTATTGTAAAATCCATAATAAACCAATGTTGGAAAATTTATTAGAAAAGATAAACGAGAATGTTAAAAAAGAAGGAGAATTCCCTATTTTACACTTCGAGTGTCATGGTCATAAGAGTAATTTAGGCTTAATGATTTCATCCACTAATAAACTTGTGAAATGGGATGAGCTTATTCCATATTTTATAGACATTAATAAATATACTAAAAATAATTTTGGTGTGGTATTAGCAAGTTGCAATGGTCTAGGTATTCTAGAATCTGTAGAAATACCTATGGGAAGTCCTTTTGGTTTTCTAATAGCAACTGACAAAGAGGTTGCAGATATTTATATTAAGCAGTTTATGGACTTTTATAATATTTTGTTTTATACAAATGATATATCAAGGGCAATGGAGAGTATTGCATCCGAATTTAAGTCTTTTATAAGTCAACAGTTATGTATAATTTTTATGTCTCATTTGCTATATTCACTTAAAGAACGCAAAAGTAGAAATGATTTTAAAGAGTATCTGACTAGTGAACTGAAAGATAACTTATCTTCTTCAAATTTAACTCCTATTAAAACTATTAGGAATGATGCCAAAAATAAAATAAAAAACATGAAATATTATTATGAGTTGTCTGCTAAGAGATTTCTTCATGGAGCAGAACCTTACCCTTACGAAGAAGTTGATGAACTTTTTCAGCAGTTAAAAAATGATAGAGAGGTGCAAATTATACTGAAATCCCGAAAGGAGAAGAAAAAATGATGTTTTTTTCAGAATTATTGTCACCTTTATTAAAAATTGCCAGATTATTTCCTGCTTTTTTTGGGAAAAAGAAATCTCATCCTTTTAAAAAATTAGAGGCAAAGATTATTAATAGGTGTATTGTAGCGGAGTTGCCTGAAGTAATTCCTTTTAAAATAGTAAATGAAGCAGGGGATCAATATAAAGGTATTTATGTAATTGGTCTTTTAATCTGGAATACAGGCAATCAGGCGATTACCAAAAAAGATTTCCCTAAAAAAAATCCATTAATTATAGAAATAGATAAAAATACTGAACTAGCAGGTTATGATGTAATTCCAGTATATGAGGAGATAAGCTGTAGTTTAGAAAAGATTGAAACAAATAAGTTAAGGTTAAGATTTGATTTTCTTAATCCTCAAGAATATGTTGTTATTCAGTTATTTGTAACTAGCGATCCTTATGTACCTGTTAATATTTGTGGGCGTTTTTCAGGACAGGAGGAGCCAATAGATCAGACAGCCTTAGAAGCTAAAGCTTCTTTATCAGAGAGATTTATTGCTTTTTTTATGCTCATATTGATTTTTAATGCAATGCCTGTTTGTTTTATAGCATTAGGGTTTATCTATGTAAATTATGGATTTGATATGCTGATAAATGATATGGATAAAATACCTAGTTATTTATTAAGTTCAGTTTCCACAGGCGTAATAATGTGGCTTTTGTTTATTTATTCAAGACTAACTTACTGGTTTGAAAAAAAGAAATACCCTAAAGGTTATCCATTAATGGCAGATTTGGAACTGCCTATCTGGGGAAGTGTTAAAGCTTTTTTTAATACTTTGTTTTTTGGGAAAAAGCAAAGAGTATCTGTATCCCTTTTTAATTGGGGTGAACCAGTCTTGTTGTCACACCGTAAAGTACCCCGAAAAAATGCTAATGATTGGGTTATTTAATTCTTTTCCAAAAAAACACTATCCCATCCGTAATATTGTAAGCAGATCCAGTAGTAATACCTTGCTCCGTTGGCAATAAATCTATTGCGCGGAGTAGGGCTTGAGTACTCACTAATTCATAGCCTTGTTCTTCATAATGTTTCATGTGTTCTTGGATTTGATTATTAAATAACAGTGTCTCAGGTGTTTTAGGCTGTTCTTTGTTCTTAAACAGTTTATTTATAAATCCTGATTTTTGTTCAATAGTGTGAGGTACAACTAAATAACTAGAAGTGTGTTGAATGGCCATAAAGAACTCCTTATAAATATTTTTTAAACGTTGCAGCAGTAATAGTAATTGCTAAACCAAGTGCAAAAGCACAAGGCATCAGTATTAACAATGGGTTTACAGAAATAGGGCAAGATAAATAAATTAACCAGGGCGCAACAGTTAATGTTGGAATATACCGTTTAGCTCGATGATAGATAAAGCTAGACTCACGACCTGCACCAAAGCGACGTAGATCCCGTCTTACTAAACCTTCTGTAATACCTGTTAGGGAAGCCAATGCAAATAATGGAATAGATAAGATTAGAACACTTAATCTAACAATAAATGTTAATGTGACATAAATAATGGCCATTAGATAATCTTCAATGGTTATATAGATTGAAGATAAGGTGCTACTTATATCACTACCATACATACTGTTATAGCGCGCTTTTTGGGTAAACTCAACAAAGCCAGTTTTCTCAAATCCCCATGTATAAGCTTGATCTAATAACCAATGGGCAGTAGTGACAGGTTCAGCCATTAATAGCGATTGCTTGAAACTATCATTAAGCCATCCTAACTCCACTTTAAACATCTGCTCACTGTGGTGCCATCCCTCGTTATTCCAGAAGAAATAGATGCCCATCCATTCAAAAATAACCGATAAGAATAAAGAAAATAGTAAAATCATAAAAATACGTATCAATAAACTAATGAGTTTACCTAACATTCCCTGACGTTTATTTTGTACATTTTCTGCGGCACTGACTGAGCTAGACATAGTGATTCCTTAATGAATACTAGAAATATCTATATTTAAATACAGTAAAACAGAGCCTACACAGGGATCTTCTACCATTAATGCTTCTTTAGGTGACTCTAATTCATTGGTATACTTGTTGCCTAACTGCACATCCACCTTTCTTGGTAAAAAACCAAGTTTCTGTAATTCATCTATTAGCATTTCTTCAGAGTCCAATTTAAATAGGCTTTCTTTACTCACCGTTTGTTGTAACAACTCCGAAGGAGAGCTTTGATCTTCACAGTTAAAAAGGGTGATAGATTCGATAACAGTTTTGGTATTGTTTATATTAGTCATAGGAAACATTACTATTCATCCAAATAATCATATTGCGCTATAGGCTCTTGTACTTGATTAGTCATAGAAATATCATTTAAAAAATCCTGATCAATCACCTCATCAGGTATTGTTGCAGGTATATCAGTATAGGATTGTATTAGCTCATTAAAGCCATCAATGGTAGTAGGACCTGTTATTGATGATTTCCACCATTCACCTGCACTGGCGTTATAGGTATTACGCATATCATTAACAATGTCCTGAAGGTTTTCAGGAAGAATGTCATCAGGATCGGGTTTAGGTAATGGCATTCTTACTTTCCATAATTCTCCACCTTCTTGCAATGAAAACATCTGACCTTTAGGTAGCTTAGTCATAATGGCAGGTTCTAGCATAGGTACACTGGTTTGACTAACACGATCTTGTGATGAGGATGTAAACTCTGTATTGGCTGTTGGATCTGCTACATCCGTAGCACCCGATACGAGGGTATTGGTTAAAATATTTACTTTAGGTAATTGGTTAGTGAGTAACTCCCCCGTTTTAGGTTCACGTACTCTAAGCATTTGCAGATTATTAAAGTTACCTATTACCTGACCTGCTTTAGCCGCATTGCCTATACGTGCTTCAATATCACTTAGGGTTTGCGTATAAGCAGTCACTTGAATACCTGCACCCCCCCCTTTATTGATTAAAGGAATAAACTCATCGCCCATTAACTCATTGAACTCATCCGCATGAATATTAATAGGTATTTTTTTAGTATCAGCTGCGCCTGGTAAACCTTCATTTATACCATGCTTATAAATCCAACCTGCTACGGATACTAAATCAGCAAACATCGAGTTCCCCACAGCAGCAGCAACTTCTGTATCCGACATTGCATCAAGGCCAACATACACCACACCACGTTTACGAATAACCTGCATCCAATCAAAGATTGGGCGATCATCCGTTAAATCTGAATAATTAGGAGCTAATAATTCAGCGGTCTTACCAGAGGTGAGCTTCTCAAGTAAAGGCAGTAGGGAAGCCACAATCTTATCAAAGTAAGTTTTATCATAACGTATTGCTGAACGTAAACCATCCAACACGGGCTCATAGGTTTTAGAGGCCGAAATATACTGATCAATAGCAATAACCCGTCTTTCCCTGCCTTTCATATTAAAAGGTAGATTTCTTTCATCTATACTGCCTTCAATTTTTACAATTATTTCAGCAGCATTAGGTTGATGTTTATTGAAATACGTCATGGCATACTCAACAAATAACTCATCCATATTGATCACATAACGGGCAATTTGTGCATAATCAGGGCGTTTACCAAGGCCTACTAAGGCTCTAGCAATAATATTCACAAATCGCCAAGCAAACTCTTTAAATGCTGCACTATTACCCGATCCACTTAATTGACCTGCTACCCTAGAAGCTACCTCAGAAACACGTCCAAAACGTCCTACCGCGTTATAACGAGCTGATAATTCAGGGTGGCCTAGATGGAACATATAAAACTCATTTAAACGACCTGCACGTTTACATTCTGCATAGACACGTTTAAGAAGATCAGCGTCACCTTTCGGGTCAAATACAATAACCACATCACCACGATGAATGTCTTGGGTTACATAGAGCTCGCAAAGCCTAGTTTTACCCACACGAGTCGTACCAAAAACAACGGTATGACCAACACGCTCGCCCAAAGGTAAATAAGCATCTGCTTCATTCGGTTCTACACCATGTATAGTGGATTTACCACCAACAGGGGGTAATGGTCGCACTGGGTTATACCAGGCATCTTTTTGGGTAAACTTAGCAATAGAGGATAACGGGGTATTTTCAAGTTTCTTTTCTAAATAACGAGCAAAATTAAATAAACCCGAAGGCGTAATATACTTCTGAACATTAGGATCTTCTGCATCCAATAAACGTTGAGTATGCTCTCTAGTCCATTTAAAACCTTTACCCATAAAAAGGTATTGTTTGCTAACAGGTACTTGTTTAGAGGTCATTTCATAACGAGGTAAACGTTTAATATTACGTTGATAACGTAACACCTCGTAGCCTTCTTTAGCTCGCACTGCACCAAACGCACCAAAGCCTAACGCAGTGTAAATCCCAATTTGTGGGGTGAGGGCAAAAGCCCAAGGAGAATATAAACATAAACCTGCCGAACTAAAACATACAGCAGCTGTATAGAGTTCAACAGGTGGTCTTAGTTTAGTTTCAAGTATATGCTTTTTTGCCATAGCCTTTTCCCTCGTAAAAAGCCTTTTGGTTACTGCTCAATGGCTGTGGCAGTAATTAATACAGGGTAGTGGGAGAGTGCTAAACGATCAGCAATATCATCACCAGAAACAGGTAATATCATTAAATTAGGAGCTAGTTTTTTTAACTGATTTAAGCTGCTATTAGTTTTTACATTAACCACTAAACCGACTGCTTGTAGCTTTTCTAATGCCACGACACGTTCTTTTAACCAAGCTACTGATAGGTCATCATCACCTATCATAAAAAAAGGCCTGATAAGTCCATTAGCATTGATAACTCTTGGTTCAACTTTACCAGGAGAAAGTTTGTCACTAATAATGGGTAACATGGCAGCTTCATTGACTGGCTTAATGTTTAGAGCAGGTATTTTTTTGATAGGTTTTGAATTATCTTGCACATTCAAAGATTGGTAGTATTTAAGAGCTGAACTATTACTACGATCAACTACTACAGTAAGCTGCTTATCTGGATTAGCCATTGTAATTGCACTAGAACAAACAAGACATATACTGATAAAAAAAGTATTTATACTATTTATATTTAACATAGAGATTACCTAATAAAAAAATGACATCCCTGTCTATGAGCCGAAACAGTTAATTACTTACTACGAACTAATTGTCCGTTGACCTCTTGGAATGTGGCAGGTAAGGGAATACTGTCATTACCTACTGTTTTCCAGAGCTTAGAACCATGATTAAGGGTGATTGATTTACTAAGAACTTTCTGAGGTGTAATGCCTGTTTTAGTTGCCCATTTCCTAATAACACTGTCATCGTTATTACTGTCAATCATATAAATATCAAAGTTTACATTGGTTTTTTGAAGGTCTTTGACTTGCTTATCACACGTAGCACAATTTTGTTTGATAAATACCGAGAGACGTTGGCTTGTTGCTACAGACATAGAGTCATTAGTGACTTTAGCTTTACCTAAATTTTCTACAGGTAATCTATTAGGGTAAAGGCGTTTAAATGCTGCTGTATAAGCTCTTTGATAAGCTAATTCTTTTTCGACACGTTCAAACTCCATCTTTACTTGTAGTTCAGCGTATTTTTGACGTTCTGCATCTGTTTCAGCTTCAATACCTAGTGTTGTTAAGGGATCTAGGTTAGGCGACCAATATCCACGAGGTCCCTTCTTAATCTCCTCAAACTTTTGCCACTCTTGCTCAGTGACTCCCCACCGAGCAGCTTGTTCTTCTTGGTATTTTTTTTGGGTACTCTCTGTAATAGAGGAATAGCTTTGATTAACACTACCAAGCTTTTGTTCAGTTTGTTGTGTTTGCATTGTAGGAGAATTGGGCGTAGGCAATTTAGCGTACGTATAAGAGGTGGTAATACTTAATAAAACGATAGACACTATTTTTTTGTTGAACATGATTAAACTCCATTAACGAATAGTAATAACTTGTTGGCGAGTACCTACATTAAATACAACTGCATTTGTTCTAATGCTTTTCAGTTGCCAACTACGGTAACTATCACCTGTGCGTAATAATTTAATTTGATTCAGACTATATGACTTAGAAGGAGCAACAGAGACAAACAACTCTCCACCACGAGACTCAATACCTAGCACTGAGAAAGGAGGAACTAAGGTTTTTACTACAGGCTTTTTTTGTTGTGCTATAGCAGGGGAGTCAACGGTAATACTTAGTGGACTTGTTTGATGTTGTTTATTAATAGCAGCTGTAATATTAGTTTTATTTAACTCATAGACTCTCTGATTTAAGTCTTTTAACTGAAATTGTAAGGTACTCATTTGGTTTTGCAGGGTACTTAAATCCTCAAAGCTAGGTCTATTATCATCTTCTCGTTTTTGGTTTAAGGCTTGATCTAATTGATACTGCTGAACTTCATCCGTCCGTCTAGATAAACTTACCACTGTTTTTTCCATTTCTTTAACAGTCTTATAAGTACTTTGGCCATCACGGACTAATACATTAATCTGCTCTTTATCATTGGAAATACGTTCATTTAATTCAGTAAGCTGATTTTGTTGTACCTTAATTTGATCAGATAAGTTATCTCTGGAATATGTTTGGTAGGCAATAAAAAGCCATAGCAAAGCGATGGAAGTGTAAATAAAAGGCTTACTATCTAAAAAATTACAGAGCTTATTTAATATGTCTTTCATTTATTTTGCTCCTGTGGGGTCTTTCTTTACTTCAGGAGCTTTAACAGCTTGGGTTACTTTTGGTGAGGCTATTTGAGTGAGTTGATAATCATCCCTTACAGTAAAGCAAACACGTCTATTTACTTCATCTATCTGAACCTTATAGGCAGGTCCTGCAAGGATTTGTAAGGCATTTCTAAGGGTAATAGGACCTAACTTATAATGTGCAGCAGGTAAGGAACGTGTATAGAGAATACGCACCTCTTTACTGGTAGTGATAGGGCACAGATCATATCCTGATCGGGTCATCACATAACTCATCGCATCTTTAACCGTTGGATTATTGACATTACTTGGTATGTTAGTCGTGATAATCTGAGCCATTAAATCCTGTTGTTCAGCCGTTGGCTTGGCTGTGGTGAGATTATATCGACCATAGCGAATAACAGGTTCTGGAGTGGGCTGTGCACCTTCAGGGTAGAGATCAGGGGTTAATGCTTCAGGGTTACGATTACTGCTTGAATTATGATTGATAATCGTTGCTTCATGTTGAACGGCTGAAGAAGGTGCTTTTTTAGACGTAGTAGAAGTACATCCAAATAGGGTAAGAGAAGATAATAAAACGAATAATATTTTTTGCATTAAGTTAGCTCCATGTGAAAAACCATTAAGCTAACTGTTACATAGGAACAATACTTTTAAAGCAGCTAAATAAAAATTGGTCGTTTTTATTTAGCTAAGTGTGCAATTCTTTTGTTAATCCATTGAGCTATTCTTTTGGATAGTTCATGATGAACGTGTTCTATATTTTTTATTTTATATCTTTCATCAGGCCAATAAGAGTTAACTTCTAATCTATTGCTTTGCATCTGTTTTAGAAACCAATTAAAGGCTTCTTGTGCTTTTTGTGGGGGCTGCTTGTTATCATAACCACGAAATTGCCAACATTTAATAATGACTTTAAAGCTTTTTTTTCTAATATCTGTTTCTAAACACATTTCAGCAGTGGCTAATGAGAGACCATTATCTTGTATAGATAAAATTCTTGACTCACCTGAGAAGGTTTCATAATAGTAACCATCTACACAATGAGAAAGATTATTAGCTTCTTCTTTTAGTTCAAAAGGTGTTAATAGCTCTTTAATTATTAATCCATTGGGTGTTTTAATATTGTTTGAGACTAACATACCTACCCATTGAGTATTTTTACTCATGGTTTCATGATTAGCTAATAGCTCATCTCTTATAGTGACTGATATATCATGGTATTCATTAATTATATTTTTAATTTGTGATAAGGTAGCATGATGTTTAATGAATGAGAGAAGCTTATTACATCTATTTGGATAATCCCCATGATTGGTGATTTTAGAGAGTATTTCAGATAGATCTGCTTTAATACCATTATACTCAGCAATTCTTTCTTTTGAGAAGGGCTGTTTTATCCCTTTCAATAAAACAGACCAGTTTTTTATTTCATAGTGTTCAAAAAAGCTATAAACAGTTTTCCAAGTATCCCACTCATTTTTATTTTTTGGGGTTAAATTATTAAGAGTAACACCTGTAAATAGCCAAGACCATTGCTCATCATTATATAAAAAGTTTAACGCACTTCCAAAGTCATATATCCTAACTTTACCAATTGCTTTAATTGATTTTAAAGAACTTGCAAAAAGCATTGCTAATACTTCATTTAGTGGGAGACCTGTATCAACAGTGGTTGAAATAATATTATAAACATAGTCTTTAATACTGCCGACTACATGATATCTTTCATGAAGTGGGTATTTTTTACTTATATGCTTGCCTCTAACAATTTTTGGTTTTGGAATAGCCTCTATTTCAGACCAAGGAAGGAGTGTTTTTTTATTTGATACCAAAAAATACAACCCTAATGAATACATGTATTCAGGATATCCCTCATTACAAAGAAGGCTATAACTAATTAAAAGGGGTTGGGCTTTTAATGCTTGGCATCTGTATAGAGAGTTACCTGATGCTAACCAATTATATAGTCGATAATCTGGGCAACGTACCCCTCTAATGAGTTTTAATATTTGTTGGTCTAATAGTGCGTTAAACGATTTTAATTGAGCGCCTAATAAAGAGATATAGTATTTTTGTTTACCCAAGACAAACCTTCTAAAATGAGCTATATAGAGGTTAGCACGTGGGATTTCTGATAAATTAACTGTTTGAGCATTATGCTGCTCATGTACATAAGGGAAATATTTCTTAGCTAGCTTACTAAATACTTGCTCAGCGATATTTTTAGTAAATAAATAAGAGTCTGAACTAAAACTTGTTGCAAATAAGAGGATATCTTTTGTAGTACCATTTTTCAGTATTAAATCTCGATATTTAGTAGCCAGTCTACGATTAATATATTGAGCCTTAGAGAATGGATTGTTATGGTTATATATTTTACTGTTACAATCCGTATGATACCAGACAAGCTTTCCATCAAAGTACAAATAATGATTATAAAATCTTGCAACTACCTCATGCTCATTAATTTGAAAGATCCAAAATAAGCGTTGATTAGTTATTCTCAGATAATCTATTAGAAATTTTTTTTGAAAGAGATCAATGTGTTCAGTTAGTTTAATAAAACGATTGCCCCATTTTTTAGCATTAGCTATTTGGGCTTCAGAATATATTGTTAGTAGTTGAGATTCGGACATATTCATTATCAATGTGAGTGAAGATAATGAATATTTTGGATATTAATAATTTAAATACATTATCTAAATAAAAATTCGCTTTGTTTATTTAGATAAAAAAGACCTCATATGATGAGGTCTTATATCGTTCTAATTAGCAATACCAAGGAAACCATTGTGACCAGTTGCCTTCCTGTAAAGCTTGCTCAGCTATTTCTTTAGTTTCATAGTAATGTTCAGATTCTCTTTGAGGACCATCATCACTCCACGTACCTATATAGAAACCTGCTGCACTCTCTGATACTGATAAAGGATAAAAGTCTTTATCACAAGCAAAAGATAAAGCACCATAACATTTAAATATTTCTGGATATTTGTCTGCTAATTCAATTGCTGATAAATTAATTAGCTCAGATATATTTAAATTAGGGAACTGTGCTAAAACTTGTGAATCATTATTTCCTTTACGTCGTTCTTTGTTAGACATAATAATATTTCTCCAATAAATAAAGTAGTTACTGGAGAAATACTTTCCCATAGGGAAATCATATTTCCCCAATGGGTAAAGTTTAATAATAAAATAACTGGTAAATAGATAATGGAGAAATACTAATCCCATTCATCTTCTTCACCACCATACCAATAACCGCAAAAAAAATGAATACAATCCTCGCATTTATAATAATCACCATCTAATTTTACGGTCTCGTCAGTAATTCCGCAGTCATGACAAGTGTTATACTCAATTTTAGTTAGTTTAATCTCATAGTTACCTGATTTATCAATATCAAGCACTAATAATGGTTGATTGAGCTGATGTAGAGCTTCTCGGACAAGCCCACTAAAACGAAAGTGTGGTTCATAAAATCCTTGTAAATACATCAGTTCATCTAACATTTTAGTATCAGGATTATCTTTATCTTTTAACTCATCAATTTTTGCGCTAATAAACTCCTCAGCTGCAAATATTTCATCATCATCGATAGGTCCATTAGTAATCGGAACCATCCATTGTATGTCACCATTTTCTAACACTTTACCTGTTACAAGAGTTACCGACAAAACTGGATAAACTCCCTCCATAACAGGTTTAAGATTAATTTGTGTTTTAAGTTCAACAAATTTAGGTTTTACTTTGTCAACTATTATATTTGACCTATAAACTGGCCCATCATATTCAGGTGGAAAATAGATTCCTTTAAGTTGATCTTGAAAATATGCAATACCATTTAAAATATCACTATCTACAGTATCACCAAAACCTTGTTGTTTATCAATCGCTTCATACGCTATAGCTTCTATGAGCATAATATTTCTCCAATAAAATGAAATTAAATACTGGAGAAACACCATGCCCAAGGGGAAGTATTCCCCCATTGGGTTGATGATTAGCTAAGTATTATTGGTTTAGCTTGATTGTATATGCTGACTAAAAAATAACTATCTTCTTAAAAGTGACCAATCATAATTCTCTGTATCAATAATTGATTCTTCATAATTATGAAGTAGTATCCATTGTGTCCAATTAGAACTTTCTAAAGCCTGTTTTGCTTCATCATAGGTATTAAAAGTTTCAGTAGATTCACGTAATAATCGTAGTCTATCTTTTAATGCTGGTAAAAAATTCACTGTACCTATAACAAAGCCAGTCTCTATCTCTAAGACAGTTAATTTATTAAACTCAGAGTAGTTATGAAACGTTAATAATCCATACTGTTTAAACAGATTAGGATATTGAATTAATGTCTCAGGTATATCTAAGTAAAATATATCTATTGAGTTTATATTAAACTGCTTAAATAAAGCTAAATCATGCTTTATTTTTGCTTCAGCTCTATTATGATAGAGCCTTTTATACACCAATAACTTGCGTAACTTTTCCTCTAAACTTTGAGTTTTTGTTTCCTCAGTACAAACCTTGATAGGTTGTTGCTTTTGTGAGATGGTTAAAACAGACATAGTATTTCTCCAAAATATTAAAGGAGAAACACCAATTTCCATGAGGAGTAGGTATTTCCCCAAGGAGTTTAAATAATAAGCAGTAGAATTTATAAATGATTTAGATTTCCCATGCTTCAATACCTGCATTTATACAGGATTGCATAGTGGCATATCTAACACCATCATCAACAACTACCTTTATAAAAAAGGCCTCAATAGAGGCCTTGATGTTATGGGGAATACAAATTACGCGAATTGGCCGAAGCTACCATAACTTGCATTACCTTGTTGTTGAGGTTTTGCAGGTTGTTTATTGCTAGCTTGGTTATTCTTGCCTTTTTGCTGACCTTTACCTTTTGCTTGATAAGACTTATTGCCTTTATTAGCATTGGGTTGAGGAGCAGGGGCTTGTTCAGGTTGTTGAGTTCCATTCTCAGCAGATCTTTGGTACACCACTTGATTCTCAATTTTGATGTATGAAACATCAAATAAAGAACCATTAATAACAGCACCAAGGTCGCCTTCGTTTGTTTGATAAGCATAAAGATTATTTATACTCATTTTAAAACGAATTAGAATTTTATTCTCAGCCTGAGACGCTTCTATACATTGAGCAATCAATTGTTTAGCTTGTTCACCATTCACAACACAACTTGTAAAAACGTATTGTTGTGAACCAGTAATGGCAGCTACTTTACACACTAAAAAGGATTGGCCATCATCTTTGGTTCTCCATTCAATGTTGTTTACATAGCCGATGCCTTCAGAAACTAAACCACCAGTTGATTGAGTATTAGTATTAGCTTGATTAGTATTAGTCATGATATTTCTCCAAATTTAAAAATAAAAAATGGAGAAATACTTTTACCCAATGGGAAAAATATTTCCCCATGTGGGTGTTTTGATAATTTTGTAAACACTGTTTACAAAATATATTTGTCTTTAGGAAACCCTCATCACTTAATGTGACCGCTGATGCTTCCGAGAGCTTTAATCAGCTTAAGACCATACAACAACGTTGTATCTGAACCTTAAAGGTCTAGGTTCACTGGGCAGGTGTTAGCAACGCTAACCAACCATGCCTAATATTAATAACTATTAAAAAATACTTGTCAAGTATTTTTATAAATAATTTTTTATTGGCTTGGCTAATAATGTACAAGCCTTGCCAATCAATGAACTTAACTAAATAAAAAATGAAGTAAAATAGTTAAGTTTTTAGAAAAGTAAGCTACATAAGTTAGTTACTTGATTAGCTCAAATACACTAAATAATTCCTCGTATTTAATTATTCAGTTATCTTCACTAGTAGTAATTTAACCCTTGATCTCTATGTGTAGCTAGATCAATCATCTGAATGACTATTCAGCTGGCACCTCAATTGGCACAAAAGGCTCCCAAATTTTTATCCAGTTGGGTCTGGATCAGAAAAAAGCATCCTAAATGGATGAACTTTAGCTCCTACTAATAAGAGTCAAAGGTCATCCATCTAAGCATTTTAAATAAGAAATGGGTATTAACCAAAATACCCTCAGAGTAGAAAGCCCCAATCTCTATTTACATAAAGAATGACCGACCCTCCTGGAGCTTTATCGGCCTTATTGGTTCGAATATATCAGCCGACACGAGCCATCGCTAAGCTGATAATTCTGGGTTTACCACTGTAACGTCAGTAGTCAACGGGTTAAGTCTATATTATGTTTAAAATCTTTCATAAAGACAAGATAAGTTTTAATTTAATCAGATTATTAACCCTATTTATGTAAACAGTGTTTACAGTTTTAATATTACTTCTTTGGGTTTGAAAAGTTTTTATTTTTCTTTCTAGTCTTTGGAAATATTACTCCATCACAGTTTGGATAGTCTGGACATCCCCAAAATGAGACAGTTTTCCCTTTATGTTTTAAGGTAGGTTTACCACATTTAGGACAAGGATCTCCAGTAGGTATAGGTGCTTGTTTAATGGATAGCTCTGTATTTCCATACTTTTGGACAATAGTGGAGATCCATTGTGATTGCTTTTGAATAAAGCTATCTATTGTGAGTTCGCCTTTCTCAATCATATCTAATGCTTGCTCCCAAATACCTGTTGTACCAGGATGAGATATAGCAGCAGGTACTGCTTTAATAAGCGAATGTCCAGCTTCAGTAGCAATGAGCTTACCTTTTTGCTTAGTGATTAACTTCTGATCTTTTAGTTTTTTAATAATATTTGATCTAGTTGCCTGTGTTCCAATACCTGTAGTTTCTCTTAGTTTTTGTTTGATCTTAGGATCATCAATTAATTTAGCCACAGACTTCATCGCCATAACAAGCGTACCTTCATTATATAAAGGGGGTGCAGTGGTTTTTTTAGATTGACAATCTACCGTATTAATTTTACAAACTAAGCCTTCTTGTAAGGGTGGTAATATCTGTGTTTGCCCTTTATTCTCTGATTGTTCGGTATCTTCTTCGGATTCATTATCATCTAATGAATCACCTGATAATAATGCTTTCCAACCATTAACAACTATTTTTTTACCTACTGCTACGAGTGTTTGTCCCTTACAGTTTAGTATTACTTCTGTATGATCATATTCATGCAAGGGTAAGAACTGGGCAAGATAATAACTTCTAATCAATTTATAGACTTGTAATTCTTTCTCTGACATAGTTGATAAATCAAGTACTTCATCAGTTGGAATAATGCCATGATGGGATGATTTTTCCACCTGTTTATCATTCCATGATTTTGATTTCATATTGGTATTTAGCTTGGTAAGTAAATTACTAATACTAGGATCTGTTTTAGCTAATGCGTTAAATACTGTAGGAACTTCACCAAGCATACTGGTAGGTAAATAGCCACATTCAGTTCTAGGATAAGAAGTTGCTTTATATTTTTCATAAAGTGACTGTGCAATTTCAAGGGTTTCATCCACACCAAAACCAAATTTATTACAACAAGCTAATTGTAATGCTGCTAAATCAAAGGGTAGGGGATGATTGCTAGTTTTTCGTTCAGTATTAATGGAAGTAACCGTTGCTTGGCCTATTGTTTGAAATAACTTTGTTGCTTGCATTGCTGCTTCTTGCCTAATACAACGTCCTGCTTCATCTGCAAATTGTTTGGGTACATCCCATGAGGCATTGAAAGCTTGACCATTACTGCTTAATTGAATACCTAATAACCAATAGGGTATAGGTACAAAATTTTTATGGGCTAACTCCCTATCCACCACAAGTTTCAAAGTAGGAGTCTGCACCCGACCAACAGGTAACTTATTTTTATAACCAGATTGTTGTGCTAATAATGTGAATAGACGAGATAGGTTTAATCCAACCAACCAATCGGCCTTACTACGAGCTAGGGCAGATAGATAGAGCGGATAAGTTTTTTCACCCTCTTGTATATCATTCCATGCTTTTTTAATAGCAGTAGTATTTAAAGCACTGTACCAGAGTCTTTTAACAGGACCTTTATAGCTACAAAATACCATAACTTCACGAGCGATTAATTCTCCTTCACGATCAGCATCTGTGCCAATAATAACTTCAGAGGCTTTTTGTAATAACTGCTTGACTACTTTAAATTGGCTAGCTGTTCTAGATGAAACATTATACTTCCAATGATTAGGTATGATAGGTAAATGTTCAATCGACCAATTTTTATACTTTTCATCATAACTATCGGGCATAGCTAATTCCAATATGTGCCCAATGCACCAAGTTACAACAATACCATTGCCTTCAATATAGCCTTTTTTAGACTGGGTAATACCTAATGTTTTAGCGACTGCTTTTCCTTGATCGGGTTTTTCACACAAAATAACACGCATAACAATCTACTCCTATTAAATAACAGTAGATTCAGACTTATAGAGGGGATAAACAAGGCTTAATAAAAAATTGATCAAATTGATTTAAAGTTTTGTAAACAGTGTTTACAAAAATCATATTGGCTATTTTCTGGCTTTATGTAAAACAGGTATTAGTTTAGATTTGGAAATAGAGAACGCTTATTCTTTATTTTAATTGCCGAGCTTTTATTAATAACTCATTAAAGTTATGGGTATTGCTTTGAATTAACATAGCTGCTACGGCTAATCCATCAATAATGGCTTCATCTTCATCAGTGTATTTTCCTTGCTGCATGAGTACATCAATATGCTGAACAGTATAATTGAAAATATGTATTCGTTTCTCCTTTCCCCCTATTTTTTGATGCAATCGCTTATCCCTTACTCTTTTTGCTTTCATGCGTTCAGCAGGGGTTAATGGTTTTTTGCTTTTTTCCATTATCCAAACCTAACCAATATAAGATGCTCCATTTTTGTAAACACTGTTTACAAAACTTTAATGGCTATAGCTTTATACTAAAAAAGTAACGCGTTACTTTTTTAGATAAATTTTTTACTATTTTCCCAGTGTAGTGATAATTCTTTTTCTAAATTCAGCTGCAAGAGAGTTAGCACTATTTCTAGCTGTTTCTAAATTATCACCTTTTTTAACATGTACAGCTGTCTTTATATTAATGACAGATCCAGATCCTTTCTTACTTACTTCTGCTTGTATAAACCCACCATTTATAGCCTGTTTCATCATATAGTGAGTACCAGGCGTGGCTGACCAACCATAATCAGACGATGATAAAAGTAAGTTCCCATTAGGAGATGATCTCATTTCATCAGTAGTCATAAAATTGAATTTACGCTTAATACGACTAGCTGCTTCATCAACGCTTAATCTTGAAATTACATCGTCACACTTGCCAATAGCAGGGGCTAAAATTACAGCAGTGCTTTTATTTTCAGCTTCACAGTTAATACAAATAAGTCCACCTGCTTGTTTACCTGACATTCCAGCACAACCATTTAATAAAGTAATGGTTAGAGTCAATATACCAAAGCAAGTAATTCTGTTGTTTAATTTCATTTTTAGAGCTTCCTTGTTTTTTGTGTACACTGTACACAGTTACTAACTTGTCTATTAAATAATATTGTCTCTAATGAGACAATATTATTCAGATTGATTATATATTTTAAACTTAATTAATAGGTATTTTTCAAAAGTCCATGTCATCTTGATACTCTGATTGATTATTAGCTTCAGATTGTTCCTGAGAACTATTGTTGCTTTCTTCAGTATTTATTTTCTTAGGTACTAATTCTGTTGATTGAAGCCTTTGTAAGCAAATACTAATACCTGACTGGAACGTGCGTACTTTCATAATAGAGCGTGCGTCACCTGTATCCTTATCTTCAAATTTTTCATTAACTAGATTACCTTCTACTTTGATACGCATACCTTTCTTAAAAACATTTTTAATAAGATGTTGGGCTGTTTCTATGTTTTGTGGCCAAAATTCGACAGGTGCCCAAAAACCACCTTGATCTTCTAACTCATCCGTTTTTTTATTTTTTACTAGATTATCAAAATGTACATTAATGGATACTACAATTCTTGGAGTATCGTTACCATTATTAATAGTACGTGAGTCAATGTTACCGATATTACCTTCACCTAAAAATCTTGTTCCCATATTTAATTCCTCAAAGTATCTAAGATATTTTTGTAAACACTGTTTACAAAATCTATAACTACTAAATGTTGTCTCTAGTTGAAATAGATTGCTTTGCTTTAATTAACATTGAACTTGTATATTCTCTATTTTTTAAGTACTCCTTATGTTGTTTAATTAAAAAAGATAGATAACTCATATATTTATTTAAATTTAATCGTGCTTCTTCAAAACAAGCTAAATCCTCTAGCCAAGTAGTGACATTCTCGACACTGGCTTTAGGTGGATTTAACATAGCTTTTTCCCATACTTGTACACCCATCAATTCATTCTTATTTTCTCTCCATCTTAAAAAAGAATTATCTTTTGAATTCTGGATACGCATTCTGATTTCAAAAAAAGTATAAGGGGGCATGTTTACAATTTCGGAGAAATGCTCCATGCACTTTTTAATTTGAGGTATTAACGCTTTCGCATGGTTAATAACCATAAGGGAATCTTCAACCTCTCCCTTACCTTTTAAAAGGCCTTTTAGGGAAGCGATTTGTTCGGAAGCTCTGGAGATAATTTGTTCGGTAGCTTTGAAGGCGTTTTGTTCTGAGCTATTCATACTTTTACCTTAATCTTCTAAATCAGACTGAGCATTTTCTTCCTGGTTAGGAACAAAATGCTCAGTCTTTTCATCACTAATAACAGGTTCAGTATTGGCCAATTTTCTTTTATGAATAACAGGTGCATATTCAGATCGTTTTGTACCTTCTAAAATATCTTTTGGTGGTAAGCCTAATTTTTCAATAGCTTGTCTCGCTCTTGCATTATTAGCAGCTATATCATCACGAGCTACACCTGCATTTTTATAGTATTGAATGACACTATAAAAGCTTCTCATGACTCTTGAGGCATCTCTGATAAAGTTATCTGCATTAGTTCTACCTATTAGACCAATATGGCGTAGCTGTAAAATCTTTCTAATAAGCTCATCATATTCAGTAAGTAAATACACACCACTAAAACCAAGGGGGGACTTACTAATCAGTGTTAAATCTATGGGGTTAATATTTAAATTATCTGAGATAGATATTTGTTTAGGTACTTTCTGAAATATTTTATCAATTGTTTTTGTTATTTCAGCGATCTCTTTTTGTGATGAATTGTATTTATCCTCGACTATAATTAATGCCCAGTCTGCATAAGGGTCATCAAAACTAGATGTAAAATGAATGGCATTTAAACGACTAATAAAGCCAGGTAATCCCATAATCGAATTACGTAATTTTGGATCAGTCGCTTTTCTGCCTTGCCATAACTTCATGGCTTGAATCGTATGAATTGTTACGATTACTTGGCTCTGAAGTGGACCAATTCTTTCGCTGTTTTCTTTTTCAACCGTAGTCATAGCTATACCTTTAGTGCAATTAATAACAAACTAGGGTTAAAATTCTCTATATATTCTTAGAATAAACAGTATCCAAATAAAAATTGGTCAAATTTATTTAGTTTATGAAAAAGATGGCCTGAGATTTTGTAAACACTGTTTACAAAACGCTAATAACCAAACTAATTTATTACTGCATTTAATTTATAACGATATTTTTGTAAACACTGTTTACAAAAATAATGATGGTTCTTTGACTGTGATAGTTGTTCTGTAAATTCTAAAATTGACGTTATAATAGGTTCTTTAAGTTTTGCTGCTAATCGTTCGTATGCAATTTGACCTCGAATTATTTTATCTTCAATTTCGTCTAACTCAGCATTCATAGCATCTAGTTCAGCTTTAATGCGATCAAATGTCTCTTTTGTCATAAGTTTTATCCTTTATGGGAACAAAATTAGTTAATAGTAGGTTTAATATGTTTAACCTTTTTTAATACACTTTCTATTAAAAATATAATCAGCACTGGGCAGATGAAATATAACGCTAAAAATGTATAAAAAACACTGATTATCTTGAAAGTTTCAAGGTAATAGGGTGTTGGCCAGTTAAATAAAAATATGACCAATGAAATAAACACAAAAGTTGTAAAACAGAATTTTAATAATAAAGTTATAGTTGAAACTAATAGGTTTAAATAACTATTGGATTTGAATAACATAATATATCCTCAAGGCGTATTTGTTTTTTTGTGTACACTGTACACAAAATCAGTAGATACAAAAGTTAAACCTCACTTTAATGTTTAATTTAATGTATATATAGCTGTAATAAAGGTTTTAACATTTCCATTTTTCTATTTGTTTCATGTTCTTCTTCAGCTAAATCATAGATTTCAAATAATATTGAAGGTGGCATAGTAAGTTTTGCAATGCCATTTTTTACTATTTTTGATACTTCACTTGCTTTTAAAAATAAAGCATATCGTAGATTTTTAGATCTAAATCCATCAATACGTTTGATACCTATCAAAATAGAATTAGACAATGTTATAGGTTGTCTAGTGAAATAAGGTAGCAAGTATCTAACTTCATTCTCGAACAAGTAAATTGTACTTACTCCCTCATCATCTACTGTATCTAAGATGCTTTCAGCATTAATTGTTATGATAAGAGTATTATTAGCGCACTGAATTTTTTTAATATCTTTATCATTAAGATTTTTAAGTTCAAACATATTTGTTTTCTCCAAACATATAATTGTTAATAAGGTTGTGGTTCACCAAAGATAGTTAAATAAAGTGGTTTATCTATACATTTGTATCAATATGATGACTGATAAGAATACAAAGATAGAGGTCATTGTTATCAGTGGTGTCATGTGTATATCCTTAAGTTTTATTAGTGCTAAATAGTTTTTTAAGATCCATCATTTGCTGCTTAACTTCGTTGGGAATCGGCTTAGTAGTATCTCTGCAATAAGTTCTAGGAGGTGGTTTAGTTGAAGCATTAGGCTGATTATGGTGTATGCTTGTATTACTAGAGCTCAACCAAGGCTTGAACTCATTATTTTTGGCTTTCTTCAATAAACCAAAAAGATAGCCAATAGGGTTATTAATCGTGTCATTACAGCGTTTATTAAACTCATCAAATACTTGTGTAACTAGATCAGCATCTAATTCATTAACTAGCTCAACAAGTTTTAATTGTTGTTGTTTGTTAATACTTTTTAATCGAGGGTGATCTAGTACAGTACTAGTACTATTATGTATATATACAGTACTAGTACTATATGAGTTCGGATTCCGAACTAAGTTGGAAATAGGAGGGTGTAGGCTTGGTTCGGATTCCGAACTAGGGCTAAATCTATTCCGAACTAGGCTATTTTTACTCGGTTCGGATTCCGAACTAGGGTCAATACTATTCCGAACTAAGTGATTATTTTGTTTTGGTTTTGCATGTTCATTTAATTTATCGGGTTCGTTTGAAATCTGTTTTTGAATACGCTGCGCTAATAATGAGAGTCTGGTTTGAACTGATTGGTTATCTGACTCATGTAGATCATCAAAAGCACCCTTGGCAACAATTGATACGTTTTTATTGGCATGTTTGCAACAATTAACAACAAAATTAAGATAGTTGCTATCAAGTTGTAGTGCTTCAGCAGGGGTTATTGGTTCATCATGAAGTATATAAATTGAGCCAAGTAATTGACCAGTGTGCTTATCTCTACCTTTATTAATTAAACTTAACCAACGTGTTAATCGTAAAATATGAATAACTTTAGCGACTGTTTCCTTAGAGGCCTTCTCAGCATAAGGTGTCATAGACAAATAGGGTTGTAGATCTTCATATCTTGGTGCAGCGAAACCTTGTTTATCTAGTAGCAGCTTAAAGACTTGCCACCCGTTACGTTCAACAGGTGTTAGTCGATTGTCCAAAAATAGTTGCTTTGGTACAGTCTCATGAATATTACCGCTGTAAAGTATGCCTGAAATAGTAGAAGATCCTTCTGCTTTGCCACCAGGGATAGGTTTTTCTAGGGCAGGGGGATCAGGCCACTTTTCTCCAACTTTACTAATGCACTCATCTAAAATGGTAGACCACTTATTATCAACCATCAATTTGCACCTTCTATACCTTTAGTTAGGTTCACCCATAATGAATTAAATTCAATATGGTATTTCTTTGAAAAACTAATTAATTTATGTAGGTGTTCATGGGTTAAGTCATGAATAGATTGGGTATAGGTTCTTTTAAGTAAATAATTCCATTCTCTAATAACTTTATCTTTTGTTCGTTTATTACAATCGGTAAATAACAGTTCATTTGCTGACTTGGTAGAAGAAATAAGTCTTTGAGTAATAATTATTTTGTTTTGAGGTGCATTAAAGAAGTTACTAATGATTTGTTTAGATGCCCTCAATTCAATAAGTTGCTCATATAACTTATGATCATCTTGAGTCTTGATATTGTGGCTTTCAATCTCTTGATTAAGAACACAGAGATTAAGATTATATTTTTCAGCAATCGCTATCTGCTTTTCTAACTTCTTAAACCGATCCATAGTAGGTTCTTCATTAAGAAAAGCTTTCCACTCATTCCATACCGTTTTCTTTTGTTCTTCTGTAAGTTGAACCAGTCTACCTCTAGCAGCTTCTACATTGAGTAGTTTGCGTTTATGTGCGGCAACATTGCTTGAAATACCAAAGTAATCAGCAAGCATTTTATTAGAGGCATTTAAAATAATAGCCTTATTAATCAGTGTCCTAAGTTTATTTTTATCATGATTTAAGTCGATTATTCTCATAAAGGCATTGGTATTTATCGTTATTTTTGCCCACACTACAGGGCTTGCCATTAGCTCTGAGAGTGCAAGAGGGGGTAATGAGTCAATAACCTGAAGAATATCATCACTTAATCCCATTGCTTTACAGCGATAGTAATTACCTTGTTTGATCTCAGTAATGATCTGACTTAACAATGCTTGATTAATAAGAGTGTTACTATTAAATAGATCTTTAAGAGAAGAATCGTCCATAAGAACCTCATTATTTACTCATTATGGTTAATTAATTCGATTAAACGTCTAGTAAGGCGGATAAGTCGAAATAGCTTAATTAAAAGAACATCAGGCAAAGGCTTAATACCAATGGATGTCGCAGGATTATTACCAATGGCAATATCATAACCACCCATCAATAATTGGTTGAAAATAGCCAATGAGATGTCAGCTTGAGCCTGATCTGGATGTAATCTAAGGAGTGTCATAATGAGCATGGCTATTGCTTCAGTATGCTCATTTTTGTCAGTTATCGTTTGCCCATTTACTCCAAAGCCAAGACCTTCATTGGTTCGAATTAACTTATCCTGATAGTTGCCATAAGTTGCTAGATCATAGGCTAATTGGTATAACTCCTCTCTTATTGCTTCAGGGGAGTCTATTTGTTTGGGAATATACCAAATATCGGTTACTTCATTTAAGCCACCACCTGCTTGGATAGGAATAGACTTTGTAATAGCATCATCATAAGCAAGCGGATCTCCACCTAACTGCTTATCAATATCCTGATTGATTTTTTGTACTTTAGGGGAGAGGCTAACAGGTTCAATAATATTATCTTGAACTTGTTGCTGTTTATCTTCATCCGATAATTTAACAGGACTATGAATAGGAGTGGATGATACTACTGGAGAAAGAGTAGATTTTTCGATTGTGATAGTATCAACTGAAGGTATTTTATCAGTTGGCTTACTTGGTTCAGCTATAGGCTCTTTTGTCTGCGGTTGAGAGTGGCTAACAGAACTTCCTAATTGATTAGTTACTGTTGTGGTATGGGTTTCAACTGGGGATGTTACAAACTCGTTATTATTTTGAGTAGTAGACTTATTGGATTTAGTTGCTTCAACTAAGTCTAACTCAAGGGTTGTATAGTCCTGTGAAGTATAGAATGTAAGTTCTTGCAAAATTTCATCTTTAATTCTGATTAAATTAAAATCGGCAGCATCTATATCATTAAATTTAGATAAGGCAGCAGTCCAAAAACCTAAAAACATTTCATTATCGGGTGATAGCTCAGCATCAAGCGGTTCATTGTCTTGAATATATTTATTCCAAATCTTTTTGAAAGCGTTTTTGAGGGTTAACAGTTCTTCAATTCTTGGCTTTCCAAGACCACCATATAATAGATCAGGAATAGCAGGTAACAGATTATCCACACACTCAAGCATTCTCCCTACAAGGGAGTGGGAGATAGGGTAGCCATCTCTTTTCAAATAATCAGCAATATCACGCAGTGATAGTCTTCTACCTGACTCTTTAGAGGATTCTTTTGTATAAAAATCCCTCATCGTATTGATAGCAATAGCCTTATCAATAAACATGAGTTCACCATGAAGCTCATTCTCAACAAGGTGTCCTACCATAGAGGTGATTTCACCAGCCCAAGGCTTGAATAGGCATTTAATACGGTAAAATCGTTCATCGCCTGTTTCATCATAGAGTTCTTTTAATGCTTTAAGCCTAGTATTACCACCACTTCTAATAATATAATGTTTTTCTCCTGGTCGTTTTGTTACTGTAGGGGGGTGATCTAGCCCTCTTGAGCGAATGGACTCCTTAATCTGATTAAAAAGAGGATTAATACTCTTACGAGGGTTATGTTCGTAAGTTCTTAATTGATCTAATGTTAGCTCAATGGGCGTATCACTGATGGGATCTGCTAACTGAGTAATATTGTTAGGTGATTTAAAACCACTGGCTAACATTTGTTTTGAAATATCTTGGGCCGTTGGCTTTTTCTTGTTCATTGATATAATTCCTTAAAAACCATTCTAGTATCTAATACAGGATTAACTTTCATTAGGTTGTAGTAGCTTCATTTTCCTTGTTCCCTTCTTTCTAAAGCTTTTAGCTTGTCCTTTAAATGTGCTAGCCATCCTTTATCAAATTGATAACATTTTTTTAGATTATGCTTAGCAAGTGCTATAGCTGTCTCTAAAGCCTCTTTCTCAGTAAGAAAATAGTTTTTATCAGCAGTAGTTGCACTGACTCTAATTATTTGATAACTGCTGCTACTAAAAAACACCTTTTCTACTCTGTTTGGCAGGGATTTAATTAAAATATCACCAACGCAATAAATATCATCTACACAATATCCTTCTGTTACTTGATAAATAACATCATTAGGTTTTAATGCCTTTAATTGTTCAATTGTTATTGCCATTGTGCTTTTCCTTCTGAATCCTCTGGTAAATCTCCTCTCTATGTACAGGTATATTTTTAGGAGCATTCACACCAATACGAACTTGATTACCTTGAACACCAAATACAATGATTTTTACATCATTACTTATCGCCAGTGTTTCATCTATATTTCTATTTAACTCTATATTGTTTATAGCTTTTGGCAGTAATGACTGATTATTTAAAATTCGATTAAGTACCTTATTAGGTGCTTTAATCCTTAACTTAACCTTGTTCTTATGAATAATCCTTATAGTGATTTTTACATCATCAGCAACTATTAATGATTCACCTACTCTACGGGTAAGTATTAGCATAGTTTTTCTCCTTGATTATTCATTAGTGTTGTCCTTCAAAAGACAAGCTAAGTTGTTCTTCGCTCGTGTGTTTCATTGCATGGGATAAATGAGCATTGTTACCTGCTACATACCCTGCAATCTTTGCCGAGTCATAACGTTTGTCTTTGGTCTTTTCAGCATATTTTATGGGTGTAGTGTCGTAATACTTTTCCACATAGGCATCAATCATATTGAGTGCTTGGTGGTTCTGAGCAAAATCCATCACTAAACCAATCACTGCATTGACCCAGTTATCAGCAAATAAGTCGGCTCTTCTACGACGGGTAGTTAAGCTACAATTAGGATGGAGTGTTTTTAGGTATTTTTTTCTAGCACTCTTAAGCTGTCTTTCTAAAACTTCAAAAGTATAACTAGCTAACTCTGAGGATGGTTCAATGCCAATAAAACGAATACGTTTAATATTTTCCAGATTACCCTTACGAGTGTAATCGTATTTATTAAACATGATAGTTCGACAGTCAAATGCTCTAGCACAGACACCTGCAAGGTGACTTTGCCACTGAGGTGGGTTTTTAGAGCCTTTGCCGATAATGACAAAGCTTTCAGAAATATTGTTAAGTTTTGGATCTGCTTCATCAATACCATACTTTTGCATTAATGCTTTAGCTTGACGTAATGCTGTATCTGCTTCATTACCAGTGCTTTTAGCAAATAATGCCAAGCATTTTTTGATTTTATCTAATGCCCAATCTCTATCTCTTTTATCCTTATTGCTCATAAACCCTCCCTGTGCTTAGTAGGTTGTTCATTTGCATTAAATGGTTTTTTAAGTAGGGGTACTGTAATTTCTTCTATTCCATATTTGGCATCAACTATGGCTTTGTATTGATTGATACGATCAAGGTAGTAGAAGGGTAGAAATTCATTAAATATTCTAAAGATAAGTTCTTCAGCTGCTAATTTATGTTGAGTATTAATAAATACTTTGTGTGTATAAATGAAGGGTCTGCTAACATTAATATCAGTAATGATGACAACATCACCCAGTGTTCTCCAGATAGGGAGTTCTTCAGATGTAATTAATAAGTGTTCAGTAGGTACACTCACTAAATATTGTACTTTTAAGATAAGCTCAAACAGTTGTCTTGTTTCTAATTTGGGGATATTTAGGTTCATCTATTTTTCTCCAAGACGTTAGATGCTATTTTTTGAATAGATTTGAATTTAAAGCTCGTTAAGATTGTATGTGCACTATTGCTTGTATTTATTACTTCAACTCTATAGCGTTCATGTGGTTCTAAATCACGCCTTGCAACTTTTTTTCTCAGTAGTTTTTCAACAGCTTCAAGATAGATAAGTGATGGAAAAATACCTTCAACTTTTATAATGAGTGGGATCTCTGTATTAATAAAGTCTATAACCAAACTGGCACCTTTTTGCCATTGCAAGGTTTCAAACCCATAAAAATCACAGAGATAAAGCTGATTTTCTTTGGTTGTCATGGCTATCACTTGTTATCCTTAACTTTGCCAACGATAGTATTGCAGTAATAGCAAACGGCCCATTTATCCTCTTTAATTTTTGCTAGAGGATATAAATCGTATGTATGAGTTTTATTTCCTTGGTAGTCAAAAAGTTGCGTTGCTTTTCCTTTAAATCTAAAGGTTGTAAAATATTCTGTGCAATAACAAACAGGACAAGCTAACACCTGTTTTTTGGCTCTATCAATAACAATTCTAGTCATTGTTGTCTCCTGATAATGTTGTAGGTGCGATTCGATAAAAATCTTCACAGTCACACTTGGGACAAATATCTACTACGCTGTCTACGCCACAATATTCTTCTTCTCTTGTGGCTTTTTCATCATGCTCACCTGTCCATCCACACTCACAGCATTCAAATAAGCTTTTTTCATATTCTTTAATAAATGTCATTTAATAACTCCCTGTAGCTAAATTTTTAAAACTGGTTTGGCTTGCAATAAAAGAAGTTTTTACTGTGCCTATAGGTCCATTACGGTGTTTACCTAGTATGATCTCCGCAGTACCTGCATCTATGCTGTCAGGGTGATAGACTTCATCTCGATAGATAAACATAATGACATCAGCATCTTGTTCAATTGCTCCAGAGTCACGTAAATCCGCATTAACAGGTCGTTTATTGCCTCGTTTTTCAAGATCACGATTAAGCTGGGATAATGCCACCACTGGACAATTAAAATCCTTTGCCAATGCTTTTAGTGCCCTAGTTATGGCAGACACTTCATTATTTCGATTTTCTGAATTGCCTGTGCTGCTAATGAGTTGTAGATAATCAATTAAAATAAGGAGTGGAGAACCATATTTGCGTGCAGCACGTTTGGCTTTAGAACGTATCATGGTAGTAGTCAGGCTTGCACTGTCATCAATAATCAATACATTTTCATAGCTATTTATTTTATTAATCGCCAGTGCTAGTTGATCAAACTCATTGATACCATTATTATCAGGACTTAATTGTCCTGTCATAATAGATTTTAGGTTAAGACCTCCTAAATTGGCGATACAGCGCATAATTAGCTGTTCAGTGGGCATTTCCAAGGAGAATACTAAAATATGTTTTTTATCAGGTGGAGCGATAGATTCTTGTTGCCCAATATCTTTAGCTTTATTTTTGGCTTCTAACTTTTTATATTCTTCCTGTTCTTTGATAATGCTATCAACAGCAGATAGGGCAAACTGGAGAGCAAGTGTCGTTTTGCCCATTGAAGGTCTACCTGCCAAAATAATTAAGTCAGATTTTTGTAGCCCTGATGTTTGATAATCAAGATCCGTTAAACCTGTTGATACACCTGTAACAGGATTACCACTATTAAAGTGGGTATCAATTTTGTCAACAATACCTGCTAACACTAGATTTATATTAGCGAAGTCTTTTTGCCCTGTTTGTTTTTGAGTAATATCAAACAGTTTTTGATCAGCCAACGCAACAACAGTCTGACTCTTAGCTTCTTTAGTGACTGCTGCTGTCTTTATTTCATCAGAATACTGGATAATTTGGCGTAAGGCAGAACGTTCTTTAACAATTTTTGCATAGTTTTTTATATTGGCAACTGAAGGAATGTTACGGGCAAGTTCTGCCACATAACCTAATATATTATCTACATTGGATAGTTGTTTAGTAGAGGATATTTTATCGGCTAATGTCACTACATCAAACGGTTGGCTTTCACTATGTAAACGCTGTATTGCATTAAAAATAACCCGATGATCATGGCGATAAAAATCCTGTTGTTCAATTATTTCAATCAAGTCATCAAAGGTGGTGTTATCAAGCATTAAGCCACCTAGTACCGCTTGTTCTGCTTCAGTGGAGTAGGGTATGTTAAGTTTTTTCATGACTCACATCCCCTTCTTCTACCGTAACTTGCCTGTAAATAAGCTTTTACAAGTGAAGACCACGCTATACCAGAATAATTTAATACGGATCCTTTATGAAAAGGAGTTGAACCTGTTAAATTATTAGTGATATCACAGAATAAAGTTTCAGGGCTTGTGTTATATTCCTTACAAACTTCCTCCATTTCTTTAGGAATGAGTAGACTCAAGACTTTGGTGTTATCTGAAATATACTTCCCACCAAAATCAGGAATAATGCCATTAGGAGCTAGAAAACCTCCAGAGTGTTTTTCATTTCTCCAACCAATTAGATCATAAGGTGAATTATGATAATTTGTTGTTATATCCAATTCTGGAGCACGTCTTAAACTCTGATCTTGATAGATTTCAAAATAGTAACCTTGATTTAAGGGAGCTTGTTGAATAGAGCCATATTTTTTTAATAGCCCAGTCCTTTTATCCCATACTTCATCACTTTTAGTTCTTTCTTTATAAGTGGATGGGAGTTGAAGTTCTGAACCATCTCTCAAGAAAACTATATCGTAGCCACTGTCAGTTTTGCTATAACCGATGAAAATGGCATCACAGAAAGTTAAATCTTTCATACCATTCTCCTAAACTGATTGCGCTATCCTTTTTTGGAAGATAGTTTCTAACATATCTGGTGTTAATTTATTAAAATCTTCTTGCCACTCTGGAAACACTTCACAAGCAAGGTTTTTTAAACTATCCAAAGCAGCAGGGGCAACTCTACCTTGAGGACGTTTAGTCTCATAGCGGTGGGCAGGTTCTTGTACAGTAGCTGCTTTGCGATAGGTAGCGATGGCAGGTATATAGGTTTCTAATACTTTAACTAAAGGATTAGTTTTGAAAGTGGATCTCAAGCCTTCAGCAATGATTTTAGAGTCGTTAGAGCCATAATCAGCACGATTGATAAGAAGTTGTACTTGAGGAATATGAATACCTAATAATGAATAGGCTTCAATTAGCTCTATGAAAAGTTGGATAGTGCCACGACTAAACTCTCTAGCTGCTAACATTTCTGGTGGAACAGGGGAGATAGCTAGATCAGAGGCAATAATACTCATTTTTAAAGTGGTTGATCTCGCACCTTGAGTATCAAAAAGTATGACATCATAGTGGGGACGAAAAATAGGTAATAGATTATATAATTTAAGCTCACCACCAGGGGCATCAGAGAGTAACTTATTTAATAAGTTTTGGTGATCATTGGAGATAATAATATCTAAGTTAGGCAATGTTGTTTTAGAAACAATTTCATCAAGATTGCGATTGTTTTGACCTATAAACTCAATGGTACCTTTGTCTTTTGTTAGTTCTAGGTTGAAATAACTTGATAGGGTAGGTTGGGTATCAAGATCAACAAGTAAAACTTTTTTACCTGAGTCAGCAATAAATGCTCCGAGATTGGCAGCAGTAGTAGTTTTACCTACCCCACCTTTTGTTGAAACAATAGATATAACTTTTGCACTATGAGTGCTTGAATTTGCTGAGTTGTTCATGGCTCGTGTCTCTGTATTAATAAATAAAAAATATTAAATACAAAGACTTGTACAATTTTTTCTAACTCCTAGACCAAATGACTTCCCAGATCAAATGACTGTTAATCATTGGGTCCCTGGTTCGAGCCCAGGTCGCGGAGCCAAATTTATCGGAGTATAGCGCAGTTGGTAGCGCGCCTGCTTTGGGAGCAGGATGTCGGGAGTTCGAGTCTCTCTACTCCGACCAAATTCAAAAGAATTTGGGTCGTTAGCTCAGTCGGTAGAGCAGCTGGCTTTTAACCAGTTGGTCATAGGTTCGAATCCTATACGACCCACCACTTTTAACATTATGGATTGCCGTCCATTATGTTTAGCGAAACTGTATGTAAAGTATCTCAATTTGGTTACATACTCTTTCAGAATATAACGCCTACAGAAATTTATCAAGATATTTCTGTAGGCGTTTTTCTTTTTACAGTGTTTATTTAATTAATAAGTTATTAAACATGTCTCGTTAATAATGCTATTTCAATCTTCTCAATCCTCCTATTAATCGGTCTTATGCTAACCTCTGTGATCAAGTAATGTTTTAATAGAATTTAAGTCAGCTTCCACATATTCAAGTGTTGTCTTGATATTAGTGTGACCTAATAATTCTTTTACTAAATGTAAATTACGTTCAGGCTCCTTCATTAAATCTGTACCTAGCGTATGTCGAAAGCGATGAGGTGTTATCTGTATACCAATTCGCTTTGATATATACTCAAACACATTAGAAACCCGATCTGCTTGCATCACTTTGCTCATACGAGAGTTTTTGTGATCACTAAAGCGATTCACATTAAACAGCTGATCCTCTGCTTTAAAGTGCAACAAGCTTGCTCGCCATAACAGTTTTCCTAAATGGGGCAGTAATTGATCACTAATGGGTATCTCATACTCACGCCATGTTTTAGAACCCTCAATACGGATCTTGATCAACTGTTTCTTCAAATGAACGTCGCCCACTCTCAAATGGATCAGTTGATTACGTCTCATACCCGTATAGTAAAAAGTTTCAAATACTGTTTGCCAGAACCATACAGGATGCAGTTTTCCTATATCTTTGCCTTTCTCCTCATCCAGTTGGGCACCTGCTAAAAATAGTCTAGCTTGTGTTACTTGGTGTAATGAAAGAGTCTTTTTCCTTTTGCTAGGCGAAGTAATCGCCATCTTATAAAAGGGATTGCGATCCATTGTTAATATACCCGTATCAATGGCATGATTAAAAATAGCTTTTAAATGCCTAACATGTGTATTCCCACTGTTAGCAGATAGCCCATTGACTAGCTCATACGTTCGCCATTTCGCTACTAATGATGGGCTAAGACTGTTTGCATCAGAGTCAAACTCAATCCAGTGATCAGCACAATAACTCGCTAAACCACTTTCAAGCTTTCTAATACTTGCTCTGTAACTATTCTCAGTAGTAGACCTAATAATACGAGTAGCAAGATAGCTTTCAAGCAGTGTTTGATAGGTTAAAATGTTAGAAAAAGTCATAGCAATGCCTCCAATTTAACGACCATGTCAAATCGGTGGATTGACAGATAAGGCAGTATTTCTTGAGTAGCTGACGTTTGGTATCCTTACCCGTTTTCCTTGGCCTGTCTCGTTGCATACTTCCATTAAAAAGAGATAGCCTACTACCTGCTTTATCCAACCATGTATCTACAGGGTATAGTTTGTCTGTGAAAATTCTATTTTGAATAAATAGAGATAGGGAGCATCGTTCTTCTTGATCATATTGCCCTCCTTGATGTTGATTGACTACCAGCTTTTTTGATGGATTTACTATACTATTTTTATACCTGTAATGTAAGAAAAATATTACATGTAAATGAAAATATTCTACTTGATTGTAAAAGTGATTTTTGTATATTATCAAAAGACTTATAGCTCTATTTTTACCTCCTTTACAAGAACATTTCACCTATTCATCCTCCTTTTCAAGTTCAATAAAAGGATTCTCATGGGGTGTAAATTCCTTAAAGAATAGAGAAGGTTCTAATAAATATCCCTTAATGATCTGTCCTTTCTTACGGGGGGCTGATACAGTACATTGCCATATATTTAAATCATTCTTCTTTTTACTATGTAATTTAAGCTTTTCAAAACTACTCTGAATCACTTTCCAATGCTCTTTTTTAGTGTTATCAATGACTTTTGCTAATTCAGGGTATTCGTTATAGAAACGTTGAAAGATACTAGGGGAGACAATAAATAATTTACCTTGAATAATATGCAATTTAGCATCTTTATCATTGATTTTAAGTTTATGCTGACTAATACGGTGTTTTAACCATTCAATAAACTTCTCACCTAATGCTGTTTTAGAAAGGGGAGTATCAAAACTAAAGGTCAGTTTAGATGAGTTTATATCTATAACTGGTGCAGATTGATTAGCTACACTTAATTCAAATACTTCAGCATAGGTATTATTAAATAAACTAACTTCTGCTGTATTTTCCTCTGTATCTTGAATAGAACCACTTTCTATTACAGGATCATCAATGGTTACTTCATTAGTATCCATATCAAACAATGATAAAATATCATCAGTATCATTATCTGCATCAGTTATAGACAAATTCAATGGGGCGGGGGATAGGGCATCTACAGTAGCGGTATTATTTGCATTATCTAACTCATCAAAATTAACATCATCTTCAACTTTTTTATTGGTTACTGCTTTATTAGCTTTCTTTGCAGTAAATGATTTTAATGAAATAGGTAATCAGCTAAATCACGTATTCTTAGAATGTACCAGAGAAGCCTTATTAAATGCGGTATCTCAGGAAAACAGAGAAAAAATACGTGCCATGCTAATACTACAGGAGGATCTACAAGAGGACTCTACTCAAGATCAGTTTGTTATTCGATTTTTAGATAGAAGTTTAGACTATGTAGATCATGCTGTATTAGATGACTTTTTTCATTCATTACAAAACTATGAGCGAGATTATTTAGCTAATAACCTTACGAGAAAAGTAACGTTTTCATTAAAAGCTCCTAATCAGTTGATTGATTCATTGTTAGCAATAGAGGGATTAAATACCTTCCTTTATCAAACAGCAGTTGAACCAACGGATAAGAGGGAATATGAAACGTATATATTGCACCAAGGACTCATTAGACAATTATGGAAGTCACAACAAATAAGTTTTGAAAAGCTGTCTCAGCTTCATAGCTTAATACGCCCTTATATGGGGAGATTAAGAGAGGATTCTGTGACACATCCTTTTAATGCTGAATTTATTGTGATTAACGTAAAAGCTAACTAAGTCCTAAAACACCACCCATTGGGGAAGCATCATTCCTCAGTGGGAATGGTGTTTCTCCAAATTAACTAGTATTTATTTGGAGATTTAATTATGAGTCGTGTCATTGTGGCATTAACAGAGACTGGCTATTCACCTATTGCAGATAGTCTTTATGAGTATATTCAACTTGAGGGTAGTTTACCTGAAGAAGATGAAGTTATAGCGTTATTTAAAGATAATGCAGGTAACTTATCAGAATATGGTCACAAGCTAAATAGGGTGTTTATAGAGCGTGTACGAAAAATTTTATTAAATAGCATTCCTACACTCAACTATGAGCAAGCTAAAAAACTTCTAAGAATAGAGGAAAACTTCTCTAAGGAAGATTCTAGTAATGATAGGTTTAACATTAGCTTTGCAGGAATAACCTATTTAGATCCTTCTACTGAAGAATTAGAAGATCTTAATGAAACCATTAGTAATTATAATCTTAATTACTTACAAGGCAATGTAGTAGCTAATACTTATACTTTGTCAGTTCCTATTGAAGTAGTAAATAGGATAAAAGAAATTGATACCGATTGTATTTGTGAGCAGTTAGTTGATTACAGTTGTGGTGTATCCAGTACTCATATTATTGAGACAGGGTATCTACGAGAAAGTGCTGAAACATTAGGTGATCATGCCCTTAAGTACTATGAAGCTATTTGGAAGATAATCAGTGATTATATTCCAAACTTTATGGTGATTAAGGAGCATAAGCCTGATTTCATAGTACTTTATGTATCCTATGCAGATTAGGGGGTGTTTATGAAAAATAAACTCTACTACACACTGTGTCAACTAGATGGTGCTCATATTGCACAAAGACTCTATCCATTTTTGGTAGATACAGGTCTTATTCCTGATGTTGAAGATACATTAGAGTTAATGTTTGATGCTTATTCAAGTGTTGAAGGTAAAATGACTACTAATGAAATGGCAGCATTTATGAATGTAGACCAAAGAGAAAGACTAAAGACATACATCGAATGTCATTTAGTCCAAGTAGAAAACAGAGAAGCACTTAGGGAGGCATTAGTTTATGATGAATACACGAATGTGAATCATCCTAGTGAAGATCGGTTTTGTATATTTTTTCAAGGTAAAGGTTATAGCCCAACGGTTGAAAACATTGAAGCATTATGTAGAACAATCAATGAGTTTGAGCGAACACTATAACTATTAACCAACATAAAACATTCAACTTACCTACTAGGAGAAGTTCTTACCTAGTAGGTAGGGATCTCTCCTATACATATGGGGATTTCATAATGGATGTAAGAAAGTATGATGTACCTATTACACAACCAAAGAAACTGAGTAAAAAGCAAATAGATATATTTAAGGCGTTTTACTTAAAGTTAGAAAGCCCTCTTATTAGAGGGTTTTTCTATTTAAAGCAATCATCGTCTGGTGATAGAATAGTATCTTTATAATGATGAGCCATACAAAAGGGATTATGAAAAGATAATATAAAATAATCTTTAGAAGTATAATAGCTAACACCCAGTATAAGCTGATCTTTATCTATACATTTAGCTTCAGCTTTAATGTCTTTACTAAAGCAATATTCATTTTCAAAATGGCGTGGCTCTTTATAGGTTGGTTCCATAAATACAATTGAGTTTGCTTCCTCAACTAGCTCAATATGATATTTTTCTTTTAGTACAGGCTGAATTTTTAACCAATAATCATACATGCTTTTATGATTTGTTGGAGCATTCTGCAAAATAACTACTACGGAATCTTCTCGTAAATCCACTTCTTTATAGACAGTAATAATTTGTGGTTCTGCTATCACATAACGAACACCCCAAAATACTAGTAAAAAGAGTAATAGGATAAGTGTTAATATTTTACGTTTCATCAAGATTTATTTTTTCTATGATCGTTAAATACACCTTGATGCGTTGTTTGTATAGTTGTACCTGACTTATAGCTTTTCATAGGGTTTGCTGCTGGATAGGATTTTAACTGTTCGGGAGTTAACTCCAAAACTCCTCCATCTTGACCTTGTAGTGCTTTTAATGCTTCTTGTCGATTAGCTGCTATCATATATGTTGGCCCTACACTCCAACTGCCAGGTGCAGAAGCCACTCTAGCATAGGTCGTTACTCGATAATCAGGATAGAATGATGGATAAGAATATGTGGTTTGTCCCCATACAGCTACATTCTTAAAATTATTCAATTTAGATAGTCGGATAGCAAAACCATCTACTGAGTCTGTTCCTGACTTACAACCATAAAAAACACACCTAGCTCCTGAAGGTTTCCAGTTAAAATCAATTGCATCCCAACCATCCGTGATAGCCATCTGATGAGGCCATTCTTTTGAAGCAGGTGGATTAACAGCAGTTTGATAGCTTATAGGACCATCTAATCCTGAATGAGAACAGACACCAATCTCTAATGTTTCAACTTTATCAGGACCACCATATTTAGTTATCCAGTTTTTTACAATAGTTCCTATTTCATGGATTGCTTGAATAGGAGGGCAGTGTACTTTGTGTTTGTTTTTATTATACCAACTTGAATTATAAATGTTATTAAGCCTGGTTTGTACTGTCTCAGAAAACAGACTATTGCCTGTATAACGAATAGTACCTTGATCTCGTTCTTTGACCCAAAATAATAGAATAAGTTGTAGCTTTTCTCTTGTAATATTTACAACAACATCATTTACTCCATTTGGAGTTGGTGGAGGTGCTGTTTGATTTGTGGATATTTTCCCTTTGCCTTGACTCTGGCTTTTGTCTTTTGCTTTATCATTTCCCATAAGCTAGCCTCCCTTGTAAACCTTAAACTTAGTTTGAATTGAGGAATATAGGTTTTTCTTTATCATAATATTCTAGGATTTCCTTTAATTCTTCAGGTGGTAAGCCCATTTTCTTTAAGTCATCGGGAAAAATGCCATAGGTCTTTTTTTGGTTTAACGGTTTGGATTTGAAGTAATCTACAGTTTCCTTAGTGATAGAGTCTCTTTTAAACTCTTGTTTATCAGCAGGAAAATTATTAAAAAATCTTGCTTTATAGGTTTCTTTTTCGTCATCTGATATTTCTGGATGTTGCTCGAAAAACTCTTCTAATGTGATGCCTTTATTAGTTTCAAAACCACTATTTTCATTTTTATAACGTGTCGTAGCAAAGTGTTTTAAATAGATTTGGTTATCCTTTACTAAAATGTGTAAATCATTAATTCGATCACTCATGCTGCCATTAAGAGGTTTAAATAGATTTTCAAATTGCATCATTCCAACTTGATCACCATAAGAGAAATAAACTTCATAGAAATCAGCTTCGTTTTTTACTTTATACTGTTTATTATCTTTTAATAAAGTTTGAGTTTTAGAATCTGTATAAGCAGGGTAATTTTTACCCATCTGAATAGTGCGAATATTAATTGTTATTTTTTCGACAAGTTGCTTATCACCAATCACATTAAAGCTAGGTTCTGAATTTTCATTCATAAAATCACATCCATTAAGAAAGATTAGAGTAATTGCTAAAATAATAAATTTGTTAATCTGTTTCATAAGTTAGTTGATACTAGGTTGTCTGTGATCGTTAAAAAATCCTTGGTGCGTAGTCATTGCGATATTTCCTTTTACGAAGCATCTCATAGGGTTAGCTTTAGGATATTGATTCTTTTCTAAATCTTTGTCTGATAAAAAGAAATAGCCAGTCAATTTAGAAGAAAACTTCATTGCATCCCAACCTTTACCGCCATCACACCCTACCATATATGTATGTCCTATATCAAACGCATAGGGTACTTGTATCTCAGAAGCTCTGATAACATTAGAAACTCTGTAAGTTGGATAAAATGATGGATAAGATGCTGTGGATTGTCCCCAAATAGCTACACCTTCACAATTATCTAAAGTTGCTAGTCTTTTAGCAAAACCATTATTCGCATCTGTTCCAGAGTTACATCCATAAAAGACATAACGTCCTCCTACTTTTACCCAATTATAGTCAATGCTATCCCAACCATCTTTGATAGCCATTTGATGAGGAAATACATCATTGTTTGGTGGAGTTACTTTTGTAAGATAAGTTATTGGACCATCTAATCCACAATGAGAAAAGACGCCAATTTCTAAGGTTTCTACTTTTTCTTTACCACCATACTTTTCTGTCCAATTTTTTATAATGGGTCCTATTTCGTGAACAGCATAAATAGGTATAGAGTGTATTTTATGGATTTTTTCATCATACCAGGTGGCTTTCTTTATATTCTGTAGTCTAGTTTGTGCAGACTCTGAAAACCAAGCCTTATCTTTATATCTTGGAATAGGTATATTGTCTTTTTCTGCTACCCAAAAAAGCAGTATAAGCTTCAATTTTTTTGAATTATTTCTAGAAATATTAACAACAACATTATTAACTCCATTTTTTATGGAGGATACTGTTGTTTGAGCGCTTGATACTTTTCCTTTTTGATTGTCTTTTTGCATTGTTTAAACTTCCTTTTCAATACATAGATGTACATCAACAATTTCGTTTGTAGCCGAATAAAATATTCTAGTACAACCTTCTTTGTCTGTGAGACCTTCTAGGCTAGTACCATCTTCAAAATAAGCGATATATTCTGTACTTGCATAAGGTTTTTGTTCATCATCCAAAAATTGAAAACGAACATTATTTTTTTGTTCTATCTCAGGATTAGTCAACATTGTTTCTTCTGTATCTTGATTATCGTCTAATATAAGATGAACATCTACATCATCAGCCTCCCCACTATAAAAAACTTTGGTGTATCCATCTTTATCAGTGACACCTTGAGTTGTATTACCATCAGGTAAATAAGCAATGTATGGTGTATTAGCATAAGGTTTCTGCATATTATCTTTAAATTGAAATCTAAGATTATTAGAGTTCTGAACATAAGGCAGTAATGAAACAGGGGGAGCCGATACCATTTCTACAGCTTTGGTTTTATTTAACGGAGCTAAAGGTACAGCAGGGGAACCTTCCATAGGTACACCCCCTGTCCACTGTGGGGTAGTCATCCATATACCTGCTGGATTTAATACTATATGTTGACCACCTGCTTTTAGTGTTAAGGATAAGCCACCATCAATGACACACTGCATACCCGCTTTCAGGTGAATTTCCTGACCTGCTTCAGTCGTTAATATCGTCCCAATCGTGGTATGTTCTGTTTGTTCTACCGTCTTATAATCATTCATTAGAATCTGTGTTTTACGATCTAATTGAGTTAAATGATGTTCTTCACTTTCATTCTTGGTATAACGGTTCTTTTTAATCGTTTCGCTATGTTCATTATTTACTTGAAGGTGTGAGTTATTATTAACTTGTACAGTGTGGTTATTTTTAGTCAGCTGATCAAAATCTTTTTGTGCTTGCACAAAGATTTGTTCTTCACCAGCTTTATCTTCTATCCTAAATTCATTAGAACCAACACCACCTTGAGACGAACTGGTTTTAAATACCGATCGGGTTTTGTGAGCAGGTAACTCATAAGGGACTTTATTCACGCCATTATGTAGTGCTCCCACCACAATAGGAAAATCAGGGTCTCCTTCCTCATACTCCACTAAAACCTCCATGCCCACACGAGGTATGATAACGCTGCCATATCCCTTATGCGCCCAGTTAGAAGCGACCCTTACCCAATGAGACGAGTTTTCGTCATAATTGCCTTCTCTGTCCCAATGGCATTGAATTTTAACTCGACCATATTCATCGCAATAAATTTCCTCACCTGCTGCACCTGTTACAATGGCTGTTTGAGTGCCTAATACTTTAGGTTTTGGATAAAGTTTAGCAGGGCGGTAAGGTACATCACGCGGAGAAAGCACCATGACATTACGATAGCCTTGTGAAAAATCTTCCAAAGGAAATTGTAATGATTCTGAAGCAGGGTAGTTAAAGTACTTATCTAATTGACTGGCTGAAGTATTATTAGCTGTACCTACATCACCAAAGGCTTCTAAAACGCTAGGTTGCTTACCTGCATGACGGATCTCACGAATTAGCCAGGGCTGTTCAGTATCTTTTAGGGGATGATCAACAATAGAAATAAATAACCCTGCATGTAAACCAATCACATCGCCATAGGCTTCGGCTAATACCTGAGTAGCTCTTAGACGCTCTATTTCGATCTTAGCAAGCTGATCGGCTCTATTCTTATCTAAGTGTCTACTGGGATAATCATAACTCTCTAATAAGGGTTCTAAGGCTTTATTGGCTTTATCACTTAGTATACCTTGAGAGTTACCTTCAGGAGTCTTCATATTAGCAAAATTATAATTTCTAAAAGACACTTCCGTAGTACAACTGGATAAAGCTATATCAAAAGTCTTAATCACCCGTTCATTAGCAACAAACCCCGTATCACTGGCATACTTAATTGCTTGTGACAAACTAGAAAAGAATGGATTAGCATCAGCAAAGGTTAATTGATGACCCGATAACGAATGAGAAAAGAAATAAAAGATCCCTACAGATTCGGCTAAATGATTAATAAACTCATAATCTGATTGATCGTACTGCGTACAATACTCAAGGGTAGGATAAGTTTCTTTCAGCTTAAAAGAAAAATCGTGTCCTTCAGCTAACCCATATTCAGAAAGAACAACACTAATAATCTCTGGTACTGTCTTATCACGAAATACCCGTTGATTAACACGTTTCTTAAGGTGGGAGAGGGTAGGCGTAAGTACAACTTTAAACGTAGTATAATGATTACCTACAGCGGCTCGTTTGACGTTTTGAATAATGCCATGAATACCAGTGTTTTTACTGCTATCAAAGGATAAAAAAGCAGGTTTACTTAATAACTGAGTAATATCAAAACGTAAATGATCACAGACTAAAATTATCTCAACAGCATAATCACTAGAGATCGCTTCTATGCCATCAAACGATAAAACTTGCAAGTTTGCACTCGAATCAAGGCCTTGTACATCGAAATTAAAATGACTCGTGTTTGCAGGTTCAAACATAGGTACTCCTGTAATTCTTATCCTAAACTGTTGACCCATTATACTACACAAATATATTAAAAATATGTATTTAGTGTAAAAAAATGATGTATTTTATGTGTTAATTGGATGACTGAGAGGAATCAATATGAAAGTAGCTGTTATACATAAAGTAAAAGCAATAGATGATGAAACATTTAACTTTCTTGCAAAATATGAGCCTAAGTTTAGTGAAGAAAATGAAGTTCAGCGTGCTATTAATAGCTTTACAATTTTATGGATGATCTTTGAACAGTACTTTTTCGATAAAAATCCTCCACCCCACACAAGTCAATCTGATCAAATTACGAATATAGTGAAGAAATGGAGTAGTAGTAATCCATTGATAGATAATTTTTGGACTACAGAACTTCTTTATTTTAAAAATAGATATATTAAGACAAATGGTGGAACTACAGACTATTTTAGAAAATTACAACTTAGTTCTGAGTATTATAAGACATATGTTAAAAAGGTTTTATCAGGAGAGAGTAATGCTCCTAAAGATATACTTACTGCATTGTTATATATTATATTACGTTTTAGAAATAACTTGCTTCATGGTACTAAATGGCCTTCAGGAATGGATCAAAAAGAAAACTTTGATACATGTTCGAGCTTACTAAGATCATGTTTAGAACGATTTAAATATAATGCAGAAACTAATTAAGAGAAGTAATTATGGAAGATAAAGAAAAAACTTTACCTGTACTTGAAGTTATTAATTTAAAAGAGCCTGTCACAGTGCTAGATATTGTTCAGTCTGAAATAGTTTCTAAATGTCAGACATTACAACAAACTTATAATACAACACCATCAGTTATTAGTTATGTACAAGACTTGGACAAAGTACGACAAATACTTGCTGAAACCCCATAAATAATTGAAATAAATAGGGTCCATATAAGCTCGTTTATTTTTTACTCTTTCTATATTCCCAAGGAACTAGGGTTTTTTGAGACCATAGACCAACTTTATTATGTTTGGCTATAGCCTGTTCTTTATCATAGCCGCCATTTTTCTTAGCAAATGGATAATACCAAGCCATCCCTTGTTGAATCATATTTAAGTTAATATTAGTTAACCTTATACAACTTCCAATATGAGGGGAATCAGGGCAATTAGAGGGAATATGAATGTACATAGGTATTTCTGTAATTTTTATTCTAAGGTTTTGATCTTTTTTACTATATAACTGTATTAAAAATAGGTATTTAGTGTAAAAAAATGGTATGTGTTATGTGTTAAAAATTCTTATCAATTTTTCTTGTGATCCCTTCCTTATAGATTATAATTCAGGGGTAAGCTATTTTATCTTGATTTTGTAGAGTATTTATCCCTTGTTAATGTTTTTGCTACAGCTTTTCTTCATTCGCTTCTTAGAAGCAGTTCCATTTTTATCTAGCTCAATGAATAAAATAGATATATTTAAACTTGACTCATGAGCATATAGGTTGCTAAAAAAATTATTATGATTAAACAATTAAAATACATGGAAGGTAGTTCCAGCAAGTTTTGGAACATTGAGACGAAAGCAGATAGTTTTACTGTAACCTATGGAAAAATAGGAACTCAAGGTGTTTCTAAAACAAAGCAGTTTGCTAGTGAGGCACTGTGTTTAAAAGAAGCAGAAAAGTTGATTGCTGAAAAAATTAAAAAAGGCTATTCAGAATCTGGGGAAGTAACTTTAGTAGAAACTACAAATCAGACTATAGAGAATAAAAAACAGGTAGTTGATAAAAAGGAAGTTATTAGGTTATATGATCAAATTTTAGAAACCGATAATCTGCTAGGTTTATTAGATTTTTTACAAACCTATAGTAAAGGCCATGTAACTGAGCTTAAAAAGCATCTAAAAAAAGCCAGAAAGTATTGGTTGGACGTTATTCAGTTAGAGCCTGTTTCAGCACAACCTAGAAAATTATTTGATACATCGCTTGAAAGTAGGTGGGGAACAAGAGGTAATGAAGTTACTGAAAAAATTCTTTATTTAACGGCCTTAGCGTTGTTAGATGCTTCGGAAGCCAAATCATGGGAACTCATGATGGATTATCTAGCTAACCATAATGATCCAGATACATTATCTGTTTTACAATGGCGTAAACCTCAGTGGTTGAATGATTATTTGTTAGATATACGTAAGAGAAATCCATGGGCGACAGCCCCGCTTAATTATCGTAAATTGCGATCATTAGAGGATAAGGGGTTAATACAGTATCAACCAGAACTATTTGCACTCACTGTGGCCGAGTATTATGGTTGGAGTACGAATATAAAGAGACATATGAAGTATATTGATTGGTTGTTATCAGATCAATATGCGTTAAGCCGTGATATTCCGTTATTGTTTATTTATGAAACTAAGATGCAGGCTAGCGTTTTCTGTTCAAAAGACAGTGATGATGATAGGGAGTACACTATTGCTTTTATTTATAAATATGATGAGAAGTATTTTAGTTTTTGGCAGTATGTATTTAATTATATGCTGAATAAACAACTGATTGAGCGAATAGTTTTTTTTGAACAAACCTTATTAATCCAAAATAAAAATTGGGATGGGACATTAAAAACCTTTATACGACAACAAATTAAACTACATGAAATAACAGTAGAAGAAACATTAACACTACAAGAGATTTTATTTAGTTTATTAAGGTCTGACCAAAGTGCGGTAATTAATTTTACAGTTGATTTATTAAAACCAGTGTTATGGGAAAAAGGCTTTAAGTTAAGCGCGTTTTTAGATGAACTACCAGCGGTAATGATGCGTGATGACTGTAAGGGAAGCATCAAAACTTTAATAATAGAACTCGATAAGTTAGCTAAAAAAGATCAAAGTCAACATCATATTTTATGCTTGTTGGTGGCTGATGTTTTTGTTATCCCACAGCTTGCTCTGCAAGAAAGAGCCGCTAAATTTATTATAAAATATGGCGATGTAAAAAACACTGCACTTGTTGAAAAAATTCAACTGTATCGGGAGCAGTTATTAGGTACATTAAAAATGCAATTGGCTGATTATTTAGTTTCTTTAGCATCGGCAATACCTGATGATATTTCGTCGCGTGATGTGTGCCACTATCAATATCAAATACCTTATGTGCAGTGTTTACAGCCAGATAATACAATTGCTTTGCCCACTAGTTGGGATGAGATACTTTATTTATTTGGCCATTTTATTCAGTCAACCGACCCTATTGATTCAGAGTTATTAATATATACTTTACTGTGTTGTCGTCACCTTTTTCCAGAGGATGCTGATAAACAACTTAAACCTTATATCAAGCAGCTTGGTAATATCCAAGGTATGCTTTATTTTCGTCACATTTTTGGGATGTGTTTTGCTTCACTCTTGGAGGACCCTACTAAAGATTTTACTAATATTTATTGTATGGGATCAGCTCATATTATACTTAATCAAATGGAATATGTACGTCGTGGTATTAACAAAGAATACTGCTTACCACTGTTATCTTTACCAACACATCAACCCTACTGGATTGATCCGAAAGTATTAGTGGAGCGGTTAATTGCCTATGAAAAACAACAACCCATTGATAAGATAGATTTAAGTATTGCTATTAGTAGAATGGTTCGAGAAAACACTCAAGAAGCATTAATCTTAGCAGAGCAACTTAGTGCAGAACTTGCTTTATTAATACGTTTTTGCCTAGCTGATAGTTCAGCTATTAAGCAGAGAAAGTCCGTAGATTTATTGACTGAAATAGTTAATAGAAAAGAAATACAGCTAATGGAAGGCGTTTGGGCTACCGCTGCTAGAACTTTTTATCCTGAGCACATTTTTGATGTATTTAATAATGGTGCATTATCAGCTATACCTTTTGTTCAAGAACCTTGGCAACCAAACTTTAACTTAATTAAAGAAGCTAGTGGCTATTTTCAGGGAGAGATAACAGATGAAGTTATTAGATTAGTTTTTAAACTGCCTGCTTATCAAAAAGCTGTGGATAGTTTTTTGTATGCGATAGGCTATGATGGTGAATTTCATCAAGATAGAACCTATACTGATTTAGGTAGTCCTGGTGATGTACGTTACTATTGTAGCCTAATGCCTCAATATCAAGAATCTATTGCATTATTTATTATGAGATATAATGGTGAAAAAGCTGACTATAATGGCTATACCTTAAGAGAGTTTTTAGAAGCATCTTTTAATTTAACAGTTATTTATCGTAGTAATGGATTATGGGTATTGGCTTGTGGATTATTAAAGAAGCAAAAAGAAGTTCGCTTATTGGCTATTGAGTTAGTTATTCAATCTATTCAAGAGCAACGCCTTCCATTAGAGGAGCTAACGAAACGGTTAGTGATGCTTATTCGAGGTGGCTATGCCCCATTAGGACGTTTAGTAGAAGCATTAACTGCACTTAAAGATATTTCTGCTTTGCATAATAGTGCGTTGTTGCAATGGCTTGAAATCATATTTAAGAGAATGGCAAAGAAAGCAGAGCTTCCGAATAATTTTAAAAAACTATTAGAACTATATTTTGATCTACTAGTACGCTTACAGACTTCACCCAGTGATGAATTATTGCCTATTTTAAAACAATGGCAAGAGCATAAGTCACTCAGTAGCTTACTCAAAAAAATTAGCCAGTTAAATGGGACGGTATAATGATTACTGATACTCATATAAATTACCCTACACCGTCACGCATTAGTTATAGTGATAACCAAACAGATATTGCCTTGTCCCACCAAGCCGAGCTGCCAGAGATAGACAGAATACCGAGCTTTTTTAAAGGTTATTTAATTGATCCAGCCACTACAGCAAAATGCTTAATGTTACTTTCTAAAGTAGTTAGGACTAGCTTTTTACCTATAGCACCGAGTTTGAGAGATCCCATTGTATCTGCGGGTAGCGATCAATTAAGATTTGAAGCTTTTTCTTCCTGTAATGGTGTTTATGCGCGCTTAGATTTATTGGAGTCAGCCGTGGAAGGGCATTTTGTTGCAGAGGGTACCACCAATGTTGATTTTAATGATCCCATTTTAAATGCGTTAAGCCGTATTCAAAAAAATGAAAAAGTCGCTTTAGGTATCGGTCGTGATGAAGTAACTTTAGAAACAGGACAAGAGCAGGTGACTGAGAAAAAAGTAAAACTGCCTGTCCGCTGGATTAAAGGGTTGACGACCGTACAGCTCAGTTTGGCTGAAATGAAACCAGTTTTTGTGCTAAATAAACTACAGAGTATGCAGTTGTTACAAGCTTTGCCCAAGGGACAAGTGAAGGGGGAGTTTTATATTATTAACCGTGCCAATAAATTTGTCTTTACTCCCATTGCCTCTGCACAGGGAATACGTATTGGAGGCATACAACGTTTACAACTATTGGCAACATTACTACCTTTTTGTGATGAGTTAAGGATTTTTCAAAGTAATGATGACGCTCAAAGTGCTTGTTTTGTTGCTGACTTAGGGTGTATGCGCTTTACTTTGGCTTACTCGCCTGATTTATACCGTGGCTTTTCTGGTGAGGGAAAGGTATTAGATAGTCTAATAAATGATCCTTTGTTAGAAAGCGCTGATATTTTAGATTGGCTTGAGCAAGCTCATACCTTATTAAGTCCAAATCAAGCGTTTATCCCCAGTTTATTAGAACCTATCAAATTACCACTAGATAATCCTGATGGCTTAACTCAATCGTTATCAAGCATGGGATTATTAGGTTACGACTTGTATCAAGAACAGCATTATTTCCGTCGATTACCTTTTAAAATGGAAAATATTTTAGCCTTTAATCCTCGTTTAAAAAACGCTAAGCAATTAGTTGACGATAATCACGTTACCTTTATTAGCAAAGAGCCAGATAAAGTGATAGCAGAAGTTAGGCATAATGAATTAAGTTATCGAGTAACAATTGATCAATCAGCAGAACGCTGTACCTGCCTATGGTATTCCAAATATCAGGGGAAAAGAGGGGTGTGCAAACACGTTTTAGCTGTAAAAATGCTTTCTAATAGATAGGTGTGGATGGGATAGTAGGCTATATGAAAATGCTTACTAGACAGATAAGTTGGATAGTACGCAATTTTATTCTTTAGAAAAAGATTTATAAATTAAAAAGTGGTTATATAAGGGAAGCTAAGATGAGTAAAAAAGAGTTAGAGCGTAAAATTAAAGAACAAGGAGGCATATTATTAAATCACAAAAGAAGTACTCATTTAGCTGTTACCCGCAATGGACTTTTTTTTGCATTAGTTATTGACAATACGGATGTTGTTGTCTGGGATGTATTAACACAAAAGCAAATTTTTCTTTATAAAAATGTGGAGTGTAAAAAAAAGGAAGAGTTTATATATAGTATTGCCTTAACAGATGATGGTAAAAAACTAGCAGTTTATTATTCAGTAGAGGTTGATTATGAGGGATTCGGTTTTGCACAAGCTGAAATACTGATTATGAGCACAGCAACGGGTGATATTTTACAAACTATAGTGTGTCCTTTCTTTAGTACAAACAGTATTGCTTTTGACGAAACGGGGAGTTTCTTATTTGTTGCAAAAGAAGCATATCAACTTTTCTTTGATGAAAAATTAGAACAATGGCTAAAAACTCAACAGACTCCTTGGTTAGGAAATAGTGGGTTAGCTATATGGGATATTGAAACAGCACAATTACTGCATTGGTATGAGGCTCCCAAAGGTTTTGATGTCAGAAGTATGACTACAGCACAAACAACAGATACCGTATTATTAACTTTTAATGCCCCAGGAAACTATTTTTCTGAACTGCAGGATATTTTATTTTACTGGACAACTAATGGTCCTATTACGCTTACCACAGATCTCAGATATTGTGTTAGTTCTTTATCTCCTGATGGTGAAAAAATCTATTTAGTTGGGCGAAGAAACCGTCAGTGTATTTTTCAATTATTGGATAAAAGTGGTAATGTCTTAACAGAAAGAAATACATTAGAAGACCGTTCTACTCTTTTATGTGACTCCTATTGGCATTATGAGGGCAATAAAATTATTATGTTCTTTTGTGGCGGTGAGGTGTATGTGATTGATGCTAAAACATTAGAAGTTATAGAAACAATTCAATGTGGAGGTTTAGAAGAAAATTTTATCTACTTTACACCCCACAATTGGACAATTATCGCTGCAGAATATAATTTACTTTTGCCTACAGATCGAATGCATCTACTAGAAACGTTGATGCCAGATGAATTCTAATATCGTTCATCAGGCTTTTTATAAGGGAAATATAGAAGTGAGGCTGATTTAAAGAACAGTAAACGTGGACAGAGAGTAGAGAAATATTTAAATGAACGTGGATTTGCTATTCTTGTTGCAATAGATAAAATTGCTAAACAGCATGAAGTAATACCTATGGAGATAGTATTAGCTTGGTTAATAGCAAAAAAAGCAGTGACAGTACTATTTAGTGCTACTAGTATTGAATAAGTGAAACTGTTTGTTAAAGCCGTCAGTCTTGTATTGACTGATGATAATAGTATGAGCTTAAATACGATCAAGTAGTTAAGAATATGATTTTTATTATGTTTTAATGTTATTAAATTTTAATGCTATCTATATGTTTAGTGTAATAAAAGTTAATTAAGGAAACTCGCAGAAATGCAAATATTTATTTGTATATTAATAAATAGCCAATTATAACAATAATTTTTCTACCCAATTTTAAGGCTGATACGTTGTTTATATTACAAAAGTAATAAGCACTAGGTCTTTTAGGTAAAAAATAACAAATGACTTCGCAGATTAAGTGTCGGTTAATCATTGAGTCCCTTGTTCGGGTTCAGTATAGCTCAGTCAATAGAGCAGCTGGCTTTTAACAGTTGATCATAGGCACAATCCTATATGACCAAACATATAAGAGAAGGATTATAGAAAAAGCTATAAGCCATTTATTGTGACTCAATCTGAAAGAGTATCATGATCAATTATTTTGGAAACATCATTTGGAAATAAAGTTAGCTTATCATAATCATTAAGTACTTGATAATGATCTAATGAAATACCAATAACAGTATAATTAGAGGTTTTTTAAAATATGAGTTTTTTAAATGCTTAGTGGTTATCAAATTTGATTAAGACTGTAGTCTATTAGCTAAAATTATTTATAAGTGTTGATGGGTGTATCTTTGTAAATAAGACCAAGGTATTGATTTATAAATATTATTATTCACATAGAATGCCGTTGACTCTATTTGGAGTCGAAATGAAATAAATTTAATATTTAAAAGGATATAGTAATGAAAAAATTACTTTTAATCATGGTAGTGGGATTATTATCAACACAAGTTTCTGCATATCAATATGGTTCACAAGGTGGATACTCACCTATCAAAGTTGTTTTGGTGAGTGAAACTCAAGGCCATTATGGTAAGAAATTCTGCAATTATCAAAAATTTAAATTTGATTATTTAATTGCACAATTTACTAAAGTAGTTCCTAGTAATATGGCATGTCCAGTTATTAAGAACTAATTAACAGTAAAAAAAGAGGTCGCATTTTGTGGCCTCTTTGTAGGCACAATATCTTGTTCAAAGCAAAATAAATAATCGTCTAAAATCTTTTGTTGTATATCTTTTACTTAATAAATTCCTTTTAATGTCTTGCTTAAGGATACAGAGACATTACAAACAGTCATAATATGATTATTATCACCCAAATAGACAGCATGAGTATAAGCTTGACTTAAAGCTATTATGGAGATAATAGTGCTGAATACACATAGAATTCAGCCCAATATTTTTTTTGTAAAAACATGACTTCTACCATGTAATAGTTCCTATCAAATAGAGAGTATAAGTTAATTAAAATCTGTCTGTATGGCAGGGAAATAACATTACAGAATATACAAATATCAATTATAGATAAGAAAAATAAAGATGCTTATTATTAATTAAGTGGTTCTACTAATTAGCTTTATCATAATTTTTGGAAAAATCATCTTTTAACTTAAAGCTAAACGCTATACTTTGTTGAAAAGTTTTAGAAAATGCTATTTAAGATGATGAATAGTTTATGAATAAGTAAAGAATATTTTTGTATTAGCAATAAGTCTTATGTGATACTTAATTTGAAGATTAATGTTCGTTAACTAGTTGAAATAGTTATATTCCTCCCTGTTTTTCTGATGTTTTCTTTGTGTTCATTAAATTCCATTTTTGGTTGTTATGTTATGCAAAAGTATAGTTTTTTTATATCTGGTTTGTTTTTAGCTACATCTTCTGTTGCAATTTATGCAGCCCCACCAACTATTACAGTGAGTGATGATAACTCTACGGTTACGTATAAGGGTGGAACCGTTAATGGAGCGCTTGTCCAAGATGGTAATATTAAAAAACTAGTAGTTCAGGGAACTGAAGTTGTTAATGGCAGTACCTCTCTAAGTAAAGGTGCTGTTATCAGTCTAGGTGGGGTCAATGGTGCAGATAGGTACAATAATAATTATGGCAATCTTGAAGTAGAGGTTGATAAAAATACGTCTATTACCGCTACTGCATCTTCTAATATTGTAGGTATTTATGTAAGGACGGATACAGCCGATTCTTTAGCCAAAGTGACATCAGGCGCTACTATAAAGCTAACTAATACATCATCTTTCCCTCAAGGCGTATGGGTAGAAAACAAAGGTGGTAGTGGTCAGATTGATTTAACACAAGATAGTGATATTACACTGACGGGAAACGGTGCGATAGGGGTTGGTATTTCTGCAAAAGATAACGCTAAAATAATTAATCAAGGAAATGTTACATTAAATGGTGATTATGGGGTAGTTATTAGTGCAACAGCAGCAACTGCATATGTTGAGTCTTCAGGCAATATTACAACGAATGGATTAAGTAATACGGGTATCAGTGTTAATGCAACAGGTGCTGATGGTGTTGAAGCGCCTATCATTAGAGCATCAGGTCAAATTACCATAGGAAAAGATACAGCGGGTGCTATTGTCAACGGTGCTAGTGGATCTAAAGGTATTTCTTTATCAACTACCAATAAAAATGGTGGAACGGTCACTTATAATGATCAACAAAATAGTATCCGTATTAATTCAGGCTCAAACTCAGCCTATCCTACATCATTATCAGCTGGGATCTATAGTATTAATACTGGGGGAGGCCGTAACTATATCAATGCCATTATGAAGAGTATTGATGTGTTTGGTGATAACAGTGCTGCCATTATTGCTGATGCCAAAGGTGGTGATACAGGTAATATTCAAGTAAAAGCAACAGGTGATATTAATATCGCTGGTGGTAATACAGTTGGCATTAAAACAACTAATAGTAATACAAAAGGAGATGCTATCATTGATTATGCCGGTAATATGACTATCACTGGCTCGAGCACTCCTAGCTTGTCATCAAATATAGGCATAGACTCCACCACAACAGCCGCTACCTCTATGATTAATGTAAAGGGAAATATCAATATTTATTCAAATAGTGCAATAGGTGTTTCTTCGGCTGTGACTGATAGCGGTGCGGCCACTATTAATTTTGGAAATGTGAATAATGTTCAACGTTCTTCATTAAATATAGAGTCGTTAGGTAGTTCAGATAGTAACAAGTTAATTGGCTTACTGACCCAATCTAATGGGCAAGCAAATACTTCATTTATTCAAGTAAACTATGCTGATACATTGAAAGTATCTGGCGAGGGTGAAACCACTACTATTTCAGCTAATGGAGCAAAGAGTAGTTCTGTTATAGTGAGTGTCTCTCAAACTAATGCTATCTCAGCTACTTCTACAAAAGGTGATGCCACCGCTATTTCTGCACAAGCAACAGGTTATGGTAATGGTGCGGCTACTGTGATGGTTATGAATAGCTCTGAGGTTAAAGCTAGCTCAACACAAGGTAAGGCGACGGCCATTAATCTTGTATCTGCTGATAGTGGCGGAACATCAGCAACAATTATGAATACAAAATTAGTAAGGGCTGATTCAACAGATGGCATAGCTATTAAGGCAGTGAGTGCTTCAGGTGATAATACTGTTTCACTAATGGGCGATACTACTATACAGGGGGGGAGAGGTAGTAATGGTGCAGGTATTAATTTGACCAGTTCAACAGGTAATATAGCTGTTAATAACCTTGGAGGCACCATTACTTCTGATAATGACCTTGCGGTGATTACTAATGGTGATGCTACCAGAAACTCTACTGATATTTTAAATACAGGCAAAATTATAGGTTATGTTACGTTAAACGGTGGTAACGTGACGGTTAATAATGAGCAAGGTGGCTTATTTTCTTTACAAGATTTTGGTGCAGATGGTAACAGTAAAGGAATATCAACCTCAACGATAGGTACTGATGGTAAAGGTGTATTTAATAATAGAGGTACTGTTGCATTTGGTGATAAAAACTTTATAGGTAGCAATATCGATACAGCAAGCCATGCAGTTATTGAGGTAGGTACTTTTAATAATGCAGGTATTATAGACTTAACTACTAATAGTTCAGCTAGAGCTAATACAGCTGTACATAGTAATTATATTGGTAACACACTGACTATTAATGGTAATTATGTTTCTGATGGTGGTGAGCTGATTGTTAATACATTAATAGGTAAGGATGATAGTGTTGATGGTAAAAGTGATCAATTGATTATTAATGGTGATGTTTCGACGGGTGCAGGTGGTGCAACGTTGGTGACTATACGTCCGACACAAGATAGCATTAATGCGCTTATTACTAACCCTGATCATGGTATTAAGATTGTTGAAGTGAATGGTATCAGTTCAAATGATGCTTTTGTATTGAATAGTCCTGTATTAGCAGGAAGATATGAGTATATTTTAAGTCAACCTGAAGATGATCTTACTAATTATAATTGGTATTTAAGTAATAAGGCTAAAGCAGGTTGGGATGCAAGCTCTTATAACCTAAACCCATCGATAGGCGCTTATCTAAGCAATCAAACGGTGGCTACAGAAATGTTTAAGATGTCACTTTTTGACAGATTGATTGCAACTAAGGGTGCGAGTGATGATGCTGAACAACAATTCTTATGGTTTCGTACTAAGATGACTCATGAGGGGTATCGTAGTGCCAGCAATGCCTTAAGTAATCGCTCTCGTACTTATATGGCGCAGATGGGGGGTGACCTCGCTGTGTTAAAGTTAAATTCAGGTTATTTACATTTAGGTGTGATGGCGGGTTACGGCGATCATAAAAATACCAGTACCTCTAGAAATACCCGTACTAAAGCGGAAGGTAATGTAAAAGGTTATAACGTGGGCGGTTATGCTACCTATTTTGCCAATAGAGATACCCAAACAGGCTTATATATTGATACGTGGACTGAAATGAACTGGTTCCGTAATAAGGTTGAGGGCAAGGGACAGCTTGGAACTCATCATTATAATAGTAATGTTTGGAGTAGCTCTGTTGAAGCAGGGTATGGTATTTCTATTGCCAATAATAACCAATATGAATGGTTAATTACGCCACAACAACAGTTTATTTATAATTTATATGATGCAGATAATCAACGTGATAAAAATGGTTTAATTGTTACTGCTAATAAAGCCAGTGGTTTAGTTAGTCGTACTGGTATACGCTTACATGGTCGCGGTACCCAAAAATCTATGTTGGAACCCTTTTTAGAAGCGAATTGGATCAACTCAACGGCTAAGAATCAATTAAAGTTTAATGGTGAGAATGAGCGTGATGGGCTACCTCGTAACCGTTATGAGGCTAAGATAGGTGTACAGGGAAATATCAATAATAGATGGAGTCTGTCTGGGGAAGTAGGTGGTGTATGGGGAGAAAATAGGTATAAGTCTTATCAAACTCAGATTAATGTAAATTATCACTTCTAATAGAACTGCTGTTAATCTTTTATTAGTAAGAGCATGATGTGATGAAGTTAGATGTATATTGATTATTAATATTATTGAGGGTGGCTAAAAATTATGACGCAGATTGACTGTCAACTAAACCCCATGGCTATTTATGCAGAAGGTGTTGACTCTTCAGATTATATAGATTCTGTCGCTCCTCTGATTATTCAGACATTGGTTAATATTGGGGACTTGCTTGATGTAGGAGCAGGGGGTGGTCAATTGGGTTCATCATTACAGGCTCAAAATAATCATTGGGTTGCTATAGAGCCAGACCCGTATATGTGTGATCGTTTACATTCCTATCCAAATTGTACACGTGTTATTCCCACTGGTTGGAAAGAAGTACATAATCTATCTAGCCAGTCTTTTGATACCGTGTTGGCTGCAAATATGATTGCACCGCAAGCAGATGCTATTAATTTTCTAGAACGTTGTCGTTCTTGGACAAGGAATGCTATTGTGTGGATAGTACCTTCACAACGTGGTCCAAAGGGGCTTTGCTTATCAGGCTGTTTACCAAATGAATGGGTACAAGAAGGTAATGAGACAGGCTATGAAAGAGTAATGTCACAATTATCAGAGTCAGACTATCCGAATCATACACTAACAGTAGATTGGACATTTACTTACATAACTAGAGATATTGATATAGTTGCAACGCATATGGCTAACCAACTTGGTTGGGATATAAATGATACCCGTAGGTTAGCTATGGGTGAACATCTATATTCAAACTCAATACAAGATGGACTAGACTTTTATCTAAAAGTACCAAAACAATCTACCATCCTTATTTGGGAAAATCAGTAAGATAGTTACAGTACTAACAAAATAGCGATTCAAGATAAAATTAAATCTTGATAAGAAACCCCTTAATTGGGGCTTCTTGGTTAGAGAATTGTTTTAAAAGGTTTTCCTAGTATTTAGGATAAACTTTGTGTTCCCCAACACTTAATACCATTATCCGTGATAATAAAAAAGTTTTCGGTAAATAATGTTGTAAGATAACCTTTAGCAACAAGATTACTAGCTGCATGGTAATGGTTAGAGTCTTTAGTTACTTCTACACATCTAAACTCTTCAATTGGATGATCTTTAGCTGTGTAAGCTTGGCCAAGTATTAATTGCTCTTCTTTAGTCATAAGCCTCCCGATAACTCATTAATTAGTAATTATTTTTTACTGTAAGTTAATACTATAAAATTTTGTTTTTATATTTCAATATTTTTAATATACCAGAATTTTTTTTAAATTTGCAAGTATTCATATAATCTTTTAGAAAATGATTAAAGTATTATTAAAGCTAGAAGGTTTTTAAATATTCAGTAATTTGGTTTTCTGAGTTATAAAAGGGTCCACTATTTTGGGATAATTTAATATCTATTGATTTAATATTTTCATTTTTTAAGCTATTTCTTGCTTGCATGCGTAATTCTTTTGGGGCTCTTTTAGGTAATAAAGACTTTCCAGCATTTAGAGATAAGCAATTTGTTTTATTTTTGTGGTCAAAAGATAAGGCTATATCTTGCCTAGAAAAAATTAAATTATCTTTAGTAACAACGGTTATTTTTGCTTTTAAACGATTTGAAAATTGCTGATTAAAGCATATTTCCAAGGGGATAATAGAGTCAGGTTTATTTACTATATTAGTACTAATAACTTCAACATTTTTGGAACAAGCCGTACAGAAAATAGGTACAGCTAAAACTAATAGATAGCGAAAAGTCATATATTCACCATTTGTAGCAACCTAAAGTGGAGGGAAATGTTAGTATAAATTCTTTATTCTAATTGATTCTTCTTTGTAAATAGTTTTTATTTTCTGACTTTTGAAAGTCATTTTAAAACTATTTTCCAGTAAATTACCAATCAAAATAACTAATACTATTTTTTAAGTAAACGTTCCTTTTAATCAGTTTTAATTCGGTTGATTAATATAACAAAAAGGTTTTATTTTTAATAATGATTTTAAGCAAATAATAGTATGAGTTTTTTAGGTTTTATAGTGAGAGTTGAGTAAATTTATTAAGTTTATCTTATTATAGGCATATTGATAGTAGAACTTAGAAAAAGAAAAAATATTAAAATATCTGTATTGTAAGTGCTAATAATTAATTTTTATAACTTATAACCCACTTTAATGCGATGAGTTATAAGTTACATATCTATATTTTATAAAATACTAATTTCCTTGTTTATTTCCGCATCCACCTCTATATATTTGCTTGCCTTTTTTAACACAAACGCATGCATTATGCTTAGGTTTGCAACCTAATCTTTGTGTTGCTAAGGTGCTAGCGGTTGACCTTGCTACATGAAAATTGGGATCATACCATGTTGCAAATTTGGCTCGTTGCTTCGGATCTTTTGGACAATTACCTGGTTTATTATCATCACATTCTGCTCTAGCTTTACAACCCCAGTCACTACCTCTTTTTTCAGGAGGAAACAAAGGGGGCATAGTATCAACTACAGGTGATGTTGAAGGTTTAGTTCTAGCACCCCCAACTGCAGCACAAAGAGTAGGGTTTTGCCTACAAGCTGCGTCTACTGTTGTTGGATATAAGCCATTATTATCAAATTTATTTAATGGATTATTTTCTACATATTCATATAGGTTAATACCTCCTTCTAATCCAATAGGATCACTTTGAATATAACGGCCTATATTAGAATTATAATCTCTGAAGTAATTATAATGTAAGCCAGATTCCTGATCAAAATACTGGCCAGGAAAACGTAAGTTCATTGTAATTTGGTTATTTGGATTAGTAACCGTTTTTCCAAAGCTTTCTGATACACTTTGCCATGTTACTTTACCATTAGAGTTTGTGGCTATTTGAGGTGTACCCAAGTGGTCACTATGTAAATAATGATATTGAGCGGTGGTTAATGAATTATTAGTAATGATATTAGCTTGCCATAATGGAGCGGTTCCCCAATCTGTATTAGGTTCCCAACCATAGGCAATTTGCATTAAACCTTGATCATTTAGCTCCGCGATTAGGCCGTTATCTGAATAGATAAAATAAGTGGTAGCGCCATTAACGGTTTTGCTAATGCGACGGCCAAAAGGATCATACTGATAACTAGCTATTTCTGTATTATCTGCATTGTTTATAGCTACTAATCTATTAGCTACATTATAAATATAATTTAGTTGTTTATTTACATTTGTTTCGCTAGCAAGATGCCCATTTTCAGTATAGGTTAAAATAGTTTTTTGCTGGTTTTCTCCCCATTCGATTAACTGGTTTTTATCATTATATAGCCAGTTACCGATCTGGTGAGTACTACCAATACGATTACCTATTTGATCATAACTGTAAGATTCAATTGGTAAACCCTTTTGTTGTAACTGTTGGGATGGTTGACTAAGTATCAATTGATCCAGTAAGTCGTATGTATAGTTTCGCTTTCCATTTTCTGTTTCAATATGTTGAATATTACCTATTAAGTCATAGGTATATCGACGGCTCATCAATACATCATTATTTTTGGTTATGACTTTGATATCTAATGGTCGTAATAAATTATCATATTGATAAGTTTGTAAGGCACTAGGAAATAGAATTTTTGTTGGTTTGCTTTGTTTATAATTAGTCCAATTAATAGTTTCTTTATTAGGTAATAGTATTTGTTTTAATAGGCCCTTTTCATATGTATAGTTTACTGTTGTATTATCAGGGTAGGTTATACTAGTTAAGGCATCATCTTCATCATAAGTGTATTTAAGAACGGATGTAACTTTGTGAATACCTATGCCATAAGTAATAGTTTCTTTTGTTTTACGACCTAAAGGATCTAGAGTATAAACAAAATGTGTATTACTATCACCACTTTGTATTATTTCAGTAAGTTGATTAATTTTATTATAAATATAAGTGATGGTTTGGCTTGGTATTGTTTGATTTTTAGCTGTAAAGATGTCCTTTATTTTACGCCCAGCTTTATCATATTGATAGGTAATAGTATTACCATCAGCATATTTTTGTTGAATAAGTTGATTTGCTGTGTCATACGTATTTTCAATAATGCTACCTAATGCATATGTTTCTTTAGTTAGATTATTATTTTTATCATAATCAAAAGTGTATATGTTGCCTTTAGCATCAAGTACTTGAGTAATATTGCCAAAAATATCCCAAGCTTGTTTGGTTTCTCCTCCTAATGGTTTTATTTGTTTTATTATATTACCTAATGCATCATATTCAAAAATTAGGCTGCTATTGTTAGGTTTTATTATATGAGTAACCTCATCTAATTTATTGTAACTAATATGACTAACTAGGCTAGTATTACTATCTAGAGTTTGACTAATCTGAGCAGGCCGATTTAACTCATCATATTTAAAGGCTTCACTATAAGTTGGATAAAATACCCTGGTTTCTAGGCCTTCTAAACCACTGCCTATGGCTCCGTACTCTATAAGTATACTATTACCTGTCGGTTCAGTTAGTTGTTTTAAATTTCCATCATTATCGTACAATTGTATAGTTTCTAGTCCAGATGGTGAAATAGTTTTTATTGGGCGAGCTAAGGTATCATAGTAATCAGTGGTGGTTTGACTTAGTTCATTAATTTGTTCAACTTTTAACCCATTACTATCAAAATTATAATTATAATTTCTTTTATAGCCTAAAGGATCAATAACTTCTGTTACTCGCCCTATGAAGTCTGTTGAGTATTTGGTTATATTATTAAGTGGATCGATAGATTGTAGAGGGTATCCTGCTAAGTTGTAATCAGTTTTCCATGTGTTATTTAGAGGATTTGTTTTACTTATAATTTGGCCTTGAATATTATATGTATAAGTATAGCTATTACCATTACCATCAGTATATTTTTTTACATTACCATATTGATCATAAGAGTAATTTAAAGTAATAGCTTTGTCGTTTTCGCCTGTAGTATTGATAGTAGTTTGGCCATAAATATCTTGAGTCCATGTAGTAACTTTTTGTTCAGGTTTACCTTGCGCTTCAACCTGTTTAATTAAATTACCTACAGGATCATATTGCCAAGTAGTTATATTACCTAGTTGGTTAATATGGCGGGTTTTTTGATCTAAATTATTATATTCAAATTGTTCAAATGAGCCATCTGGATAAATAATTTTTATAGGTTGTTTAGTTTGACTATAAGAGATGGTAGTTGTTAATCCTCTTTGATTAGTTACTTTTAAAAGATAGTCACCATCTCTAGTAAATGTTTCGGTTACTGCACCATTGACAGCAGTAGATTTCTTTTTACCTTCTTTATTAAAAGAAGTAACAGTTTTCTTGCCTAAAGGATCTATTATAGTAATAGTGTATTCTTTGTTTGTACTGTTATATTGTGTGCTATAGGCAGTAACAGCCTCAGTTTTATCAATAACTTTAGCCACACGTGATGTTTTAACTTCTTTTAGGTCTGTACGATATTTATTTTTTTTAATTACATTGGTTGGTGAAGTTTGAATAATGGCCTTACCACTTGTCATTGCTGTTTGTGGAGCAATAACACTATCAGTATATTCAATTTTTATAATACCGCCATCTGGTTCAGTTTTTTGGTTAAGTTGGCCTTTACTATCATAGCCATAGTGCCAATCATTACCAAGTACATCCGTTACCTTAACTAAAAGATTACCTTGCCAATGATAAGTAACTGTTCGGTTCTCACGATCTTTTACTTGTGTTAGGCGATCATTAGTATCATAGGTGAAGCTATAAACTAATTCTCCATGATGATCTTTTACTGCTGTACGAGCTCCTTGATTATCTAGCACAAAAGATACTTTAACATTATTAGGATTACCGTATTCTGTTATACGGCCTTTATCATCATAGTTAATCCAATTGCCTTGACGATCGTACCATTGCCAGCCTGTATCAGTTTTTTTAATATAAACTTGATCAAATCGATAGAGATTAATATCACCTGTACGTTCAAAAATGATATTGGCACGGTCTATATATTGTATGCTGTTATCAAGTGGATTATGGATAAAGCGTAAATTAGTCCATGCTGGATTAACATACCAGCGACCATTTTCCCAAGTACGATTTATTTGTATATTGCCACCTAATGCTTTAACACTTAAGTCAACAGTGCTTTCAGTATATTCTGTATTAGGTAATTTTATTTTTGCATTGGGTACATTGGTTATACTTTGTTCTGAACCATCAAAGTTAAATAATGCTTGTGCTAATACTGTTTTAGGTATGGATATAATGATCATTATAATCATTAAACCAATAGGTATTAAATAATCTGTAAATGATTTTTTTACATGTTTTCTTTTGTGTTTTTTTCGTTTAATAATTGACATAGATAATTCCTTAAATTAATTAACTGGTGATGAGCCTGTGCCACCACAACCATCTTCACAATCTGGGATACATGCAGGTGTTAAAGGCATAGGGTTTGGTGTAACTAAACCACCACCTGTCCAGCCGCCTGATGCGCCGCCTGAAGTACCACCACCAAAACCTCCTGAACCCCATCCGCCGATATTGTTACTACCACCAACAGAGGCTGTATTACAGCTTTTACCTGCTACTTTGTTGTAATTACCTTGGCTTCTTCCATTTGAGGTGTCGCCATTGGCGCATTCGCTAGTGTGTTCTTCTGAGAAGTATTTAACATAAGAGTCACAATCTTCGTTTGTGGTCTCTGTGCTAAAGGCACTAGCCATTCTGAAAGCAGGTTTTGCTAAGGCTGTGACTTTATAAGGGATAACAATTCTTGTTTTAGGGGCGATAGTAGTAGGTACTTCAGCTAAGAATTCGTAATGGAATTTAGTATCTGAAGTGGGTGGGAAAAATTTAACATTTTCTGCCTGTACTAAACCGTAATTTGTTAATACTAATTCACCCGTTTTTATATCACCTGCTTGCATGCCATTTAGGCTGATAGACATAGGTTCAAATACCATAACAGGAGCGGGCACTTGGGTATTAAAGCTTGCTTCTAGTTCAATTTCATATTCATCTTGAACAGTAGTTTCTGTAACATTGAATTCAATATTAATGAGCTGATATTCCATAAAAATATGTTCATTGGTTGTTACATTGGGACGTATTACTAACATGCCACTTGTATCCACATGATCTGTTGCGCTGGCACGATAGCGATAAATGCCTGGAGGAATATCATTAAGCTCAGCAAGACCTTGTTGATTAGTTTTTAATTGGTATTGTTGTGTAAGTACATTCTCGTTTTGTAGTTTAATAGTGACGTTAGCTACACCTTGAATAGGTAAGCCATTTTCATCCAATGTTGCCGTGTAGATATCGGCTACATCAAACATGACAGAGCCTTGTCCATGTTGTGTGACAGATACAGAAACAGGAATAGTGCCGCCGTTACCATTGCTTGCTGTTACGATAATATTAAATTTATAAATACCATCTGCTAAGTTGCTATCTGGTTGTGCAGTAAGCTGTAAATCTACTGTTTCACCTACTTCTAGTGAGCCTAATTGATTGCTACTAATAAATACCCAATTAGGTGCTGGGTTGTTGTTTTGATCTAGCAGTTTAATTTGTACATTTTCAGCAGCAATTAAGCCTTTATTGGTAAGTTTGACACTTTCAACAATACTGCTTGCTTGTTGGACACCTGTTTCTATATAGGTTGGTGTAACAGTAAGTGCAGGTGTGGCAGGTGTTAAACGGTAGTTAATTTGGAATTTACCACGCTCTAAATTGCCTGAATCTGTAGCGAAGGCTGTTAAAAATAATGTGCCTGTTTCGGGTGCTGTATCATCTGCTTTGAAGTTAATAATAAGGGGCGCACTTTTGCCTGCTGCTATGTTAACTGTGGCACTGGTATCAATTTCAATGCCTTTAGGTAAAGTACCTGTAGGCTGATCTTCTGCTCTTAATTCCCAATGCAGATTGGTTGCTCCAGCACTGGTAGTAGCTGTTACTTTGATGGGGGTTGCTAAGTGTCTAGCAGTGGTTAGGTTGTAACCTGTTATATCAAATTTAATGCGATTGATGGCAAAGTTACCTTGTGCATAGGTTTTTGATTCTTTCGGGTGAATAGCCATTGCGGTATAAAGCCCAGCATCATGCGCCGCTGGTTGAAAGGTATAGGAGAATGCACCTGTTGCATCAGTAACTACATTAATTGTTTTATCAAAGCCATTGGTAGTCAGTAACAGTGTTAAAGGCAGATTAGCTGCTTTTTCAGCATCTGTTCGATAAATAGCATGCCCTGTAAATGTAATAGGCTGTGGCCCATAACTTGTTTTAGGTGAAATATCGGTTATTTCTCCTGTATAGATAGTTTGTGGTATTTCAGGTTGCTGTATATCCACTTTTACTTGACGGGTTAATGTAACTATTTTATTACTGCTATTAATGACATTAACTTTAATAGTGTAATCACCATTTTTAAGTTGAGTAACATCCCATTGGTATTGATAGGGAATTTTGGTTAATGTGGCTTTTTTGCTGTTGTTGATATAGATTTCAACTTGTTTAATCGCTAGTTCATCAATAGCACTGATTTCAATTTGAGTGGGTGCTACTAGGGTTAAACCTTCTGTTGGTGTAACAAAACTGGCTGTAGGAATAGGTAGTTTATATTCAACACTAATAAGGTTGCTTAGCTCGCTTGTTCCTGAATCAGTTTTAATAGTTGCACTTAGTTGATAGTTACCTTCAGTAGGTAAAGTAATAGTGGTGCTAAAGTTATTTTGTTGATCAACTTCAAGCTCAGAACCTATTGCTTGAGCATTGAGAAAGAGTTGTACTAAACCGCCTGCTTCACCTTTGCCAGACACCATTACAGATGCTTGATTAAGCTTACTATTGGTAACAGGAGTTATAATGGTAGGCGCTAAAAGCTCTATTGATTTAATATTAGAAAAATCTGAAATATTACCAATTTGGTCAACGGCATTTATGCGTGCATAGAGTGATCCTCTATGGTTGATACTTGTAATAGTGGCAGAAGTGTTTTCAATAGAAAGTTGCTCTGTCACTAGGATAGTATCAAATGCTTCATCACTGGCTATTTGTAGATTAACTACGGCAAGGCCACTGATATCATCACTTGCTTGATAGGTAATTTTAAGAGTTTCATCGTTTAAGCGGGAGAAGCTATCAACCTGTACTTGGGGTTTGCCTGTATCTACTGTGATAGGTAAAGAAAAACCTGACCAAAATTCCCATGTGCCACCATTGTTAATACTGCCTCTTACTCTAGCTTTGTAGCTTTTGCCATTGGTTAGGTTGGTGTTATAGGTAAACTCACCTACATTACCTACAACCTGTTGTAAAACAGTATTACCTTGTTGATCCTGAATTTCTATTTCGTAGGAGGTCAGTGTAGCAAGTTGGCTCCATGTCCAATGTAAATTTGTTTTTGTATAGCGACTAGCTGCTACTGGTGGTCTAACACTAAGTCCTGAAATATCGATAAAGTCATATTCAGCTTTTGTGTTAACCGTATAGCCTGTTAGTGATTCATTAGGTGTAAATACAATAGCTTGTTCAGAGGACAAAGCATTGCTTTGATTACAGCTAATTTGTTGTGCTAGTTTGTTTTCTCCTTGAATACCAATGGTTGCACTGTTACCTTTACTACGATCATCAAATAGATTACGGTACTGGAATTTTATTTCATTAGAGCCTTCAAATAGAATGGCTTGGAAGGTGCCCATAGGTAAATTAGAACCATAAAAATATTGATTAGTCCATTGCACAATTAATTGGCGATCTGGTGCTTCACCAATGGTTTCATAATAAACGGTACCATTAGGTTGGCCTGTTACATTGGTTCTTAAATCATCCCAAAATACATAAAGTGTATTATTTAGACTGCTAGGTAAACAGTTATTAGAATAGGCTGTTGATGGATTGGTAAATTGTAGTAGCCCATTGGTTGAAGCATAAAAATCCTTAAATTCCTGTTGGTAGAATTTAAAGTTAAACCCAATAGGGAAAGGGCCTTTAACTTGATCATCACCTGTTAAACCTGTATCCGTGGCTGCTATTGTTAAATTGCTTATTGCGATAAGACTACAAAAAGCAATTAAGCTGGTTATTCTCTTTAATGTTAATGTGAGTAATCGATAACTTTGTTTTTTAATTAGGTAAAGTAAAAACAAGGTTCGATTATAGTGTTGCAATATGTTCATATATTATTACCTTATAATGCGTTTATAGGAATTAACGACAGGAGCGAATAGATGCTTTTGCTGCGTTATTTCGAATGCTTTGTTGCTGATTGATATAATCGTTATAATTTTGTACGCCTCCCTGTAACCACACGATTTGTTTAGAATCTGTAAGGTTATTTAATGTCTGTTGCCAATGCTTTGTTGTCGCTTGATCTTGAGTAATAAGTACAAGCTGAATAGGGGTTAATTGGTTGAATTGAGATAACGTTTGGTGAATGGCCAAAACAACGTTATCTGTTGTGGATACCAGTTGTTTAAATGGTTTTATGGGTAATGCCTGTAAATCATCTTCGGCAATATCAATAACAATGGTTTTCCATGGGCTAGCCATTGAGCCAGACCAATATTGCTCAGGTGTTATTTCGTAATGTTGCTGTTGGCTTTTATCCAAAACATAAGCACCACCTTCTAAAGCATAAACTGCTGTAAAACCTGCTTGCTTTAGTTGTATGCAGGCTTTATTTAGCATAACCTGATCAAAGCCCGTGCCAACTAATACAATAGGTTGTTGCTTTAGAAACTGTTTGTTAGGTAAAGCAGAGAGAGGAATATCTAATAAACCATTTAATGGTAATGCTTTTTGCTCAGTTTTAGACCTTACATCAACCAATGTTATTGTTTCTTTTTGAGCTAATACCGTTATTTCAGAATCTTTAATCCAACAACTATTGTCTAAACTGTGTTGGTGACTTACAAAGTTAATCTGGTTATGTTGATCTGTTTGTTCATTAGCTAATGTATTATTTGGACAGCCAGCATAACTCTGTAGGCATTGTGTAATAATTAATAACAGACCTAGATAAAGCCCACCCTTGTTACTAAACTGTTTGTTTCCTAAAAAACTCATCATGGTATCCTTACCTATTAATAGTTTGATGCAACTTGAGTAATAAATTGTTCAAATCCAAGCTTTAATTTTGCAGTTGCTGTGGTTAGCAAAGTAACAGTTGCTGTATTATTGGTTGGATTTTTATCCTCTGTTTGGCTTTTAATAGTAGCTGTTACAGGGACATTACCAGTTGCTTGCATAACTCTTGTATTTATCTGTAAGGTATATGACGCACCTGACGGAATTTTATTGATAACCCAACGACCATTACTATTGATAACTTGACCAGCAGTGCTGCTAATAAGATAAACTCTTAAGTTTTTAGGAATAGATAAATCTACGCTTGTGTCTATCGCATCACTAGGGCCATGATTAGTTAAAGTAACCGTGTATTTAACGGTATCATCAACGTTAGCGGAATTGGTTGAGGTAACTATGCCAATATCAAGATCTGCTGTATTGGTTTGGGGTAGTGCTATTTCGCTACTTACTTTGGCAAACAGATTGCCATCCACTTGTATACCAGCAGCTAATTGAATATCAGAAATTTTGCTTATTTGGGTTATTGCATTTGCTGCTGTAGTGGTTGCTTGACCATCATTTAGGCCATTAAGTGGCAAGGCTTGTAGAGAGTAATTACCGGGATTTAATCCTACGAAATTAAAATGACCTTGGTTATCTGTATAAGCCTGTGCAGATATTTTTATACCATCTTGATCTGTTCCTGTTAACTGAATACCTGCAACGCCAATACCTTTTTCTGACTCATCAAATATACCGTTATCATTAGTATCGTTATACACAATGCCTGCTAATGATGCTTTATTGGTTATTTCAGTAAATGTAAACTGATATTGGCCTGTTGAATTTGTATCAAATAAATGAATAAAGTAAGACCAAGATAAATCTTCATTACGCTCTTTTGATAGCCAAACGTTCTCATGAGCAATCACTTTGCCATCAGAGCGCTGCATATTGATAGGTGTTCTAGTGCCATTAAATGGATCAGCTAGCTTGGTGTAAACTAGCCCCATTGTGGCAGGAAAGCTAACATCATATTTACCATTATTAGCTTGCAGTAAACTTTGTGAAGATAGATCACTGACTTCTGAATCAATACCCTCTGATTCATATACTCTTAAGGTGTCTTGGTCAAATGCAAGAAAGTCACGAACATTATCTCGATTAGCAAGGTCAACTTTAACATCATGCACTAATGTATGCGTATTCACACTGTCAATTAAAGAGGTTAATTTACCGCCTAAACCATCTGCATGAGAATAGCTTGCTGTAAACTCAGTAAACTTGCCAGACAGTGAAGTAATAACATTCCAACGACCTACTTGTGAAGTATTAGGCTGTATATCTCCTAAATTAAGTAGTAAGCTTTTGCCAATAAGTTGATCGGCTACATAACCACCAATAATCTCAAAATTAACTAATAAGTTTTGAGCATTATCTACAATCTTTGGTTGAGCAGATTCAATGGCTGTATTATTAGCAATACCATATCCTGTATTTTTAACTCTCACACCTAAAGTGAAGGGAATAGAAGGTTCTATCTCTGTAGTAAAAGCATCATCACCATAAACATCTTCAGGAAAAAAGTAATCTAAAACTAATTTAGGTAAAGGTCTTACCGTAATATAATCTGGTGTAACATCAACGCTTGTTTCTTCCCCATTTAAGGTATAACTTACTTTTGCACCCACATAATATAATTGATCCCGTTCATCTGCCGCTCCATAGGCAGGAATAATTAACCAGTGGATTTCAGCTGAAGACTTACTGGCAATCTCACCTGTACCTGAAATATTTTCGATACCAGAAAGTGAATCTACTTTGTAAAAAAACAGTGCATCTGTTTCATTAGCATCTTCAGTCACTGAGACAGGTTGATTGTTTTGATCCTCAAATAGCAGTTCAATACGAATATTTTCTAATTTTGCAGAAGTTAAACCATTATTAATCAGCATTTTTGCGTCAAACGCTTGCCGTTCAAATGATAGTTTTTGCTCAATAATCACTTTAACTTCAGCACACTCTGCATCTTGGGCGAGAACTACTTTAAAAGGCGATATAGAGAGCACCATAAAGAGCAAGGTGAATATACGCCGATAGTGTTTTTTAAATTTTTTCATTATGAAATCCTTAGAGCCTCACCAGAAATAGATAAATTCCTATGAAGCTCCTATGTACTATTTATCTTATTAACTGTTTGATATATCTGTTGTTTCTCTATTACGGCTAGAGATGAAGGCATGGTAGGTTGTTTATAGAGGCAATTCTTTTGGCTTAAACAAAAATTTTATAAGAATAATAAATGCCTTATTTCAACCATTAATTAAATGAGGTTTATATGCTGTATATATCAAATAGTGATTTGCTATTTAATTAATAATAGTTACTACACCTCTAAATTATTTAATCAATGGATAGTTTCTATGAGTAATTAGTTATTAATAAAAAGATAAACCTTAGAATTATCAAATTATTTTCATAATCTTTATCTGAAATCTGCTATAGCAAAACTTAGCTAATTTTTTTAATACACTTTTAATTAATTTTTGCTTAAGCCAAAAGAATTGCCTCTATAAACAACCTACCATGCCTTCATCTCTAGCCGTAATAGAGAAACAACAGATATATCAAACAGTTAATAAGATAAATAGTACATAGGAGCTTCATAGGAATTTATCTATTTCTGGTGAGGCTCTAAGGATTTCATAATGAAAAAATTTAAAAAACACTATCGGCGTATATTCACCTTGCTTTTTATGGTGCTCTCTATATCGCCTTTTAAGATAATACATGCACAAAATATCAATACGCATAATCAAGCTGTTGCAAGCTCTGAACAAGAGACTATAGCAAGTGATAGGTTGGATACTGATCTTATAGTAAATGCTCAAGAGCCAGGTATTCATGATACCTTGATTTTTAATAGTGGTGCAGGTAACTATATTGTTAATGCTTTCGATGATTTACAAGATGAAAATTATGGTAAGCGAGATAAAGTCATCTTTGGTGAAGGTATTACCAAAGCAATGATTAGCTTCAGTCAAAATAATGATGACTTAATTGTTAAAGTAGGTGATAAAACTGATCAAATAACCTTCACTAACTATTATAAACACACTGATTACCAAACTTTTAATCGTTTTGAGTTTGCCAATGGTGGTTTTTGGGCAGATATCCGAGAACTAACCTTTCCTGATGATCCTATGATACTTTTTGGAACCAATGGTAATGATACCTTAATAGGTGGTTCAGGCAATGATGTCATTATGGATTATACAGGTTATAACTATCTAGATGGTGGTGCTGGTGATGATGTCATTGTAGGAAGAGGAGAAATGATAGGGGGTATTGGTAATGACCATATTATGAATATAGTCAGTAATTCAGCTGGAGAGATTATTCGTTTTAACCTAGGTGATGGTAAAGATATTATCGATAGTTATGATAGTAATGGCTATAAAGATAGAGTTATTTTTGGTGAAGATGTTACCCCTGATATGATCACATTTCGTCGAGAGGGCGCAGCTTTAGTTGTGGTGGTAGGCGATCAAGGTGATGAAATGTGGTTTGTTAGATTCTTTGGTGATGAGTCGGTTTACAATGCAGCAGGTCAAACCTATCACCAATTTGAATTTGCAGATGGAACAGTATGGGAAGATATTCGAAAACTACCCCTCAAACAATATTACCCTGATGATTATAACCAAATTATAGGTACCCCATGGACAGATGTTATCTATGCAGGTTCAGGTGATGATGTTATTAAAAGTTATACAGGCTATAACTACTTAGATGGTGGTGCTGGTAACGATGTAATCATGGGGAGAGGTGAGTTTAGAGGTGGTAAAGGTAATGATCGTATTGTTAGTAGATTTGATAGCTCAGCAGGAGAAATCATTCACTTTAATCTAGGTGATGGTAAAGATATTATTGAAAGTTATGATAGCAACGCTAGTAGTGATAACTATAAAGATAAAGTAGTGTTTGGTGAAGATGTAACGCCTGATATGATTAGCTTTCGTCGTGAGGGAACTTCTTTAGTTGTGGTAGTAGGTGATCATGGCGATGAAATGAATTTTGTTAGATTTTTTGGTGATGAAAGTAATTCTAATGCAACAGGTCAAAGCTATCGTCAATTTGAATTTGCAGATGGTACAGTATGGCCAGATATTCGTAAAATAAAATTAACCCAATACTATGCAGATAATCAAAATAATATTTTAGGTACACCATGGGATGATGTGATCTATGCAGGTGCTGAGAATGATTATATTAGGGATTATGTGGGTTATAACTACTTAGATGGTGGTGCAGGTGATGATGTTATTTTGGGAAGAGGCGAGTTTAGAGGAGGCATTGGTAATGATCATATTAATAATAGACTAACTAACTCACCAGGAGATATTATTCATTTTAATTTGGGCGATGGTAAAGATATTATTGAAAGCTTTGATAGTAATGCTGGTAGTGACGCCTATAAGGATAAGATTATATTTGGCAAAGATGTCACCCCTGATATGGTCAGTTTTCGTCGAGATGGGGAAAGTTTAATAGTAGTAGTGGGTGACCAAGGTGATGAAATGCACTTTATTAACTTCTTTAGCTTAGCCGATGGAGTTGGTGGTCAAACTTATCGTCACTTTGAGTTTACAGATGGCACTATTTGGCCAGATATTCGCAAAACAAAACTAACTCAATATTATGCAGATAATCAAAATAATATTTTAGGAACGCCTTGGGATGATGCGATCTATGCAGGTAGTGGTAATGATCATATCAAAGATCTTGTAGGTTATAACTACCTAGATGGGGGAGATGGAGATGACTTTATCTATGGCAGAGGGGAGTTTAGAGGCGGCAAAGGTAATGATTATATTATGAACCGAATCAATAACTCAGCAGGGGATATTATTCATTTTAATCTAGAGGATGGTAAAGATACTATTGATGGTTTTGATCAATATGCTAATAGCGATAGTTATAAAGATAAAATTATATTTGGCAAAGATGTCACTCCTGAGATGATTAGCTTCCGTCGCGAGGGTAATGTATTAGTGGTAGTGGTAGGTAATCAAGGAGATGAAATGCACTTTATTAACTTCTTTAAAGGAGATGGTAACTCAGGGATGGGGGGCCAAAGTTACCGTCACTTTGAATTTGCAGATGGTACAGTTTGGGAGGATATTCGTAAAATGGTATTAAAACAATATTATCCTGATAACTACAATAAGGAAATCGTAGGAACACCATGGGACGATGCTATTTATGCAGGAGCAGGTGATGACACCATTACTGATACTGCAGGTTATAACTACCTAGATGGAGGAGCTGGAAATGATACTATCACAGGACGTGGTGAATTTAGAGGCGGTATTGGTAATGATCATATTATCAATAGAGTAAATTATTCAACAGGCGATATTATCCATTTTAATCTAGGGGATGGTAAAGATACTATTGATAGTTTTGATCAATATGCTAATAGCGATAGTTATAAAGATAAAATTATATTTGGTAAAGATGTCACTCCTGAGATGATTAGTTTTCGCCGAGATGGAGATGTACTTATTGTAGTAGTGGGTGATCAAGGAGATGAAATGCACTTTATTAACTTCTTTAACGCAGCGGGTAACTCAGGGATGGGGGGCCAAAGTTACCGTCACTTTGAATTTGCAGATGGTACAGTTTGGGAGGATATTCGTAAAATGGTATTAAAACAATATTATCCTGATAACTACAATAAGGAAATCGTAGGAACACCATGGGACGATGCTATTTATGCAGGAGCAGGTGATGACACCATTACTGATACTGCAGGTTATAACTACCTAGATGGAGGAGCTGGAAATGATACTATCACAGGACGTGGTGAATTTAGAGGCGGTATTGGTAATGATCATATTATCAATAGAGTAAATTATTCAACAGGCGATATTATCCATTTTAATCTAGGGGATGGTAAAGATACTATTGATAGTTTTGATCAATATGCTAATAGCGATAGTTATAAAGATAAAATTATATTTGGTAAAGATGTCACTCCTGAGATGATTAGTTTTCGCCGAGATGGAGATGTACTTATTGTAGTAGTGGGTGATCAAGGAGATGAAATGCACTTTATTAACTTCTTTAACGGAGCGGGTAACTTAGGGATGGGTGGTCAAAGTTATCGTCACTTTGAATTTGCAGATGGTACAGTTTGGACAGATATTCGTCCAACCTTAAATAATTTAGTATGGACATATTATTATGGTGATGAAGACGATACTATTGTAGGCACTAGTTATCATGATGCCATCTATGCAGGCGGAGGAAATGATACTATTACAGATACTGTTGGTTATAATTATCTATATGGTGAGGCAGGAGATGATACTATTACAGGCCGAGGAGAGTTAATAGGTGGTTTAGGTAATGACCATATTATTAATAGAATCAATAGTTCAGCAGGCGATATTATCCATTTTAACCTAGGCGATGGTAAAGATACTATTGATAGTTTTGATCAATATGCTAATAGCGATAGTTATAAAGATAAGATTATATTTGGCAAAGATGTTACACCAGAGATGATTAGTTTTCGCCGAGATGGAGATGTACTTATTGTAGTAGTGGGTGATCAAGGTGATGAAATGCATTTTATTAACTTCTTTAAAACAGAAGGCAATAATGGCATGGCGGGCCAAAGCTACCGTCACTTTGAGTTTGCAGATAAGACAGTTTGGCCAGATATCCGCCAACTTGAGCAATATAAAACAGGAATTATAAGCAAGTAAAATTCGTAGTTAATCTTTTACAAAGCCCTAGAAATTAATCTAGGGCTTTTTTATAAATATTATTAAAAGGGGAGATAGTGCTAATTATCTAATAAGTTTTTTAACCTTTCGATAAAATTTGTATACCCTTCTGGTTGTTCTCCAATTTCTACCAAGTACCAATATGAGTTATATTTTTTGCAATAGGCACTGTAACCATCTTTATTAAAAGATAAGTAATCTTGTAAAGGGATAGATTTAGAAATACTACTTAGTAAAACTTCATTAGCAGTGTCCTTTTTTACAATACCTTGGAAATTATGCATAGTTTGTTCTTCGTAGAGGAGAGGCCTCAAGCGCTATTAGCACTCTCTATTACATCTAGTAGTCTTATAGGGCGTTCTTTTCCTATTTTAGTAAGTTTTGTAACAATTAAATCATGCATTTTTATAACCGCTAAAAGCAATAAAAATACGTTATGTTGTTATTTTGTCACTAAGTCTAGAGAGAAAATGAACTGATAGTTCTATATCGTATTGTTAGACTTTTTGCTGATAGCTAGCTGTAATGTGAGAGAGGATTATAGTAGGTGTAGTGATTAATAGTTATAACAGGCAATGGGCTTTAATACCTCTTATCTCATTATATGATGAGGTAAGGGGTAAGTATTAATTAGTTAGTCTTATTTAAGCATATTATGAACTATATTGTGGAGATTACATGTCAAGATTTAATATTCCAGCTGATATTAATGCAGCACCTGAAGAATCCCGTGAGATGCTAGAAGCGGTTAATAAACAACTAGGTAAAGTACCTAATTTATATCGCTTAGTAGCGTTAAGCCCAGTAGCATTAAAAGGTTATGTCAATCTTTCAGGAGCTTTAGCTAAGGGTAAATTACATGCAAAAACTCGTGAAGGTATTTCATTAGCATTAGCTGAGATTAATGGTTGTTCTTATTGTTTATCTGCTCACAGTTATATTAGCAAAAATTTAATGAAAGTAGATGATGCTGAAATTGCAGCAAACCGTAAAGGTAGTTCTAATGATGAGAAAACTAAAGCTGCTATTGAGTTTGCGGTGAAGGTAGCAGAAAAGAAAGGCAAGGTTTCAGCACAAGATTTACAAAATATCCATGAACATGGTTATAGCGATGCCGAAATTATAGAAATTGTTCAAAATGTGGCACTTAATATTTGGACGAATTATATGAATAATGTGGCTGAAACAGAGGTAGATTTTCCAAAGGTCACACCTCAATAATGCGAATATTCAAAATATAAAAAAGGAGATTAATCTCCTTTTTTTAACTGTGTTATATAAGCAAAATAAAACCTTTACAACCACACATAGCTCAAAAGCTAATTAGAGCGTTAGCGTGTTTATATGCTAAGTAAATTAGGTTCGCTTAAACTCTGTCCATAAAGCTTTCACTTGTGCCATACGGTATTCAGCTAATCTTAATACTTTGATCATAAATTCATTGCCTTTTATTTTTTCTAAGTAATTTGCATTATATTCAAAGCTAGTATTATCTTTAATAGTAGAGTGCGTTAAGTCTGCTACTTCTTCCACAATATCATTTATATCTACTAAATCTTTACTACTGTTTAATAGTTCTAATGCATTGTGTAATGTGACAGTGACATATTTCATAGTATTTACCTTCTATATTAACTTTATAGGTTATATGCCCATTGGTTAGTGGAGATAAGTTAACCCTATAAATTTCTAACAGTTTAACTATACGCCTTCTTTATTAATTATCTAGAATAGATATATGTCTTTAAATTTCTTTTATTATATTTAAACAAAATTTAAATATTTATCCACAATATTTTCAGTCAGATGCAGTAGAATATAAGTTAATGTGTCTAGCAAAGGCTATTTATAAATATTGTGGCTAAACTAACTAATCAACAACATTTTAATGAGCTATGGTTAGCTGAAACTATTCGTTTGCAAGAAGAGCAACAAGGAGTACTAGCAGATAGTGAAGCTGTGCGCCAAGCACGTAAAGCGGGTGGTGACTTACAAACACGTATTGTGGCACGTGCTCACTGGTTAGCCAATAAAACAGATTTATTATTGGCACAGCAAAGCGCTTTAACTGCTATGCATTGGTCTGTGCGTATTTTGTGTGTATTAGCTATTTTTGTTGGTATAGGGCTAGTATTACCTACCTTTTCAGCGGCAGAACATACTATTAATATTTTTAGCGCCCTTGGTTGTTTGCTGGGCCTAAATATATTAATGCTTATTATTTGGTTAGCAGGCACATTTGTTGGTGGGCAATCAGTTAATCAATTAGGTCGTTTTAGTTTGTGGCTAACCAGTAAATTAACAGGTAAAAAGCAAGTTGTGCAGTTAATGCCGGCCTTACTTAGTTTATTACATCAAAGAAAACTAGAGCGTTGGTGGTTAGGTAAGTTAACCAATGGGTTATGGTTATTAGCCTCAATAGTTGCTTTAATTAGTTTGTTATTATTATTGGCTACACAACGTTATGGCTTTATTTGGCAAACTACTATTTTAAGTGCCGATAGTTTTGTAACTGTAGTACAGGTTTTAGGCACTTTACCTCATATATTAGGCTTTCCTATTCCTAGTGAAGAGCTTGTTAGGCAAAGTGGTGATATGGCGGTAATGACAGATACTGCTAGACAAACTTGGGCCACTTGGTTAGTAGGTGTTTTAGTAGTATATGGAATATTACCTCGGTTAGTATTGTTTTTTCTTTGTAGTAGTTTTGGCCAATATGGTTATAAACGCCTTAGTTTAGATTTATCGTTACCTAGTTATAGTTTATTAAAGTCACGGTTATTACCAGATACTGAAATAATCGGTGTAACGGATGCTATACCAGCACATTGGTCAGAACCAACAGCAGCATCAGCTACTTGGTCAGAAAAAGGGGCTGTCTTAGTAGGGGTAGAATTAGAGCCTAATTATCCTTGGCCACCTGCTACATTATCTGAACATATAGTGGATGCTGGGCTAATAGAAACAAGAGAACAACGTAAGCAGCTATTAGATCAGTTAACCATTAACCCTGTTGCTAAATTATTAATCGTTTGTGATCCCAGACGTTCTGTGGATAGAGGAACATTGGCATTGATTACAGAGTTAGCCCATTGTGCAGCAGAAACTAGGGTATGCTTATTAGTCGAGCAAGATACTGATACGCAACGCCTCGCTGATTGGCAACAAACATTGGATCAATTGCAGTTAGCGTATGGAGATAAAGATAGTTTACTGGCATGGTTAGGAGCAGAGCATGACTAAGCCATTAGTGCTTGCGTTGGTTGGTCACACTAATGTGGGTAAAACCTCACTATTACGAACTTTAATTCGTGATACTCATTTTGGCGAGGTCTCCCATCGACCTAGTACTACCCGTCATGTTGAGGGTGCTAAATTACTAATTGCAGGTAAACCATTATTAGAACTATATGATACCCCTGGTTTAGAAGATGCTATTGGTTTGCTAGACTATTGTGATCAGTTGGCTCAAGGGGATAGACTTGATGGCCCCGAGAGAATTGAACGTTTTTTAAAAAGTAATGAGGCAAAACTGCGTTTTGAGCAAGAAGCTAAGGTATTAAGGCAATTATTACAATCTGATGCAGGATTGTATGTAATCGATGCAAGAGAGCCTGTACTAGCAAAATATAAAGATGAATTAGAAATTCTAATTGATACAGGTAAACCATTATTACCTGTACTGAATTTTGTAGCCAATAATAATCATCGTACTGAAGAGTGGCGAGGGGCTTTAGCACGTTTAGGGTTACATGCATTAGTTCAATTTGATAGTGTTGCACCACCAGAGGATGGTGAACGTCGCCTATATGAGACGCTAGCCTTATTATTAGAACAAGCTCGACCACAACTATTAGAGCTTATTGGTTATCATGAGCAACAATCTGTGGAGCGTTATCAGCAAGGATTAAAAATAATTGCTGAGCTATTAATAGATATTGCTGCTTACAGCTTTTTAGTGGCTACAGATGAAAAAAGTATCAATGAGGCTAAGCAAAATTTACAAGATAAAGTAAGAAAGCGTGAGCAACATTGTATTGAGTCTTTGTTAGCATTGTATCAGTTTAGAAAAGATGACGCTTTTGCAGGTAACTTACCCTTAATTGATGGTCGTTTTGATGATGATTTATTTAACCCTGAAACCATTAAACAGTTTAGCCTTAGTATTGGTAAAGGTGCTGCTGCTGGAGCTGTTGCAGGTGTAGGTGTGGATTTGATGTTTGCAGGGTTAACCTTAGGAGCTGCTGCGTTGTTAGGTGCTATTACAGGCAGTGCATGGCAAACATTCTCTAATTACAAAGATCAATTAGTAGGCAAATTTACAGGTAAGCAATTTTTAGGTGTTGATGATGCTATTTTACAGATTTTGGCTATTCGTCAGTGCTATTTATTAACTGCTTTAGTAAAACGTGGTCATGCTGCTAATCAGGCGATTGAGTTAAATGTGACAGACCATCATCTGTGGAAAACATTACCGAAACCTTTACAAAAAGCGCGAGCACATCAAGACTGGTGTTCGCTATTAAAAGGGTATCGGTCAGCCGATAATGAAAGAGCAGAGCAAATAGTTAAATTAGCGAATAATCTACAAGAAGCTTTAGTAGACGCAGTTTAATTATAAAAATGGATACTAAATAACTTTGCTGATCTTAATATGATCAAAACTCCTTGTTTACTATAGGTACTAAGGGTATATTCCAGTTATTGTACAATTTAGTAAAAGGAGTTTTTACATTGGACATCCCACGTATCTTCAATATTACTGAGAGTGCTCATCGTATTCACAACCCATTTACAGCAGAAAAACTTGCTACGCTTGGTGCAGTATTGCGTTTAGATGCTGGAGCTAGTGTACTGGATCTCGGTAGCGGTTCAGGCGAAATGCTGTGTACTTGGGCGCGTGATTATGGAATTACTGGTGTTGGCATTGATATGAGCCAGTTATTCAGTAAGCAAGCAAAACTTCGAGCTAAAGAACTTGGAGTCACTGGTCAAGTTAAGTTTATTCATGATAATGCTGTTGGTTACATCGCTGATAAAAAGGTTGATATAGCAGCCTGTGTCGGTGCTACGTGGATTGGTGGGGGGATTGCTGGCACTATCGAGCTTCTGACGAAGAGTCTCCATACGGGTGGAACAATCCTTATTGGTGAACCCTACTGGCGTCAGTTGCCACCAACGGAAGATGTTGTTAAGGGTTGCTGTGCTGAGTCTATTTCTGACTTTGTTATGTTGCCAGAGCTTATTACTTATTTTGGTGACCTTAATTATGATGTTGTGGAAATGGTTCTGGCTGACCAAGAAGGATGGGATAGGTATGAGGCAGCCAAGTGGCTCACCATGCGTCGATGGCTTGAAGCAAATCCGAACGATGATTTTGCAAAAGAAGTGCGAACTCAACTGACTTTAGAACCAAAACGTTACGTCACATATACACGTGAATATTTGGGGTGGGGTGTGTTCGCATTGATTGCACGCTGATATGTGGCAAGAGGATATTCAATGACTTGATAGAGTGTGAGTTGTGTTTAACTAAACAATCACTCTTAATAATAAAAGGACAATATCAATAGTACTTATCTAATTTGTTTTAGTTTATTTGTGAAAGATATTTGTAAAGCAGTATAGAATACCTATACTGCTTTTAGAAAGAACTAAGAGAATTTAGCCTTTAGGATGAAGCATTTGTTTTTCGTAGGCTAGAGATTTTTCAACATCAAACTGACCTTCCCATTTAGCGACTACTAAGGCTGCTAGCGAGTTACCTACCACATTAAGTGCGGTACGTGCCATATCCATAATACGGTCAACCCCTGCAATAAAGGCTAAACCAAGGGTAGCATCTTTCATATCAATCACGCTGCCTAAAGTGGCAAGTAAAACCACAAAGGAAACACCTGGTACACCTGCAATTCCCTTAGAGGTAATCATTAGGGTGAGAACAAGGGTAATTTCATGCCAAATTGTCAGGTTATAACCAAATAGTTGGGCAATAAAAATAGCAGCAATACTTTGATAAAGGGTCGAACCATCTAAGTTAAAAGAATAACCTGTAGGGATAACAAAGCTAGTGATAGACCTTGGCGCACCATAGTGCTCCATTTTCTCCATAATACGAGGAAGTACAGTTTCAGAACTTGAAGTGGAGTAGGCTAGTATTAATTCATCTTTTAGGATTAAAATCAGTTTAAAAATATTCAAGCCACAAATTTTTGCCACAATACCAAATATCACAATAGCGAAAAATAGAATAGCCGCATAAACCAGGGAAACTAATTTTAGTAATGGCAATAATGAACTAAAACCAAACTGACTAACAGTAACCGCAATTAATGCAAAAACTCCCACTGGCGCATAGAGCATAATAATATTAGTTACTTTAAACATGGTTTCTGAAACACCACTAAAGATATTTAGTAAGGGGTCTCTTTTAGCCGCAGGAATAGAGGATAATGCAACCCCAAACAGTACTGCAAAGAAAATAATTGCCAACATATCGCCACGCATTAATGCGGCAAAGATATTGGTAGGTACTAAAGACATTAAGGTTTGTACAAAATGATTTTCATGCGAAACTTGTGCGGTAGCAGAAGCATATTGAGAGATATCAGTTTGTGTTAAGGTAGAAATATCAATACCTGTACCAGGGTGAAAAACATTAGCAAAAGTAATACCTACCACAATAGCAATGGTGGTAATTACTTCAAAATAAACTATGGTCTTAACCCCTATACGTCCAAGCTTTTTAGAATCCCCTATACCTGCAACGCCCACTACAATGGACGATAGTACAATAGGTACTACAATCATTTTAATAAGACGAATAAATAAATCACCAGCAGGCTGTAAGATAGTATTTATAGTCCAAGTGACATTAGGATTTACAATAGTTTTTTCAAATCCAAAGATATTAATAAGTTGTACAGTTGGTACATTGTGAAGAATAGCCCCCAATGTAATACCTAAAATTAATGCTATTAATATTTGCCATGCAAGGCTAATTTTAAATGACTTTTTTTTCATAATTATCCTAATTTATTTATAGGGTATTTTTATTAACCAAGATTGGTTATATATAGGAGTGATAATTGGCAAAAAAATGCCTAATCTGTAGACAAAAATTATAATGTTTAGTTCCCCATTGCTATTTGAAAAATACTAATACTTATTGATACTTATGTATGAAGGCAGTAAACTCGATATTATAAGCTATTTATAAATAAAGAGTTATTTTATTTTGCTAGGCGAGTTTTATTTGTAAAAAGTGATTTTTTCTTCACAGTTAATTAATTCACTGTTTTAGCTATAAAATTAGGGCTATAATAAAAAGGCATAATTAATAATTATGCTAATTCTATTCTGCTTTTTAATATCATCTGTTAAAGGTGATATCCCTTATCAATGTATTATTTATTATGAAACGTCAGTATATTTTTATGTTAACTCGGTTGTTAGCAGAGTTAGCGGTGTTGATTGCTTTTTATGCTATAGGAAAGCAATTGGTAGTCTGGTTTCATCTTTCGATTCCTCCAGGTGTTATTGGTTTAGCATTATTACTTATGGTATTTGCTTCTGGTTGGTTGAGTCCTGATCAACTACAGAGAGGAGCGGCACTATTATTAGGTGAAATGCTGTTGTTTTTTGTACCAGCAGTAATGAGTTTGCTTGATTATGGTACGCTGATTATGAATCAAGGATGGAAAATAATTCTAATTATTCTACTCAGTACAGTGCTAGTGATGTTAGGAACAGCAATTACTGTAGAGCTTATTTATCGTTGGAATTTAATGCGCCGCTGGAGAAAAAAACATGGTCATTGAGTGGTGGAAACCTTGGCTTTGGCTATTACTAACATTGCTGAGTTATTTTTTAAGTCGTTGGTTGTATAGACGTAAGCGTTATTATATTTTATCGCCTTTATTGTTTGTTCCTATTGTATTGTTTGCATTTGCAGTACCATTACATGCCACCTATAAAGAATATTCGCAAAACACACACTGGCTTGTATTAATGTTAGGCCCTGCAACAGTAGCTTTTGCTATTCCTATTTGGAAACAGCGTAAACTAATCATGCAACATTGGTTAGCTCTGTCTTTAGGAATGCTGGTGGGTAGCACTTTATCTATTATCAGTTCATTTGGGCTAGCTCATTTATTAGCGTTAGATGATAAAGTAACCATGTCACTTGTACCTCGCACTATCACCACACCCTTTGCGATGCCTGTTGCTGAAAGTTTAGGTGGTGTGCCTGAGCTAGCTGCTGTTTTTGTTTTAATCACGGGGGTATTAGGCGCTTTGTTAGGTGGCATATTACTGAAATGGCTGCCATTAAAAACAACCTTGGCGCGAGGGGCTATTTTTGGTGTAGGTGCACATGGTTGTGGGGTTACTAGAGCAAATGAGTTGGGTGTTGGGGAAGGCTCGGTAGCTGGTTTAGCAATGGTGTTAATGGGATTAATTAATTTAATTGCAGCACCATTAATTCATTATTTGCTATAACTATTTGGTTGAAAGTAGTTTATTCAAAATAGCCTAATGATTTGTCATCTTGTTGAGAATACCTAAAGAAGAGTTAAACTAAACCCTTCTTTAAGAAAGTAATATTTTTATTTCTTAGCTGCAGCAGCGTCTGCTTGAGCTTTTTTAGCTTGCTCTAAAGCATCTAATGCTTGCTTACAAACGGACTTTTGTTGGTCTGCTGATAATGCAGTGAATTGAGTTTTTGAAGCCTCGTATTGGGCTTTAACTGTTGCAGGATCTAGACCCTGTGCCTTAATTGCTTCTAATGAAGCTTCTAACGCAGCATCAGCTTCTTTAAAATAGTCTTGGCATTCTGTAACTAATTCAGCAGCCATAACTGAGGCAGAGAAAGAAGCAACAATTAAACCTAATAAAATCTTTTTCATAGTATATCCTTAAATGTGGGGGTGATATTTATTGTTGTTATCAAAATCAAAAGATTTAAATTTCTTGATCCTGATTCTATATTATATGATTTCAAAAGAATTTTTGCATTGATAAAAATTAAGAAAGAATAAATAGATAGGGTGGTTACTTGTTTAAATATATGTTTATAACTAATAAATAGTCAATGTTTTGTTTAATCTGATTGATAATTCATTATAATAGACAGTTTTAACCAGTTTCCTATTAGGTATTGTTGTAATGTTAGATCGTGCAGCCCGTCTTGTAGCTTTTCAAGAAGCTTTAAAAAATCGTATTCTTATTCTTGATGGTGGAATGGGAACCATGATTCAAAGCTATAAGTTAGAAGAAAAGGATTATCGTGGTGAGCGCTTTGCTGATTGGCCCATGGATGTAAAAGGCAATAATGATTTATTGTTACTTTCTCAACCCAATATTATTGCAGAGATTGAAAAAGCGTATTTAGATGCTGGCGCTGATATTTTAGAAACCAATACCTTTAATTCAACTAATGTTTCTCAAGCTGATTATGGTATGGAGAGCTTGGTTTATGAGTTGAATTTTGAAGGCGCTCGTATCGCTCGCCAAGTAGCTGATCAAAAGACATTAGAAACACCGGATAAACCAAGATTTGTAGCAGGTGTATTAGGCCCTACTAGTCGCACCTGTTCTATTTCACCTGATGTAAATAATCCAGGTTTTCGTAATATTAGTTTTGATGAGCTAGTAGAAAACTATACGGAATCCACCAAAGGGCTTGTTGAAGGTGGTGCAGACTTTATTCTAATAGAAACTATCTTTGATACCTTAAATGCTAAAGCGGCTATTTTTGCGGTACAAGGTGTATTTGAAGAGCTAGGTGTTACATTACCTATTATGATCTCAGGGACTATTACGGATGCTTCTGGTCGTACTTTATCAGGTCAAACAACAGAGGCTTTCTGGAATTCTATTCGACATGCTAACCCTATTTCTGTAGGGCTTAACTGTGCATTGGGTGCTCAAGAGTTACGTCCTTATTTATCAGAGCTTTCAGATAAGGCAGATACCTATATTTCTGCTCATCCAAATGCTGGTTTACCCAATGCTTTTGGTGAGTATGATGAATTACCAGAACAAATGTCAGCTATTATTAAAGAGTTTGCTGAAGCAGGCTATTTAAATATTGTCGGTGGTTGTTGTGGTACCAGCCCTGCACATATTAAAGCCATTGCTGAAATTGTAAGCAATATAGCACCACGTCAGATTCCTGAAATTCCAAAAGCTTGTCGTTTAGCAGGGTTAGAGCCTTTTAATATTACCCGTGATTCATTATTTGTAAATGTGGGAGAGCGTACTAATATTACAGGTTCGGCTAAATTTGCTCGCTTAATTCGTGAAGGTAACTATGCAGAGGCTTTAGAAGTAGCGCAACAGCAAGTAGAGTCAGGTGCACAAATCATCGATATTAATATGGATGAAGGTATGCTTGATTCACAAGCCGCAATGGTTACTTTCTTAAATATGGTAGCTTCTGAACCTGATATCTCCCGTGTACCCATTATGGTTGATTCCTCTAAATGGGAAGTAATCGAAGCAGGGTTAAAGTGTATTCAAGGTAAAGGAATTGTTAATTCGATTAGTTTAAAAGAGGGCATAGAGCCTTTCTTACACCATGCTAAGCTTTGTAAACGTTATGGTGCAGCTGTTATTGTAATGGCCTTTGATGAACAGGGGCAGGCTGATACTGAAGCGCGTAAGAAAGAAATTTGTAAACGTTCCTATGATATTTTAGTGAATGAAGTAGGTTTTCCAGCAGAAGATATTATTTTTGATGCTAATATCTTTGCGGTAGCTACAGGCATAGAAGAACATAATAATTATGCTGTAGATTTTATTAATGCCTGCGCTTATATTCGTGACAACTTACCTCATGCTCTAACTTCTGGTGGTGTTTCTAACGTTTCATTCTCTTTTCGTGGTAATAACCCAGTACGTGAAGCAATTCACTCGGTATTTTTATACTATGCCATTAAAAATGGCTTAACCATGGGGATTGTCAACGCGGGACAATTAGCCATTTATGATGATATTCCACAAGAGCTTAGAGATAGAGTAGAAGATGTTATTCTTAATCGTAATACTCAGGGAACTGAAGCATTATTAGAAGTTGCTGAAAAATATCGTGGTGATGGTGCGACTAAAGAAACTGAAACAGAAGAATGGCGTAATTTACCTGTAGCTAAGCGTCTTGAATATGCTTTAGTAAAAGGAATCACTACTTATATTGTAGAGGATACGGAAGAATGCCGTTTGCAATGTAAGCGCCCCATTGAAGTAATTGAAGGCCCCTTAATGGCAGGGATGAATATTGTAGGGGACTTGTTTGGTGATGGTAAGATGTTTTTACCACAGGTTGTGAAATCTGCTCGAGTAATGAAGCAGTCAGTGGCTCATCTTGTACCTTTTATTGAAGCAGAAAAGGGTGATAAAAAAGAGGCCAAAGGTAAAATTCTGCTTGCTACCGTAAAAGGTGATGTACACGATATTGGTAAAAATATTGTGGGTGTAGTACTAGGCTGTAATGGTTATGATATTGTTGATTTAGGGGTGATGGTACCCTGTGAGAAAATCCTGCAAGCCGCTATTGATGAGAAAGTTGATATTATTGGTTTATCAGGGCTAATTACTCCCTCATTAGATGAAATGGTACATGTAGCCAAAGAAATGCAACGGCAAGGTTTTAAGATACCGTTAATGATTGGTGGCGCTACTACTTCTAAAGCCCATACTGGGGTAAAAATTGAACCACAATACCAAAATGATATCGCTATTTATACTTCTGATGCCTCTCGTGCGGTGGGCGTAGCTACTCAATTACTGTCTAAGGAAATGAAACCAGATTTAGTGGCTAAAACCCGTGAAGAGTATCAACAAATTAGAGAAAGAATGAGTAAACGTAGTCAAACGGCTAAATATCTTTCTTATAACGAAGCTATTGCTAATAAACCACAAATTGATTGGCAAGATTTTACCCCGACTAAACCACAGTTTATTGGTACTAAGGTGCTAGAGGATATCGATTTAGCTGCTTTGGTAGATTATATTGATTGGACACCTTTCTTTATTTCTTGGGATTTAGCAGGTAAATATCCTCGTATACTCACTGATGAGGTAGTAGGGGAAGAGGCCACAAAATTATTTCACGATGCTCAGCAAATGTTGCAAATGATAGTTGATGGTAAATTGATTAAAGCACGTGCAACTTTTGGTTTTTGGGCTGCTAATCAAGTTAATCATGATGATATTGAACTTTATGATGAAAATGGCCAAACGGTCACTATATTACATCATCTACGCCAACAACAAATTAAAGCAGAAGGCACTAAAAGTTATTCCTTAGCTGATTTTATTGCTCCTAAAGAAACTGGCATCACTGATTATATGGGAGGCTTTATTGTAACGGCAGGTATTGGTGTCAATGAACTAGTGGCACACTATGAAGCTAAGCAAGATGATTATAATGCCATTATGGTTAAAGCCTTAGCTGATCGTTTTGTAGAAGCTTGTACCGAATGGTTACATGCACAAGTGCGTAAAACCTATTGGGGCTATGCTGCGGATGAAACATTAGATAATGAAGCGTTAATTAAAGAACAATATCAAGGCATAAGACCTGCACCAGGTTATCCAGCTTGTCCAGATCATACTGAAAAAGCTACCTTATTTGAATTATTAGATAAGAATAATCAAAGTAAAGTAACACTTACTGAAAACTATGCAATGTGGCCTACGGCTGCTATTAGTGGTTGGTTCTTTGCTAATCCTCAGGCTAAATACTTTGGGGTAGGTAAAATTTATCAAGATCAAGTAGAGAACTATGCTAAACGTAAAAATATGCCTATTGAGGATATAGAGCGTTGGTTAGCACCCAATCTAGGGTATGATAAATAATATATAAAAAATGGAGCTAATTAGCTCCATTTTTTTATTTATCCTAAAGAGCAGTTAGAGTAATTATTCCATAATTGGAACAGTCTAAACCTATTTGACTATTTATTTATTAGCTAATCATAAATAAACTGCTATCCATTATTATTAATTAATATTTACAAGGATAATTTATGTTTAAGAAAGCCATCATCACAACAGCTATCACCAGTTTGTTAGCAGTTGCAGCACCATTTGTTAATGCAGCTAATTATAAGATTGATCAAGAAGGACAACATGCTTTTGTTAACTTCCGTATTAATCATTTAGGTTATAGCTGGCTCTATGGAACCTTTAGAGATTTCTCAGGTACTTTTACTTATGATAAAGCTAACCCTGCAGCAGATAAAGTAAATGTGGTCATCAATACTAAAAGTGTTGATACTAACCATGAAAAGCGTAATGAGCACATTAGCTCAGCTGATCTATTAAATGTTGCAAAATTCCCACAAGCAAGTTTTGTTTCTACAAAAGTAATACCTAAACAAGATAACAAATTTGATATTGAAGGTAATCTAACATTACATGGTGTTACTAAACCCATTACGATTAATGCTGAGTTTATTGGTGAAGGTAAAGATCCATGGGGTGGCTACCGCGCAGGTTTCTCTGGTACTACGACACTTAAGTTAAAAGATTTTGGTATTAATTATGACTTAGGCCCTGCTAGCGAAACAGTAGAAATGACTTTATCGATTGAAGGTGTTCGCCAATAATTTAATAGGTTTTGTTTCCCAATAGCCGCTATTTTTTTGAAATAGCGGTTTTTTTATTATTAGATTATTGAAAAGTGACTAACAAGTAACCATATAATAAGTATCCTCAATAAATTGGAGGTTATAGTTATGGCTAGTGGCTGGGCATCTGATGATGCCGTGAGTGAGCAAATTGAAAGTAGTATTGCTGATGCAGTAGAGCATGCTAAACAACAATTAAATTTAAACCCAAATCAGCAGAGTTCAGAGTTCTGTGAAGAGTGTGGTGAACCCATTTCTGAAGCAAGGCGTAAAGCATTGCTAGGGGTTAGATATTGCATTAACTGTCAGCAAGAGTTTGATAAACAACAAGCTAAAGAGCTAAACCTATATAATCGACGTGGTAGTAAAGATAGCCAGTTAAGATAAGAGAGTAATGACAAAAATAAAAGGGGAATTAATTTTTCCCCTTTTATATATTTAGCTAATCGATATACTCAAAAACCATCACTACTCGTTGTACACCAGAAATATCTTTGGCTGCTTCGGCTGCTGCTTTGCCTTCTTTATGGGTAACGAGTCCTAATAGATAAACGATACCATTTTCAGTTACAACTTTAATACGGCTTGCTGGGATTTCAGCTTTAAATGTCATGGATGATTTAACTTTACTGGTTATCCATGAGTCGCTGCTACGGGCTAAGAAACCAGCTACAGGAGCTATTTGCAAGTCATCATGTACTTGCTTGATTCCTTGTACTCCTTGAGAAGCGGCTTTTACAGCAATAGGTTTTAAATTGGCATTGGGTACTTGCCCTGCGAGTAATACAATACCATTAAAACTAACTACAACAATACGTGAATCATCATCTAACTTAGGGTCGGCTTTAGCAACATTAACTGCTACTTTAGTTTCAATCAGTGAGTCATCAATTTTTGCGCCCCAAGTACGTGTACCCAAGTCATCTTGTACAGGCTTATTACGTGTTGTGCCAACTACTGTTGAGCAACCAGATATTATAAATGCTAACATTAGTAGAGTAAGTAGAGAGTATCTTTTGTTCATTAGTCGCTTCCAAATAATTGATAATCGATTAGGTTGCACAAACCATCAATAATCAGTAAGTGAGCCTCTTGGATTTGTACTATTTTATAGGTTGGTACACAAATCTCAATATCACTTGCTAATAGCGAGGCTTTAATTGCAGTACAGTCAGTTCCTGTTAAGGCAATAACTGTCATTTCTCTATCATGAGCTGCATGTATCGCTTCTATAATATTAGCCGAATTGTTGCTAGTTGCGATAGCCAATAATATATCTTTATTGTTACCTAATGCTCTAATTTGTTTAGAATATATTTCAGAAAAACCATAATCATTGGCAATAGCTGTAGTGATTGGATGATTAGTTAGTGAAATGGAAGGAAGGCTAGGGCGTTCTTGGATAAAATGATTGAGTAGTTTGGTGCTAAAGTATTGCGCACTAATAGCTGATTCGCCATTGCCACAGCTTAATACTTTTCCTTCATTTAGCAAGCTATTTACAATAGTAAAACTAGCTTGTTCAATTTCGCCACTAAGTACATTAGCCACTTGATTAAGTGTATTAATGCTTTCTTGAAAAAATGCTTGAATACGTTCTTGCATACTAAAAATCTTTTTATGCTAGGTTAAGGAAAAAGCATTAGTTAACCATGTAATAGAAGGGTTATCTAATTCCCCTGTCATGGCAATTACATCAAATCTACAAGGTTTAGCTGAAAAACTATTGTTTTGCTGTAAAAATAAGGTAGCCGTTTTTATTACTTTTTGGCGTTTACTTTGGGTGATAGTTTCAGCTGCCGCTCCCCATAGTGCTTGTTTACGATAGCGAACTTCTATAAATATAACAGTTTGTTTATCTGTCATAATAAGATCAATTTCACCATAGTTACATCGCCAATTTTTGGTTATAAGCGATAAATGCTGGCTTTGCAAATATTGCAAAGCCATTTCTTCAGCTGTTTTGCCAATGACTAAATGTTTGGCCATTATAAGGCATTTTGAGGTGCAGGTTGAATTAAACCTTTATTAAACGTTGCCCATGGTAGTTTGCGTGTAACACGTTGATTATTATCAATAGTTAACTCACCAGAGAGCCCTTCAACACGGCTATTAGGTAATGCTTTCAATTCTGAAATACGAGGAGTTAAACGCCATGTATCAACACCAAGTGCATAAAGTCTGGCAAAACTAGTTTTAGCTTGTGGCCATTGGGTAATAATGTTTTGTTGAACAGGATCAGTGCTTGATAATAACCAAGGAGTTTCGGTGAATAATACACCATTTAGATCACTGTCTTGGCTTGCATCAGGTGTACCTGTGTAGATATGTGAAGTGGCATAAACAGGCAATTTATCACCATCATGATAAACTAATAGCGCTCGGATTTGGCGTGCAATGGAGGGCTCTGCCACCATAAATAACATGTTGTCATCTTCACTGGTACTCTTAATGCCATTACCAGGTAACTTGCCAATAAGGGATACCATTTGACCATCTAAATCTACAGGACGATCTATATATTGAATACCATCTATTACACCACCCAATTGTTCCCATTGAGTACGGAAAGCAGATAATACTTTTTTACCCCATTCCCCTTGAGGAACTATTGCAACAGCATGCCTACGTCCATCACTAAAGGCACGAATGGCCGCTTCTCTGGCTTCATCTTCTGGTAATAAACCAAATTGGAATAGTTGAGGAGGGTGGCTATTACCATCTGTATAATTTAAAGCTAATGTCGTAATAGGTAATGTAGGTTTTTTGCTGAGTTCATTAACAAAGTTTTTCTCAATAGGCCCTATAACTAACTGCATGCCATCTTTTTTTGCTTGTTCATAAAAAGCATCCATAGATTTAAAGTCACTACTTTCATAAGCTTTAATAGTGATCTTATCTTTATTATCTGCTTGGTAGTATGCAGCGATAAAACCATTATAAATAGCTTGTGCGTATTTTTGTTTTTGAGGCAGTAAAATAGCTACTTTTGTGTAGGTTTCTGTGGTTAAGCTTTGGATAGTCATTAATTCAGCAGGAGGGTTTTTAGCAGCAGGGTGATTAGGGTTAGCTGCCATCCATTGATTAATATTTTCTTTTTGTTCTGCTAAAGTCGAAGCACTTTTCACTGCTTTAGCCAGTTGTAACCAACCACCGGTTTCACCACCATCGGCCGCAGACTCTAATGCCTCTAAAGGTATAGACATAGCTAAGCGCCAAATATTATCTTGGTTGTCTTGTGCAGTTTGTCCTGATAAGAAGGAGGAAATATAAGAGCGTTCACGTAAAGCTTGTAAGGGTTTACCATCCGTTTCAAAGGCAGTAGCTTTTAATAAGCGCACACGCACTTGTAAATAAGTTTCTTGTTCGTCTAAACGATAGAAAGTATTACTTGTTAACAGATTAAGTGCTGTTGCAGTATCTTTTTTATTTAAAGCAATATTAGCTTTCAGCATATCAGCAATCATTTGCTGGGTTTTATTAAGATTAGGTTGTAAGTTCCCTAAAGTAGCTTGGGCTTTTTCTAGGTTATTCGCTTTTATATATTTATCAGCAGCAATTAATCGGTATTGATTAGCTATTTCTGCATTAGATTGTTGGTTAGCTTGGCCAATTAAGTACTCAGGAGTATCTTGATTATTGGTAAAAGATGGCATACTTTGGCTAGTAAGTGGTAAAAGATCACATGCCGTTAAAAAAAGTAAAGTAAAGAGTACTACTAAAAAACGCGAATAAGCTTTCATAACAATATTTTATTTCCCATCAATTGTTAAATATAGTTGCTGATTTTACCTAATATCCTATTTTGTGCAATGAACGATATCAGCAGTAGAGTTAAATTAATTAATAATTAAGTATACTGGCGTGTTATTGCAACTTTAGCCATTTGTTTTCTTAATATAAATAAACTATCTATAATAACAAATAAAATGGCTAACCAAATAGGAATATATGTCCATAAATCAGTTTGGGTAAGAGGTTCTCTTAAAATAATTATTGCAAAAGCGAATAATAGAGCAGGCTCAACATAACTGAGTATTCCAAATAGCGTTACAGGCAATAAACGACTAGAGGCTAATAAAGTGGCTAATGCGATGGCCGTTAATAAACCAAGTCCAGGCGCTAGTAACCATAATACAGGCCTAGCTTGTAAAGTACTAAATGGATTTGTGTAAATAATAGTTACGATAGCCAAAGGTAAAATAATGCCCATTTCTAGTAAGTAGCCTGGAATGGGATGGATTTGTAACCAACGTCTTAAAATAATATACAATGGATAAGTGGTAGCGATAATAGCTGTTACCCAAGACAGTGAGTGTGCCACCCATAATTGATGTGCTACGCCAATAACCGCTAAAATAATGGCTATTAGTTGCAAAGGACGCATGGTTTCTTTATAAATAAACCGACCACAAATCACTAATACTAATGGTGCTAAAAAATAGCCTAATGATACATCAAGCATAATATTAGCAATTGGCCCCCAAACAAAAAAACCTTGATGGGTTGTGCTCATAACAGCACAGAGGACTAACACTAGAATTAACCTAGGATTACTAGTTAATCGCTTAACTGTTGCTTGAAACACGGCAGTTTGTTTAGTAATGACTAATAATAAAAGTAAAGCAAAAAAAGTCCAAAAAATACGTAGTGCGAGGATTTGTGTTGCAGTTAATGGTAATAGCCATAAAAAATAAGCAGGTAAGCAGGCGAATAAAACAGAGGCAAGTATTGAAAGCGCCATGCCTTTTTTGGAAAGTTCCATTATAAAGTCCTATTTCTACCTAACTTATTAATCCATAGAGAACTTGCAATAATAATTCCGCCAAGGATTAATCGCAAAAGGTCGGCATTATGATTCCAAATAACAATATTAACAATTAAACCTGCTGGAATAAGAGCATTATTCATTATGCCTAATGTACCTGCATCAACTTGGCAAGCGCCTTTATTCCACCAATACATGCCTAATGCAGAGGCGGCAAATCCTAACCAAGCCAAAATACTCCACTGCTCTAGGGTTATTTGAGGAATGGTAGCGGCATTACCTAATAATAAAAAGGCAGGGAAGGCGACAAAAAAACCACCAATATAAAAATAGCCCCAACGTTTATATTGAGGCACTGTGGAAGGATAATGGTTAATCAAAAATTTATAATAAACTTGGCCTGCTGCAAAGGTAAAATTAGCTATCTGCAATAATAAAAAACCAACGAGGAAATTTGGGCTTATGGCATCATAACGAATAATCCCAGCACCGAATACAGCAATTAAAGCAGCTAATAATGCCCAAGGTTGAAAGCGGCGATTTAATAAGTCATCAATTAATGTAATATGCAGTGGTGTTAAAATAGTAAATAGTAATACTTCTGGCACAGTGAGCATGGAAAAGCTTAAGTATAAACAGACGTAAGTAATGCCAAACTGTAAAGCACCGCAGATCATTACGCCTTTAATAAACGGTTTTGCTATACCACGCCATTGAGTGATAGGTAAAAATACTAAAGCAGCTAAGGAGATACGAGTTACTACAGCAAAGTAACTATCGACACTGCCTGCTAAATACTCACCGATTAGACTAAAAGAGAAAGCCCATAGGATAGTGACAATAATAAGGTAAAACATAAGGTTATAACAAATCGATTATTTATTAAAAGGGTGATGATACAATGAGCGACAGATTATAAGTGATAATAGACAAGCTATCACCAATAAAGTTGTTAAAAGAGAAATACTTATGGTAACTAAACAGAAAAAACCTAAAGTGATCAAATATTGGGTATTTGATATGGATGGCACATTAACCCAAGCTGTTCATGATTTTCCTGCAATTCGCAAAGTGTTAGGTATTCCCCCAGAAGCTGATATTCTTGCTCATCTAGCGATGTTGCCTGAGCAAGAAAGAGTAGAAAAAAATGCTTGGTTAATTGAGCACGAAAAAGAGTTAGCGCAAAATGCTAAGCCTGCTTTGGGCTCTATAGAATTAGTTAAGTTTTTGAAAGAGCAAGACTATCAACTGGCTATTTTAACCAGAAATGATCAACAACTTGCTTATATAACACTACAAGCAATAGGATTAGATAAGTATTTTACTAAAGAACTTATACTAGGACGTGATGAAGCACAACCAAAACCATCACCTGATGGACTATTGAAGTTAGCAGATATTTGGCAAGTGGCACCTGAAAGTATGTTAATTATAGGCGATTTTCTGCATGATCTGGCCAGTGGTAAAAATGCAGGTAGTCATACTATTTTAGTAAACTATCCTAACAATGCATGGCCTGAATTGGTTGATTGGTATTATCCGAATTGCCAGCATTTATTAATGGATTTACAACAGTAATAAAGCACTATGTCTATTATTGATGATTGGGCAGAAAAGCATATTCTGCAAGCCATTGAAAAAGGTGAGTTAGATAATTTACCAGGACAGGGCAAGCCTTTGGAAATTGATGATGATAGCCATGTGCCACCGCACCTGAAAGCAGCTTATCGTATATTAAAAAATTCAGGTTTCTTACCGCCAGAACTAGAAGATCGCAAACGTGCTTTAGAGCTAGTAGATTTATTGGAAACAGTGGAAGAAGATTCAGAAGCGTTTACTTTAAAAACTAAAGAGTTAGAAAAGCTTGAATTAAAAATGAAATTAGCAGGTATTAATACGAGTTTCTTGCAGAGTAAATATAAAATCACTATTGCAAAGGTGCTAAAAGCAATAAAATAAGTGAGATTTTATAATCCTCTATTGTTTTTACACTAGAGGATATGTTTTTTAGTAAAGAAATTAATAATTTTGCCAGCCGCCTATTTCTTTCCATAAATTGACAATATTACAGAATAACTCTGCTGTTTTTTCTGTATCATAGCGGGCTGAATGGGCTTCTTTTTGATTAAAATCAATACCAGAAGCCTCACATGCTTTAGCTAGTACAGTTTGGCCATAGGCTAAGCCTGCTAGGGTGGCTGTATCAAAGCTGGAGAATGGATGAAAAGGATTGCGTTTTATATCTGTACGAGTAACCGCTGCATTTAAGAAGCCTAGATCAAAACTACTGTTATGGCCTACTAGGATTGCACGTTTACAATCGTTGGCTTTTAATGATTTACGGATACCTCGAAAAATTTCAGTCAAAGCAAATTCTTCAGTTACGGTAATACGAAGAGGGTGGTCGAGTTTAATACCGGTAAACTCTAAAGCACTGGCTTCAATATTGGCCCCTGCAAAAGGTTCGATACGATAGAAATAACTATGTTCTGGATAGAGAAGGCCATTGTTATCCATACTGATGGTAGTTGCTGCTATTTCGAGTAGCGCATCTGTTGCAGCATTAAAACCACCTGTTTCTACATCAACTACAACCGGCAAATAGCCACGAAAGCGTTGTGCCATAGGGTGTTTTTGCCCTGTTTGTTTAGTTTCCTCGAAATGGTTATCCATATACTCATTTGCCATTGTTGTTCTCATTCAAATATTGCCAGTGTATGGCCTCTCCTGCACGTAGTGGGGTTAGTTGGTTATCACCAAAGGGTAATGAGTTTGGTGCAGTCCATTTTTTGCGTATTAAAGTTATTGTATCTTTATTAATAGGTAAGTTGTAAAAATTAGCTCCAAAACAACTGGTAAAGTTTTCTAACTTGTCTAGGGCGTCTGCTTGATCAAAAGCTTCTGTATAAAGCTCAATAGCTGCAAATGCTGTATAACAACCTGCACAACCACAGGTTGCTTCTTTAGTTTGAGTAGAGTGAGGGGCAGAGTCTGTTCCTAAAAAGAATTTTGGATTACCACTGGTTGCTGCTGCTATAAGTGCTTGTTGATGTATATTTCGTTTTAGAATGGGTAAGCAATAATAATGAGGTCGAATACCACCTACTAACATATGATTACGATTATAAAGTAAATGATGTGCTGTAATAGTTGCTGCTACATTATTGGATGTTTGTTTTACAAATTCAACGGCATCTTGAGTAGTAATATGCTCTAGTACTATTTTTAGGTTAGGAAATTGTTTAACTAATTTAGTTAGATGTTCATCTATAAAATATTTTTCACGATCAAATATATCTATTTCGGGACGTGTTATTTCACCATGTAATAATAAGGGAAGTCCTTGTTCAGCCATACATTCTAATATGGGATAGATACCTTCTAATGAGGTTACACCTGAATCGGAATTAGTGGTGGCGCCAGCTGGATATAGCTTTGCCGCATAGACAATACCACTAGCTTTAGCTGTTTTTATATCTTCTATAGTAGTGTTATCTGTTAAATAGAGGGTCATTAATGGTTTAAAGTGTTTGCCATTAGGGATGGCTGCAAGAATCCGTTGTTGGTAATCTGTAGCTTGTTGAGTATTTTTTACGGGAGGGACTAAGTTTGGCATTACAATAGCGCGTGCAAATTGGTTAGCTGCATCTTTTACTGTTTGTTGTAATGCAGCACCATCTCGTAGATGAATATGCCAATCATCAGGACGAATGATGGTTATTTGGTCTTGCATAAATTAATCCTAATAACAATACTGGTGGAATATGTTACCGTAAAAAAGCTGATAAGGCATATTAAAAGCTATTTTTTTATTAAAAATAGTGTTAGCGAATGGTTTAGTCTATTATATTATTCATTGCTTATTATTTAAAGGTTGTATTAAATGCTACCTAAAATATCGAATTTGTTAACAATACGAGATTATATCCGTTGGTCTGTTACACAGTTTCACCAACATGATTTATTTTTTGGGCATGGTACTGATAATGCGTGGGATGATGCTCGACAATTGGTTTTAGGTTATTTAAGTCTACCGTTTGATTTGCCTGATAGTTATTTGGACTGTCGTTTAGAGCAAGAAGAACAAGAAGAGTTAAGAAGTTTAATTAGTGAGCGGATTGAAAAAAGAATTCCTACTGCTTATTTGTTAGGTGAGGCATGGTTTTGCGGTCGACCGTTTTATGTAGATGAAAGAGTGTTGATACCAAGATCCCCTATAGGCGAATTAATCTTAAATCAATTTAAGCCATATCTAACATCTACTCCAAAACGTATTTTAGATTTATGCTGTGGTTCAGGATGTATAGGTATTGCTTGTGCGCAGCAATTTATCAAAGCTGAAGTAGTATTGGCAGATTTATCATTTGAAGCATTAGAGGTAGCTAATTTAAATATTGAGCGCTATCACTTAGATAATAGGGTATATACCGTACAAGGTGATTGTTTTGATAGCTTGCCTAATCAACGTTTTGATTTGATTGTATGTAATCCTCCCTATGTTGATGCAGAAGATATGGCAGATATTCCTCCAGAATTTCAGCATGAGCCAGAATTAGGTTTAGCGGCTGGTGAGGACGGTTTAGATATTGTTAAAGTAATATTGGCAGAAGCTGCCAATCATCTTACAGAGCAAGGTGTTTTGATTGTAGAAGTTGGTAATAGTGAAATACATGTTAAAAAGCTATATCCTGAAATAGATTTTATGTGGTTTGAGTTTGCTCAAGGAGGGCATGGAGTGTTTTTATTAACAGCACAGCAATGTGCAGCTTATCAATCAGCTTTTGAAGAATTGATATAGCCTTTGATTTAATAATAGAGTTGTAAATGATTGTAATAAAAGACAAAGCGGTTCAGTTTTTTTTGGTTATATCAGGCATTATTTTTATAGTAACAGGTTTAATGGTGGGGTTACCCACAGAAGAACATTTAAGCAGGTTATTCAATGCTTCTGTCAATGTAAATGAATTACATATTTTTCGAACTATTATGGGCGTATATTTAGCGCTCGGATCATTATTTATATATGGTTGCTTTTCAAAATCACATATACATATTTTATTAAATGTTGAGCTAGTAATTGTAACTGGATTAATTGCAGGAAGATCTTTTAGTTTATTGGTAGATGGATATCATCATTGGTCATCGGTAGTTATGCTGCTTGTAGATATTGTATTGTTTAGTTTCTGTATTTTTTTCCTTTTTAAAACATTGCCAAAAAATATATAGAAAAACTTGCTTAGCCAAGCAAAAAATAGTAGTATTGCGACTTTAATTTAACTGGGTACTTATTATAAGTACTATTTATCAACGAATTATTAACTGTTTATTAAAGGTAAGACCTGAATGCCTGCTGTTAAAGTCAAAGAAAATGAACCTTTCGATGTAGCATTACGTCGTTTCAAGCGCGCTTGTGAGAAAGCTGGTGTATTGGCTGATGTCCGTAGTCGTGAATTTTATGAAAAACCTACGGCTGAACGTAAGCGTAAAAAGGCAGCAGCTGTTAAGCGTCATGCAAAGAAAGTTTCGCGTGAGCAACGTCCAGCAAAACACAATTATTAATTGATATTAAGAATTTAAGCTTTATAAGCTTGAATTTTATTAATAATTCTTAAAAACTCCATCCTAGCTATTAGGATGGAGTTTTTATTTTTCAGATTTGTTAAAATAGTACATTATGGCTGGCTTAATACCACAATCTTTTATTGATGACTTATTGAATCGCGCAGATATTGTTGACGTGGTAGGGAGTCGTATTCAACTAAAAAAGAGTGGTAAAAACTACTCAGCTTGTTGTCCTTTTCACCATGAAAAAACACCTTCCTTTACTGTAAGCCCTGATAAGCAATTTTATTATTGTTTTGGTTGTGGTGCTTCTGGTAGTGCACTGGGTTTTATCATGGAATATGATCACTTAGATTTTCCTCAAGCAGTAGAAGTATTAGCTAAGCAGATGGGGCTGGATATTCCTTATGAGGAAAGTTCATTAAGCAAAGGTCAACGACAATCTGTTGATTCACCATTATATTCTTTATTATCAAAAGCTACCGAGTTTTATCAGCAAGCACTAAGAACACACCCAGCCAAACAAATAGCTGTAGATTATTTTAAACAACGAGGCTTAACTGGAGTTATTGCTCGTGATTTTGGGTTAGGTTTTGCGCCGCCAGGGTGGAATAATCTTATTAAGTCTTTAGACGCTGATGATGCACAACAGAAATTACTAATAGATGCAGGCTTAGTAGTAGAAAATGCTGACAATGGTCGTCGCTATGATCGTTTTCGTGATAGGGTAATGTTCCCTATTCGAGATACTAAAGGTAGGGTGATTGCTTTCGGCGGCAGGGTTTTAGGAGATGATAAACCTAAATACCTTAACTCCCCAGAAACACCTATTTTCCACAAAAGTGAAGTGCTTTATGGATTATATGAAGTCAGAAAAAATAATCGCCATTTAGACGAGATTATAGTATTAGAAGGCTATATGGATGTCATTGCTATGGCTCAGTTTGGTTTTACCAATGGCGTAGCTACTCTGGGTACGGCTACATCAGAGGAGCATGTAAAGCGATTATTTCGTATTGTTAACAACATATTATTTTGCTTTGATGGTGATACGGCAGGGCGTAAAGCTGCTTGGCGAGCCTTAGAGTCTGCCTTGCCTCATTTGCAAGATGGTCGAAAGATCAGATTTTTATTTTTACCTGATGGGGAAGACCCTGATAGTTTAATTCGGGCAGAGGGCGAGGATGCTTTTCGGGCGCGTATCAGTCAGCAAGCACAATCCTTGACGGATTATTTCTTTACTCATTTAATGGAGGATGCTGCACCTAATAGCTTGGAGGGAAAGGCTCACCTTGCCTCTGTGGTAACACCATTATTGAGTAAAATGCCCAATAGTGGCTTAAAAACACTTATGTACCAGAAGCTAGAAGATTTAACAGGGTTAGATCAAAGTCATTTATTAGCTATTAAGCCCATTTCAAAACAACCTGTAAAAAATCCTTATAATGTTAGTGCTGTACCTGAAATAGCCATTAATAAAGGTACTAAGAAGATTAAATTAGCACCTGCAATGCTTGCATTACGCCACTTATTACAACGACCAATCTTAATAACTAAATTAGATAATATTATTGATCTTAAAGAGGTTGAGGGTAGTTATGGTAAGCTATTGTTAAAAACAATTGCCTTATTAGCTAAAGAGCCTCATTTAAATAACTTCCAATTGATGGGTAAGTTAGCTAGTTATGATAAAGAGGGGCTATTAGCTAATTTATTAAATGAAGAACCATTAGTTAACAATGAAGAAAACCTTGAAAAAGAGTTTATAGACACCATATTAATGCTAATTAAGCAACAAAGTGAAACCCAGTTAGATAGGTTGCTTAAAAAAGGCAGTGCTTTAACAGATGAAGAAAAGAGCCAATTAACAGAATTACTTGCTAATAAAGCTAAGACGAAGTGATTAGTATTGGTTTAGTAGGCTATTTTCTGCTATACTGTTCAGCTAATTTTCTTTTTGCTATAGATCTACCTTGGATAGAGTCCTATGTCTGAAAACCAGCAATCCCGTTTAAAAGAATTGATTAGTCGTGGCCGTGAACAAGGCTATTTGACTTATGCGGATGTTAATGATCATTTGCCTGAGGATATTTCAGATCCAGAGCAGGTCGAAGATATCATTAGAATGATTAATGATATGGGGATTAACGTTTACGAAGTAGCCCCTGATGAAGATTCTTTACTACTATCAGATGCCAATACTGATGAAGTAGCAGCTGAAGAAGCTGCTGCTGTATTAGCGGCTGTTGAAAGTGATATTGGTCGTACTACAGACCCTGTGCGCATGTATATGCGAGAAATGGGGACGGTTGATCTGTTAACCCGTGAGGGTGAAATTGAAATCGCGAAGCGTATTGAAGAAGGTATTCGCGATGTAATGAGTGCTATTGTGCATTTTCCAGGTCCTGTAGAACATGTTCTAGCTGAATATGAACGTATTACTACAGAGAATGGTCGTTTATCTGATCTGCTCATTGGTTATATTGATGCGGAAAATGGTGACTTATCTGCTGAAGAAATCCCATTAGAAATTAAAGAAAAAGAAGTCGCTGCCAAAGATGATGATTTAGACGATGATGAAGATGAAGAAGCATCAGATTCAGACGATGGTGATGGCGAAAGTGGACCAGATCCAGAAGAGGCGCGGATTCGTTTTACAGCGGTAGCAGAGCAATTTGCAGCTGTACAAAAATTAATGAAAAAGAGCTCTCGTAAATCAGCCAAAGTACAAGAGCAATTACAGACGTTAGCTGATATCTTAATGCCTATTAAACTAGTACCTAAACAATATGATATTGTGATTGGTATGGTGCGTCAGGCATTAAGTGAAGTGCGTAAACGTGAACGTTTAATTATGCAAGCCTGTGTACGTAATGCCAAAATGCCACGTACTGACTTTTTACGCCATTTCCCTAGTAATGAAACCAATGTTAGTTGGGCTGCTAAAATTGCTAGTGGTAAAAGTAAATATGCTGAAGCAATGGCTGAGCAGGTAGAAAATATTCAAGCTTTACAACAAGAGCTATTGGATATTGAAGAAAACTTAGGCCTAAAAATCTCTGAAGTTAAAGATATTAACCGTCGTGTTTCTATTGGCGAAGCTAAAACACGTCGTGCTAAGAAAGAGATGGTGGAAGCAAACTTACGTTTAGTTATTTCTATTGCTAAGAAATATACTAATCGAGGCTTACAATTCTTAGACCTTATTCAAGAAGGTAATATCGGCCTAATGAAAGCGGTAGATAAGTTCGAATATCGTCGTGGTTATAAGTTCTCAACCTATGCTACTTGGTGGATTCGTCAAGCGATTACTCGCTCGATTGCAGACCAAGCTAGAACCATTCGTATTCCTGTGCATATGATTGAAACGATTAACAAACTAAATCGTATTTCACGTCAAATGCTACAAGAAATGGGACGTGAGCCAACACCTGAAGAGTTAGGTGAGCGCATGGATATGCCTGAGGATAAAATCCGTAAGGTACTAAAAATTGCCAAAGAACCTATCTCAATGGAAACACCCATTGGCGATGATGAAGATTCACATCTTGGCGACTTTATTGAAGACGCAACAATGCAATTACCTGTTGATGTGGCAACTTCTGAAAGTTTAAAAGAAGCGACTCGAGAAGTATTGTCAGGCTTAACTGCTCGTGAAGCAAAAGTACTAAGAATGCGCTTTGGTATTGATATGAATACTGACCACACATTAGAAGAGGTTGGTAGACAGTTCGATGTAACCCGTGAGCGGATACGTCAAATTGAAGCTAAGGCTTTAAGAAAACTACGTCATCCAACACGCAGTGAGCATCTGCGTTCGTTCTTAGACGAATAATTTTCTTAAAAATAGGTTGGCGAATTTACTTTCTATCTGTATAATTTGCCCCCACTAAGGGCCTATAGCTCAGTTGGTTAGAGCAGCGGACTCATAATCCGTTGGTCGCAGGTTCGAGTCCTGCTGGGCCCACCATTTAAAAGCTAGTAATTGTAAAAGATTGCTGGCTTTTTTATTGCCTATAGTAAATGTATGTTTCCGTAATGGATTAATATCATTTCCGTAATAATTAGCGTTCGAGTGGGTCCACCTCTTGACCAATGCGAATATAAACGTCTCTAGTTATTTTCTCTTTGCTATGACCTAGAAGTTTGCTAGCTGCACTAATATCATTCATGTCGCTAGCTGCTTTGGACCTGGTATCTCTAAATTGAAATTGTTTAATTCTATCCGCTAGGTCCTGATCTTTATTTGATAATGCTTCATTCATTGCATCAATCCTAGCATTTTCAAACCTGTTTCTTAACATAGAGTAGGTTATACCTTTACCATTAACAGATATTAAATAAGGCCCACCTTCTTGTTTTCTTGAAATAATGTTGTTGATTAACATTCCTAAGCCTGTAGGACCATCATCATTGATAAGCCTAATTCGTAATTTATGGCCTGTTTTATTCTGTCCTATGAGTAAATGTTCATTAGTTATATTAGCCATTCTAATGCTAAGAACATCAGCAGGGCGTTGGCCCGTTAAATAAGCAACCATCATCATATCTTTTAATGCTTGGTCCGCATATTTATATACTGAATAAAATACTTCATCATCAGCATAGTAGGACCTGCTTTTTTCTTTATTCTTACGAACACCAGCTACAGGGTTTTCTTTTGCAATTCCCCATTCAATAGCATATTTATAGATATGAGAAAGTAGGGCCATTTCTCTATTCGCCCTAGTTTTCGCGGTCCTAGCGTCCCTGTATTGTGCTATATGATGCGGTTTTACAGCATTAGTTGGTGCATCTTCAAATGCTTTTCTTAGTTGTTTTAATTCTGCTAAGTTATCTTTTTGGGTCCTTGGTGCTTTGGTTGGTACTATTTCTCTTTCATATCTATCAAATAGATAACCCAATTTGTTTCTATTTTTCAATATTAAAGGCTCTTTTGTTTGTTCAAATTCGGCCCATTTTATTTTTGCTTCATCTAAGTCAGGCCCTAGTGGGATTTCTTTTTGTTTTGATGTTGTACCTTTGGCGTTATAGAAATAATATGTTAGTTTTTTCCCGTTTTTTAAGGTCCTTACTCTTTTTATCATTCTTACTGGTAATTCTCTATTTTCAGGACTCTTAGGTCGCATATCATCCTACCTTAGTTAAATCTAATATAAATTCTTCTTCTTTATCTGTTTGTGTGTTTTCAATAGGCACACCTAACTTCATGCGCATAACTAGTCTATGTACAGAGGGCCTGCCATTCTTTTTAACTGAGAAAGGCCAATTATTTTTAATTAACCATTCTTTTTGTTGTTTGGACCTTATAAATCCAGTGATTTCTGCCACTTCTTCATCTGTTAATACTTCACTCATCTTGACCACCTTTACTACGATAGTATTCATTTCTACTATCTGCATATTGTTGAGATTGTGCTAATGCTTGTAGCCATTGTTCATTAGTTTTCTTAATATCTGGTTTGTTAGTCCAAAAAAATATAAATTCTTTTAAAGTGGATTCTGATACTTCAATATCTGGTTTCCAGTTATTGAACATAGGAAAAGTATTTTGATCATCTTGATTAGGCAATAAACCATCTGGTATAGGTTCTGATACTGTACAAATGACCTTGCCATCCACTCTTTTTTATGCTTTTTCATCATCATCAAAAATATTACAATCTTCTCTCATATCTGCCATACAGTTAGCACATTGAGTATTACAAAAATCATTTTCTTCTTGAATATTTTTAAATATGCTCATAATCACTCCACGCCCTAAGTAGGCTTTACCTGTAAACTAATTAAGAACTGATTAGCTGCTTCTACTGGATCACTAAAAGAGTTATTAGCGATATTCTTAATAAAATCTGTAAATACAAAGCTGACTAACTGTGTTTTATTGTTAATACCTAGCTTATTAAATATGTTTGTCGTAAGACTTTTTACGGTTGGTTCTGCAATTCCCAACTCAAAACCAACTTGTTTTGCTGGATAACCATTGATTAACAAAATACAAATTTCTCTTTCTCTTTTAGTTAGTTTGTTTAATAAGTTATTTAAAGGCATATAAACACCTCATTAGTTAAAAAGTGATAATTGATTAGATTTAGGAATAGTAACTACTGGTTGATTTGATATTTCTGGCTGATCTACTAAACATTTTAAAATGTGTGCTATTACATCAACTGTCCAGCCATTACCTAAACAACGGTATCGTTGAGTATTGCTAATGCCATCAGTAAATCCAACAGGGAGAGTTTGTAGGCGTTCACACTCGATAGGTGTTAATATTCTGAAATCTTTATATTCTTTGTCTAAAAAGACCATCTGCCTACGTGATTTTTCAAAATAATTATTAAAATTTGATCCTTTGTGATAGTTTGCATCAATGCAGTATGATTTATCCCTATCCACAAACCCATGTTCAATAATATCTTTTAGTAATATTCCTTTATCTTCTGGTTGTGTTATTTGCCAGTTACACCAATATAGTCTTTTTCTACTTTGTGCGCTTAATAATGCGCTATCAATGACTACCTGGTCTACGTTTAAATAGTCACTAATAACTTTAATAAACTCTTTTTTCATTCTTACATTTTCAAGTAAGAATTTAACGCTTTGATTAAACTTTTTAACGTGATTTAGAATGTTTACAAAAACAAAAAATAACTTACCTCTTGGATCATCAAAGGCTAATTGCTTACCAGCTATTGAAAATGATTGGCAAGGCGAACCAGCAAGAATTAAATCAATACTAGACCAATCAACATTCCATTGTTGCCAGTTATTAATATCGCCAAGTCTGATAATATCGGGATAGTTATTCTCACTAACTTTTATAGCATATTTATCTATCTCGCTAGCATAGTAGTTTTTAACGGAAATACCTGCGCGATCTAATGCTAAACGACCGACTGAAATTCCATCGAACAGGCTTAATACATTAATATCATGCACGATAATTCCTCATTAGTTAAAACGATAAGTTAAAGAGTAGGGTATTTATCCACAATATCTGTGAATAAGAATGTTAGTAAGTGTTGAGTAAGGCTATTAGTCGTAGGGTATGACTAGGTTATATTAGGTAGATTAGAATTTAATCTAGTAAAAGCCCCTAATTAAAGGGGCTAATAGTTAGTTAATTCTTCTTAATAACCTTTTAAGACCTATTTCCATCAAAGTGGGTATAAGTTCAATAGGTACAAATTCTTGCATAATAGTAGACATATTGCTTTGACTACTAGTGTTAATAATATCTGCAACAATACCTAGTAACTTATTAAAGTGTCGATTCTGGAATAGGTGTTCCTAGTGGAATTCCCATTCTACCTGTGTGTTTGTAACAGCCGTTATAACTCCAACCAGTGATAATTCCTCTAGCATTTACGGCAAATGTTTTACTGCAAATACCACCTACATCAGTGATTGACTTCCAAGTCAGCACTGTTGAACCATCTCGATTTTGATATGAAGAGGAGGGGGCTCCCCATCTAGCGACTAGCTTACTCTCATTAGAACCAACCCATGCTTGCATCACATCATTTAACGTTTCCCTTCGTTCGTTTAGCGCGGCACAACCAGCTAATACTAAACCAAGAAATATTGGTACAATTATTTTCTTCATTTTCACTTCCATTTTAATAGCTCTATTTAAGTCCTATTCCGCCATCAAACAAACTTGTAGTCAAAGTTTTATTTTACCTAAAAAACAGATAGTTTCCAATATCTAAAGCAATTCTGAGTGCGTTCACTATATTCTTATACAAACTTGGTGCATTTTTACACAATACTTAACATCCAGCATCCTATTTTTTGATTAATGCTATAGTGCCTTTTAAGCCTTTCTGTAATAGGCTGTTTAAAATGTTCTTTTCTCATTTACCTATCTCTGAATAGTTGTAAGTGTCTTTTGTACTAGCTGAATAAAATCAGCTCGTCTATTTCTTAATTTGTTAATATCTTCTAAATAGTCATTTCTATTTAACCTATGAACTATTAATTGTGTATCTGGTGGAAATTCTGAACAGTAACTGATAAAGTCTACCCACTCTCTATTAGTGCAATCCAAGTGTCCTATGAGTTGCCATCGATATGAAGGATCGAACGAATTACGTTTTAATGTGGCGTAGTGAGTAGGTGCAATAACTGACTTTACCTCAATGACACCATCATCATTTACTAATCCATCTGGTGAATCACCATAATCGACAAGATCAAAAAAGCCGCCATTAGTAACATCAACAAAATATTGGTTTTCGTATAGCATCCTTGCTATTGGTTCCTGCTCGTGTCCTCTTTCCATGTGTTGATTACTAAAACTAAATTCGGCTTTCTGGTTATTAATAATTTCTAGTGCAAGTTGTAATGCATAACGTTTAGCAGGTTCACCAAAAGCATTACCATCATTAGCCATTATTAAGCCAAAATTAGAAGCTGTCGCTTTACCTAGTCGAAGTTTTTCCCATTCCTCACTGTTCTGCTGAACGTTGTGCCATCTCACTATTGTATTCCTCTATGAGCCGGTTTAAATGTTGTTTTGACATGGTTACTCTTGATAATACTTTATCTAGGTTGCCATCACGTTTATAAGCAGTTTTAGCATTAGCCCATTGATTAGTATGTGCTGATGTTAATTCTGGCTTTTCGGTGTGAATGGGCTTATTCTTAAACTTTCTACAGTGTCACGACCAAACCTAACATTGCTATCAACATAGATAGTTACTCTGATATAGCGTAGCCAATGCAAAAGGTTATGCTCAAATTGTGCGAGAAAAAGCAGTTTGCAGAGAGCTAGTCAAGTTAGGTCATGACGCTATTGAAATAGCTCAAACAAAACAAGAGCTACCTGACAAAATAGCAGCCATTCAAAGCAAAGCACTATCACTTGATTCATCATCAAATATGCACGATGTAGTACATGCTAGTGATGTACTCATAAACCATGTAGAAGAAATACAAAGACGTTTTGCTCTTGGTGGAGAAATTGACGGGCTTTCAACAGGTAATGAAGATATTGATAAGCGTTTAATGGGTTTAAAAGGTGGTGAGCTATATGTAGTAGCTGGAAGGCCTGCAATGGGTAAAACAGCCTTTGCAATGAACATTGCTAGTCACAATGCAGTAAATCAAAACAAATCTGTGCTAGTTGTTAGTTTAGAAATGACTAACGGTGTACTGATGGATAGATTACTGGCCTCAGTAGGGAGTATCCCACTATCAGAAATAAAAACAGGTCAAGTTGCTTGCAATTATCCTTCTCAGTTGGCTTGTGCTGCTGATGCTATCAATAAATCAAAGCTATTTATGGCTGATCGCCCTAACTTAAATATTATGCAATTACGCTCTATTGCTCGCAGGCATAAATTAAAACATGGTCTTGATTTATTAGTAGTTGACTACCTTCAGCTAATGCAGGGGTCAGGAAAAAATGAAAACAGAGTAAATGAAGTAAGCGAAATGTCAAGAGAATGCAAGCTACTAGCCCGCGAGTTAAATATCCCTGTAATCCTATTATCTCAATTAAACAGAGCATTAGAGCAAAGATCAAATAGACGACCCGTGATGAGCGATTTAAGAGAATCAGGCGCAATTGAACAAGATGCTGATGCAATCATATTTCTTTACAGAGACGAAGTATATAACCAAGAAAACAGCAAATACAAAGGAATTGCAGAAGTAATTCTTGGAAAGCTACGTAATGGCGAACCAGGCACAATATACACAGCTTTTAATGGCTCTATGAGTCGCTTTGACTTACTTGCTAAAGGATGGCAGCCAGAGCCAGAAGAAAGCAATGTAGCCAACTTTTCAAGTAGATACAGGAAATAATAATCATGGACAAAGTAAAGCAAAGCTATGTTATTCACTCACTAGATAAAGCTAAAAAAATTTTCTCAATGGCTTATTTATTTGCTCAAAAACTGGCAGAACATGATGCGGTACAGTTAATTGTTCGACCAGCTAAATCAAAAAGGACATTAGAACAGAATGCAAAAATGTGGGCTATGCTCACAGATATAGCAAATCAAAAGCAATGGGTTATCAATGGCGTATTACAAACAATAAAGCCTGCTGAATGGAAAGATATATTGAATGCTGCATTAGATCAAGAAATGAAAGTAACTCAAGGAATTAATGGCGGTATGGTTTTTCTAGGTAAACGTACTAGTCAAATGTCAGTTAAAGAAATGACTGATCTGATCGAGTTAATGCACGCATTTGGAGCTGAACACAATATCAAATGGTCAGCACCTAAAACTGATTTTATTTTTTGGGAAGAAGCAGCATGAGCAAAATTACTGAATCAGCACGCGGAGAAGAATGTTTAGTTAGAATCCCTGCTGTGTGCAATCACAATCCAGAAACTACTGTATTTGCACATTATAGGCTTGCTGGTACTTGTGGAATGGGTAAAAAACCAAAAGACACACAAGGGGCTTATGCTTGTAGCTCTTGTCACGATGAAGTAGATAGAAGAACACACTTTATAGAGATCAACAAACAGCTAAACAATATCACGCTGAAGGCGTTATGCGTACTTAGCTCAAGTTAATTAAAAAAGGGCTGATAAAACTATGAAATGGGCTGAAGTTAGTGACTATCATCTTGTTTCTGATAAAGGCTACAAAGTAGCCAAATTCAAAGCGGGTGATGATTGGAAGTATAGAGCATTTACATCAAAAAAAGGTGACATTGATTATCAGCCTATTGGCTCATTATTTGATTGCAATAAAAAAGCACGAGAAGCCTACGAGGAACATGAGAATGCAAACAAACGATAGAAAGATAATAGGTATTGATCCTAGCTGTTCAGGCTCAATTGTTGTTTTAGAAAAAAATCTTAGTTACGTTAGTCATCTGCTAATGCCTACCTTTAAAACGGGTAAGAGTAGCAGGGTAAACGGTGCAGAAGTAGCCTCATTTCTAAATCAATATGATGATGCTTTTAATGAGTTAGATAAACTTATTGGAGATCTTACGGAAGAAAATATTCAAGACAAGAATGAACTGCAAGAAAAGTATAATGAAATTAAAGATAAATTAGAAACTGCACAAAATAAGATTATTGAGCTTGAAACTTCTGGAGCAATACTAGAAACTCCTTTTTTTGAGCTGTTAGGTATGTTAGAACGTTTAAAAGAAAAGTATAACTTTAAAAATGTAGCTTATGAGCGAATACTAGTAGAAAATATGGATGTTATTTCTGAAGACTTAGAAAATAGACTGAAAGAGGCTGGTTATTTCAATGATATTGGAACCCCTAGTGTTAAATTGATTAATTCACTCAGCGTGGCAAATTTTATAAGAACACTTGACGAAGAAAATGAAAGATTGAGAAAACTAAGCAAAACAAGAAGAGTTGAGACAATTACAAGAATGAAAGAAAAAAATAAATTAAAAGATTGACAGTGGTGCAGAATTTTGGTAAAAATTATCATAACTGAAAGTTGAAACTAAAAACCAGCAAGCAAAGCTGGTTTTTTTGTGCCTGTTTTATCTTGCTATAGCCAAAAGAATAAACATTCCTATATCACTAAAATTAAATCTCCATTAAACAAATAAGGAGATAAAAGTGGAAGCAATTCATGAAAAAAATATACGCTTAGTAATTGGTTCAATTTGGGGGTCAAGTATTGGAAACTCAATAAAAGTAACCACAAAAACTATGGATGTTCTTTTGGATGTTTTAAAGTCATTTGGTGAAAAAGCACCACAAATGGGAAATTATTTTAATTCAATTGAGTCTTCCGAGTCAGGAGGATTAAGAGGTGCTATTTTGTTATATGGTAATGAAATAGCCGATACAATAAATACTAAAACATCTGGTTTTCTTGGTGCAGTCAATAATGCTGCAAAAGTAGCGGTAGCCGCTCAATATAGAGAGGCAATTGAAAGAGCAGGTAACCAGTAACAAATATAAAAGCCCCTTTCTAGCAATAGTCTGGGGCTTTTTATCTTGTTAAAGCAAAAAGAATCAATTGCTTATACTAGCTAGAATGTAATCTCTATTAAACAATAAAGGAGATTTTAAAAATGGCCATTGATAATATTAGATTTACTGTTAATTTTCCTAGTGATTTTCTTTTTGACTCATCAGGAATGAGCCCTAATCCTAAACCAACTTGGATTGTTCCTGTACAAGGAAGTTTTGTAACTGAAGAAGGGCTTTTTAGAAATACACAGATAACTATAAATGTTGCTCTTGAAAATGAAAGAGCTACCTCTATGTCAGAAGTTCAACAAAAAGCTAAAGAAATAGTAAGTAATTTGTTTAGACCAGATCTAAATGTTGAATTTTATATTAAATAAAAATAAAGCCCCTTTCAGAAATGATTGGGGTTTTTTTATCTGCATTAAGGTATTGCAACTCAATATTATCACACATTGATGTGTTGAAATAATACAACTTTACTTAAGAGAATATATGCCGAACAAAGATCCCAACCTATGGAATTGGTTGATAGCAGCAATTGAACAAAGCCCTACTATACAAGGGGCTGTTATGGCGGCAATTATGGCTATACTAAGATTACTTTATGATGAAAACGAAACAAAACCAATAAGAATAGCTTTAGAAGCAGTTACTTGTGGTGCCATGTCACTATGTATTACAAGTATAGTTGAAATATTTAACCTCCCACAAAGCGCAGTTATTACTATTGGTGGTGCCATTGGCTTTATTGGTGTGACAGCGCTCAGAAATTTTATCTTAAAAGCTATAAATAAAAGGATTGATAAAGAATGACATTCAAATTCAGCCAAAGAAGCTTAGATAAACTAACAGGCATTAATCCTGATTTACGAAAAGTAGTTGATAGAGCTTTACAGTTATCTACAATTGATTTCGGTATTACTGAAGGGTTAAGAGATAGAGCTACACAAGAAAAATATGTAGCTAGTGGTGCTAGTCAAACTATGAATAGCCGCCATTTAACAGGCCATGCTGTAGATGTAGTAGCTTATGTTAATGGTAAGGTTGGAAGTATTATGAAGAAATCTCAAAAGCATTTAAGCGGGCATCTGAGGAGTTAAATATTCCTATTATATGGGGAGGAAGCTGGAAATCCCTGAAAGATGGACCTCACTTTGAATTAGATCGTAAACAGTATCCATAATGGAAACAATAACTAAATATGCTTCTATTGGTTTAGTAGCTTTATTAGCTATAACTATTATCTACATATCAATACTTTCTAATCAGCGTGATAAAGCATTATTACAATTAAATAGTGCTGAGAGTCAAATAATTCAGTTGGTTGATATTAATAAAAACCTTAATGGCTCTATTGATCTATTAGAGAGCCAAGCTCAACAAAACAGGGTTTATATCACTAAGCTAGAAGCTAAACGAACAGAGACAGAGAAACAAGCTACTAAGCTAGTCCAAGAGTTCAAGACAAAGAAACATGAAAATCAAACTATTAATAACTGGGCTAGTCAGCCTTTGCCTAATGGGCTGTATTGATAAGCCTGTAGTTACTGATGTGAAGGTAGTCAAAGTAGAACTACCTGCTATTACACCATGCCAAAGATTATCTATTCCTGATTGCAAACCAGTTGATAATGGTGAGCTGTATGAGTGTACTTTGACTATTCAGAAGAATCTAAATCTTTGTGCTGATCAGGTAGATGCATTGATTGAGTGGCAGGAAGATCATTATCGCTGATGCTCATAATCAGAGGCGATTAATTGCTTATACTTTTTATAAGTAAAAATAATAGTAAGGTAATAGTAAAGTGCTGAAATAATACAAAATGATAGTGCTAAGGAGTAAAATACAAAAGAGCCTGCATACAAATATTCATGCTCTTTTATAGTGGGTAAATAAAATCTCATTGCTGATGAAATGAAAGCAATCATAAAGATGGTTGCTAGAAGAGATTGCCATAAAAAAGGGAAAAAGCTAAATACTAATCTGTTATTTGATAGTGTCGTATAGTGTGTGTACATTCTTATTAGTGTGCTAGAAAAGCTAGTGCCACATTTTTCATATATTTTATAAAACATATCTTGTTGTTCTTTTGTTTTACGGCCAGTTACAAGAAATTTTATAGTGTATATTTTTTTCTTTTCTAAATATCTTTTAGTATCAGCCATCTCTTCCTGATCTTGTATTTTTTCTATTTTTTCTAAAAGGTTTTCTATGCGGTCTAAATCTCGGTATTTACTATATAGTAAATACCCTATAAAAGTGAAAGCGGCCGGTACAAGGACAGCTAATATAAAATTAAGTATTTCAATCATATAAACTCCAATATTAGGCGATTTTATAGGAAGTATAATAACTTAAAATAATCATGAAAGAACGAACTAACTAAGAGATTATTTCTTATCGTTAGGCGATAGGAATAGTAATGAGAAAATTAACAAACAAACAGAAGTTATTCATAAAAGAATATCTAATAGATCTAAATGCAACACAAGCAGCTATAAGAGCAAGGTACTCAAAAGTTACAGCTAATAAAATAGGAACTCAACTACTAGGTAAAACTAGTATTTCAAATGCAATTCAAAAGCTATGGACAATAGATCAGAAAGAACAGAAATTACTGCTGATTATGTGCTTAATGCTATCAAAGAAACAGTTGAACGCTGTATGCAAGCAAAACCTATTATTGATGCAACAGGTAAGCCTGTTATGGTCGAATTATCTAATGGTGAATTTGCCCCTGCATATAAGTTTGATGCTAATAGTGCATTAAAGGGTTACGAGTTATTAGGAAAGCATTTAAAACTATTTACTGATAAACATGAAGTAACAGGTGCTAATGGTGGAGCAATTAAAGTAGACAATAGGTTTTATCTTTCTGAGCTGTCAGATAAAGAATTAGAACTATATGAAGAACTTGCAATTTTACAATCTAAGCGAGATCAGACAAGAGAAGGCGAGACGTAATTTCTTCAACTTTGTAAAGTACACTAAGCAAGACTTTATAGAAGGATGGTTTAATAAAATAGTTGCTGATGCACTTCAAGAGTTCTATGAAGATGTAAAAGCAGGTAAACAACCTAGATTAATGATCTTTGCTCCACCTCGTAGCGGTAAAAGTGAATTATTTAGTAGAAGATTTCCAGCATAGGTATTAGGTAAAGACCCTAATCTTCAGATAATAGCTACCAGTTATAGTTCAGACTTATCAAGTAGAATGAACAGGGATGTACAAAGAATTATCGATGAACCCAACTATAATGCTGTTTTCCCTGACACCAGTCTAAACCGAAAAAACATTGTAACTATTGCCAATACTCCACTAAGGAATAGCGAAATATTTGAGATAGTTAATTATCAAGGTGCATACAGAAGCGCAGGGGTAGGCGCAGGCGGGTGCTGATATAGCTATTATTGATGACCCTATAAAAGATGCCAAAGAAGCTAATAGTGCAACAATACGCAATGCTATATGGGGTTGGTACACTACAACACTATATACACGCTTAAGCCCTAATAGCGGCATTCTGTTAGGTATGACTCGTTGGCATCAAGACGATCTTGCAGGCCGACTAATAGCTGAAATGGAAAAAGGGGAAGGTGACCAATGGAAAATAATACGCTTCCCTGCTATTGCTGAGATAGATGAACAGTTTAGAAAAATAGGTGAGCCTTTACATCCTGAAAGATTTACTTTAGAGCGTCTAAATAAAATCAAGTCAGCAGTGGGTACAACCACTTGGAATAGTTTCTATCAACAACGTCCAACTACTGCTGGCGGTGGAGTAATTAAAGGCTCTTGGTTCAAACGTTATGAAATACTACCAAGAATAAAACGAGTAGCAATATTTGCTGATACCGCCCAGAAAGTAAAAACACAAAATGACTATACCGTGTTTTTAGTGGTTGGTCTTGGCCATGATAGTAATCTTTATATTATTGATGTGGTGCGCGGTAAGTGGGAAGCTCCAGACCTTTTTAGAACTGCTAAAGATGTTTGGAATAAATATGCAGATAAAAGACCAACAGCTATTCATATCGAAGATAAATCTAGTGGTTCAAGCTTAATTCAAACATTAAACAAGTTCACCAAAATTCCAGTTAAACCAATACAAACAGATACTGATAAATATACAAGAGTGTTAGGTGTACAGGGATATATTGAAAGTGGTTTTGTGTTTCTGCCTGCTAATGCCTCATGGGTGCGTGACTTTATTGATGAATGTGAAGATTTTACCGCCACAGATAGCCATCTACATGATGACCAAGTAGATACTTTAGTAATGGCTATTAATCATTTCTTAGGTGGCAGTGTCACTATTTGGGATAGTTTATGAGTGAAAAAACGTTAAATGACAGTATGATGAATTTAGTTACTGCATTAGGTAGAAAGTCAGAGAGTAGAAAATATAAACAATTTACTAATAAAAGCAATAATTACTGGTTAAATACTTATTTCTCAAGTTGGATAGCAGAAAAGTATATTGATAAAACCGCCAGAGATATGGTTAAAAAGTGGCGTGTTATAGAAACATCTGATACTGAATCAGAACAATTAAAGCTGCTTGAAAAACTTGAAGATAAATTTAAAGTACCAATGATTGCTGAAGAAGCCCTTGCTTTTGGTTCATTGTTTGGTGAAATATTAATACTTGCTATTACTGATATTACAGAAGATCAATATGCAACTGAATTAAATCTATCAACAGAAAAATTATTACGCTTTATTGTAATAGATGATTATAAGAATGGTGATATTGATACCAGCATATTATCAAAAACGTTTGGAGAGCCTTTATCCTATACAGTAAGCAATATTGAAATACATGCATCAAGAGTACATAGATTAGTAACTGGCAAGATACCATTCAGCAAAAGAAAAAAGAACGGTGGTCAAGGCGTTAGTGATCTTAATTCTAAGATGGATATTATTAAAGCCTTTGATGCTATATCAACCTCAGTCTCTGATCTTGTTGAAGAATGTAAGATTGATGTATTAAAGATGAAGGGTTTAAATAATCAAATAGCGGCCGGTCAAGAGGATTTAGTTGTTAAATATGCTCAATTAGCTCAACAAATTAAATCATTAAGCAATATGTTGCTAGTAGATGCTGATGACGAGTACGACCAGAAAGAAATTACATTTAGCGGTTTATCTGATCTATGGGTGAAGGCGCGTGAAGTAGTAGCTGGTGCAATGGATAGACCTGTTACAGTGATGTTTGGTCAATCAGCAGCAGGCTTTGCCAGTGGCGAAGAAGATAATCAAGCCTATTATGGCACTATTAACTCATTACAAGAATCACGTTTAAGGCCATTACTTGATTTTACTGACCAGTTTTTGTTAGCAATGGCTAATATCAATCCTGACGACTTCGCATATAATTTTCCAAGTATTGAACCGTCTAATATTAAAGAAGAATCAACCACCTTTGCAACCTATTCAACGGGCATTGTTAGCCTTTATCAAAACAACCTGATAACAGGTAAACAGGCACTGATGGAATTAAAGCAAAAAGGAGTTTTTTCAAATATTAGTGAACAAGATATTGAGAATATAGAAGAGTTGGAAAAACCTTATGATAATCAATTTACCGACCCTTATCAAATCACGGAGACAGGTTCGCAACAGTCGCAAAATACGGCCTATTAAGGGCAGTAAACAGGCTGAAGTTATCTATAGGGATGCTTTAACAGAGATTATTAATACAATGGTCTCTATAGCAGTAACAGCGGTAAATAATACTATCCTTATAGATGCTGAAGCAGATAATACTCTGTTAGGGAAAACTAATACCATTATTCAAAGACTTAGCAACTTTATCTCTAGCGCAACTGGTATTTTTTCCGAAATCGAGATTACACGTCTTAAAGATCGACGCGGCACGCTAGAAACTCAACTTAAAAAAATGGATAATGATCAAGCTATTCAAACATGTAAGGAGACTAATTACGAGCTTGAGTACATGAAAATTGGCTTACAAAACGCAAAGTCCCTACAGTCCATGAGGAATTCAACTCAATAATGCTGTAATCCAGTAAAAGGTTAAACATGAATGGTTTAACCTTCCTATTATTAGTAAGCTGTTTAGTTTTGTTGCCAGTGTTAAACAGCTTGTGGCAATATGGATTAAAATACCATATGCACGTAAGGCAGACTCAGCAGAGATAAGTTTTTCTAAGCTAAGGAGTTGGTCATAAAAATAATGATCCTCAAATTATGATAGATTTTTTCAATTTTTTTTGTAGGATAAAAACAATCTCCGCTTTCTTAACTTAAAACTTAAAGTTAAGTACCGAGAAGTCTGTTTATGAGCAGGCAGCGGACTTAGAATATGTGTAATGCATATTGTTAAGTCTATTGCCTGTTTTTTGTTATGGCGATAGGCATTTTTAGAGGTAATAAAAATGGAAAGTCTAAAGTTTTTAATTAATCAAGATGTAGCAGAACTACTTCGTATTAAGTCTACAACATTGGCTATATGGCGTGTAAGAGGTATGGGGCCAACTTACTGCAAGGCAGACAGATGGGTTATCTATTATAAGTCGGACGTTATGTCATGGTTAGACAGCCAAAAGCACCAGCCCTAATCCAGTATAGAATAAAGAACAGTGTATTTATCTGTAAAAGCTATGGATAAGAATTTTAATTAGCATTTAATAGTAGTGCTATTAGGTAGGGTATGACTTGGTTTATTGCTTAGGTTAAGTTAATTTGTAGTAGTCACGACCAGATCGTACAGTAACCCATTTTAAAAAGGTGTCTGTTAGGTTAGATCTGGTCTAAATTCTTTTCTAACCAGATCAGTTTTCCATCAAGTAATGTTTCCATAGGAGTTCTTCCACAGCATATTTTACCTTGATGAGTTCGGTTATTATTGTAGTAATCTAGCCATTCGTCCAGATCTTTTTGCAGTTCCTCTAGATGATTATAAAGCTTTTTCCTAAAGGTAATTTGGTAAAACTCTTGTGATACAGTCTTATGGAATCTTTCACAAATACCATTAGTCTGCGGTGACATGGCTTTAGTTTTAGTGTGATCAATATCATTGATCGCTAAATAGAGCTGATAATCATGGTGTTCTACCTTTCCACAATACTCTGTGCCTCTATCAGTGAGTATTCTCAACATAGGCAGTTCATGACTATTATAGAAAGGTAATACCTTATCATTAAGTATATCCGCTGCGGTAATCGGTGTTTTAGTGGTGTATAGCTTACAATGAACTACCTTTGAGTAGGAGTCGATAAAGGTTTGTTGGTAAATTCTACCTACACCCTTTAAGTTACCTACATAAAAGGTGTCTTGGCAACCTAAATAACCAGGATGAGCAGTTTCTATCTCACCACTCGCTTCATCATCGTGCTTTTTCTTTTCTAAAGCAGCTATTTGTTGATCGTTGAGAATAATACCTTCAGTAGCTACTTTTTCTTCTAATGCTTTAAGACGTTTTTTAAAATTCTCTAAGTTATACCTAAGCCAAATAGAACGAACACCGCCACCTGAAACAAATATACCTTGCTTTCTTAACTCGTTACTAGCTCTGTGTTGACCATAGGCAGGATACTCTACAGCATAAGATACTACTGATTGCTCTGTTGTTTCATCCACTCTATTTTTTAGATTAGGTACTCGTCTACTTTTTGAAATAAGCGAATCGATATCACCTTGCTCTACAAGTTCTTGGTAGCGATAAAAGGTATCTCTTGATACCCCCATTACTTTACAGGCTTTGGATACGTTTTGTAGTTCTTCTGCTAAGTTTAAAAGACCTACTTTATGTTTAATGATTGGATTGTTAGTATGTAACATGAGAGTTACTCCTTTTGTTCTGATTAAAGTTTCAACACCTTTATCAAAACGGGTAACTCTCTCTTTTGCAAGAAAATTGTACGATCAGGTCTTAACTATTCCAGTTAGTTTCTAGTAAAATGTTCTATTGTTGGGTTTGCTCAATATATTGCTCTATGTTGTTAGCAATATACCTCTGTTTCTCTAGCAATAGCCAAAGCTGAATCATCATTTCATGTTCTCTATCAAATGATACTATCCATTGTAAGCCTTCGTCATAAGGCAAAAAAGAATAACCTAGATATTGCTATGTTTCTCCAATGACATGATGGTTATTATCATTATCAGTAAAAGGTTTAATTATCTTGTAGAAATTATTTACTTTTAAATAGCTGTAATTTTCACTTTTGCTTTTGCTATAAAATCCTATGGGTTTTAAGTTTTGCATATTTTTGATCAAAGCTAGATGAATCGATAGTATGTTCTATCATAACTTAGTGTAAGCTAAAAAACACCTACAATCCATTAGTTGAGAGTTATTTATTAAAGTGGCATATCTTTATTAGATATCTTTAAATATTAATCTGTTATTAATCAATCCACTTAATTTGCAGAGCAATCTTTACATTTATTTAATATCTTTAAGTAAGATAGGAAGTAAATACATTGAGGTTTATGATTTTTATATAGCATTAATTCTCAGTGGAAGTACGTTTTTTTTCTTTTGATTCCATATGTTTAATCAATTCATCTATTAGCTTTTGCTCCTCTTCAGTTAGAGGGCGTTTTAAACGACTTTCAGCAAATACTTGTAATTCTTTAGTAAGATCCATAATGATTTCATCTTGTTAAAACATTGTAGCTTAAATATAGTTTAAAATAAATTTTTGTAAATCAGTTTTTAATAGAGGCTTTGATTAATAAAATTAGATTTCAATGCATTATAAGTCTATTGGAATATTTAGGAAGGTTTGTTTTGTAGAATGGTTTTTATGTAAGGTGATTAGCTAGCTAATCACCTTATTTTTCATTATTGAGATACTTTGTTTAAAGCATCTTGTTCTTTTTGGTGAAGTTTATTTTCAAATTGTTGCTTTTTCTCAATACGGTTTTGCTTTGCAGCCTTCTTGTCTGCTTCAAATTTATCTTTACGTGCTTGACGTTCTTTCTTTAAATCTTCTTTAGTTGTTGAGCCATTTTTATGCTCTTGTTTTTTTGCTTCAAGTGATTGTTTATCTGCATCTAACTTGCTTTTAGCTTCTTGTTTATTAGCTTTAATTTTATCTTTTAATGCTTGACGCTCTGTTGCTGCTTGTTCTTTATTAGCTTGTTTCTTTTCTGCCATCACTTCTTTTAAAGATTTGTGTTGAGGTTGTTCAGTTTGCTCTTGAGCATAAAGCGCTGTACTTGAAAGGGCTAATGCTAATAATGCAAATGGAAGTGCTTTTTTCATTTTATAACTACCTTATTAAAAAATAATATTGTGAATATTATGTTAGTTAGGTGTGTTATAAAAGAAAAGAGGTAGATTGTTTCTAAAAGTATATCGACTTAAAGGGAGAGAGGCGTTTATTAGTCTTTAGTCTAAAGAAAATAAAGATCGATATGGGTAAATAAAAAACTCTAAACATAGTGTTTAGAGCATTTAGGAAAGAATTTAAAATGATATAAGCTAGGAGCTTTAATTATTTATAAACCACAAGAATTATGGCTGTCAAGGAAGTTCTTGTATAAGTGTTGAACATCTATAAACTAGGCTTTAGTAGGAATGCTATGATATTTCAAGATTCTTGCATTATTTAATTGCACAATTTACCAAAGTTGTTCCCCGTAATATGGCTTGTCTAGTTATTAAAAACTAACTAAAGATGGAAAGAGGCTGCATTTGTAGTCTCTTTGTATATAATTAGGCATTAGAAGCTAAATGTTTATTTCATTTGTTATTTTGTAGCAATTTATAATGAATAAGCTTAAAGAGAAGATTAATAAATTGAGTAAATGCCTCAAAAACAATGTCAATTTTTTGTTTAATAAGTTCTAATTCGTTAGTATTAAATGCGATATTATCAAATAATCTTTGTTCACTTCCAATAGTATGGCCTGTTTCATGGGAAAGATGAGTATTTCCACAAAAGACTAACTCCTTATTATATTTTAATTTTACGTCATTGGCTAAAGGAGCAAGAACCTTAAACATTACATTACCTGTTGCTTCCATTGCCTCTATAATTGCTAAGCGTTGTTTTGCTGAACTATTGTAAATTTCTCCAATTAATGTATAAGTTAATTCTCTAACGGATGATGTTGTAGAGTCCCATAAATACATTAAGTGTTCAGGTAAAGTGGCTATGTTATTGATTTGTAATGTTTTTAGATCATCAATAAACCATTTCCAATGATCTTGATCTTCTTTAGCGTGAGTATTTACCACTTTTTCTAACTCATTTTTAGGCTCTGTATATTTTAATACATATTTATTTAAATCTCCGAAACTCATTATAAAATGAGACATTATGGGTAGAGTGGAAGATAACTTTTCTTTTGAAGAAAACTCTTCATTTTTTAGCAGATCAAATAATGGTAATTTTGAAAACTGTTGTTTTTTAGAGTGTATATAAAGGATTACTTTTTTCATATATTGGCTTATAAAACATAGGTGTTTGGTAGGTAAGTGATATAAGTGAAGTTGTTCTATATAATTATATTTTAGGATAGTTTATTAGTTAAAGTTTTATTATTAGACTATGGTCGACTGAATAAAAAATTGAGAAACCAATGTTAATCATATATTTTTTTTAAATGATAACAACATAAAGGCTTTACATGATATGAAACTATAGATGGTGCGCGAGGCGGGATTCGAACCCGCGGCCTACCGCTTAGGAGGCGGTCGCTCTATCCAGCTGAGCTACAAGCGCAATAAGGATTATAATAAACAGTAATTTTATCATAATCCTTAAATTAATTGCCACACGATTACTGTAGTATAAATTTGTTTCTCAGTTTTTATGATATTTCTTTTGTATGTATTAGATTGATAGAAAATTTATACAATAGCTAATATAGCTTATTATAAGGGGTTATTCTAAAAAGCTTTTTAAAACATAGAAGTAGTTAGATAAGTACTTATAATAAGAGATGTTTTTATGTTATAAATCAATCCATTATTTATAGTGTGTTGTATATTAAGCCATTATTGAAAGTACCTTGATAATCCTGTAGAATGCTTAAGATTAGGTAAAAGTTTAATTGAATTAATGATTAGTTATTTTAATCATTTATCAGTTTAGTTTTATTATTGCATTATTCTAGCCCTGTCTATTTTCTGATAGACAGGGCTGTTTGTTGTGGCACATTTTTCAATAATTATGTTTGAAGCGCTAAAGCAGGTAGTTATTTAGTAAGTGTGTCTATCAATTAGTATATTTAATGATATGTATTTAATGTTTCAATAAGTTTTTTTATACAGTTAGATATATATTATAGAAGAATAGAATTTAAATTAAGATGATTAATATGCCTTTTAGTTACCAAATTTCGTGGAATGCTTTATGAAAAGTACAGAAATTCGTGAAGCTTATTTACGTTTCTTTGAAAGTAAAAAACATACCCGTGTTTCTTCTAGTTCATTAGTCCCAGATAATGACCCAACATTATTATTTACTAATGCAGGCATGAATCAATTTAAGGATTGTTTTTTAGGGGGCGAAAAACGTTCTTATTCTCGTGCTACCACAAGCCAGAAATGCGTAAGAGCAGGTGGCAAGCATAATGACTTAGAGAACGTAGGCTATACAGCTAGACACCATACTTTTTTTGAAATGCTAGGTAACTTTAGTTTTGGCGATTATTTTAAGAGAGATGCTATTAGTTATGCTTGGGAGTTTCTAACCTCAACTGAGTGGTTGGGTTTACCTAAAGAGAAACTATGGGTCACTATTTATCAGAATGATGATGAAGCTTTTGATATATGGACGAATCAAGTAGGTGTTCCAGCAGAACGAATTATTCGTATTGGCGACAATAAAGGTGCTCCTTATGCTTCGGATAATTTCTGGACAATGGGGGATACTGGTCCGTGTGGTCCTTGCACAGAAATTTTCTATGATCATGGTGCTGAAATTTGGGGTGGTCTTCCCGGAACTCCAGAAGAAGATGGTGATCGCTATATAGAAATTTGGAATGTGGTCTTTATGCAGTTTAATCGTACTGCAGATGGTGTAATGCATTCATTACCAGCCCCTAGTGTTGATACAGGCATGGGCTTGGAGCGTATTAGTGCAGTAATGCAACATGTACATTCTAATTATGAAATTGATTTATTCCAAAGCTTATTAAAGGCATCTGCTGAAGCAATCGGTTGTGCAAATGATGATGCACCTTCTTTAAAAGTGGTAGCAGATCATATACGTTCTTGTAGCTTTTTAATTGCTGATGGTGTTTTACCTTCGAATGAGGGGCGAGGCTATGTGTTACGTCGTATTATTCGTCGTGCCTGTCGCCATGGTAATAAATTAGGTGCTAAGGGTGCGTTTTTCCATAAAATAGTCGCTGCATTAGTGGCTGAAATGGGCAATGCCTATCCAGAGCTTAAACAAAACCAAGGCCATATTGAACGTGTTTTAAAAGCAGAAGAAGAACAATTTGCTAAAACATTAGATCAGGGTTTACGTATTTTAGAGCAGGATCTAGCGGAACTAACTGGGAATACTATTCCTGGTGATGTTATCTTTAAGCTATATGATACTTATGGTTTTCCTGTTGACTTAACTAATGATATCGCTCGTGAAAGAGGATTAGTGTTGGATGAAGAAGGTTTCCAACACAATATGAAGGAACAACAGGCTCGAGCCAAATCAGCTAGTCAGTTTAGTGTAGATTATAACAGTATTCTTAAAATAGATTCTGAAACAGAATTTACAGGGTATGATTACTTAGCAGATGAAGGTAAGGTAGTTGGTTTATTAAAAGGTAATGAAAGCATCACAGAATTGCAAATAGGTGATGAAGGCTGTGTTATTCTAGATAAAACACCTTTCTATGCTGAATCAGGTGGACAAGTAGGCGATGCAGGTTACTTATTTATAGATGGTGTACGCTTTGAAGTTCATGATGTAACTAAAGTAAAAGGTGCTTTTTTACATCATGGTAAGGTAGCTGAAGGGACTATCCACACAGGTATGTTACTAAAGGCAGTAGTCAATATTAATGTACGTAAAGCTACTGCACTGAATCATTCTGCGACACATTTGTTACATGCAGCTTTAAGAAAAGTCTTAGGCGATCATGTACAACAAAAAGGTTCATTAGTTGATAGCCAACGCCTTCGTTTTGACTTTAGCCATTTTGAAGCTGTGACTCCCTTACAAATTGAAGAGTTGGAACGATTAGTCAATGAGCAAATACGCCTAAATACTCAAGTTCAAACCAAAATTACTGATATAGACACTGCCAAAGAAATGGGAGCTATGGCTCTATTTGGAGAAAAATACGGTGATGTAGTACGTGTTCTTTCAATGGGTAGTGGTTTCTCTGTTGAACTTTGTGGTGGTACTCACGTTGATCGTACAGGTGATATTGGTCTATTTAAAATTATTGCGGAAACAGGTATTGCTTCAGGCGTGCGTCGTATTGAAGCAGTAACTGGTGCTATTGCCTTTGATTATTTAAACTCCGCAGACAGCGATTTAAAGACAGCTGCGCAATTATTAAAGGGTAACAAAGATAACTTCTTTGAAAAACTGAAATCTGTATTAGAGCAGAATCGTCAGTTGGAAAAAGATATAGAGCAACTAAAAGCGAAATTAGCTTCAGCTGCAGGTAGTGATTTAGTATCTAATGCATTAGATATTAAAGGCGTAAAAGTTTTAGCAACACGTATTGATGGTCAAGATAATAAGGCATTATTGGCCTTATTAGACCAACTTAAAAATAAATTAGGTTCAGCTGTTATTTTATTAGCTAGTGAGTTAGATGGTAAAGCTGTTTTAGTCGCAGGTGTAACAGATGATCTAAGTAGTAAATTAAAAGCAGGGGACTTAATTAAACAAGCCTGTGAAGTAGTAGAAGGTAAGGGCGGTGGTCGTCCAACTATGGCACAAGGTAGTGGCAGTAATGTTTCAAAAATAGATGAGGCATTAACTTTAGCAACTACTTTTGTAGAACAGACTTTATAGCAAAATAATTGCACAATAGCGTTAGGCAGTTAATATTATGGCATTAATTGTACAAAAATTTGGTGGTACTTCAGTCGGCTCTGTTGAACGAATTCAGCAAGTAGCGCAGAAAATTAAGAAGTTTAAAGCAGAAGGTAATGATCTTGTTATCGTTGTTTCTGCAATGAGTGGCGAAACTAATAGGCTATTAGGTCTTGCTAAGCAGATTACAGATCGTCCTAATCTGAGAGAGCTTGATGTAATGGTCTCTACAGGTGAGCAGGTTACAATAGCGTTATTATGCCTTGCTTTAGAGACTATTGGTGTACCTGCTAAATCGTATACTGGTGCACAAGTTAGAATACAAACGGATAGTTCTCATACTAAAGCGCGTATTTTAAGTATTGATGACCATAATATTAAAGCAGATCTTAAAGCGGGTAGAGTAGTAGTTGTAGCGGGTTTCCAAGGTGTAGATGATAATGGAAATATTACTACATTAGGGCGTGGTGGTTCTGATACTACAGGTGTAGCCCTAGCTGCGGCTTTAAAGGCTGATGAATGCCAAATTTATACAGATGTTGATGGTGTTTATACAACGGATCCAAGGATAGAGCCTAAGGCACGTCGTTTAGAAAAAATTACTTTTGAAGAAATGCTAGAAATGGCTAGTTTAGGTTCAAAAGTATTGCAAATTCGTTCAGTTGAATTTGCTGGCAAATATAATGTGCCATTACGTGTATTACATAGCTTTAAAGAAGGGTCTGGTACTCTTATAACAATTGATGAAGAGGTTTCTGTGGAACAGCCTATTATTTCTGGTATAGCTTTTAGTAGAGATGAAGCTAAGCTAACTATTCGTGGAGTGCCAGATACTCCAGGAGTAGCATCTGATATTCTAGGGCCTATCAGTGCTGCTAATATTGAAGTAGATATGATAGTTCAGAATATATCTCAAGATGGGACAACAGATTTTACGTTTACGGTATCTCGTAATGAATATCAAACGGCACTCGATATCTTAAATGATACAGCCAAAAAGATTTCAGCGCGAGAGGTTGCTGGTAACCTAGATATTGCTAAAGTATCTATTGTTGGAGTGGGTATGCGCTCTCATGCAGGTGTTGCTAGCCGTATGTTTGGAGTACTTGCTAAGGAAGGTATTAATATTCTTATGATATCAACTTCAGAAATTAAAATTTCTGTATTGATTGAAGAGAAGTATTTGGAGTTAGCAGTTAGGTCATTGCATACTGCATTTGAACTAGATGCACCAGATAAAACTTTAGATTAATTAAATGTTTTGAAACAAAAGGGTGCTTTTTTTAATTCATTATGCCCTTATTATTAAAGGTGATTGTTTTAAAAAAGTAAGGTTATAGTATTTCCATTTTGTGAAATATTATGTGTTCAATTTTACATCCTAGAAGTACTTGTGAGGAGATAGGGAATGTTAATTCTAACCCGTAAGGTTGGGGAAGCTTTAATGGTAGGTGATGATGTTAATATCACTGTATTAGGTGTTAAAGGTAACCAGGTTCGTATTGGTGTGAGCGCGCCTAAAGAGGTAGCGGTACATCGCGAAGAGATTTATCAACGTATTCAAAAGGAAAAAAATCAAGCTGTAAAGCCTGAATAGGAAAAATTTGAAAAAAATGAAAATTTTGCTTTTCAAATGACTAAAAAAAAGGTAGGATACGCCCCCAATACCGGAGAGGTGGCCGAGAGGCCGAAGGCACTCCCCTGCTAAGGGAGCATACCTCAAAAGGGTATCGGGGGTTCGAATCCCCCCCTCTCCGCCATAGGAATTATTAGACCCCTTGTTATTGCAAGGGGTTTTTATTTTGTATAACAAAAAAAGCTATCTGAATTGTATTTATAAAAATATCCAAACTATCTCCTTTATTAATACTCAACCAGTAAAAATAGTAATAATTAATATAATATTAAAGTTATTATGGAATACTGTGTTGATTAGAGAATAGTATTATTCTTTGTTTACATATATAAGCTAACGATGCGCTGTTTTATTAGGATAATAAAAAGTGTGAGTAAATAATAAAAAACTAGAATGTGCCATATTATGGATATAAAGCATATAATTTTTTAGCAATGCCTTTTTACAGCCAAATCCTTGCAAATGTATTAGCAGGGGGCTAGCTTTTAAATTTAAGACACTGTTGCCATGGGGCGCTACCCAAGATATGGCGCCCATATGATCCTATAACCCTTAAATATGATAAGCAAACGCGACGTTATGCTAAATTTTGGTTTAATATGTGTGATTAAAAGTTAAGAGATCATTTTTATTTGACGAACTCTAAAATAAGTCAGTTGAAAAACCAAGAGCATGTTAATTTAATGGAAAAACAATTTGTAGATTAAGATGCTTTATAGGTAACTTAATATATTAAGCTACCTTGTTTTGTTTTTTTCTAATAGCCCATTCTTCTGCTAATAGGCCATATAGCTCTGAATCACAATGTTCACCATGAATAATCCAACGTTGTTTTAAATAGCCATCTTTGTGAAAGCCTAAATGGTCTAATGTTTTGCCAGAGCAAGTATCATGTGGATCAATTTCAGCTTCTATACGGTTAAGATGTAAGTTATCAAAGGCGAAACTCAGAAACTCATAAAGTGCCTCACGCATATAACCTTTATTCCAAGCATGAGTTGCTAGACCATAACCGATTTCAGCGCGTTTGGCGTTTTTTAGAATATTAAATAATAAACATGTACCTATTAATTTATTATCACTTTTTCTGATAATACCTAGCGTTAGTTGGGTTTTAGCCTTCATTGCTTTATTGGCTTCATCTATTACTTTATAGGCACGTTCAATACATTTGATAGGATCCGTTTTCCAGTAGCGCAGAACTTCAGTATCAAACATTATTTTATATAAATCATGAGCATCCTGAGCGACAAGGGGGCGTAATAATAGTCGCGCAGTATTTAAAGTTGTTGTTGAAAATGAAGTCATCACAATATTCCTCTTTTATAGTTATACTCCTTATAAGGCTGTAAATTCTTCATTTATTATGGTTACTGTATATTAACCTTTAGTATAGTGTGGTTATTTTTTAGGTCTTTCTTTGTTGTTTTTTAAAAAGTATTTGTTTTAAATCAATTTTCTTTAATTGGTACTGGTAAATTTTCTATTCCTTTTGGTTATAGAATTAATAAAAATTATAAATTTGTTTTATTACTAATAAACCCCTACTATAGATACATATAAAAGATTAATAAATAGTTTTGATGAGGAAATATCATGTCTGCTAAGACGTTATACGATAAATTATGGGATCAGCACTTGGTCAAACAACGTGATGATGGTTCCGCTTTAATTTATATTGATCGCCAAATTTTGCATGAGGTAACTTCTCCACAGGCATTTGAGGGGCTTCGCTTAGCGGGTCGTAAACCTTGGCGAATTGATGCCAATATTGCTACACCTGATCATAATGTGCCTACTACACCAGATCGTAAAGGCGGTATTGAGTCTATTACTGATCCAGTATCGCGTTTACAGGTAGAAACCTTAGACAAAAACTGTGATGACTTTGGTATATTAGAATTCAAGATGAATGATACTCGCCAAGGTATTGTACATGTGATTAGCCCTGAACAAGGTACTACCTTGCCAGGCATGACCATTGTATGTGGTGACTCCCATACTTCAACTCATGGTGCTTTAGGTGCATTAGCGCATGGCATTGGTACTTCTGAGGTTGAACATGTGTTAGCTACGCAATGTTTAGTGGCTAAGAAAATGAAGAATATGTTAGTCAAAGTAGAGGGCAAATTGGCTGCGGGTGTAACGTCTAAAGATATTGTATTGGCAGTGATTGGTAAAATAGGAACTGCAGGTGGTACGGGGCATGCTATGGAGTTTGCTGGTAGTGCTATCCGTGACTTATCGGTTGAAGGCCGTATGACAATATGTAATATGTCTATTGAGGCAGGTGCTAGGGTAGGCTTAGTGGCTGTTGATGACAAGACTATTGATTATGTAAAAGGTCGTCCTTTTGCACCAAAAGGTGATAATTGGGATAAGGCTGTTGCTGCATGGCAAGATTTAGTATCAGATCCCGATGCTCATTTTGACACTGTAGTAGAGTTAGATGCTGCTACTATTAAACCTCAGGTAAGTTGGGGAACTTCGCCAGAAATGGTATTGCCAGTAGATGCGATAGTGCCTGATCCAGCCAAAGAAGTTGATCCTATTAAGCGTGGTTCTATCGAACGGGCTTTAAAATATATGGGTTTACAAGCAAACCAAGCGATTACTGATATTAAAGTGGATAAAGTATTTATTGGCTCTTGTACTAACTCTCGTATTGAGGATATTAGAGCGGCAGCAGAAGTAGCTAAAGGGCGTAAAGTGGCTGCTAATGTCAAATTAGCAATGGTTGTACCAGGTTCTGGTTTAGTGAAAGAACAGGCTGAACAAGAAGGTTTAGATAAAATCTTTATTGAAGCCGGTTTTGAGTGGCGTGAACCGGGTTGCTCTATGTGTTTAGCCATGAATCCTGATCGCTTAGAAAGTGGTGAGCATTGTGCATCAACCTCTAATAGAAACTTTGAAGGTCGCCAAGGTGCAGGTGGTCGTACTCATTTGGTGAGCCCTGCAATGGCTGCAGCAGCGGCAGTGACAGGCCATTTTATTGATGTTCGTGAATTAATGAAGGAAGGAGCATAAGATGAAACCCTATACTAAAGTAACTGGCTTAGTAGCTCCTTTAGATCGTGCTAATGTGGATACTGACCAAATTATCCCAAAACAGTTTTTAAAATCAATTAAACGTACTGGTTTTGGGGTGAACTTATTTGATGAATGGCGTTATTTAGATGTGGGCTATCCTGGGCAAGATTGCTCAACTAGACCTATTAATAAAGAGTTTGTACTTAATCAGCCTCGTTACCAAGGTGCTACGGTATTAATTGCTCGTGAGAATTTTGGTTGTGGTTCATCCCGTGAACATGCACCTTGGGCATTGGAAGAGTACGGTTTTCGTACTGTAATTGCGCCAAGTTATGCAGATATTTTCTTTAATAACAGTTTTAAAAATGGTTTATTGCCTATTATTTTAACTGAACAAGAAGTAGATGAGTTATTTAAAGCGGTAGAAGCGAAAGAAGGTTATCAATTAACAATAGACTTAGCTAGCCAAACAGTAACTACGCCAGAAGGTAAGCAATACCACTTTGAAGTGGATGCTTTCCGTAAGCACTGTTTATTAAATGGTTTGGATGATATTGGTTTAACTTTACAAGATGCTGATACCATTCGCAGCTTTGAAGAAAAACATAAGCAGGCGCAGCCTTGGTTATTTCAAAACAAGTAGAGTATAGCTGATGAAAGATCATAAGCAGGTGGTGGATAAACAGTTTGGTGAGCAAGCTAATGCCTATTTAACCAGTGCTGTTCATGCCCAAGGTGAGGAGTTTAGTTTATTACAACAGGCTGTTGCTAATTGTCAGCATGCAGATGTATTAGATTTAGGCTGTGGTGCAGGGCATGTGAGTTTTCATGTGGCGCCCTCCGTTAATAAGGTGGTGGCCTATGATCTTTCTGAATCAATGCTGGAAGTTGTTGCTGCAAGCAGTGTTGCCAAAAATTTAGGCAATATAGAAACAGTGCAAGGTGTTGCTGAATCCTTACCCTTTGCGGATAATAGTTTTGATTTTGTATTTAGTCGCTATTCTGCCCATCATTGGCAAGATTTAGGGATTGCTTTACGTGAAGTAAAGCGTGTGTTAAAACCATCAGGAATAGCGGCATTTATTGATGTAGTATCACCTGAACAGCCCCTATTAGATACCTATTTACAGACATTAGAAGTATTGCGTGATACTAGTCATGTGCGTGATTATTCTGTAGCAGAATGGGTAAGGCAATTAGGTGAAGCGCAATTAATTGTTACTAAGCACCATAAGCAAAAATTACGTTTAGAGTTTACTAGTTGGGTAGAGCGGATGCGTACTCCAGAGGTGTATAGATCGGCTATCTTAGCTTTGCAACAAGCAATGGCACAAGAAGTAAGAGATTATTTTGAAATAGATCAGCAAGGCTCATTTTCTACTGATGTATTAGTAGTATGGGCTACTAAGTTATAACTGGATATTTAATTAAAAAGTGAATTGGGAATATTATTATGAGTAAGAAAATTTTAGTACTACCAGGTGATGGTATTGGTCCAGAAATCGTTGCTGAAGCGGTTAAAGTATTAGATGTTATTAATGATAAATATAACTTAGGTTTTGAGTTAACAGAAGATGCTATTGGTGGTGCGGCTGTCGATAAATATGGTGTTCCGTTAGCTGACTCAACCTTAGCGACTGCTCGTGAAGTAGATGCTGTGTTATTAGGTTCTGTAGGTGGCCCTAAATGGGATACTATTGAGCGTAGCATTCGCCCTGAAAAAGGTTTATTAAAAATTCGTTCTGAACTAGGGCTATTTGCTAACTTACGTCCTGCTATTTTGTATCCTCAATTGGCAGATGCTTCTAGTTTAAAAGCTGAGTTTGTAGCTGGGTTAGATATCTTAATTGTCCGTGAGCTAACGGGCGGTATCTATTTTGGTGAGCCAAGAGGTATCCGCACTTTAGAGAATGGCGAACGTCAAGGTTATAACACCTTACCTTATCGTGAGAGTGAAATAGAGCGTATTGCTAGAGTGGGCTTTGAAATGGCGCAATTACGTAATAAAAAGCTTTGTTCTGTGGATAAGGCCAATGTAATGGAAGCTAGCCAATTATGGCGTGAAGTCGTTAATAATATTGCTAAGGACTATCCAGATGTAGAGTTATCGCATATGTATGTAGATAATGCAGCTATGCAACTGGTACGTTTACCTAAACAATTTGATGTGATCGTAACAGAAAATATGTTTGGTGATATTTTATCTGATCAGGCTTCAATGTTAACGGGTTCTATTGGTATGCTCCCTTCTGCTTCATTAGATGCCAATGGTAAGGGTATGTATGAGCCTAGCCATGGTTCAGCACCAGATATTGCTGGAAAAAATATTGCTAACCCATTGGCAACTATCTTGTCCGTCGCTATGATGTTGCGTTATACCTTTAAGCACACTGAATCAGCTAACTTAATTGAAAAAGCAGTAGGTTTGACTTTAGACAAAAATTTGCGAACTGCTGATATTATGTCTATAGGATGTGATAAAGTATCTACTTCAGAAATGGGTAATGCAGTTGTTGCAGAGTTAAAGAAGTTGTAATTTGTTAGTCACTGGGGCATTAATGCACTAAGTATTTAGAGGAAACAATATTATATGATGCGCGTAGGTTTAATTGGTTGGCGTGGAATGGTTGGTTCGGTCCTTATGCAACGTATGCAAGAGGAAATGGATTTTAATCTTATTGAGCCTGTATTTTTTACCACTTCTAATGTGGGTGGTGCAGCGCCTTCTATTGGTAAAACAGTAGATCCATTGAAAGATGCTTATGATATTGATGAGCTAAAAACATTAGATGCCATTATTACTTGCCAAGGTGGTGATTACACGACTGAAATTTTCCCTAAATTACGTAGTGCAGGTTGGCAAGGTTACTGGATTGATGCAGCTTCCACGTTAAGAATGGAAGATGACTCTGTAATTGTGCTTGATCCTGTAAACCGTAAAGTGATTGACCAAGCATTAGATGCGGGTAAAAAAGATTTTATTGGTGGTAATTGCACTGTTAGCTTAATGTTGATGGCGTTAGGTGGTTTATTTGAAGCTGGCCTTGTGGAGTGGATGAGTGCGATGACTTATCAGGCTGCATCAGGTGCTGGTGCGCAAAATATGCGTGAATTAATCAAACAAATGGGTGTTATTAATGATTCAGTAGCAGATGAATTAGCTAACCCTGCTAGCGCTATTTTAGAAATTGATCGCAAAGTGGCAGCTACTCAACGCAGTGCGAGTTTTCCAGATGAACACTTTGGAGTGCCTTTAGCAGGTAGTTTAATCCCTTGGATTGATAAAGAACTAGCTAGTGGTCAAAGTCGTGAAGAGTGGAAAGCACAAGTTGAAACGAATAAAATTTTAGGTCGCTCTAAAAATCCAATACTTATTGATGGTATTTGTGTACGTATTGGTGCAATGCGCTGCCATAGTCAAGCATTAACAATTAAATTAAATAAAGATGTACCTATGGAAGACATTGAAAGCATGATAAAAAATCATAATGATTGGGTGAAGTTAGTACCTAACCATCGTGAAATTAGTATGCAAGATTTAACGCCTACTGCGGTAACTGGTACTTTGACTGTCCCTGTTGGTAGATTACGTAAGTTAAATATGGGATCACAATATTTAGGTGCCTTTACTGTAGGGGATCAGTTGCTATGGGGGGCAGCTGAGCCATTGCGTCGTATGTTACGTATATTATTAGAACGTTAGTAATACTTATACTACCCATATACATTTATTAGGTTTTCTAACAAGATGTATATGGGTATATTTTTTTAAATTTATATATAAAATGATCTTAAGCATATTATTATTAAGTTACAGTTAAGCTTTTTATAGTATTTTCTTATTATATAAGACTTCTAATTCTTCTTTGAGTAGGATTAATCTATTACTATTTTAAATGGCAAATTAAGAGTATTATCTAGATTAATAACAATGAAGGATTGTATTTAAAAACTTTTTTAAAAATGATAAATAATCATATTACTTATGATTATAATCTATGGCATAATTTATAATTATTATAAGAGTAGTTTTATACATCATTATTTGAGTATAAATGAGGAGTTGAGTGTTCAATGTCGTATGTTGAGAATTGGAAGCAACAAGGGGTTATTTCGCTGTGGCGATATCAGTATCCTGATGACATTCACTACCCAAATTGGCACATAACAGCAGATGATATAGGTTGCCTCTCATTAATGTTATTGCTTAAAGCATTTGAAAAAGACCAAAAAATTAATCATAAAACGATTACCATTACTGCACCTAGTAATGAAATATTAGGTATTCCCAATAATAGAGTAGGTGTTGCCAAGTGGATTGCACCTAAAGAATGGCATATAAGTTTTTGTAAACAGTCTGAGAAATGGGAGTTTTCGGCTGGATTAGAGCCCGCTACATTAACAATTGGTAAAAATTGGCTTAGTGAAATTAGATGGGCTATTGATGGTATAATGACCGGAGAAAGTAATAGTTGGGTGGGTATCAACGATGGTAAAGAAGAAGTGTTATGGTATTGGAGGTACCCCAAAGCTAAAAAGTAACTAGTAAAAAGAGACCTTTATGCCGAATCAAAAACTAGTAAAAAAATTAAGTTATTTATTTATTTTTACTCTATCAAGTTCAATCAGTTTTGCTCAGCAACATAATCATCATACTTCTCATCAGGATCATAGCCAACATGCGGATATGGTGATGACTTCAAGTAATGAAGAATTATTATCAACAGATTTAATGCTAAAAGGGCAACCCTTACAACCATTACCCGTATTGACTAATAAGAGTAAACAACAGGGTGTGTTTCAGACGGATTTAATGATTATGCCAACCAAGGTTGAGCTAATCCCTAATAAACCTACAACTTTTTGGTTGTATGAGCAGAAGATTTTACCTGTCATTGATGTAATGGCAGGAACAACAGTAAAAGTTGCTATACAAAACCATTTACCCCAAGGAACAACTGTTCATTGGCATGGTTTACCTGTATCACCACAAGTGGATGGCAATCCTCAACACCCCATTGAAGTAGGTGATACAAGAAATATTGAATTTACTTTGCCAAAAGATTTTTCTGGTACTTATTGGTTCCATCCACATCCTCATGAGTATACTGCTGAACAGGTTTATAGAGGGTTAGCAGGTGCATTTATTGTGCGAGATCCTAATGACCCATTAAAAGCTATTCCAGAGCAAAATCTGTTTTTCTCTGATTTGAAATTAGATAAAAAAGGACAAATTGCTAGCAATACTATGTTGGATTGGATGAATGGTCGAGAAGGGCAGTTTCAGTTAATTAATGGCCAATATCAGCCTGTGATCAGTTTAGAAGGTACACAGCGTTGGAGAATTTGGAATGGTAATTCTGCACGCTATTTGAAGTTATCATTTCCTGAAGATCAAGTAGAGGCTTATCAAGTTGCTAGTGATGGTGGCTTATTAGAAAAGCCACAAGCCATTACTAGTATACTTTTAACACCGGGTGAGCGAGCAGAAATAGTATTAACACCTAAAAAGCAAGGTGATTTTACATTAACTGCTTTGGCCTATGATCGTGGTAAAATGGGTAATGTTGCTAAAGAGCAAGATTTACCTTTAGCTCAAGTAAAAATGCAGCTTAAAGATAAAATACTATTACCAGAAAAATTAAAAGATATTGCTGATGCGGCTAAATCTGCTGTAACTTATAAAGTTGAGTTTACTGAGGTAAATAATCCTAACTCACCAGCAGGCGTGGATTTCTTAGTTAATGGTAAAAAGCATGACTTAAAGCGTGTTGATTTCACTATCAAGTCAGGTGAAGTACAAGAGTGGGAGATTTTTAATAACTCCCATATGGATCACTCCTTCCATTTACATGGTCCTCAATTCCAAGTAAAAGAATATGAGTTAGCGGGTAAAGTAACTAAACCATTATTTAAAGAGCTAAAAGATACTATCAATCTAAAACCTTATGAGAAAGCGCGCATTGTGTTTGTAGATTATGATAAAGGTTTAAGAATGTATCATTGTCATATTCTAGAGCATGAAACATTAGGAATGATGGGGCAAGTCGAAATAAAATAATGTATTGATCAATAAGTCTATTTAACTAGCCTAGTTTGTTATAGCAACTAGGCTATTTTTTATAGTTGTTAGTATTGAATTTGGTTGTTTCTCAGTAACATGGTAGCTTTTGGCAACATTTGTCGACATTATCAAGAGCTGGTTAATATGACTAATATCTAATATACATGTTTTTAAAAATACTTAAATTAGCATAGATATAGACTAATTTATTATTTTGGAGGCATAAAAGTGCATATAAAGATTATAACTTTAAAAGCTACCTTAATTAGGTAGGCTGTTATTTATGCATTTGATGCATCATTTTTTACTAAAGGCTCGCTATTCCAATACAGCTCTTGCTGTTATTGCGATATTGGTATTTCTATTAGTTGTATTATTGTCTGAGTTTTATAACTATTATCGTATTAATGAGAACTATAGAAAACAGATTGTATTCGAATCAAACCGTGTAATTGATAAACTTAATTATGTTTTTGATGAAGCGAATAAAATTACACACAATATAATAGGAATGAAAGATATTCCTTGTAAGTTGGAAGAGTATAGTTTTAAAAAGTTAGTGGCTACAAGTAATGTAATTAGATCTGCAACATTAACACATAATGATGTTATCTATTGTTCGTCTATCTATGAATTAATTCAAAAAAATTATGTTAATCTGAAGCGTTATCTACAAGAACCTCTTAATTTATTTGAGTCCAATCATTTGACTCCGAATACTCCCGTTATTAGTTATAGTATTAGAGATGGAGATTGGGGAGCGTTTGTTGGAATTCATGGTAAAGTAATAGCAGATATCTTACAGACATCTGAATTTCAAAAAGAAAGTTTTATTATTATTAATAATAAGTTGATAGGTGCAGATAATACTGTATCAGTAATTGAAGATTCTAAAGTGCAGGAATGGCTGGGTTTTCATTCTAATAAATATCCGTTTAAAGTTATGGTAAATTATATTGCTATCAAAAGTAATTACCAAACTATTCAATCTTTTATTATATTAACAATAGCATTGTTAATATTGGGCATTATTGTACTTCTTTATATAGCAATGACTGCAGCCAAGCGAGAGTTCAAACGGGCTATTTTAGACAATGAGTTGGTTCCTTATTATCAATTAATTATTTCTACAGCGGACTATCGATGGCATGGCCTTGAAGTACTAACAAGGTGGCAACACCCAAAACATGGTTTAATTACACCCAATAAATTTATTGGTTTAGCGGAGCGTACTAAACTTATTATTCCTATGACAAAAGGCCTTATGGAAAGAGTAGCAAATGAATTAACGCCTTATGTTTTTTCTCTCCCTAAACCATTTTATGTTAGTTTCAATATTCATGCTTCTCATCTAGATGATCCCGATTTATTAACTGACTGCCAACAGTTTTTAGCTAGATTTCCAGCTGATACAATCAAACTAGTATTAGAATTAACTGAAGGTCAATTTGTTAAATCATCTGATAAATTAGACAAATTAATAGATAAATTTCATGAAATAGGTGTTTCTATCTCAATAGATGACTTTGGAACAGGCTATTCTAATTTGGGGTATTTGCAGAAATATAAAATTGATAATTTAAAAATTGATAGAATGTTTGTATCAACTATTTATAAAAAATATTCAGCTACTTATTTGCTTGATACCATTATTAGTTTAGCTAAAAATATGGAGATGGATATTGTAGCAGAAGGTGTTGAAACAGTAGACCAATTATATTATTTGAGTAATCAAGGGGTAGAGTATATTCAGGGGTTTTTATTTAGTAGACCTTCACCTATAGAATATACAATTAAATCCTTGCTTAAACCTTATAATGCTCCTTTGCCATATCAACAGTTTTCAATGTTTAGTGAGTAGCTTGTCACTTGTAAACAGTAAAATCATTGTACGGGTAAGAAAGTTAAGAATAGCAAATTATGTACATAGTTGGTGCCAACACGTCGATAACGTTCATCTAGCATAGCTGAAACTAAATCTAAGCGAGCAGTTATTTTGGCTAGTTCAATGGCAAAACTTAAATTATAGCCTGTAGCAGATATCTCATTAGAGATAAGCAATGGTTTACCATCTAAACTTTTACGTTGTTTAAGCATCCATTGGGCAATTTCTACATTACGAGCAGCATTAAATATATGTTCAGCATCAACAACATCAGACAAATAAAATTTTGTATGGTCGCCATGGGCAACAATAATCATTGTAGCCAAACCATAAATTAAAGCACCTGCTCGGTCACCTGTATAATTTGGATCTAGGGCAACATACAGTGCATCAATACTTGTTTTATTATCTAGGCCTGGTAGAAATTTATCATGTTCTATAGCATCAAATACTACTTTTCTAGCCTGCTCTAAGGAGTTGGCTGTTTTTCGCCATTCTTGAGGGTTGCGTTTATAAAATTTTTCTAATAAAACATAAAGGGCATGCAAGTTATTACGCATGGCTATAGTAGTTACACGGTTAGCATCTGTTTGTAATAATTCACCAGCAGCTACATTACTATGGTTGGTAACAATTTCTTGTCGATCAAGATCAGCATCACTGAAATTAGTTTGACAGGCCGTTAAAGCTAGTAAAAACATTACTATAAAAGGATACTGGATAAACTTTCTAGAAAAATACATTAGCTATTTTAATTAATTCCATATGATTTCTAATGTATTATAAAGCGCTCAGCCTTTTTTTAAAGTTATTAGTGATAAAAAATTTATTAAAATCAATAGATGATAAGAAATTATAAAAAATTAGAGCTCAATAACCTTAGCTAAGTGTTTTTCGTTAAACGAGAGTTAATTCAGTGATTTTTTATTCAATATGATTCTTTTTTTTCTGTAATGTACAAATAAGTAAAAAGTAATCCAAGAAAGAAGTACACAACAGCATTTTTACGTTTATTGTTATAAGGACTAGAACTATCAGATATAACAGCAATATAGTTTAATGGTAGATTGATATTAGGGTTATCAGGATCAAATTTAATTTTTTCTTTAAATATTCCTCCTCTATTGATTTTTGCATTGGGTAACCAAACCACTCCTCCACGAAAAACATTCGCTTCTCCATAAACTTCAATATTGTTATGATAGGTAATATTATTAACAGTAAAAGTATATTTGTAATAATAAGTAAGTGGTGCAGAGAAGAAGGTTCTACTTTGAGGGGTGCTTGTATTAATATATTCTATTTCACCGTCAACAATACAACTTTCAGAATTACAATCAAGTTCTGTTAAAAGTTGCGCATCTGTTTTCATTCTACCATACACAATTTTTTCTTCTTGATGGGTACTATAATAAACCCAGATAGGTGCTATGAAAAAAAATAATATGCATACTTTTATTATTAAAGATTTAAAATTTTTTGGCATAGATTATTATTAAATTCCATATTATCGACTGATAGTAACATGAGCATAAATTTTTTACAATAATTTACAAAATAGCTATTAATATAGTGGTGGATATTAAAAGTACAGGAGGATATTTCTAACAAAAAATAATTTTACAGTTGTGTCATAAAACTGTCACAAAACTTTGTCATGATACGCATAACTTAATAATAAAGGTGAGTATTATGCGCTTAACATCGATCTTAAAAACACTTGGTTTAGCCTCTTTGTTAGTTGCTTTACCTGTGGCCGCACAAGATATTACAGGTGCAGGAGCCTCTTTCCCTGCACCTGTTTATGCAAAGTGGGCAGATAGTTATTATAAAGAAACAGGTAATCGCGTTAATTATCAATCAATAGGTTCCAGTGCAGGTGTTAAACAAATATTAGCTAAAACCGTTGATTTTGGTGCTTCTGATGCCCCATTAACTGATGAAAACTTAGCTAAAGAGGGTTTAATACAGTTTCCTACCGTAATTGGTGGTGTGGTGCCTGTTATCAATGTTAAAGGCATTAAAGAAGGACAGTTAAAATTAACAGGCGAAGTATTAGCTGATATTTATTTAGGAAAAATTACCCAATGGAATGATGAAGCTATTAAAAACTTGAATCCTAGCCTTGATTTACCTAATGCCAAAATTACGGTAGTGCGTCGTGCGGATGGTTCAGGTACCAGCTTTGTATTTACTTCTTACCTAGCTAAAGTAAGTACAGGCTGGAAAGATCAAGTAGGGGCTGGCGCAGCCGTTAAATGGCCTGTAGGTGTGGGTGGTAAAGGTAATGAGGGGGTCTCTGCTTTTGTTATGCGTTTAGCTAACTCTATTGGTTATGTGGAATATGCCTATGCTAAACAAAATAAAATGGCTTATGTGGCTTTAAAAAATGCGGCTGGTAACTTTGTAGTTCCTAGTGATGATGCCTTTAAAGCTGCTGCTGAAGGTATTGATTGGGAAAAAACCTTTGCTCAAGATATGACTAATGCAGCAGGGGATCAAGCATGGCCTTTATCAACAGCAACTTATATCATCCTTTATCAACAAACTAATAAACCAGCACAAACAGCGGCAGCTTTAAAATTCTTTAACTGGGCATTAGAAAAAGGTGATGCTGCTTCTGCCGAGTTAGATTATGTGGCTTTCCCAGAAACAGTGAAGAAAACAATTCGTAATAGTTGGTCTAAGATAGTTGATAGTAATGGTACAGCAATTAATTATAAGTAGTCAGATTACTAAGGATTATTATATAAAATATGCAATCTTTTCCTAGTCGTAAGCATTCCCGTTATGGGGATGCTATCTTTGCAGGGCTGTTTCGTGGTGCTGCTATTTTAACTTTAGTCATGCTGGCAGGTATTATTATTTCCTTGATTATAGGCGCCATACCTGCGTTTAAAGAATTTGGTTTAAGTTTTATTTGGAGTAATGAGTGGGATCCTGTACAGGACAAGTATGGGGCACTGGTAATGATTTATGGTACGGTGGCCACTTCGCTTATCGCATTACTTATTGCTATTCCTGTTAGTTTTGGTATCGCTGTATTTCTTACCGAATTAGCACCTAATTGGTTAAAACAACCCTTAGGTACAGCTATTGAACTATTAGCGGCTATTCCTTCCATTGTGTATGGTATGTGGGGGTTATTAGTCTTTGGACCTTTATTAGCTGAATATGTGCAAACACCCTTACAAAGTCTACTAGGTGATGTACCTTATTTAAATGTTCTAGTATCAGGTTATCCTGTGGGAATAGGTATTTTTTCAGCAGGTATTATTCTTGCCATTATGATTATTCCCTTTATTGCCTCAGTGATGAGAGATGTGTTTGAAGTAACGCCTCCATTATTAAAAGAGTCAGCCTATGGACTAGGTGCTACTACATGGGAAGTAATTAGAAATGTGGTATTTCCTTATACCAAGGCGGGTGTAGTTGGTGGAATTATGCTTGGTTTAGGTAGAGCATTAGGGGAAACCATGGCCGTTACCTTTATGATTGGTAATATGAACCAATTAGAGTCAGTGTCTTTATTTGAAGCAGCTAATAGTATCACTTCTGTATTGGCTAATGAGTTTGCTGAGGCAAGCCCAGGTTTACATCAAGCGTCATTAATTTATCTAGGTTTGATCTTATTCTTTATTACCTTCCTAGTACTTTCTTGTTCAAAGTTATTCTTAATGAAATTACAGAAAAATGAAGGAGGGCGTACATGAGTTATTTTAGCCCTCAAAAAGTTAAACAACATAAACGTCGTAAATTTAAAAATCATATTGCCTTAGCTTTATCATTAATGGCTATGTTATTTGGGTTGTTTTGGCTAGCGTGGATATTATTTGAAACCATCTATTTAGGTGTTGGTGGCATTAATATAGCGGTATTTAGTGAAATGACCCCTCCGCCTAATGCAGAAACAGGTGGTTTAGCTAATGCCATTTGGGGTTCGTTCCTAATGGTATTAATGGCTACCTTAATAGGCACACCTATCGGTATTATGACAGGGGTTTATTTATGTGAGTACGGTGGTAAAGGGATTATTGCCAGCGTGACCCGTTTTATTAACGATATTTTATTATCAGCACCTTCCATTATCATTGGCCTTTTTGTTTATTCATTAATTGTACTACCCTTTAAAGGTTTCTCTGGTTGGGCTGGTGTTGTGGCATTAGCATTGATTGTTGTACCAGTGGTAGTGAGAACTACTGAAAATATGTTAGCGCTTATTCCTAATTCATTGCGAGAGGCGGCTTATGCACTTGGGGCACCAAAGTGGAAAGTGGTATTAATGGTAACAATTAGGGCTGCTAGTGCCGGTATTATTACAGGCATATTGTTAGCTATTGCTCGTATTGCAGGTGAAACAGCCCCCTTATTATTTACTGCACTGTCTAATCAATTCTGGACCAGTGATTTATCTCAACCGATGGCAAGCTTACCTGTCACAATCTTTAAGTTTGCGATGAGTCCCTTTGAAAATTGGCAAAAATTAGCGTGGGCAGGAGTCTTTATTATTACCTTTGGCATATTGATTCTCAATGTTACAGCACGTATTTTATTTAAGAAGAAAGGTTAATTACTGATGGTCAACAAACCACACAATGAAACAATTAAAACGAAATTAGCAATTCGTGATTTAAATTTTTACTATGGTAAGTTTCATGCATTAAAAGGAATTAATTTAGATATTCCTGAGAAAAAAGTAACCGCATTTATTGGCCCATCAGGTTGTGGTAAATCAACTTTATTGCGTACCCTTAATCGAATGTTTGAGTTATACCCAGAGCAACGAGCCGAAGGTGAAATTTTAATTGATGGTGAAAATCTTTTAACCAGTAAAGAAGATGTAGCTTTAATTAGAGCGAGAATTGGTATGGTATTTCAAAAACCAACCCCTTTCCCTATGTCTATTTATAATAATATTGCTTTTGGCGTAAAACTATTTGAAAAGCTCTCTAATGCAGAAATGGATGACCGTGTAGAGTGGGCTTTAAATAAGGCAGCCTTATGGAATGAGGTAAAAGATAAACTTCACCAAAATGGTGCTAGTTTATCTGGAGGTCAGCAACAGCGGTTGTGTATTGCCAGAGGTATTGCAATTAAGCCAGAGGTTTTACTACTAGATGAACCATGTTCAGCCCTAGACCCTATCTCTACAGGTAAAATTGAAGAGCTTATTCATGAGTTAAAACAAGACTATACGGTGGCTATCGTAACCCATAATATGCAGCAAGCAGCACGTTGCTCCGACTATACCGCTTATATGTATTTAGGTGAGTTAGTTGAAGTGGGCGAAACAGAGCAATTATTTTTAAAACCCCAACGTCAAGAAACAGAAGACTATATTACTGGCCGTTTTGGTTAATAGGAAATAGATTATGACTAATAAACATCTTTCAACCCAATTTGATGCAGAACTAAATAGCATCTCTACTCAGATTATGGAGTTGGGTGGGTTAGTTGAGTCACAAATGACTTTAGCCATTACTGCATTAACGAGTTTTGATATTGAAGTATCAGATAAAGTCATTGAACTTGAGCATAAAGTAAACTCAATGGAAGTGGAAATTGATAAAAACTTAGTATCCATGATTGCCCGTCGTCAGCCAACTGCGCGTGATCTAAGGCTATTAATGGCTATTTCTAAAACCACTAATAATTTAGAAAGAGCGGGTGATGAAGCTACCAAAATAGCGCGTATGGTCAAGTCAATTATTGAGCATGGCATCTCTAGAAACCTAATGGGTGCAGAGTTGCGCTTTATGGCCAATTTAGCACTAGATTTATTGCATAAATCATTAGATGCCTTTGCTCGACTAGATATTAAAACCGCGCTTTATATTATGCGTAGTGATAATGAAATTGATGTGGAGTTTGGTGGTTTTACCCGTAAACTAATCACCTATATGATGGAAGATCCTCGCATGATTTCTCCTAGCTTAGATCTACTGTTTATTGCGAAAGCTTTAGAGCGTATTGGTGATCATGCAAAAAATATAGCAGAGTTAATTATATATATCGTTAAGGGAGAAGATGTTAGGCATGTAGCCATGGAAGAAATTGAATCTATTACTAACAATTCAGAGGGTTAACTATGGCACGTATTTTAGTGGTTGAAGATGAACCTGCCATTGCAGAATTATTAGCTATTAACTTAAAGCATGCAGGTTTTGATTGTGTAGTAGTAGATGATGCAGATAGAGCACAACAGGAAGTGGATAGTATATTGCCTGACTTGGTATTACTTGATTGGATGTTGCCTGGACAAAGTGGTATATCTTTAGCAAGACGCTGGCGTAGTAATGAGCGGACAAAACAAATCCCTATTATTATGCTAACCGCCCGTAGTGAAGAGTTAGATAAAGTACAAGGGTTAGATGCTGGTGCCGATGACTATGTAGTCAAACCTTTTTCTACCCAAGAATTATTGGCTAGAGTGCGTGCATTATTACGTCGTAAACTACCCGAAGTAAGTGCAGAGCGTGTATCATTAGCTGGACTAACCATAGACCCTGAATTATGGCAAATTGTCTATAAAGGGGAAGAGGTTAAGCTAGGCCCTACCGAATTTAAGTTATTAAACTATTTAATGCATTATCCTAATAGAGTACATAGTCGAGGCCAATTATTAGATAAAGTATGGGGGCAACATGTATTTATTGAAGAGCGTACTGTTGATGTCCATATTAAACGCTTACGTGAAGGGTTAGCTATTGTTAAAGCCGATCATTTAATAGAAACAGTAAGAGGGGCAGGATATCGTTTTAATGCGCCTAAAACTGAGAGTGAATAATGAGTTTTTATAAACCACTGTTTTGGTTATTAATCTATATTATTGTAGCGGTATTTATTGATGTCTATTTGGGCGCTCATTTGGCAAACCCAATTATTGTAGTTATAGGCATCTTTGTTTTTGTTATTGGTTGGTTATGGTTTAATAAAAAACAATTTAATCTTTTAATTAGTTGGTTAAAGCAAGGTGCTAAAAATAAAGACCAATATCATTTTGCTGGTAATTGTAAAGAAATAGCAGATTATGTTGAGCGTTTATTAAAACAACGGGATCAGGAAAACCAACATAGCACAGATCAATTAAATAAGTTATTAGGCGCTATTCAAGTTTCACCTAATGGGGTGTTATTACTCGATCAAGACTATAAAATTGAATGGTGTAATGCCACCGCTGCACAACACTTTAGTTTAGATTCTGAGTTAGACTTACAACAGCATATTACTAATTTAGTAAGAGATCCTAAATTTATCGCTTATTTAGAAAGTAATAACTATCAGAAACCTTTAAAGCTAGCATTAGGCCATGATGAAGGGCAAAAACTATTAATCCAATTGCATCCCTATGATGAAGGGCGCTTACTGCTACTAACCAATGATATTACTCAATTAGAGCGTGTTGAACGAATGCGGCGTAATTTTGTGGCGGATGTATCACATGAGATTAGAACGCCCTTAACTGTACTAAGTGGCTTTATTGAGACGATTCAGAATTTGCCATTAGATGAGGCTGAGCGTAAACACTATTTAGATTTAATGCAACAACAAGGTGACCGTATGCAGTCACTGGTTAACGATTTATTAACCTTAGCTCGTTTAGAAGATAGCCCGCCACCACCTATGGATCAATGGGTGTCTGTAAAAAGTATCTTAGAGCATACGAAAAATACTGTACAAGAATTATCAGCAGGTCAGCATAAGATTACCGTTAACAGTTTTGATAATGTTGCCATTGCAGGTATTGAATCTGAGCTTATTAGTGGGGTAGCTAATATTGCTGTTAATGCGGTACGTTATACCAAACAAGGTGGTAATATTGATATTAGTTTTAAACTGATTGATGGCGAAGGTGTGTTTCAAGTTAAAGATTCAGGTCAGGGAATTCCCGCACAGCATATTAAAAACTTAACCCAACGTTTTTACCGTGTGGATAAAAGTCGTTCTCGTGATACTGGGGGAACAGGGTTAGGCTTGTCGATTGTAAAGCATATTGTGTTACGACATGGTGGACGTTTAGATATTAAAAGCATAGAAGGCAAAGGCTCTAGCTTTAGTCTAGTTTTTCCAACTAATAGAATTAAGCAACTAGAATCACAAAATAGCCAAGCTGGTTAATGATAATTCACTAACCAGCTTTTTATGCTTTATAAGTGTGGGATAGTGCTGGGAATAAGAATATCTTGATTAACTTGGTTGATATCAGTTAGGCCACAAAAGGCCATGCTTAGATCAAGCTCATTGCGGATAATGTCTAAACACTTGGTAACACCTGCCTCTCCCATAGCGCCTAAACCATAAAGATAGGCTCGGCCTATCAATGTTCCTTGCGCCCCTAAGGCAATAGTTTTTAGTACATCTTGCCCTGATCTAATACCACTGTCTAACCATACCTCTGTGGAAGAATTTTTTAAAGCTTCAACAATAGAGGGTAAGACCTGAATGCTTGAGCAAGCACCATCAAGCTGGCGGCCACCATGATTGCTGACAATAATAGCATCAGCCCCTGACTCAGCAGCAATTTTGGCGTCTTCATCATCTAAAATACCTTTAACAATCAGTTTGCCACCCCATGCTTTTTTTATCCATTCTAAATCTTTCCAACTTAGGGTAGGGTCGAATTGTTGGCTTGTCCAAGAAAATAGAGAGCTAGGGTCATCTATCCCTTTAACATAACCAACAATATTACCAAAAGAGCGACGTTTAGTTTTTAGCATTTTCCAACACCAAGCTTGTTTAGTTAGAAGATTGAGCCAGTTTTTTAAAGTAGGTTTAGGTGGCACAGATAAACCATTTTTTAAATCTTTGTGGCGTTGACCTATTATTTGTAAGTCTAAAGTGACCATTAGTGCATCACAACCAGCCGCTTTAGCTCTATCTATAAGACTTAGCATAAAGTCTCTATCACGCATTACATAGAGTTGGAACCAGAAGGGTTTTGCTACATGGGTAGCAATATCTTCCATAGAACAGATACTCATAGTAGAAAGGGTATAGCGACAGCCAAAGTTAGCTAATGCCCTAGCCGCTAGTATTTCGCCATCTGGATGAACCATCCCAACTAAACCTGTTGGAGATATAGCTACGGGCATAGTCATATCTATACCTAGCATACTTCTTTTAAGGGTGCGTCCTTCCATATTGCGAGCTACTTTTTGGCGTAGTTTTATTTTTTGAAAGTCTTCTGTATTGGCTTTATAGGTAGATTCTGTCCACGAACCTGAATCTACATAATCATAAAACATCTTAGGTACACGACGTTTAGCAATAACACGTAGGTCTTCGATATTAGTTATGACAGTCACTTTCATTACCTTATATTTAATGTTTACTATTGTGATAGATAAACATAATAGATAGTTTTTATGTGGATTAGTTTTATACTAAGTTTAATTTAGATAAAATGTAATTAACAGCAATAAAAAATATGCATTTTCTGGGTTAATAGCCACCTAGTTATAGCTTTAACAAAAAAATAATATAAGAATAAGGTGTTTTTTTAACAAGAAGACATGATAGTAATTCAATTCGTTTAATTAATAACTATCAGCTGACATTGCTTTAATAAGTTTTTTAAATCAAATGGTTATGTTTATTTTAAAATCTTTTAAGCTATTTTTAAGATAATTTGTTAAAATCCGCGCTATTTTTAAAATTAATAAGGTTAATGATGACTCAGGCAACAACAAATAATAAAACCTCATTAAAGCGATCATTAAAAGCACGTCATCTATCTATGATAGCCATTGGGGGCTCTATAGGTACGGGGCTATTTGTTGCATCAGGAAAAACCATTGCACAGGCGGGCCCTGGTGGTGCTTTATTGTCCTATATTGTTGTAGGCATAATGGTTTACTTTATTATGACCAGTTTGGCAGAATTAGCTTCTTTTATGCCAACCCCAGGCTCGTTTGCCACTTATAGTGCAGAGTATGTGGATGAAGGCTTTGGTTTTGCAATGGGGCTTAACTATTGGTATAACTGGGCAGTAACCATTGCGGTTGACCTTGTTTCGTTGCAATTGGTAATGGCTTATTGGCTACCTGATGTAGCAGGGTGGAAGTGGAGTGCTATCTTCCTGCTGATTATGTTTTGGCTAAACTATATTTCTGTAAAAGGATTTGGTGAGGCAGAGTTCTGGTTTTCATTAATTAAAGTGGTCACTGTGGTTGTGTTTATTGTACTAGGGTTATTAATGATCTTAGGCATTATGCAGGGTGGCGATACAGGTGGCTGGAAAAACTGGACGATGGGCGATGCCCCGTTTGTAGGAGGGTTCTCCGCCATAATAGGGGTAGCCATGATTGTTGGCTTCTCGTTTCAAGGAACAGAGTTAGTAGGTATTGCAGCCGGTGAGTCAGAGAATCCAGGTAAAAATATTCCGATTGCAATCCGTCGTATTTTCTGGCGTATTTTATTATTTTATGTATTTGCTATCTTTATTATTAGCTTTTTAATTCCTTATACAGACCCACGCTTATTAAGCAATGCAGAATCTGATATCGCAGTAAGTCCATTTACGTTGGTATTCCAACATGCTGGTTTATTATCAGCTGCTACAGTAATGAATGCAGTTATTTTAACAGCAGTACTTTCGGCAGGTAATTCGGGAATGTATGCATCATCACGGATGCTCTATGCACTGGCTCGCGATAGAAAAGCACCTGCTATTTTTGCCCGTTTATCAAGCAACGGTGTACCACGTAATGCACTACTTGCGACTACCTTAATTGCCATGTTGTGTTTCTTAACCTCGATGTTTCAAAGTCAAGAGGTCTATGGATGGTTATTAAGTATTTCAGGTATGACAGGCTTTATTGCTTGGTTAGGTATTGCTATCAGCCACTATCGTTTTAGAAAAGGTTTTGTAAAGCAAGGCTTAGATTTATCTAAACTACCTTATAAGGCAGGTTCTTTCCCCTTTGGACCTATATTTGCCTTTATTATTTGTATGATTATTGTAATAGGGCAAGATTATCAAGCATTTTGGGCTGATAATATAGACTGGAAACGAGTGATTTCTACTTATATTGGATTGCCCTTATTCTTTGCTATTTGGTTAAGTTATAAATTCATTAAGAGAACTAAATTTGTTCGTTATGAAGAAATGAAATATCCAGAGTTTAGAGAAGAAGATGAGAAGTAATCATTTGTATGATTAATAAAAAAGCACCTTAAAGGTGCTTTTTTGTGTTTACTGCCTAGGTTTTACCCAAAATAGTTCATGGCTACGTACTGCCTTACGGAAGAATTCATTTTCACCTGCTGGTGGATGTTCGCGTTCAGTGATAAGCGATTGAATTAAACGGCGTAAGCGTCTTTTAATCGATAAGGGTGGTTGTAGATCATGTTCCATCGCTAACGCCATTGCTTTATTAAGCTGGGTTTGCTTACTCAGTACAGGACTCCATAGCGCATAAGCAGGTAATGGGTCTACAGCAGGTGGCAGAGCAATGCCTTTATAAGCAGGCCCCATTGGCCAACGATCATTATCATGCAAATGATTAGCATACAGTAATTGCGTGCTAGGTTGCCAAGTGGTTGTTTGTAATACTTCTTCTACCAATAAGCTTGCTTCTACATGGTCTTCATGAGGGTCTAGTTGTGGATGAGGCATGATAATAACTTCGGGCTTAAAGTGCTCAATTAACAAAGTAAGATCATTCTTTAAATTATGCCATGTGGCTAAACCATCGTTATCACTAGGTAGTGGTAAGGAGTTAAATAGACGAACTAGGCGCGTATCTGTTTCACCAGACTCTTTTGAACCAAAAGATTGCTCAGGTTGCTGGTGCATAGCTTTTAATTGTAAGCAATAATAACCCAATTGGACACTGTTACTAGGATTAACACCACCCCATAAAGGAATTGCAATACTATCCCAACTTCTTAAACGTCCTTTGAGTTGAGCTGCTTCTTGTTTAGTTAGGTTAAGCGTTTGTTGATAATATTCAGCCTCAATTTCGCCTTGGGTAAGGGTGATAATACTGGCATCTGAGCATTGACTATATTGTCCAAAGGCAGCCAGCTCAGCATCATCAGCATGAGGTGCAATAACCATCATACGTTGTTGGCTGTAGTCGGGATTAGTAAAGCCATAAAGTATTAATTCACCTTTAATATGGCAGTGCTTAGTGGAAATTGAAATAGTGCCTTGCTGTAATTCATCAGCTAGACCTGATAAATTAATATAGCGTAACCCTTGTACACCTCGTTCAAAATCTTGTCGATCAGTGAGTTGATTGGTTTTAATAATAACTTGTGGGTCTAATAAGTGACCCATAAAAGAGGTTTTTAAGTTAACAGCCAGAAAAAGTGTATCTAAGTTATCAGGTAAATTATCTAAATCAATTTGCAAGGTATCTTGTTGTAATTGTGCCGCGACTGTAAAGGTATTGGCAGGGAAGTTATAAAGATAATCTTGTTTCGGTGAGTAAAATAAATGATCAGCTAACCATGCTTCATGGATAATCCAAATACCAATAATGATAAATGGGATAAAGCAAGCCAAGAAGGGAACAAAAAAACAAGCAATAATCCAAGCCAGTAAATAGATAGCAAACCCTATTAGGATTAATCGTTTCTTTTGCCGATGTTTTTTTAATAACTGCTGTTTTTTACTCATTAATTAATAATTCCTACAGCCACACGATTACACCAACGGTCTTTATATTCTCTATCTGCTCTACCAAAGGAATAGCGTAACGTTTTATTCAGTTTATTGGCTTGTTCCCACGCTTGTTGTAAATTCACAAAGCTTAATACACTGCCTGGGCTAAAAGTTCTTTCTTGTGGGTCTACGCCACCATTTACATATTCAATACTAAGCCATTTAGGTGATTCTACTTGGTATAAAACCTGTATGGCTATTGGATTATCTTCTAAGAAGATAACAGAACCCACCATAAACTCACGCAGTAAAGTAAATACTTCTTTTTGAGTGGCTGCACTAGGTACTTGGAAATTCCAACGTTTAAAAAATAGCTCACAATAGATAGTGGCTAATTGTTCAGCAGAGAAATCTTGAATAGGCTTAATAACTCCACCTGTTTCTTCTAGTAAACGTAATTCACGGCGTTGGTTATATCTAAATTTCTTAGAATATTCTTCAGAAGCCCTCGCTATTGCTAACTGATCTTTTTGTGTTTTCCAGTTAGTTATTTGCGGCTGATTAAGTGTGGAAAGATAGCGTGCCTTATGGCGCAAAGTAATTTGGCTATTTTCTGCAAATGGCAGAATAATTTCAGCATTACCAAGGTCAAACAAACCACGTTTACCTTGCTTTTTTAGTTGATCTCGAGAAAGTGCTAGTGAGTCTCCCCAACAAGCAATAGCACCCACTAATTGCCCCTCTTGTTGCCAACCAAGATAACGTACAGGGATATTGGCAAATTTAGATAGTTTATCAATAATAGTAGGGTGTGTGGCTACACTACCACCATAGGTTTGCCATATTTGTTCATAACGAGTAGCATCAATTTCATGCCAGCCACGTTCGCGAAACCATTGAAACTTATTCAGCAACACTGCTTTTTCCTTTAATAAATAGTGCAGTTATTTTAACATGATATTAATTAATAGGCTTTAATCTTACTAGCTGAAAGAATAGAGAAGAGGTGATTTGTTTGCTTAATAAAATAACAACCTATTTAATTGTTGGTTCCTTAGGTACTGGTAAAACTAGCTTGATCCAACAATTATTAAAACAAAAACCAAGCAATGAGCAGTGGGCTGTATTAATTAATGAGTTTGGTAGAGTTGGTGTTGATAAAGCGTTGTTAGGCGAGCAAGCAGTTACTATTAGTGAAATAGCGGGCGGTTGTATTTGTTGTACTGGTGGTGCGCCTTTTCAAGTAGGGTTGAATAGATTATTAAAAGAGTCTAAACCTGATGTGCTTTTTATAGAATTATCGGGATTAGGCCATCCTCTACAAGTACAAAAACAATTGCAAGCCGAGCCTTGGAACAAGGTTTTAACATTGTATCCCTTGCTACAAGTAGTAGAAGCCAAACAGTTATTAGCAGATTTTCAACCTTATAACAGTGCAGGATTATTATTAGTTAATAAATCAGAACAGCTTACTAAGCAGCAGCAACAAGCGATAAATAAACAATTTGCACCGTTTAATCTGTATTGGACAACGCAAGGCTATCTACCCTTATCTTATTTACCTAAACAGCCCTTAGTTGAGCAATTATCACAACAACAAATATATATTGTTGATGGTGAGGATGAGCAAAAAAGACAACTGGCAGAGGGCATTGTTTGCCATATTCAAGATCAACTTGAAGGATGGTCTATCGGTTGGCAGTTTGAGCCATGCTATTGTTTTGATAAGATAAAATTAGATAACTGGTTAAAGCAATATCAATGGCTACGGGCAAAGCTAGTGGTACATACTAATCAAGGTTGGCTATCTGTTAATGCCGTTGCTGAAGATATACCTGCTTGGCAAGCAACAGAATGGCGTAAAGATAGCCGTTTAGAACTTATCTTTGCTACTAAACAAGCAGAGCAAATGTTGATAGATACCTTATTAAGTACTATCAGTTAAAAGTATTACAACTACTTACTTTGCCGCTATCAAACCCTGTTTTAAACCATGTATAACGTTGTTCTGATGTGCCATGAGTAAAGCTATCAGGAATTACACGGCCCTGCGCCTGTTTTTGTAATCTGTCATCGCCAATAGCCATTGCTGCATTTAGGGCTTCTTGTAAGTCATTAGGGTCTAAAATATTTTCATTTTCCATATAATGTCCCCAAACACCTGCTAAACAATCTGCTTGTAACTCTAATTTAACTGATAATTTATTTTGCTCTACTTCACTGCGGCCTCGTTGCATAGCACGCATTTTATCGGTGATACCTAATAAATGCTGTACATGGTGGCCAACTTCATGGGCAATAACATAACCTTGGGCAAAATCACCACCAGCTCCAAAGCGTGTTTTCATTTCTTCATAAAAAGAAAGATCAATATAGACCGTACTATCCGTTGGGCAATAGAAAGGCCCCATAACAGATTGCCCCACACCACAACCAGTGCGAGTAGCACCACGGTAAAGCACGAGTTTAGGATCGGTATATTGTTTACCCATCTGTTGAAAAATAGTGGTCCACGTATCTTCTGTAGTGGCTAACACCACAGAAGTAAATTGAGCCATTTCATTATCGCGGGGCGTATCTACTGGTTGCTGTTGAGTAGCTACAGGAGAAGATTGGCCTGTTAATAACGGTGTAAGGTCTATACCGTAGTAACCTGCTACAAAGACTATAACGATAACAGCAATGCCTAGTTTGCCACGGGGTAGACTAAAGCCAGTCATAGGCATAGATTGATCTGAACGACGATCTTCAATATTGTCACTTTCTCGACGATTTTTCCAACGCATATAAAATATTCAAAATAACCAATAAAATTGGTTTATTATGAGGAAAGTATTTAATAAAATGCAACTAGCTTTTAATCTAACAAATTCCTTACTGTGTTTTAAAAAGGTTTGTTAAATAGCATTTGGTTTGATCTCTACTTTCTATTCAAAGGAATCCCTTTACATGTCTTGTACTAGTCCTGTTATTGTTGCCTTAGACTTTTCGACTGTTGAAGATGCTATTAATTTAGCTAAACAATTAGATCCTACAAAGTGTCGTGTAAAGATAGGGAAGGAGTTATTTACAGTCACAGGCCCCAAAATTGTTGAGGAATTACAAAAATTAGGATTTGAAGTATTTTTAGATTTAAAATTCCATGATATCCCTAATACCACTGCAATGGCTGTTAAAGTAGCCGCTTCTATGGGCGTATGGATGGTGGATATTCATTGTGTGGGTGGCTTGGCTATGATGCAAGCTTGCCGTAATGTACTAGATCAAATGAACAGTAAAACATTGCTAATAGGTGTTACTGTTTTAACCAGTTTAGGTGTTGAAGATTTACAGCAATTAAGTATTACTAAAACACCAGAGCAACAGGTATTGAGTTTGGCTCAATTAGCCGCTGAAGCTAGGTTAGATGGTTTAGTAAGTTCTGCGCAAGAGGCTAGGGCATTAAAAGTAAACTTCCCTCAGTTAAAGTTAGTGACACCAGGTATTAGACCTGTTGGTTCAAGTAAAGATGATCAGCAGCGTATTGTTACCCCAGCACAAGCCATACAAGATGGTTCAGATTATTTAGTGATTGGTCGTCCTATTACTAAGGCAGTTAATCCTACCCAAGCATTAGAAGATATTTTAATTAGTTTAAAGTGATTTTGATTATTGTTTTCTTTATTTGACTAGAATTTATGTAGCTATAGGTTCTAGTTCTTAGATAAGACTGTTTTAAATTAATTAAAACAGTCGTCTTATACGTTAGCGAATGGCTGAATAAGGATCTTCTGCTATTAAATAGGCAAGCATAGCTGCACGTTTATCTTGCTTATCTAACCATGTGCGGAAAGTTTTTAATTGTTGATAAGCTTCTTTACCAAATTGATGTTGATAAAGCTCCTCAAATGTTTTAGAGGCTAGCTCTTCACGAATGTGTTTTTGATAAGGTTCTGTAAAAATACTATTTAGTTTATGGCTTAAGCCTTGTTGTTTTAAGAGCACCCATTCGCCTTTATCCAACCAAATGGCATTAGCTGCCGTACTTAAATCAATTTTGTGAGTGCTTTTACTTGAAATACGGTATTTAGTCATTAATGTGCCTGTAACAGGGCAGATTAATGCATGGCTACTTTCATCCGCTTCAATGGTGGTATTAGTGTGAGTTTCATCTGTAGTAGCGGCAAATTTAGTAACGCTTTGCCAACTTAAGTAGTCTATCAGCAATAACCAATTACCACCGCAATGATTACAGGTTTGACAAGGAAGAAATTCTTCCAGTTGCGAATATTTTAATTCGCCTTGTTGGCAACTTGGGCATTTCATTAGTAAACTCCTCATTAAAAACGTCTAGTCACGTTTTGGGTTGCTAGGATTTTAGCAGCAATTTCTTCTACTGAAAAATGAGTAGAGTTAACAAAGGCGATATTTTCCCTCTGAAATAATGCTTCTATCTCTTGGATTTCATATTGACATTGGGCATAACTAGCGTATTTACTATTGGAGCGGCGTTCATTACGAATAGCTACTAAACGGTCTACATCAATGGTTAAACCAAATAGCTTATTTTTATGATCTCGCAGTGGTTCTGGTAATTTACGGCTTTCTAAATCTTCTTCTGTTAATGGATAATTAGCTGCACGTATACCATATTGCATGGCCATATAAAGGCAGCTAGGGGTTTTACCTGTGCGAGAGGCACCAATTAGAATAATATCCGCACGATCATAAAAACGAGTACGTGAACCATCATCATTATCTAAGGCAAAGTTAATAGCATCAATACGATCTACATAACTATTTGAAATAGAGTGAGTTTTTCCTACAGAGCCAGTGGCTTTTGTATCTAGCTCTGTTTCTAAAGAAGATAAGAAAGTAGAAAAAATATTAATAATAAAGCCATTACATTGTTTTAAGGTATTACTAATTTCTTGATTAATAATAGTTTCAAAAACAAGGGGGCGCACACCATCTTTTTCCGCCGCCTCATTAACTTGTTGAACGAGCTGTTGGGCTTTTTCAACCGTATTAATATAAGGCTTAGTGGTCATTTGTAGTTCTATTTTATCAAACTGTGACAATAAGCTATGACCTATTGCTTCAGCTGTAATACCAGTACCATCAGATACAAAAAATGCGGTTCTTTTCATAAAATGCTTGCCTAAAATTAAACAATATTACGCTCAAGTCTGCTATAGTAATGCGATTATTTTTTATTAGTAAGTTTTTTTAAAAAGAATTTGCTAGAAAAATATGCTTGTTTAGTATTTTCATTATGATAGATATTAACTGAGTCATCTTGTGTGACCTATTGTCAATCGTTAGAGTGGAGAGACAGCCTTGGCGACTAATACAAAGTACGTAGTTTCATTAGAGAATGTAGGCGTACACGACGTGGAGACGGTAGGAGGCAAGAATGCCTCCTTGGGTGAAATGATTAGTAATTTAGCTGGTGCAGGAGTTTCCGTACCAGGAGGTTTTGCCACAACAGCTGACGCTTATCGTGAGTTCTTGGAGCAAAGTGGTTTAAATAATCGTATCCATGATTTACTAGACACATTAGATGTAGATGATGTTAATGCTTTAGCTAAAGCAGGTAGCCAAATTCGCCAATGGATTATGGAGGCGGACTTTCCTGCTCAATTAGATGCAGATATTCGTACTGCATTTGCTGAGTTAGCTCAAGGGCATGATATTTCAGTAGCTGTTCGTTCCTCTGCAACTGCCGAAGACCTTCCAGATGCTTCTTTCGCGGGCCAACAAGAAACCTTTTTAAATATTCGTGGCGTTGATAATGTAATTCGTGCTGCTAAAGAAGTATTTGCCTCTTTATTTAATGATCGTGCGATTGCTTATCGTGTGCATCAAGGGTTTGATCATAAGTTAGTGGCTTTATCGGCTGGTGTACAACGTATGGTTCGTTCTGAAACAGGTACCGCAGGGGTGATGTTTACCCTAGATACAGAATCTGGTTTTAGAGATGTTGTATTTATTACAGGTGCTTATGGTTTAGGAGAAACCGTCGTACAAGGTGCTGTCAATCCGGATGAGTTTTATGTACATAAGCCTACTTTAGAAGCTGGTCGTCCTGCTATTTTACGTCGTAATTTAGGTAGCAAAGCCATTAAGATGGTTTATGGGGATGAAGCTAAAGCAGGGCACTCAGTAAAAACGGTTGATGTGGCCAATGAAGAACGTGCTCGTTTCTGTATTACTGATGAAGAAGTAGCTAATCTAGCTAAACAAGCATTAATTATTGAGAAACACTATGGTCGTCCAATGGATATTGAATGGGCGAAAGATGGTGATGATGGCAAACTTTATATTGTGCAATCTCGTCCTGAAACCGTAAAAAGCCGTACCAATATTAGTGTAATGGAACGTTACCTAATGAAAGAAAAGGGTAATATTCTTGTAGAAGGTCGTGCAATTGGGCAGCGTATAGGTTCTGGCCCTGTAAAAATTATCCATAGTGTGGCTGAAATGGACAAGGTACAACCTGGTGATGTATTAGTCTCTGATATGACGGATCCAGATTGGGAGCCAGTAATGAAGCGTGCTAGCGCGATTGTTACCAATCGTGGTGGTCGTACTTGCCATGCTGCTATTATTGCTCGTGAATTAGGTATCCCTGCGGTAGTAGGTTGTGGCGATGCAACCAAAGTTTTAAAAGATGGTCAAGAAGTTACTGTTTCTTGTGCAGAAGGTGATACAGGGGTTATTTACGAAGGTAAATTGGATTTTGATATTCGTAAAAGCTCAGTAGATGCTATGCCACCTTTAAAATTCAAAATCATGATGAATGTGGGTAATCCTGATCGTGCTTTTGATTTCTCAATGCTACCGAATGAAGGCGTTGGTTTAGCACGTTTAGAGTTTATTATTAACCGTATGATAGGGGTGCATCCTAAGGCATTATTAAACTTTAATGGCTTGCCCATGGATGTGAAAGAAGCGGTTGAAAAACGTATTGCTGGATACAGTAGCCCTGTTGATTTCTATGTAGATAAACTAGTGGAAGGAGTAAGTACTTTAGCCGCTGCTTTTTATCCTAAGAAAGTGATTGTGCGTTTATCTGACTTTAAATCCAATGAATATGCCAACTTAATTGGTGGCAAGTTATATGAACCTGAAGAAGAAAACCCCATGTTGGGCTTCCGTGGTGCTTCTCGTTATATTAGCGAGTCTTTCCGCGATTGCTTTGAGCTAGAATGTCGTGCCATGAAACGTGTGCGCGAAGAAATGGGCTTAACCAATGTGGAACTAATGGTACCCTTTGTTCGTACATTAGGTGAAGCTAGCCAAGTAATTGATTTATTAGCCGAGTATGGCTTAAAGCGTGGTGAGAATGGTTTACGCGTTATTATGATGTGTGAATTACCATCCAATGCGTTACTGGCTGATGAGTTCTTAGAGTATTTTGATGGTTTCTCTATTGGCTCTAATGATATGACTCAATTAACCTTAGGGTTAGATAGAGATTCAGGTGTTATTGCCCATTTATTTGATGAGCGTAATCCTGCTGTTAAGAAACTATTATCTATGGCTATTCAGGCATGTCGTAAAGCTAATAAATATATTGGCATTTGTGGACAAGGACCATCAGACCATCCTGATTTAGCAAAATGGTTGATGGAACAAGGTATCGAAAGTGTTTCATTAAATCCTGATTCAGTTTTAGATACGTGGTTCTTCTTAGCTGATAATCAATAAGTTAAATTGCCCTTATCAAATAGTTGGTAAGGGTAGTTTTCAAGGATTAGCGATGGCTAAAAAAGCATTAATAACAGGTATTACTGGGCAAGATGGTTCTTATCTTGCCGAATTTTTATTAGAAAAAGGGTATGAGGTGCATGGTATTAAGCGTCGTGCTTCTTCATTCAATACCCAACGTATTGACCATATCTATCAAGATCCACATGTGGAAAATAAAAACTTTATTCTGCACTATGGTGATCTAACAGATACCTCTAATTTGACCCGTATTATTCAACAAATACAACCCGATGAGATTTATAATCTTGGGGCACAGTCGCATGTGGCAGTGAGTTTTGAATCACCTGAATATACAGCTGATGTAGATGGTATGGGGACATTAAGACTATTAGAAGCTATTCGTTTATTGGGTTTAGAGAAAAAAACGCGCTTCTATCAAGCCTCTACTTCTGAGCTTTATGGTTTAGTGCAAGAAACGCCACAAAAAGAAACAACACCTTTTTACCCACGTTCTCCTTATGCAGCAGCCAAGCTCTATGCTTATTGGATCACTGTAAATTATCGTGAAGCCTATGGCATGTATGCATGTAATGGTATTTTATTTAATCACGAGTCGCCACGCAGAGGGGAAACCTTTGTCACCCGTAAAATTACCCGTGGTTTGGCTTATATTGCACAAGGTTTAGAGCAATGTTTATACCTTGGTAATCTTAATGCTTTGCGCGATTGGGGACATGCTAAAGATTATGTGCGGATGCAATGGCTTATGTTGCAACAAGAGCAGCCAGAAGACTTTGTTATAGCTACAGGGAAGCAATATTCGGTACGAGATTTTATTCGTTGGTCAGCGGAACAACTGGGTATTACCCTTGAGTTTAAGGGGGAAGGTATTAATGAATATGCTGTGATTACAGCAATTACTGGTAATGATGCACCTGCTTTAGATGTGGGTGATATTATTGTAAGAGTAGACCCTCGTTATTTCCGACCTACTGAAGTAGAAACATTGTTAGGTGATCCTACTAAAGCTAAGCAAAAACTAGGTTGGGTGCCTGAAATTACTGTTCAGGAAATGTGTCACGATATGGTTAAAGAAGACCTAAAAACGGCTAAACGCCATGCTTTATTAAAACAACATGGTTATGAGTTACCTGTAAGTATAGAGGATTAGTAGCAATGCATGCCTTAGATCAAGCTGTTTTTATTGCAGGCCATAAGGGAATGGTTGGTTCAGCGATTATTCGTCGTTTAAAAGCATTAGGCTATACTAATATTGTCACTTGCTCTCGCAAAGAATTAGATTTATTGGATCAACGAGCTGTTAATGATTTTTTTCAACATAATAGCATTCAACAAGTCTATTTAGCAGCTGCCAAGGTGGGTGGAATACACGCTAATAATATTTATCCAGCTGAGTTTATTTACGAAAATCTAATGATTGAGGCTAATGTTATTCATGCAGCGCATAAAGCTGATGTGAATAAGCTATTATTTCTAGGTTCTTCTTGTATTTATCCTAAATTAGCACAACAGCCTATGCGAGAAGACTCATTATTAACAGGTGTTTTAGAAGCGACTAATGAGCCTTATGCTATAGCCAAAATAGCAGGCATAAAACTTTGTGAAAGTTATAATAGACAATATGAGCGAGATTATCGCAGTGTCATGCCTACTAATTTATATGGCCCTAATGACAATTTTCACACTGAAAATAGCCATGTAATCCCTGCATTATTACGACGTTTTCATGAAGCTGTAGAAAATAAAGAAGAAACTGTAACAATTTGGGGAAGTGGTAATCCACGCCGTGAGTTTTTACATGTTGATGATATGGCTGCTGCTTGTGTGCATGTGATGGAGTTAGATAAAGCTTTTTATCAGTCACATACACAACCTATGCTATCCCATATTAATATAGGGGCAGGTAAGGACTGTACTATTAGAGAGTTAGCAGAGTTAATGGCTAAGATAACTGGTTTTACGGGTGAGTTGGTATTTGATAGCAGTAAACCAGATGGTACACCACGCAAATTATTAGATGTATCACGCTTAGATATATTGGGCTGGCAGGCTAGTATTGGTTTAGAGCAAGGATTGCACGATACTTATCAATGGTTTTTAGATAATCAGCAAAGGATAAGAGCTTAATCTTGTTAGTAGCATTGATTATTAGGAATTAATACAAGAGGGAGATATAAAAGCTCTATACTAAATCATATAGAGCTTTGATTGGGTTAAGCAACCTGAATATTAGTTGCTTGTGGCCCTTTGCTACCTTGGGTAACACTGAAAGATACTTGTTGACCTTCCATTAGGGTTTTGAATCCTGAACTAGCGATTTCTGAGTAGTGGGCGAAACAATCTTTGCTACCATCTGTTGGGGTGATAAAACCAAAGCCTTTCTCTTCGTTAAACCACTTTACAATACCTGTTTTCATAAAACTAAATGTCCTAAATAAAAAATAAAAAATGCGTGTATCCTATATGGAGATTAAACCAAATATAGGCATCAAGCAGAGAAGAAAAGATTTGGAAGAAAACAATATCGGCAAGAAAGCTAACAGAACTACAACCAGAAAAAAACAATTCAACTTGAGAACACTCAGCTACTATGCGCGTATTTTAATTAAATAGCAACTAATATATTTTTTAAAAGTATGTGCTAATGTGTAAATATGCTTTTAAGCGTTTAGCATTAATGAATTTCTCGTCTAAAAGGAGGTAATGCGTTGAGTAACGCTTTACCATAGCTTTTATTGATAATGCGGCGATCAAGCAGGGTGATAGTGCCTTTATCTTGCTCAGTGCGAATCAATCGACCACAAGCTTGTATAAGACGTAATGAAGCATCGGGTACAGTAATTTCCATAAAAGGATTACCCCCTCTTTTTTCAATCCATTCTGCTAATGCTGCTTCAATGGGATCATCAGGTACTGCAAAAGGAATTTTAGCAATAATCACATGTTCACAATATTCACCTGGTAAATCAACACCTTCAGCTAAACTAGCAAGACCAAATAAGATACTGGTTAATCCTTTATCTATACGGGTTTTATGTTGTTTTAGTAACTCTTGTTTGGATAAGCTGCTTTGTACCAGTATAGATTCTTGATAGGTATTGGTTAGTCCTGCATAGACATCTTGCATTTGTTTTCTTGAAGAGAATAATACAAGGGAACCTTGATAATCCTGAGTAAGTTCAGGTAATGCCTTGATAATAGCCGCTGTATGATCAGCAACATCTCTAGGATCGGCTTTAAGGTTAGGAACTTGTAATAAACCAGCCTGTTCATATTGGAACGGGCTTGGCACAATGCAGGTTACCGTAGAGTCAGGCAGCCCTGCACGCATAATCAATCGATCAAACTTGCCTAACGCTGTTAAGGTGGCAGAGGTAAGTAATGCCCCATGGGCAGTATTCCAAAGTGATTGACGTAATGTATCAGCAGCTAAAATAGGGCTGGCATTAACTTCAATATCTAAGTAATTACCTGAAGTATATAAGGTAAGCCAACGGGCATGAGGAGGTTTGTCTTCTTTATCTATAACCGTAAAGGCTGTCCATAATTCCCAATTGTTTTCAGCGCGGCTAAGCAATGCACCAAAGGCTGGATACCAGTCTTCAGCAATATAAGACGGCAAGCTTAAATTAATTTTACCATCCATTGCTTGTTTTAATAGATCAGTGAGATGACTCAAACAATCAACCAATGAGGCAAAGCCTTTTTTTAGCTCTGTAGCAATGGTTAAGAGATTTTCTGGAACAATGCCATGATTAAAGCGGTAACGCGGCGCTTCTTGATTATCTGAATTTTTAGCTTCAGGTATTGAAAATAAACCCATACAAGCATTAAGCATAAAATGCTGTTGTTCCCTTAAAGGAGTAATTAATTCAGGTATTTTTTCCAATATTCTGCCAAAGTCGCCACTGGGAGAAAACTGTTTTAAAAGTTTAGTCAGTGTTTTTGAGGTTTGGTCTAGCCAATCAGTAGTAGATTGTAAGCGCGTAAAGTGAGCAAAATGATTGATTGCTTTATCTGCGAGATGATGTCCTTCATCAAAGATATATAAACTTTGTTGCGGGGCAGGTAATACCACACCACCACCTAAAGCTAAATCAGCTAATACCATATCATGGTTAGTGACTATAATATCAACATCATCTAATTGGGTGCGTGCCTTAAAGAAAGGGCATTGTTGAAAGTTAGTGCATAATCTATTAGTACATTGGCTATGTTCTGTGGTTACACTATGCCATTCTTCATCAGTAATAATTTCTTTCCACCCATCTCGATCACCATCCCATTTGCCACTCGCTAGTTTATCTAGCATGCTTTTATATAGCTTTATATCAAGCTTATTAGTATTTTCTAATGTTTCTTCAAATAATGAGTCGCTCGTGTATTGGTCTTCCTGTAATAAACGATCTAATTTGGTTAAACAAAGATAGCGACCACGACCTTTCGCTAATGCATAAGTGAAGTTTAAATTGGTATGTTTAGCAATATCAGGTAGGTCTTTATAGATAATTTGTTCTTGTAAGGCAACAGTAGCCGTTGAAATAATCAGTTGCTTTTCTTCAAATTGGGCACAAGGTATTGCAGCTATACTATAAGCCACTGTTTTACCTGTGCCTGTACCTGCTTCAACTGCTATAATGGCGGAATCACCAACACGCTGGCCTTTGTCATCAGTAGCAATTGTGCCAAAGACTTTTGCAATTTCTGCAATCATTAGTCTTTGTCCATAACGAGGTTTTAGCCCTTTAGCTTCTAAGAAGTTAGAGTAAGCTTGTTGAATTTGCGACTTGAGTTCGTTATTGAGCATGGCTAACCTGATAATAAGTAAGCTGATTAGTTTAACCTATGATGCAAAGATTAGTAAGGAGTTATAATGGAAGTTTTATATGTTTATGATCACTGCCCATTTTGTGTAAAAGCACGAATGATTTTTGGCTTAAAAAAACGGCCTTATGTGATTCATTATTTGCTAAATGATGATGAAGCAACCCCTATTAAGATGATTGGGGAAAAAATGTTACCCATTTTAGATGAAGATGGTCACTATATGGGCGAAAGTATGGATATTGTCCATAAAATCAATAATATTGATGGTAATCCAGTATTGACTGGTGAAACTAGCCCAGCAGTTGCTGCTTGGATTAAACAGGTAAATAGTTATATTAATAAATTACTTATTCCTCGTTATGTGAATGCTACCTTGCCGGAATTTACCACTGAGGAAGCACGAACTTATTTTACCAACAAAAAAGAAGCGGCTTTTGGTGACTTTAAAACACTATTGTCTGAAACAGATCATTGGTTAGCTAAGATTAATAAGGATTTGTTAGCTTTAGAACCATTGATTAAATCTCCTAAGGCTTGTAATGGTGAATTATCAGAGGATGATATCCAATTATTTCCTCTATTAAGGGGGTTGTCTATTGTGGAAGGTGTGAACTATCCCTCAAAAGTAGATCAGTATCGTAAAAATATGTCTGACGAAAGTGGTGTTCCACTTTATAATATGAGCTAGTTAATCATTTTTAAGGAATATTTACTATGGTAGAGGCGATGGAACAACCATTGGTTCCTGTCATTATGTCTGGTGGTTCAGGAACAAGGTTATGGCCTTTATCACGCCAAACTAAGCCAAAGCAATTTTTGGCTTTAGTAGGTGAATATTCATTGCTGCAAGATACTATTAATAGATTAGATGGCATTAACAAGCAAGAACCTATTGTTATTTGTAATGAAGCACACCGTTTTTTAGTCGCTGAACAGTTAAGGCAGTTAGAACAAAAAGCGACTATTTTATTAGAGCCAGTAGGGCGTAATACAGCGCCTGCGGTTGCTTTAGCTGCTTTTAAAGTTTATCAGCAGAATCCTAATGCTATTTTATTAGTATTGGCAGCTGATCATTTAATTCAAAATACTAAAGTTTTTCAACAAGTGGTTAGTAATGCCTTAGAGTTAGCTAAACAGGACTATTTAGTTACTTTTGGTATTGTGCCTACTGCGCCTGAAACAGGTTATGGTTATATTGAGCAAGGAGCTCAAATAGCAGAGGGTAGTTACCAAGTTAAGCAGTTTATAGAGAAGCCAAGTCAGACCATTGCTGAAGAGTATTTACAAGCAGGCCATTATTGTTGGAATAGTGGTATGTTTATGTTTACTGCTAAAACTTATTTAGCAGAATTAGAAAAATATCGCCCTGATATTTATAAGGCCTGTAAGCAAGCAATGCAATCACCAACTGTTGATTTAGATTTTATCCGTATCGATAAAGAGGCTTTTTTAGGCTGTCCAGCGGATTCTATTGATTATGCTGTTATGGAAAAAACAGACAAAGCTGTAGTGGTATCCTTAGATGCTGGTTGGACAGATATAGGATCATGGTCAGCTCTTTGGCAAGTGACAAATAAAGATTCACAGGGCAACACCTTAAAAGGTGATGTTTTAGTTGAACAAACTACCAATACATTAGTTTATGCCAATGATAGATTAGTGACTACTTTAGGTGTAGATAATTTAGTAATTGTTGAAACTAAAGATGCGGTATTAGTGGCAGCTAAGAATAAAATACAGCAAGTTAAAGATATTGTTGCTAGGTTACAGCAGGCTGGGCGTATAGAGGCTGTGCAACATAGTGAAGTACATAGGCCTTGGGGTATTTATGATTGTATTGATATCGGAGAACGCTACCAAGTAAAACGTATTACTGTAAAGCCAGGTGCTAAGTTATCCTTGCAAAAACATCACCACCGTGCTGAACATTGGGTAATTGTTAAAGGAACAGCTAAAATTACCAAAAATAGTGAAACTTACTTATTGACAGAAGATCAATCCACTTATATTCCTATTGGCGAAATACACTCTTTAGAGAATCCAGGTAAGATCCCCTTAGAATTAATTGAAGTACAGTCAGGCTCTTATCTTGGAGAGGATGATATTATTCGCTTGGAGGATAAGTATGGACGCTAATAAGCAAGCAAATAATAATACTAAAATCAGTGTTATTACCGCCACTTATAATGCAGTGAAGTATTTGCCTAAACTAATAGAAAGCTTACAACAACAAACCGATAAGGATTTTGAATGGGTTGTGGCGGATGGTGGTTCGACAGATGGCACATTAGAATTACTTAAACAAGTTACAGGTATTGATATTAAAATCACTTCACAAGCTGATTTTGGCATTTATGATGCCTTAAATCGAGCCATTAAGCAGTGCGAAGGAGAGTACTATGTGGTAGCTGGCGCAGATGATTATTTTTATAAAGAAGCCGTTGCTATATTTCGTTCCGCTATTACTGAATCAGTAGACTTTGTTGCAACAGCCATTGATTGTAATGGCAAGCTGCTTCATCCTAAGGGCGGTTCTGTATCAAAGAATGGAGCTGCTGCACTAATTGCCAGCCATTCAATTGGTTTGTTAATAAAAAAATCACTGCATCAACAATATGGTTTTTATTCCCCTAAATACCCTATTTTAGCCGACCAACTATTTATTCTAAAATCGGTAGCTGGCGGGGCTAAGCTAGTAAACTCACCTCAAGCAACAGGTTTTTTCTCTACCGAAGGTGTCAGTTGTAGTAGTCCATTACGTTGTTTAACAGAGTTCTTTTGTATTCAAGTTGACTTAGGTAGTAATAAGTATTGGCAATCTCTGTTATTTTTAAAGCGATTAATACAGATATTACCTAAGATGTAAGGAAAAAAAATGGCAGTTGATATTTTAATGTCAACCTATAATGGCGAGCAATATCTTGAAAATCAGCTGCTATCGCTATTGATGCAGCGCTATAAAGATTGGACACTCTATATTAGAGATGATGGGTCTACCGATAATACTTTATCTATTATTGAGAAGTTTACGCAATTGGATGAGCGTATAAAATTAGTAGAAGCAGGTGAGAACTTAAAACATGGAAAAAGTTTTTTTAGCTTATTGAAATATGCTACTGCTGAATATATCGCTTTTTGTGATCAAGATGATATATGGTTTGAAGATAAATTAACGCATTTACTGGCTTTGGCAGAAACTGAAAACTTAAATAGTGATCAGTTTCCATCGCTGATATGTAGTCAAGGGTATAATTATAGTAATAAAACAGGACTAATTACTAAGGGATTGATTCCGAAATATTATGCCAATACATTACAGGAGTTTTTGTTTTTAAATGGTGGTTATGAGGGATGTCTTTTTTTATTTAATCGTGCTTTATTAGAAATGGCAAAATCTTATACAGCCCCTTTTTATGGGCATGATAATGTTGTTTGTTTAATCGCACATACTTTTGGCAAGGTTAAGTATTTAACTTTACCACTGATGTTATATCGTATACATGAAAAAAATACTTCAGGTATTAAGAAAATAGGGTTTCTAACGAGAGTAAAAACTTTCTTTAGAACAGATGCTACAGTGGTTACTAAAGTCGCATATGATCAGCAAAAAGAATTTTTTGACTTTTTTTATAGTAAACTAACGGAGCAACAGAAAGGAATTTTTGAGGCCTATTTAGCTTTTCCTAGTCTTTGCAAATGGGGAAGGATAAAACTATTAGTAAAAAATAAATTTAGATTGGGCCAATATCGTGGTGTTCTCATTTTGAAAACTATTTTAAGGCGGGCCATTTAAATGATTACGATATTAACACCAACCTATAATAGAGCTTATACACTAAATCGTTTATATAATTCTCTATGTGAGCAAACCAATAAGCGTTTTAATTGGTTAATAGTTGATGATGGTAGTACAGATAATACCATTAATTTAATAGAAAAATTGCAACGTGATAATAGAATAGATATTGAATATTTATATCAAGAAAATAGTGGTAAGCATATAGCAATAAATAATGGTGTAACTCACTGTGCAAGGGATTGGGTGTTTATTGTTGATAGTGATGATATTTTGACCAATGATGCTATAAAAATAGCCATTGATGAAATAATTAACCATCAAGAACATGATCAAATTATAGGTCTATGTTTTAGAAGAGCATTTTTAGATAAGAAAATTATTGGTAATAAAGTATCTGGGGATGTTTTAAGAATTAATCCGACAAAGGCTACACATCTGTTTCAGGGTGATTTAGCTTATATTTTTAAGCATACAGCTTTGCAAAATAATCCTTTTCCCACTATACCTGATGAGAAGTTTGTACCAGAGCTTTATGTGTGGAATAAAATAGCCGATCAAGGACAAATACTCTTTTTCCCAGAAAAATATATCTATTTAACAGAGTATTTAGAGGATGGTTATTCAAAAAACTTTGCCTCAAACTTACAGAAAAATCCTAAAGGATTTAAATTGTTTTATCAAGATCAACTAAAAAGAGAAAAAAATTGGAAGAACAAATTGAAGTGTTTTATTCGATCTATGCAATGTTCTCATTATATAGCTGCTAATAATAAAAAGGACAGTGAGTGAAGGTTTTTTTTCTAATTACAGGGCTTGGTATGGGAGGTGCTGAGCAACAGGTAGTTAGTTTAGTGGATCAATTAGCTAAGCTTGGTCATCAGATAGTTTTGTGTTATCTAACTGGTGAAGGAAAGGTTTTACCTTTACAAAAAGAAGTTGAAGTAATTGCCCTTAATACTAAAAAGAATCCTTTCGCATTAGGAGTAGCCTTATTTAGGTTAATAAAAATTATAAAGCAATTTAAACCAGATGTTATTCATAGCCATATGGTTCATGCAAATATTATCGCTCGTTTGGCGCATCTGTTTTCAAGAAGGGAAACTGTATTAGTTTGTACAGCACATAATAAGTATGAAGGGGGTAAGTTAAGAATGTTAGCTTATCGCTTAACAGATTGGCTTGCTGATATTTCAACCAATGTTAGTGCTGAAGCTGTGGATGAGTTTGTTGCTAAGAAAGCAACCAAGCAAGATCGCATGATAGTTATGTACAATGGTATTGATACTGATAAATTTCAGTTTAATCTAATAAAACGCCACGAATTACGCCAGCAATATCAAATCTCAGATGAAACCAAAGTACTGTTAGCTATTGGCCGTTTAACTGAAGCTAAAGATTATCCTAATTTATTACAGGCCTATGCAACATTGAAGGAAGCTAATACAGTCTTGTGGATAGTTGGCACAGGAGAAGAAAACTATAAGGCTCATTTGCAGGTATTAATTGAACAATTGGCTATTACCAATAAAGTTTTTTTCTTGGGTGTTAGAAATGATATTGCAGCTTTATTATCTGCCGCTGATCTTTTTGTTTTATCATCGGCTTGGGAAGGATTTGGTTTAGTCGTAGCTGAGGCTATGGCCTGTGAACGATTAGTTGTAGCTACTGATTGTGGTGGGGTTCGCGAAGTATTAGGTGATTGTGGTTGGCTTGTACCACCTAAACAAAATAAAATATTAACGGTAGCCATGGAAGAAGCTTTAAATATATCCACAGAGCAAGCTTTAAAGTTAACGAAAAAAGCACAACAAAGAGTGCTAATACATTATAATATAGAGAATATTACTCAACAGTGGTTAACACTGTATCAAAAATTATTAGACAATAAACGTAGGTAAATTAGGTATTACATGAAAATACTAGTCACAGGTGGTGCTGGCTTTATTGGTTCGGCTTTAGTGCGTTTTTTAATTAATGAAACTGATAATACAGTTATTAATGTTGATAAGTTGACTTATGCAGGCAATTTAGAGTCATTAAAAACCATTGCTGATTCTGATCGTTACTTTTTTGAGCAGGTTGATATTTGTGATAAAGCAGCATTAGAAAAAGTATTTGCAACACATCAACCCGATTTAGTTATTCATTTAGCCGCAGAATCACATGTGGATCGTTCAATTACAGGTCCAGCCGCTTTTATTGAAACCAATATTGTAGGTACTTATACCTTATTAGAAACTACACGTCATTATTGGAATACTTTAACAGAAATAGCTAAACAGGCATTTCGCTTTCATCATGTTTCTACCGATGAGGTTTATGGCGATTTAGAAGGTACTACTGATCTATTTACAGAAACCACACCTTATGAACCTAGCTCGCCTTATTCAGCGAGTAAAGCCAGTTCTGACCATCTAGTAAGGGCGTGGGGACGTACTTATGGTTTACCTATTTTAGTTACTAACTGTTCAAACAATTACGGCCCCTATCATTTTCCTGAAAAATTAATCCCCTTAATGATTCTAAATGCCTTAGAGGGTAAACCTTTACCCGTCTATGGTGAGGGCAATCAAATTCGTGATTGGCTCTATGTGGAAGATCATGCAAGGGCACTCTATACTGTTTTAACCCAAGGTAAAGTAGGGGAAACCTATAATATTGGCGGTCATAATGAGAAACGTAATATTGATGTGGTAAAAGCTCTATGCAATTTATTGGAAGAGTTAGCACCTAGTCATCCACAAGGTGTAAAGCAATATACTGATCTGATTACCTATGTTAAAGATCGTCCTGGTCATGATGTGCGCTATGCCATAGATGCCAGTAAAATAGCTAATGAACTCGGTTGGAAACCACAGGAAACCTTTGAGACGGGGTTAAGGAAAACAGTTGCATGGTATTTGGCTAATACTGAATGGGTTGAGCATGTAAAAAGTGGTTCTTATCGCCAATGGATAGCTAAGCAATATGGCTAATAAAATACTTTTATTAGGTAAAAATGGTCAGGTTGGCTGGGAGTTACAGCGATCTTTAGCACCTGTAGGGCAGTTGTTAGCTTTAGATCGTCATGATCAAGGTGGTGATTTAACTGATCTAAAAAGTTTACAAAAGCTAATAGCTGATTACCAACCTCATATTATAGTTAATGCAACTGCTTACACAGCGGTTGATAAAGCTGAGTCAGAAGCAGAACTTGCTCTACAAATTAATGGAAAGGCTGTTGAATTTTTAGCTGAGCAGGCTAAACAATATAATAGTTGGCTAATACATTACTCAACTGATTATGTATTTGATGGTAGTGGTGAAACAGCAAGATTGGAAGCTGCTAAAACTAATCCATTAAATATTTATGGTAAAACTAAATTAGTGGGTGAACAAGCTATCCAGCAACTAGTGGATAATTATCTAATATTTCGAACATCTTGGGTTTATGCAACGCATGGTAATAACTTTATTAAAACTATGTTACGTTTAGCCAAAGAGCGAGAAGAGTTAGCTATAATTAATGATCAAGTAGGAGCACCTACTGGAGCTGAGTTAATAGCAGATATCACAGCACATGCAATTAAACAACTTAAGCCTGAATTGTCAGGTATTTATCATTTAACAGCTAGTGGTGAAGCTTCTTGGTATGATTTTGCTAATGTTATTTTTGATGAGGCAAAGCTTTATATTGCGGATCAACTAAAAGTTAAAAATGTTAATCCAATTACAACGGATGCTTACCCAACACCAGCCCAACGTCCATTAAACTCAAGATTAGCGACTACTAAACTAAAAACAGCATTTAACGTGACTTTGCCAGATTGGCAATTAGGTGTTAAACGTGTGATTGCTGAATTGTTAACTGAATAGTAAAAAGGTGTATAAATGAAACTAATCCAAACAAAGATTGCTGATGTGGTTATTATTGAACCACAGGTTTTTGGCGATGATCGTGGTTGGTTTATGGAAAGCTATAATGAGCAGAAGTTTTTTACTGCTTTAAAAGCGTTAAATTTGCCTACGCCTAGACCTTTTGTTCAAGATAATCATTCGTGCTCACAAAAGGGTGTATTAAGAGGTTTACATTTTCAACGTGCTCCTTATGCACAAGGTAAGTTAGTAAGGGTGATACAAGGTTCTGCATGGGATGTGGCGATTGATATTCGAGCGGGTTCACCGACCATAGGGCAATGGACAGCAGTAGAATTATCTGCTGAAAATAAAAAGATGTTATGGATTCCCGAAGGATTTGCCCATGGGTTTTTAGCACTGGAAGATAATACTCATTTTTTATATAAAACAACTGATTATTATCATAAAGATTCAGAAAGTGCGATTTGTTGGAGTGATCCTATATTAGCTATTGACTGGCCGCAGTTAGATATTGATATATTGGTTTCTGAAAAAGATGCAAAAGCGCCTAGTTTTAAAGAGTATTTGGCTAAGGAACAACTACTTGAATGAAAGTAGCAATTATAGGTACGACAGCCCATTCAATTTTAGGGTTTCGTATTGATCTTATTAAATCACTTATTGCTAAAGGTCATGAGGTTTATGCTTTTGCTCAAGATTATCAACAATCATCTAAGCAAGCAGTAGAAGCGTTAGGTGCAATAGCAGTTCAATATCGTTTTAATCGAACAGGTTTAAACCCTTTTGTTGATTTAGTTAATACCTATAAACTAGTTAAACAATTAAAGTTTTACAGTATAGAACAAACTTTTTGTTATTTTACTAAACCAGTTATTTTTGGCACATTGGCAGCAGTTTTAGCTGGTGTAAAACGTCGTTATGCAATGTTAGAGGGATTAGGTTTTACTTTTACGCCTCAAGCAGAAGGAATCCCCTTTAAAACAAAACTATTAAAGCGAGTACAAGTTTTTCTTTATCAATGTACTTTGCCTTATTTAAATCGCCTTATTTTATTAAATGATGATGACAGAAAAGATTTAATAGAACATTACAATATTAAAGTAAACACTGCTATTTTAGGTGCGATAGGGCTTAATTTATCGGATTATCCTTATACTCCAGTTAAAGATACCACCGTTTCTTTTTTATTTATTGGGAGATTATTAAAAGAAAAGGGAGTTTTTCAGTTTGTTGAAGCTGCTAAAATAGTAAAACAAAAATATCCTCAGGCAGAGTTTGTCATACTAGGTCCAATTGATACAGAAAATCCAGGTGGGTTAACAGCGTTAGAATTACAAAAATTAATAGATGAACATACTATTATTTGGCCTGGTTTTGTTAGTAATGTTGCTGACTGGATTAAAAAAAGCAGTGTTTTTGTATTGCCTTCTTTTTATAGAGAGGGGTTCCCTCGTAGTACCCAAGAAGCAATGGCTATTGGTAGGGCAGTTATTACCACTAATGTTCCTGGTTGTAGGGAGACAGTACAAGAGGGGGTTAATGGTTTTTTAGTCGCTCCATATTCAGCAGAACTATTGGCTGATAAAATGTGTTATTTCATTGAGCATCCTGAGAAGATTATTGAAATGGGTAATAATAGCTATCAAATTGCTCAACAAAATTTTGATGCAGCTAAAGTGAATAAGCGTTTAATAGAGTTATTGGAGCTCTAAATGAAAAAAGTGTTAATAACGGGGGCTACGGGGTTTGTTGGACAGGCTTTTGTTAAAAGACTATTAGCAGATCATCGTTATATACCTGTAATAACTGTACGTAAACCGCTTGCCCAACATAGTGAGCTACAGCAATTTGTAGTCACTGATTTAGCTCAGCCAGTTGATTGGAGCGAAGCACTAAATAATACGGATATTGTGGTCCATATTGCTGGTCGTGCTCATATTTTAAAAGAAACAGCAACAGATCCATTACAAGCCTTTCGTGATATTAATGTAGAGGCTACTATACAATTAGCGAAACAAGCGCTTGTAGCAGGTGTTAAGCGTTTTATTTTTGTGAGCTCAATAGGTGTTAATGGTAACCATACTGAACAGCCCTTTACTGAACAAGATACACCTAATCCACAAGGTGATTATGCAGTTTCTAAGTTTGAGGCAGAACAAGCGTTGTGGCAATTAACTAAAGATACCCATATGGAGTTAGTTATTATTAGGCCTCCTTTAGTGTATGGGGAAGGGGTGAAGGCTAATTTCCTTTCCTTAATTAAATGGGTGTATCGAGGTGTTCCTTTACCATTAAGTTTGATTAACAATAAACGTTCTTTTGTTAATGTAGATAATTTAGTTGATTTATTGTGGACAGTTATGGAACATCCTAAGGCAGCTAATCAACTATTTTTAGTGGCTGATGGAGAGGATTTATCAACACCTCAACTATTAAAGGCAGTGGCTAAAGCAATGAATAAGTCTACTAATTTAATACCAATCCCCGTAACTTGTCTAAGATTAATGGCTACACTAGTAGGGAAAAAAAATATAGCAAGGCAATTATGTGATTCATTGCAGGTGGATATCACTAAAGCAAAAACATTATTAGATTGGACACCAAAAGTTACTGTTCAGCAAGGATTAGAAAAAACAGTTAATGTTTTTCTAAAGGATAAAGCATAATGTCTTTGTCATTACTAATATTAGTTATTATTGCTACGTTAGCCAGTGGTCTATTAACTTATTTAATAAAAAATTATGCGTTAGCAAAAAGCTTAATGGATATTCCAAATGAACGTAGTTCTCATACCATTCCTACACCTAGAGGTGGTGGTGTAGCGTTTGTTATTGTTTTTCTGTTTTTATTACCCTTTTTATATTGGTGGCAATTAATTCCTGAGTTTGCTCTATGGGGACTATGGGGGGCAGGCATTATTGTGGCAATCATAGGTTTTTTAGATGATCATGGCCATATCGCTGCACGTTGGCGTTTATTAGCTCATTTTATAGCAGCTATTTGGTTACTGTATTGGTTTTCAGGATTTCCCAATCTAACTGTGTTAGGTATTAATTTACCGCCTGTTATAACTTCTATATTAGCTGTATTTTATTTGGTGTGGCTGCTTAATCTTTATAACTTTATGGATGGTATTGATGGTATTGCTAGTGTTGAGGCTATTTGTGTTTGTCTGAGTGGAGCATTACTTTATTATGTGGCAGGTTATTCATTAATAAGTTATACAGCACTTATTTTAGCAGGTGTTGTAGCTGGTTTTTTATACTGGAATTTTCCACCTGCTAAAATTTTTATGGGAGATGCTGGTAGTGGTTTCTTAGGCATTATTTTAGGCGGTTTATCTATCCAAGCTGCTTGGATTTCATCTCAACTATTTTGGGCTTGGCTTATTTTGTTGGGAGTATTTATTGTGGATGCTACTTGGACACTAGTTCATCGTTTATTACGTAAAGAGAAAGTATATGAGGCCCATCGTAGCCACACTTACCAATTTGCAGCAAGGTATTTTGGAAAACATACCCCTGTTACACTAGCTGTGTTACTGATTAATATTGTATGGTTACTACCCATTGCGCTATTGGTTGCTAGTAATGATTTTAATGGACTATTTGCATTGTTAATTGCTTATTTACCTCTATGTTGTTTAGCTTATATATTTAGGGCAGGTTCAGCAGAGCAGTAATTAATTGAAAATTATGCCAGATAATACTTTACCTAAAGATAATTTCTATCAAAGAGTACTACAAGCAGTTTATAGTATTCCTTATGGTAAAGTGGCAACTTATGGTGAGATTGCTCGTCAGGCGGGTTCTTCTCGTGCTGCACGTCAAGTAGGCGGTATATTAAAAAAACTACCTGAGGATTCATCACTTCCTTGGTTTAGAATAGTTAATCGTCATGGCAGAATATCTTTAACAGGGGATGATTATCAACGCCAATATCAAGCACTGATTGCAGAAGGAATAGTCTTTAGCAAGGATGGTCGTATAGATTTACAACAATTTGGGTATTTCAGTTAATAACTAAAGCTATTTTGCCATTAATCTGATTACTTGCTAGAGCCTCAAAAGCCTGTTCTGCTTCTTCAATAGCAAAGCTTTTAGCTAGATTATGAGAGAGCTGATTAGTTTCAAATAAGGGCCAGACTTTGTCTGTTAGTCCTTTAATTAGGGTTGCTTTAAAATCGTTATCACGACTACGTAAAGTTGAGCCTGTAAGTTGAATACGTTTCGCTAGTAGTTTAGCTAAATTAATTTCTGCTTTATGACCACCCATCATAGCGATAATAACCCAACGGCCATCCACATTGAGCAGATCAGTATTAAGTGCCATATAATCAGCACCTACAGGGTCTAAAATAACATCAAAAGGGGCATCTTTAGTAAGAGCATCTAGGTTTTCTGTACGTACAACACCACCTTGAGCACCTAATGATAGGCAATAGTCTAATCTAGCTTGGCTACCTACTGTTACCCAGCAAGGATTATTAAAAGCTTTACATAGTTGTATAGCTGCAGAGCCTACACCACCAGCCCCAGCATGAATTAAGACCTTTTCAGTAGATTTTAATTGCGCGATCTGAAATAAATTCAACCAAGCGGTGGCATATACTTCTGGTATTACAGCTGCTTCTATTAATGAAAGATTTTTGGGTACAGGTAGTAAATGACGAGCATCTATAACCACTTCCGATGCCATTGCTCCACCTGCTAATAAAGCACAAACTCGATCACCTACTTGCCAATTGGTGACTTGATTAGTTTCTGTAATAATACCTGCACATTCTAAACCTAATGCTTCAGTAATACCTTTAGGTGGAGGATATTTACCTTGGCGTTGTAGCAAATCTGCTCGATTTAAGCCAGCAGCAGCAACTTGCACTCTTACATAGCCTTTAGGACAATCAATAAATTGTTCTGGTTGCCAATTTAGCTGCTTGGCTATGCTATAGAGTGCTTTCATATTATCTACTTTGTTTGCTCATGATAGGTAATATAGTCTAATAAAACATGAGCTGTTTCTACTAAATAACCATCTTTTTCAGGCTTTGGCGTTGCATTCTCTTCGAGTTCTTTATTAAATTCAGTTTCTAATGCATCTAATTTATCAATAGGCTTATCACCTTTAGCGATACGTCTAGTATTCTCTAGATTAAGCAGTTCTTGCTCTGCTTGATCTTTTTGTTGCTTACGTTGTTTTATATTCAACGAAAGTGTTTTTTCTTCAGCCAGTTTTTTTACTAAATCAGCACGTTGCTTATAGTAAACAAAATCTGGATTATTTTTAGCACGCTCATCATGTTTTTGCTGTAAATTATCTAATACAGTACTAAAGGGATTATTAATCGCTGAAATAGCAGGATTTATAGTATCCCATGGCATCGCTTCAGGTAGGCTGCTTTCACCAATTTGTTCAGTATTTATAATAGAAGGGTAGCTAATGTCAGGTACAACTCCTTGATTTTGCGTACTTTGTCCTGAAACACGATAGAATTTAGCAACAGTTAATTTAAGCTCTCCATGTTTTAATGGTAATACAGATTGTACAGTACCTTTACCAAAGGTTTGGCTACCTACTATTAATGCACGATGATAGTCTTGCATAGCACCTGCAAAAATTTCAGAAGCAGAAGCAGATAGTCGATTGACTAAGATAATAAGTGGGCCATTATAGATAGGCGATTGTTTAACTTTACCATCTTTTTCAGATGCTGAGGCATCATCAAGCACTGTCACTTGTCCATTACTATCACGAACCTGTACAGCAGGTCCTAAGGGTAAAAATAAACCTGTTAATTCAGTAGCCTCTTGTAATGAGCCACCACCATTATTACGCAGATCAATAATAATACCTTCTACCTTTTCTTTTTTAAGTTCTGTGAGTAAGTTTTTTACGTCACGAACACTACTTCTATAGTTAGGGTCATTATTTCTAACGCCTTTAAAGTCAAGATAAAAAGTAGGCAGTTCAATAATTCCAATTTTTCTTGATTTACCTTGATAATCTAGATTAAGCACAGATTTCTTTGCTGCTTGATCTTCAAGTTTAATGGCCTCACGGATTATGGTGACTTTCTTGGTAGTCAAATCTCCAGGTGGATTAGAAGCAGGAATAACTTCTAATTGAACCTTGGAACCTTTAGCGCCACGTATTTTTTTAACAACTTCCTCTAAACGCCAGCCAATAATATCAATCATTTCTTCTTTATCTTGGCCTACAGCTACAATTCGGTCGGCTGGAGCAAGTTGTTTTGATTTGGCAGCAGGGCCAGCAGGCACTAAACGGACAATTTTGACATAGTCATTATCACTTTGTAGAACAGCACCAATACCTTCTAAAGAAAGACTCATATTGATATCAAAGTTTTCCGCAGTCTCTGGTGACATATACTCAGTATGTGGATCATAAGAAGTCGCGAAAGCATTGATATAGCTTTGGAAGATATCTTCACTGGAAATTTGTTTTAAGCGTTTTAATTGATTTTGGTAACGCTTCGTGAGTTGTGAAGTAATATCTTCGTTCTTTTTATTGGTTAATTTTAAGCGTAATACATCATCAGTGAACTGTTTAGTCCATAAATCATGTTGTTCAGCTAGATCTTTTGGCCAAGGGGCTTTTTCACGATCAATTAATAATGTTTCATTACTATTAAAATCAATTTTATCAATACCGTTTTCAAGTTTAGCTAGTAGAAACTCAACACGACTTTGTACACGCTCTAAATAACGTTGATAGATAGTATAACCTTGTTTTAATTGTCCATAGCGTAGTAGACGGAAAAATTGTGTACGTAATGGTGCAAACTCATCAATATCTGATTGTAAAAAGAAACTCCGTTGAGGATCTAAAGATTTTAGATAACTATCAAATACAACTGTTGAGCGAGCATCATCAAGTGGTAATTTTAAGTAATGATGGCGGCGTAATATTTCAAAAATATTTAAACTGGTAATAATCTGATTTTCATCAGGTTTAAGGTCTTTCCAAGCTACTGCTTTTGCATCTTTTTTAGTGGTTGTTTTGGCAGGAGTAGCCGACACATCTGCCAAAACACTAGGTGCAGTAATGCCCATTGAAAAAAGTAAAGCACCTGTACAGCTAAAAGCACAAAGTGTGGATATAATTTTTTTAGTGGAAATATTTTTCATGGGTTTTAACATTGTTCCATTAATTAATAAATAATATTACGCCAGAATAAAAGGGATAATAAAACAATAATTTAGTCTTTCCTAACTATATTCTGTAAGAAATTCTTTTATTCGGTGTGCGGCTTCTATACACTCATCAATAGGTGCTACTAAAGCCATCCTTACCCTGTTAGCGCCTGGATTAAAACCATCTACCTCCCTAGACAAGTAAGAACCAGGTACTACCAGTACGTTTTGTTTCACTAATAATTGTTTAGTAAATTCAGTGTCTGCTATAGGGGTTTTAGGCCATAAATAAAAACCACCATCAGGTTTTTGAATATCCATAACAGGCGCTAGAATCTCTAAAACAGCATCGTATTTTGCACGATAGAGGGCTCGATTAGCAATAACATGTTGTTCATCTTGCCAAGCAGCTATACTTGCATATTGTGTGTGTTCTGCCATAGCACAGCCATGGTAGGTGCGGTAAAGCAGATATTGTTTTAATATTTTGGCATCACCAGCAACAAAACCAGAACGTAATCCAGGTAGGTTAGAGCGCTTTGATAAACTATGGAAAACTACACACTTATCAAAATCATTGCGTCCTAATTCTGCACAGGCTGTTAATAAACCAGCAGGTGGGCTGTTTTCATCAAAATATAATTCGCTATAGCATTCGTCAGAAGCAATAATGAAATTATAAGTGTCAGCCAGTTGAATAAGCTTTTTAAGTGTTGTTACAGGAACAAGCGCCCCAGTGGGGTTACCAGGTGAGCATAAAAATAAAATTTGGCAACGCTGCCAAATTTCAGATGGTACAGCATCGAAGTCTGGGTTAAAGCCATTCTCAGCTAAACAAGGTAAATAATGAGGTTTAGCGCCAGCTAATAATGCTGCTCCCTCATAAATCTGATAGAAAGGGTTAGGACTTACCACTAAAGCATCTTTGGTGTTATCAATAACTGCTTGCGTAAAAGAGAATAAAGCTTCACGAGTACCATTAACAGGTAAGATATGCTGTTCAGGTGTTACCCAGCCATCAGGTACAGTAAAACGTTTCTCAACCCAGCTAGCCATTGCTTGACGTAATGATAGTAAACCAGCGGTAGTAGGGTAGACGGCTAGTTTATCAATATGTTCTATTAGAGCCTGTTTAACGAAAGCAGGGGATTCATGCTTTGGTTCGCCAATAGATAAAGCAATTGCTGTTTTATTAGGGTTTGCTTTTACATCACTCAATAAAACCCTTAATTTTTCAAAGGGATAAGGTTGTAATTTTTCTAGTAATGGATTCATATTGTTAATAGTTTTAAGTTAAATAGATAGTATAAAATTATCAGAAGCAGGTTGAGAGGTTTCTGATAGCTTGTTAATAATAGTTTGCTGTAGTTCGTTTATTAGTTCATTGTCAGAGATAGCATGACCTGTTTTATCAATAACTAAAAAGTTATCTTCTACTCGCTCCCCTAAGGTGGTTATTTTAGCACCTTGAATGGTTAAATCATAAGACAAAAATATTTTAGCAATACGTGCTAGTAAACCAGGCCTATCAGGAGCCTCTATTTGTACAATGCTAACATCGTTTTGTGGGTCATTATAAATAGATACTCTTGGCTTAAAGGTAAAGTGCTTTAGCTGCCTAGGCACACGACGTTGAATAATAGTTTGATAGTTTTCTGGATTTTTTAGACCATTAATAAGTTCTTCACGTATGGTATTTATACGGTGTTGATCTTGACCTATGGATGAGCCATCTTCATTTAAAACAATATAGGTATCTAGTGAAAACTTAGAAGTTGAAGGTAAAATTCGTGCATCCTGAATACTAAGGTTCAGTTGTCCCATAATAGATACTGTTACTGCAAAGAAATCCCATTGCTTGGGTGCATAAATAAAGATTTGTGATGCACTACCAATACCTCGTTGTGAGGTTTGTTTAAATAGCACTAATGGGTCTTGGTTATTTTCGTGATGTAAAATAGCTTCGGTATGCCAAGCAATATCACTGGAAGTATGACGTAAAAAGTAATCTTCTCCCATTTGCGACCATAACGACATAATTTCATCTTCATCAATACCACTACGAATTAAAATATCCATAGCAGCTTGTTGGGTTTGATGAATTTGCTCATTGCGACCTAGCGGATTGGTTAAGCCGCGTCTTAAGGCACGTTTGGTTTCTGTATAAAGTTGTTGTAGTAAGGTGGCACGCCAAGAATTCCAAAGAGTAGGGTTGGTAGCGTTAATATCAGCTACGGTTAGTACATACAGATAGTTAAGATGATTTTCATCGCCTACGCGTAGTGCAAAATCATTAATTACTTTAGGATCAGTTAAATCTTTGCGTTGAGCGGTGGTAGACATAATCAAATGGTTAGCCACTAACCATGCAATAAGTTCAGTGTCTTCTGTAGGGAGTCGATGTAGCTTACCAAAATTAAATACTTCTTCTGCACCAATTTCTGAGTGATCACCACCACGTCCTTTGCCTATATCATGAAATAAGCCTGCTAAGTAGATTAATTCAGGTTTAGCCAGTTTTAGGAATACTTTGCTAGGTAATGGAAACTTTTCCATCATCTCTGAACGAGACAGTTTTCTTAAATGTTTGATAACATTTAAGGTATGTGCATCTACCGTATAAATATGGAATAGATCATATTGCATTTGTCCAACAATATGACCAAATGCAGGAATATAGCGGCCTAAAATACCATAACGATTCATGCGTCTTAGGTTACGATGAATATCTGACTCACACTTAAATAGGTCGAGGAATAGTTGTGAGTTTGTAGGATCATGCCGAAATTTATCATTAATCAGATGTCTAGCTTCACATAATAGGCGAATAGTATTTGCCCTAATTCCCCATATTGCAGGGTTTTTTGCCAGTACTAAAAAGATCTCTAAAAGAGCAGAGGGTTCTTTTTTAAATACATCAGGTTGAGTAACTTCAATAAAATCATTACGTATTTGAAAATGATTATTTAGTGGCGTGATAGTAGGCGTTTTATTTTTTTCTAAAATAACTTCTTTAAAATGCTGATAAATAATTTCATTAATGCTCGAAACATTCATTACCATTCGGTAATATTTCTTCATTAATTGTTCAATGGCTACTTTAGGTTCTTCCGCCGTATAACCTAATAAATTGGCTACTTTAGCTTGATAGTCGAGCAGTAAGCGGTCTTCTGCGCGGTTAGCTAACATATGTAGGGCGTAGCGTACTTTCCATAAAAAAAGCAGCGAGGCATTCATTACACGATATTCATTTTCTGTAATAAAGCCTTTAGCAATCATGGCATGTAGTTTTAATTTGCCATACTCTCTACGACCAATCCATAAAATAGTTTGAATATCTCTTAAGCCACCAGGAGAACCTTTTACATTGGGTTCTAAGTTATATTCTGTATCGTTATATTTTTCATGGCGAGCTTTTTGCTCAAGGTATTTCTGAATAAGAAATTCTGAGCTTGGCCACATATGTTCAGTACTGGTTGCCGCTAGCATTTGTTTGCGGAGAGTATCTGCCCCTGTAATGGTACGGCATTCAATTAGGTTGGTAATGATTGTTAGGTCATTGCGGGCATGTTCAGCACATTCATCCAGTGTACGAACACTATGACCAATTTCTAAACCAATATCCCATAACAGCATTAAAAACTTCTCAATAGAGGAGGTAAACTGCTCTTGATAACCATTTTCTATAAGAATTAATACATCAATATCTGAATGAGGGTGCAATTCTCCACGACCATAACCACCTACTGCTAATAGTGCAATTCGGTTAGATTCTGGCCAGCTAAATTGCTTCCAAGCTTGTATAAGAATTTGGTCAATAAGCCATGCACGTTCAGTGATGAGCTTACGAATGTCGTAACCAGTGCAAAAGCGTTGATCTAGAATAGTACATGCTTGCTTAATCACTTTTTTAAAAGCTGCAATAGGACTTGATTTTAAGGCAAGTTCTGCTTGGAATTGCCCTTGATCAAATAGTTCAGCAGTACTACTCATAACCACTTATCTCCAACTACTAATTGCTGCGGGGAAAAGTTTCTTCTTTACGTAATGTTAATACTTCATAGCCATGATTGGTTACTAAGATCATATGCTCATATTGGGCTGATAATTTACGATCTTTAGTAATAGCCGTCCAGCCATCACCTAATGTGCGTGTCTCATAACGACCTTGGTTAATCATCGGTTCGATGGTAAAGATCATGCCTTCTTTAAGCTCTAAACCTGTGCCTGTTTTACCATAGTGTAAAACTTGTGGTGCTTCGTGGAAACCAGTACCAATACCGTGTCCGCAATAGTCGCGTACGACAGAGAAGCCATTTTTCTCTGCATGTTTTTGAATAATTGCACCAATATCACCTAAGTGTGCACCAGGTTTTACTAATTCAATAGCCATATACATACATTCTTGAGTGACTTTGCATAAACGGTCTGCCCACTCAGGAACATCACCCAGTAAATACATTTTACTGGTATCACCATGGTAACCATCTTTAATAACCGTAATATCAATATTAACAATATCACCATTCTTTAATGGCTTATCATTTGGAATACCATGACAAACAACGTGGTTTACAGAAGTGCAAATAGATTTAGGGTAACCATGATAGTTTAATGGAGCCGGGATAGCTTGTTGTACATTAACGATATAGTCATGACAAATAGTATTTAATTCGTCCGTGGTTATGCCTACTTTAACATGTTCATCTAGCATTTCTAATACTTCAGCTGCTAGACGGCCAGCAATGCGCATTTTTTCAATGTCTTCAGCTGTTTTAATGATTACACTCATAAGTTCTCGTCAAAAGTCATATTGTATTTATAGAAAGTCGCTATTTTAACAGGTTCAATTGGAAAAAACTAAAAAGTTGCAGAACTAAGATCTATATTTTTATAGACCTTAGTTATAAGAGAAAAAACTATTGTTGACGAAGCGCTGTAATACGATCTTCTAAGCGAGGGTGACTCATAAAGAGTTCTTGTAAGCCACTTTTTAATGAACCATTAATACCAAATGCTTGTAAGCTATCGGGCATTTCAGCAGGAATATTGGCTTCAGCCTGTAAGTGTTGTAATGCTGAAATCATTGCAATAGGGCTTACTAATGAAGCACCTGCATAATCTGCACGGTATTCTCGTTTTCTTGAGAACCACATAACAATCATAGTGGCTAATATACCTAATACTAGTTCAGCGGCAATTGTCGCAACAAAGAAACCTATGCCGCGACCATTTTCATTTTTAAAGACTACTCTATCCACAAAGTAACCGATAATACGGGCAAAAAACATAACAAAGGTATTAACTACCCCTTGAATTAGGGCAAGCGTTACCATATCGCCATTAGCTACGTGGCCAATTTCATGACCAAGTACCGCTTTTACTTCATCAGGCGAGAAACGCTCAAGTAAACCTTGACTGACTGCCACTAAGGCAGCGTTTTTGTTCCAGCCTGTGGCAAAAGCATTAGCTTCATAAGCAGGGAAAATACCCACTTCTGGCATTTTAATACCTGCTTTTTGAGAAAGCTCTTGTACCGTTTGGATTAACCATTGCTCATGGCGTGTTCTAGGTTGTTCAATTACCTGTACATTCATGGCTCGTTTGGCCATAAATTTAGATATAAACAGCGAGATCAATGATCCAGCAAAGCCAACAATAGCACAGAAAATAAGTAAAGCAGTTAAATTAAGGCCATCTTGCCCCATATAACCTGAAAAACCCAATAAACTTAGTACAATACCTGCTACTACGACAATGGCTAAGTTGGTTAATAGATATAGGAAAATACGTGTCATCTAGCTAAAAACTCCTAAGTAAAACTATTTTGTTTTTTATACTTGTGTTGTATAAGGTTTATTAGAGAGAAGTTCAAGCAAAGGTTTATTTCAAACTATGTCTGAAAAATTTTCAAGACTATCAATATTAAATAATTGAAGTGCTTCATAGATTGTCTTTAGTCGAAAAAGAATAGATTTATCCCTATAAAACTACTACTATTATCACCTTTTATTAATTGAATGGATTTTACCATTAGGCCAACTATGCAATCGAGTAATAATAAGCTTGAAATATTTACTTTTTTTGTCATTTTAGTATTTTTTAGCTGTGCTTTCTTAAACATTATGTTGCCATTTTTTGGCGCTATTTTTTGGGCTATTATTTTAACTATTTTGTTTAGCCCTATGCAAAGAAATTTAGAGCATCGTTTAAAGGGCAAAAATAATTTAGCGGCTTTTATTACTGTTTGTATTTGTATCTTAATAGTGGTTATTCCTGTTATTTTTGTTATTAATTCATTATTTCAAGAAAGTTCTGCATTATTAACCCGGATGAAAGAGGGTAAGTTTGATATTGGCCAATATTTACAACATATTATGGATGGTTTACCTGCTCCTTTACAAAGTTTAATGGAGAGAATGGGGTGGAATTTAGATATCGCTGATATCAAAGATAGATTAGCCAATGTGGGAATGAAAGCGTTAAGTTTTGCAGGTAATCAAGCCTATAGTATTGGGCAGGTTACACTACAATTTGCGATTAGCCTCTGTGTAATGCTGTATTTGTTGTTCTTTTTATTACGTGATGGGTCATGGTTAGGACAAAGTATCAAGCGTGCTATCCCTATTTCTGATGACCGTAAATCTGATTTATATGAAAGATTTTCTATTGTTATTAGAGCAACTGTCAAAGGTAATATTATCGTAGCTTGTATACAGGGAGCATTAGGTGGTATTGCTTTTTGGTTTTATGGTATTCAGGGTGCTATATTGTGGGGCACCATTATGGCTGTTCTTTCACTATTACCAGCAGTAGGTGCTAGTTTAGTGTGGGGGCCTGTAGCTATTTATTTCTTGGTAACAGGTATGATTTGGCAAGGTGTTAGTTTAATTGTCTTTGGTGCAGTGGTTATTGGCATGATTGATAATGTATTACGCCCCATTTTAGTAGGTAAAGATACTAAATTACCAGATTGGTTAATTCTGTTGTCAACCTTAGGTGGTATTTCTGTTTTTGGTATTAATGGTTTTGTATTGGGGCCATTAGTGGCGGCGATGTTTATTACTGTATGGGCAATATTAACTGAAAGACGTTTACAGTTAGAGGACACTAGTCAAGCTGAAAGTTTTCATGCTTTAGCTGATGGAAACCAACCAGCTCCTCAACGTAAAAAACGTAGGTACTATAACAACAGGAAACGTAATCAAAACAGCAAAGGAACGGATAACGGAAATGACTAAAGAAGTTGCCTTAGAAACATCATGGAAAAATGTTTTACAAGACGAATTTGAAAAGCCATATATGACCGCTTTGGGAGACTTTTTACGGGCTGAAAAAGCAGCAGGTAAAATAGTTTATCCTAAAGGTTCGCTCATTTTTAATGCATTAAACAGTACACCACTTGATGCTGTAAAAGTAGTGATTTTAGGTCAAGACCCTTACCATGGTCCTAATCAAGCACATGGCCTTAGTTTTTCTGTACAGCCAGGTGTTGTTATTCCACCTTCTTTGGTTAATATATATAAAGAGATCAAACGAGATTTAAATATTGATCCACCTAAACATGGTTGTTTACAATCTTGGGCTGAACAAGGTGTATTACTATTAAATACTTCGCTAACAGTGGAGGCTAATAAAGCAGCTTCGCATTCTAAACAAGGTTGGCAACAGTTTACTGATAGGGTTATTCAAGAAGTAAATCAACACTGTACTAGTGTGGTATTTATGTTGTGGGGCTCGCATGCGCAAAGTAAAAGAAATTTGATTGATCCCACTAAGCATCTTGTTTTATGCTCTGCACATCCTTCGCCTTTATCCGCTCATCGTGGTTTTTTAGGCAATGGGCATTTTAGTAAAGCTAATTATTTCTTAGAACAGCGTGGTATTACACCTATTAACTGGCAATTACCCGCTGTTGTAAATTCTTTGTAATGTAAATTGATTTGGAAATTAAATGACAACATCTGCTTCTATGTTAGATTCAGTCGCTCATATTATTGCAGTGGCTTCTGGTAAAGGTGGCGTTGGTAAGTCAACCACGGCTGCTAATCTTGCACTCGCTTTAAGTCAGCAAGGAGCAAAAGTAGGCATTCTTGATGCAGATATTTATGGCCCTAGCTTAGGTATTCTATTTGGTTTGCCAGAAGGCACTAAGCCAGCGGTAAAAGATGAAAAATATTTTGTACCTATTAAAGCACATGATGTGGCAGTAATGTCTATGGCTTTTTTAGCCTCTGATCAAACACCTATGGCATGGCGTGGTCCTATGGCATCAGGTGCATTATTACAGTTACTTACGCAAACAGCATGGGGTGAGTTAGATTATTTAATTATTGATATGCCACCTGGTACAGGCGATATTCAATTAACGTTAGCACAAAAAGTTCCAGTTACTGCTGCGGTAATTGTGACTACACCACAAGATTTAGCCTTAATTGATGCCAAAAAAGCGATAGGTTTATTTGAAAAAGTAAATATTCCTGTGTTAGGTATCATTGAAAATATGGCTGTGCATATTTGTTCTAATTGTGGCCATGTTGAGCATTTATTTGGCGAGGGTGGTGGTGAGAAACTGGCTAAACAGTACCACGTTCATCTATTAGGTTCATTACCTTTATCATTGTCTATTAGAGAGCAAGCTGATTCAGGTAAACCAACCGTGTTTGCAAATCCTGCTAGTGATGAAGCTAAGCTTTATCAAGCCATTGCTCTGCAAATGGTACAGCAAGTAGCACAGCTAAAAGTGGCCGCTGCTGCTATGCCATTTATAGAAACCACTGATGAATAAGAGAAGTTAGCGGGTTATGCGTTTAAAGTCGATCAAACTAGCAGGTTTTAAATCTTTTGTGGATGCTACGACTGCTTATTTCCCTACAAATATGACGGCAGTAGTAGGGCCAAATGGTTGTGGTAAATCTAATATTATTGATGCTGTGCGTTGGGTAATGGGTGAGGGTTCGGCTAAAAACCTACGTGGCGAATCCATGATAGATGTTATCTTTAATGGTTCTAATACACGTAAACCTGTAACCCAAGCCTCCATTGAACTAATCTTTGATAACAGTGATGGTACTTTACTAGGTGAATACGCTAGTTACGCAGAAATTTCTATTCGTCGTCGGGTTACACGAGATGGTCAAAATCAATACTTTCTAAATGGTACAAAATGTCGTCGTCGCGATATTACCGATATTTTCTTAGGAACAGGGTTAGGGCCGCGTAGTTATTCGATTATTGAGCAGGGCATGATTTCCCGCTTAATTGAAGCTCGGCCTGAGGATTTACGTAATTATATAGAAGAAGCAGCAGGTATTTCTAAATATAAAGAGCGTCGTCGTGAAACAGAAAATCGTATTCATCGTACTCAAGAAAACTTAGCACGTTTATCTGATTTAAGGGAAGAGCTAGGTAGACAGTTAGAACGTTTACATTCGCAGGCTAAATCGGCTGAAAAGTATCAACAATATAAAATAGAAGAAAGACAGTTAAAAGCAGAGTTAACAGCGATACGCTGGCAAACTTTACATAGCCAGACAGAGAATCATCAGCGCATTATTCGAGAACAAGAATTAGCGTTAGAGGCGTTAATCACTGAGCAACAAAATGCAGATACCCATATTGAACAACATCGTGATAAACATCATGATTTATCTGAGCATTTCAATCAGGTGCAAGGGCGTTTTTATGCAATTGGTGGTGAAATTGCGCGTTTTGAACAAAGTATTCAACATAGTCAACAACGATTAAAGCAATTACAAGAAGACAGTATAGAAGCAGAACATAGTTATCAAGAAGCGTTAACAACTATTACAGCAGATGAAGAGCAGTTGGCTATTATTGCTGAAGAAGTTTTATTATTAGAACCAGAAAAAGAATTATTAGCAGCCAAAACAGAAGAAGCGGCTATTCAACTGCATGAAGTTGAAACAGCCATGGCCACTTGGCAAGAGCAATGGCATGAGTTTACTCAAAAAAGCAATGATACAAAACGTCAGGCAGAGGTACAACAATCTCGCACGCAACACTTTGAGCAAAGTTTAGAGCGTATTGCTGAACGCATGCAACGCTTTGTTAGTGAGAGCGAACAGTTAAATGCTGATCCACAAGCAGCCGAAATTTTGCTATTAAATGAGCAGTTGTCTGAGTCTGAACTCGTTATTGAACAAGTTGAAGAAGAAAAAGGACAATTTCAACAAGCTATTCAAAACTTGCGTGGTCAGCGTACAGAGTTAGATCAACGTTATCAGAAGCAACAAAATGATAGTCAACGTTTAGCTGGTCGTATTGCCTCATTAGAAGCATTGCAGCAGGCAGCGTTAAATCCTGATAGTAAAACTGCCCAATGGTTAACTGAGCAGGGTTTAGCAAATAATCAACATTTAGCCGATCGTTTAAAAGTAGTAGAGGGTTGGGAATTAGCGGTTGAAACCATTTTAGGGGCTGATTTACAAGCGATTATTTGTGACTCATTGGACAACGCAAATTTACATAGTTTTACGCAAGGTGAGTTAAGACTTATTCAGCCTATTGCTATGAATACAACTATTACTAATTCTGCTAGCTTGTTGGATAAAGTAATAAGTAAAGATATTGCACCTTCGTGGTTAGCTATGGTTATTCCTGTGGAAACTTTAGATGAGGCATTAGCACAAAGAGCAGGGTTAACGTTAGGACAAAGCCTTATTACAAAAGATGGCTATTGGGTAGGTAGTGACTTTATTCGCATTAAGCGGGGTGAGCAAACCACTACTGGTGTATTAGCCAGAGCGCAAGAACTAGATAAGCTAGTAGAGCAGCAAGCGCAATTAGAAGAGATTATTGAGCAAACCCAGCAAGAGATAGAACAGCTTAATGAGCAACTACAGAATAAAGAACAATCCTTAGCCGACCAACATAAGAAATTGCAACAATTAACCCAACAAATGGGTGAGTTAAAAGCTAAGTTAGTAGCGCGTCGAGCACAGGTAGAGCAAGTAACTCAACGTCGTCAGTATTTAGATAAAGAAATTAGTGAACTAACTATACAGCAACAAGCACAGCATGAAGAGTTAAAGCAAGCTAGGGCTTTATTACAAGAAGCTTTAGATCAAATGGCTGAATATGCTCAGCAAGATATTACCTTGCAGAGTGAGCGTGGTAAGTTACAAACGCAATTAGAACATTGGCGTCGGGAAGAGCGTGTTCAAAAAGATCAATTACACCAGTTATCAATTAAACTAAATGGCTTAGTAACGCAGCAACAAGCAATAGAGCAATCGTTGCAACGATTAAAACAACAAATTGGTCGTTTACAAGAGCGAAAAGAATTATTGCAATCACAATTGGCTGAGGGTAGTGCACCTATAGAAGAGTTACGTTTTAGCCTTGAAGAACAGTTAGAAAAACGTTTACAAGTAGAAGAAGAGTTAAAACAAGCACGTTTGGCTTTAGAAGATGCTGATAGTTCGCTACGTGAAACAGAACAGCGTCGTATAAGGGCAGAGCAACAATCACAAGCTTTAAGGTCGCAGTTAGAACAGCAACGTTTGGATTGGCAAGGGTTAAATGTTCGTAAAAAATCTTTTCAAGAGCAGTTGCAAGAAGATAGTTATGATTTACATACCTTACTACAAAATTTGTCAGAAGAAGCTAATGAAGCAGATTGGGTAAAACGTTTAGAGCAAGTAACTGAACGTATTAATCGTTTAGGAGCGATAAACTTAGCGGCTATTGAAGAGTATCAGCAACAATCTGAACGTAAAAACTATTTAGATGCACAGAATAATGACCTAGTAGAGGCATTGGCTACTTTAGAAAATGTTATCCAAAAAATTGATAAAGAAACGCGACAACGTTTTAAAGAGACATTTGATAAAATTAATGATGGCCTACAAAAACTATTTCCTAAAGTGTTTGGTGGTGGTATGGCATCACTGGAGCTTACTGGAGAAGATTTGTTAAGTACAGGCGTGGCAATTATGGCAAGACCACCAGGTAAAAAGAACAGTACTATTCACTTACTGTCAGGTGGGGAAAAAGCTTTAACAGCATTAGCACTAGTATTTGCCATTTTCCAACTAAACCCAGCTCCTTTCTGTATGCTAGATGAAGTAGACGCACCATTAGATGATACTAACGTTGGTCGTTATGCTAACTTAGTTAAAGAAATGTCCGAAAAAGTACAGTTTATCTATATTACCCATAATAAAATAGCCATGGAACAGGCCGATCAACTGATGGGTGTTACAATGCATGAACCCGGCTGTTCACGTTTAGTTGCAGTTAATATGGAAGAAGCAGTAGCACTAACAGAAGTGTAAGGCAGTGACAAAAATTGTCAATTATTTGCTTTTATTATACTTTGGTATAAGTTTATATTTTATATAACCCATTGTTTATAATTGATAAGTTTTTTTGGCATATTTTTTGAGAGATTGAGTTACCACAATAAATTTAATAAATGCTCTATTGTTCTCATAGCTGTTATTCACATGATGTAATTGCTCTGTAGATAATAGGTTTAAAGAAAAGGACGTATGCTATGATTAAACCTTCTATATTGTCTCAAACTATTTCTGTTTTAAGTATGAGCTTTGTTAGTATCCTTAGTGCTCAAGCGGCCGATTGCACTGTCACTGGTCTTCAAGTCAGTGCATCTACAGATTGCCAAATGACCGATGATAATTTAACAATGGTCAGTGTTAATGGTGCCAAGGTTACCCATACTACAACAGGTGATTTAGTTATTAATAATCCATCCTCAACTAATGGGGACTTTTCTGGTTGGGCTGGCCAAGGTACTTATGGAGTTCGAGTATCTGGTGCAGGAGCAGAATATATTTTAAATTCTGCAACAGATAAGGGTGATATTGAAATTAATACAGGGACTAGCAAGCAGAATCAACGAGGTCGTGGTATTACTGTTGAAAATGGTGGAACTGCGACTATTTATGCTAATAAAATTACAGTAAATACATTGGGTGATTATAAAAATGACTGGAATGCAAATAATGCTATATTTGCAGGTAGTAATGGTACCCTAAATATATTTGCTGATGAGTTGAATCTAACAGCAGTTGAGGCAACAGTTCCTTATGGAACCATAGGTGCTGTTAACGGTACAGTTAATATTAAAGGTAATACTGGTTTATCCATGACTAATATTACTACTGGCGGTGGTGGTTCAAGTGCTGGTATTTTTGTACAATCTGGCGGACATGTTAATTTAGAGTTAATTAATATTGTAAATACATTATCAAATGGTAATTATGGCATGGGTATCTATACTGCAGATGCTGGTGGAGCCTCAGTTACTTTTGTAGGTGGTGACATTACAACTCAAAGCCGTGCAGGTTCAGGGATTCGTTCATTAAATCTGACCAGTGTTGATGCGCTAGGCTATGATAATGGTCATTTCAATATCACTACAACAGGTATGGATGCTAGAGGCATTAGGTCTACTGGACAATCAGTGGTTACAGTTAATTCGGAGCAACATGCTGGTTTTGTGACAACAATTACAACCTCAGGTAGTATTTCTGATGGTTTAAATGCTGGGCGTTTGGGTGCTAAACGAGCAGATGGAACTTATGTGAATCATGCCGGTGAAATAGGTTCTGTATATAGCGGTTCAGAGATTACGGTATATGGCGAAGCGCATATTACAACACAAAATGCTAGCTCTTATGGTCTTCGATTAATAGGTGATGGTGCAACTATTAATTTACTGAGTGTTGCAGGACAAGGAAGAAGTACTGTGCATTCAAAAAGTACTGCAGTACGTTTTGGCTTTGGTAATGGCTACAGTAATAATGCAGATGGTACAACTGATATTAAAGCACAAACCATGACTTTGGAGAGTGTTGATCTTACCCATGATGGTACAGCAGGTTCTTTTGTATTATCCAATACAGGAGCAATATGTAATCTTTCGTCCAGCCTTTGTGATACAAATGGTAATAATACTTGGGCGAGTGGTAATTTAATACAAGTGGGCGACAATAGTGGTGATGTAGGCCGTGCTGTAGATGATGGTCGTAATGCAATGACAGTTGCTGATGCTGTAGTAGACGGTGTGCTAAACTTAAAAGACAGTACGGCAACTGCAGTAACAGGCAGAGACCTGTTAAATGTTACCTTTGGTGGGGGGACTACTTATGTACCTGATAAAGTATCCAGTAGCTTTACTTTAAATGCTGATTCATCAGTATTAAAGGGTAGTGTATCTACTGATACAACGTTAGATAAAGATGGTAAGGCGAGTGTTTCCACATTAAATCTTACTAACAATACAGAATGGTATATTGAGCGTGATTCAAATGTAACTAACTTAACTGCTCAAAATAGTAAAGTATATTTAAATACCTTCAATAATTGGTCTAATACAACACCTAGTAATTTTGGTAATCAGTTAACAGTAAATACCTTAGCGGGTAATGGTCATTTCTTTTTTAATACTGATATTGTTGCTCAACAAACCGATAAGTTAATTGTAACAGATATAAATCAAGCTACTGGTAGTCATCTAATCACTGTTAAAAATGATGCCAGTCAGGCCACAAATGGCACTGAAGTGATTGATATTATTGAAACAGAAGGTGGTTCTGCTAATTTTAGTTTATATCAAGGTAAGTCTGTTGAACTAGGTCAATGGGAGTATGGCTTAAGAAGAACTGTTGATAGCGTAACAGGACAACAAAATGGCAATTGGCAACTTTATGCAACACCAAGAAGAAGTTCAACTGCACAAGCGTTTAATACCTTTGTTAATACTAACTATATGTTAACTTATATTGATATCCAAACACTTTTACAAAGAATGGGTGAGCTACGCGACACAGAAGGTGATGGTGATTTCTGGATGCGTGGTTTTGCAGGTAAGTTAAATACTTTTAATAGTAGTGCCTTTGATGGTTATGATATGCACTATAGAGGAACACAAGCAGGTATCGATAAATTAATTAAAACCACTAATCAAGGCCGTTTATATGTGGGTGGTATGGTTGGTTATATTGATGCTGACCAAGATTTTAGAAAGGGCAGTGGTTCTGCTAAAAACTATCATTTAGGTTTATATACCACCTATATTACAAATGATGACCTCTATTTTGATGGTGTTGTAAAATATGCCAAATTAAAAAATAGTTTTAATGTTAAAGATAGTCAAGGTACTGGTGTAACAGGTACAGGTAATACTAATGCTATCAGTTTATCTGGTGAGATAGGTAAACGTTTTTATGTAAATGAAGGAAAGCAGGGTTTATATATAGAGCCTCAAGCACAATTAGTTTATACCTATAATGGATCAGATAGCACACGTGCCTCTAATGATCTAAAAGTTAAGTTTAATAATTATGACTCATTGATAGGAAGAGGCAGTGCCGTTATTGGTTATCAAATTTCTAATACAGAAAATCCTGTTAATGTTTATTTTAAAACAGGTTATGTAAGAGAATTTAAAGGTAAAGTAGCTTATAAAGTAAATGATACTAAAGAAAACACTAGTTTCAGAGGTGGTTGGTTTGAAAATGCTGTAGGTGTGAGTGCGACTATTAATAAAAACCATAATGTTTATGGTGAAGTGAGTTATAGCAATGGTAATCGATTTGATAAACAACAACTTAATGTTGGATATCGTTACTCATTTTAGTTAAAAATTGTAAAACTTTTGACCAACTTGTTTTAATGGCAAGTTGGTTTTTTTATGTTGGGAAAAAGGTTTTTAGATTTTGTAGCAATAATTAATTATTACTTTTTAGGCTTATATACGGATATACTTTTTTAAAATATTTCTTTGTTTTCAATAACTAATATAAAGATAATACACTTGCTATAAAATTAGGATAGTATTTTATAGCTAGCATTCGACTTATGGATAGGGTTTCTATCTTGAGGTGTAGGATATAACATACAGTATTTAAATGATTAAGGAGTGTTTAATAATGCAGCTAATAGGTTTATTAAGATCACCTTTTGTGAGAAGGGTAGCCATTTCTTTAAAATATTATGGTATTCCTTTTGAACATTATCCTTTATCTGCATTTGGTGATGATTATGCTACGTTAGCATCCATCAATCCTGTTGTGAAATTGCCTACACTGGTTTTAGATAATGGTGATATTCTAATGGATTCCAGTTTGATACTTGAGTATTTTGAATCTCAAGTACCTATGATGCAAAAATTATTACCTTCAAGCCCCAATGAATTAGCTACACATCTCAAAGTTATTGGTCTTGCTTTAATGGGCTGTGAAAAAACAGTTCAGTTGGCTTATGAATTACATAGAAGACCTGAAGAAAAACATTATCAACCTTGGATAGATCGGGTTACTAATCAGATTAAAGGTGCTTTTACTGTATTAGAGCAAGAGGTTGCTAAAAATACATTTAAAGCAATCGATGACTCTATTAATCAAGCAGCTATTTCAACAGCCGTTGCTTGGTCATTTAATCAATTTGCTGTACCTGATTTATTAAAACCAGAAGATTTTCCAACACTGTCACAATTTACCAAAGAATTAGAAACATTACCTATTTTTTTAGATACGCCGATTAATTAACAAAAATTATTATAAAAATGATTTATCTCATTTTTATATATAGATTGAAAGGTTTATAGTGTATTTAAAATTAAGGTGAGGATTCTGTAATGACTACTCCAACCGAAAAAATAGTTAAGACACCTACAGGCGTTGAGATTTGGACAGAGTTTTTTGGTGAGCCAACAAACCCTGCTATCTTGCTAGTTATGGGCGCCATGAATCAAGGACTATTTTGGCCACAACCTTTTTGTGAAGCACTGGCTAATGCTGGCTTTTTAGTCATTCGGTATGATAATCGTGATACTGGTAAGTCTTCTATTATTAATTATGCAATGAGTCCCTATACATTAGATGATATGGCAGAGGATGCGATTGCTATTTTAGAGGCCTATAATTTAGCAAAAGCAACCGTGATAGGTATGTCGATGGGGGGATATATTGCTCAGTTGATGGCCATTAATTACCCTTCATATGTTAATAAATTATTACTGCTATCTAGTTCGCCAGATCATCGACCTTTAATGTATTCATTACAAGGGACTTATATGGGGCAATTTCCCTTATCTCCACCTTCTGATGATTATCTTTTCCATTTAACTCAAGCTTCATTTTATATACCTAAAACACCTGAAGAAGTAGTCAAGTCTACATTAGGTCATTGGCAGTCTACACATGGCGGTTCATTGCCTTTTCCTGAGCAAGAAATGACTATACTTATTAAGGAGTCCATAACTAGAATACAAAATCCAATGGCTACTATGAACCATGGTGCCGCTGTTGGTAATTCGCCAGATCGTTTAAAAACAGTGCAACAGATTACAGCGCCTACTTTAGTGTTGCATGGTGAGTTTGATCCTGTGTTACCTATCGATCATGGTCAATATTTGGCAGATAATATTGCAGGTGCTAAGTTAATTAAATTAGATATGGGGCATTTATTTCCACCTACAATGTCGCAGCAAATGGCAGATCATGTGATTAATTTTATTAAATTATAATTTAGGTTATAGTTTTAATAGCATAGAAATATTTATTAACGATAATATGTACAAGATATAGTTATATGGATGAGCTCGACTAAAAACTGTTGTTTATATCAGTTTTTGTAGTGACAACATTGTTTATTTTATTTATTGATTTACCAATTGAATATGGCCTTTGGATAAAAGCTGTGTTGTGCACAGTTGTTGTGGTAATTATTATTGGTTATAAAATAAAAAAATTAGTAAACCGAAATAAAATATTATATATTCAAAGATAATAAATAATTTGTTACTTATGTTTTCTTGTTATATATTCATTTCATCATAGTCTAACTAGTTGAAATAAAAAGAGTAGAATAAAAGTATCCTTAAAACAAGTTCAGGAGCAAAATAATGAGTATTTTTACAGATAATGCACAATCTATTGGTAATACACCCCTTATTCAATTAAATAAATTGACAGTGAGGGGGGTTACCATTCTTGTGAAAACAGAAGGGCGTAACCCTAGTTATTCTGTAAAATGCCGTGTTGGTGCCAATTTAATTTGGGATGCAGAAAATTCTGGTAAGTTAAAGGAAGGTGTGACCATTGTTGAGCCTACATCAGGTAATACAGGCATTGCCTTAGCTTATGTAGCTGCTGCAAGAGGTTATAAATTAATTTTAACCATGCCTTCTTCTATGAGCTTAGAGCGCCGTCAAATTTTAAAAGCATTAGGTGCTGAGTTGGTGTTGACTGAACCTGCCAAAGGAATGAAAGGTGCTATTGAAAAGGCAAATGAAATAGTCAATAGCGATCCAGATAAATACTTTATGCCTCAGCAGTTTGATAACCCTGCTAACCCAGCAATACACGAAAAAACAACAGGACCAGAGATTTGGAATGATACCAATGGCAATATCGATATTTTTGTGGCAGGCGTTGGTACTGGCGGAACAATTACTGGGGTTTCACGTTATATTAAAAATACCCAGAAAAAGCCTATTCTTTCTGTAGCAGTGGAGCCAGTAACATCACCTGTTATTAGTCAAACTTTACAAGGTGAAGAGGTTAAGCCTGCACCACATAAAATTCAAGGCATTGGTGCAGGGTTTGTACCAAAAAATTTAGATCTTTCATTAATTGATAAAGTAATACAGGTTACTGATGAAGAGTCTAAACAAACAGCTTTACGTTTAATGCAAGAAGAAGGAATTTTATGCGGTATTTCTTCAGGTGCAGCATTAGCAGCAGCATTAAAACTAGCGGAGCAACCTGAAAGTCAAGGTAAAACTATTGTGGTGATATTACCAGATTCAGCAGAGCGTTATTTATCCAGTATGTTATTTGCGGATATGTTTACTGAGCAGGAAACTAACCAATAATAAAAAAGGGCTTAATAGCCCTTTTTTATTGCGTGCTGATACACCAGTTTTTTAAATCGGTAGGATCAGTAAATATACGCCATTTATTAATATCTAAATCTTTAAATGTTTGTTGATAGCGACTATTTTGACTATCCTCATCGGTTACATTGCGTATAGCAATACAACTTATTTGCTCAGGATGACGACGCATCATATCAGCATAAATTTCAGGGTCAGCTTCACCAGAGTCACCAATTAAAATAAATTGACGCTTGGGATAAGCCATTAATAATTTTTCAATACTTTTCTTTTTGTGTTGCAGAGAGTCATCGCCTGTTGCTATAACAGAGTTCCATGTTGTTCCCTCACGTAAATGAAAACTACCTTGTGGGAATTTTGCTTTATCCATAAAGTCTTTAAGCGCAGGGTAAAGTTGTATAGGGCTTGATGATACATAATGGAAAGCGACATTTTGTTCACTATTATTAGCCATTTGCTGATACCAGTCGCGCATAGTATCAATAGCTTTGAACTCTTCAATAAAAGTGTTAATAAGTAACTGTTTTTTATCTAATACATTAGAGTCTTTGATTGTATCATCTATATCAGAAATCACTGATATACCTTCAGGGAAAGCATAAACAGCATAACCATTATCGGCTCCTGCTGGAGTTCCAGATTGATATAACTGATAGGTGATAATGTTATTACTTGTTATAGCAGAACTAGCTTCAAAATAAATTGTTTTATTGGCTCTACCATCTTTGTTGGTCTTAGGGAGACTGTGTACAGATTGATCTGCAAACTGTACTTTAATCGTTTTGCCGCGTTCAGAATCTACTCTAAATAACTGGCTTCTCTCATAGAGCCTAGCATATTGCTCTGGGCTAAGTTGGTCTTTATTGATACCTAAATACTTAGTTAGTGTGGTAGTCATGCCTAAACGACGTTCTTTTTCATAAATCCATGTTTGAACATTTACAGCAATTTTATTTCCAGTTATTTCATAGGCAATATCAGGAATAAACATAACATACTCATCTGATTTTAAGGATGAGGCTAGAGCTATTGGTGTAACAAATCCTAATAAAGAAGAGATAAAAAACTTCCTTAGTTGCATATTAATAATCCTATGGTTTTAGTTAATAGTTTCTCAATAAAAACAAGACAGAATTTTTACAAAAAATTTACATGGTCTTTTATATGATAAATCAAAGGGTTTTATATTGGTTATAGTAGCAGATCAATCATGAAAATATCACACTATTATCGTTTAGCTTGGCTGATATTTATTTGTATTTTTACTAATATGGCAATGGCAATGCAAAATAATAAAAACTGGGCTGATGTTATTGATCCTAGTTTTAACTTTTATAAGGTCACTTCTTTACTGTATCGTAGTGCATTACCTGATACTAGCAAAGTAGATATCATTCAAAATCAACGTATAGCTACAATTATTACATTGATTAAAGAGGATGATAGCAAGTGGTTGGGAAATGACAAAAAAATACAGTTAATTAGTTATCCAACCCATGCCGACCGTGTAAAAGATGATGATGTATTACAGGTTTTAAAGTTGATTAAACAGTCAGAAAGTGAGGGGAAATCCGTGCTATTACATTGTAAGCATGGGCAAAATAGAACGGGATTGTTTGTTGCTATGTATCGTATAGTTATTCAACATTGGACAAAAGAGCAAGCCGTTAATGAGTTAGTTTATGGGATTGATTCTACAGAAAAAGAAGATGTTGATGAGGCAATGGCCTATATAAAACGAGCAGATGTAAAAAGTATTCGTAAAGCCCTAAAAAATAATGATTGTAGTACCAGTAGATGGGCTGTTTGTAATTTTTTTGGTAGTTAAGTAAACCAAGATTAGTGTTTAGTAACAGTTAAATAATTTGAGTTCGTGACCTTTAGGTGAATGACCTTTATAATATTCGCCGATATTAAGTCGAAATATAAGAGCCTATGAATTCAACCTATTTAAATAATCAGTTTTTAATTGCCATGCCTCAATTGGAAGGCTCAGAGTTCGCACGTGCCCTTATTTATTTAGTAAATCACAATGTTGAAGGGGCGATGGGGATTGTTGTTAATCAACCAAGATCGTTTCATTTAGTGGATGTTTTAGAACAGCTAAAACCAGATATATTATTTCCTGCAGAAAATTTAATGACACCTATTTATTCTGGTGGTCCTGTTGAACAAGAGCGTGGCTTTGTATTGCACTCTAAAGATGCAAGCTTTGAGGGAACTATTGACCTGCCTGAAATAAATATTACTTCATCACAAGATGTTTTATTTAATATTGCTGAAAAAAAAGGGCCTAAACAATATCTAATAGCTTTAGGATATGCAGGTTGGGGCCCGGGTCAGCTTGAAAAAGAAATGCTAGAGAACGCTTGGTTGACTTGTCCATTTCGTTCGGATGTATTATTTGATGTTCCTTGTGAGCAACGTCTAGATGTAGCCTTAGGACAATTAGGTATTCATTTTTCTTCATTATCATTTCAAGCAGGGCATGCTTAATGGAGCAGAGCTTACCTAAAATTATCTTAGGTTTTGATTATGGGTTAAGGCAAATAGGCGTGGCAGTCGGGCAAGGTTTTACACAACAAGCTCGAGAGCTTTGTGTTTTAAAGGCTCAAGATGGTATACCTAATTGGCAACAAATAGAAAATTTATTAAAAGAATGGCAACCAGAGGTAATTGTTGTAGGCCTACCCCTAAATATGGATGGTACACCCAGTGAAATGAGTACTCGTGCTGAGAAATTTGCACGTCGTTTACATGGCCGTTTTAGATTACCTGTCTATACACATGATGAAAGACTAACCAGTTTTGAAGCTAAAGGACAATATTTTAAGCAGGGACACAAAGGGGATTATCATAAGAGCCCTGTCGACGCACTAGCAGCCGCCCTAATTATTGAAAGTTGGCTAGAAAATTATTCTTCAATAACGGAGAGAACATGAAGTTACCTTCACCAACCGAACTCTTATCCAAAATGGCAAGCAATTTACAGAACTACTTAACTAAGCGTGGTATTACCAAACCAGCTTATGTAGGCATCAGAACAGGTGGTGTCTGGGTTGCTCAAGCATTATTAGAAACAATGGGTAAACAAGATGAAACCCTCGGTATTTTGGATGTGTCTTTCTACCGTGATGATTTTACGCAGAAAGGTTTAAACCCTCAAGTAAGTCCATCTGCTTTACCTTTTGAAATAGATAACCAACATATTGTTTTAATTGATGATGTATTGATGAGTGGGCGTACTATTCGAGCGGCCATGAATGAACTCTATGATTATGGTAGACCAGCCAGTATTACCTTAGTGTGTTTATTAGATTTAGATGCAAGGGAATTACCTATTCGCCCTGATGTAGTAGGAGAAGTATTAAATTTAGCAACTGATCAACGTGTAAAAGTACAAGGGCCATCACCACTAACCCTTGAGTTAAAAACTTTAGTTTCCTAAGAGAGTTTTTGTATGCTTAAAAGAAAACAAGCACTTCAACTAAATAGTCAGGGACAATTAAGGCATTTTCTATCATTAGATGGATTATCTAAAGAATTATTAACCGAAATTTTAGACACAGCAGATTCTTTTCTTGAAGTCGGTGCAAGGGCTGTTAAAAAAGTCCCTTTATTGCGTGGAAAAACAGTTTGTAATGTGTTTTTTGAAAACTCTACACGCACTCGTACTACCTTTGAGCTAGCAGCAAAACGACTGTCTGCGGATGTGATTACACTCAATGTATCTACCTCTTCAACCAGTAAAGGGGAAACCTTAACCGATACACTGCGTAATCTTGAGGCAATGTCTGCGGATATGTTTGTAGTACGTCATAGCGAGTCTGGAGCAGCACATTTTATTGCTGAGCATGTTTCACCACACGTAGCTGTTATTAATGGGGGTGATGGTCGTCATGCACATCCTACCCAAGGCATGTTAGATATGCTAACTATCCGTCGTCATAAAGGTGATTATAGTGATTTATCAGTGGCTATTGTTGGCGATATCATGCATTCTCGAGTAGCACGCTCTGATATGCTGGCATTAGAAACCTTAGGCTGTAAAGATATCCGTGTGATTGGCCCAAATACATTATTGCCCGTAGGTTTGACGGATCAATATAAAGTTAAAGCATTTACCAATATGGACGAAGGTATCAAAGATGTTGATGTGGTGATAATGCTCCGTTTGCAAAAAGAGCGCATGAAAGGTGGTTTATTACCCAGTGAGGGCGAGTTTTTTAAACAATATGGCTTAACGGAAAAGCGTTTAACCATGGCAGCACCTAATGCCATTGTTATGCATCCTGGACCTATTAATCGCGGTGTAGAAATTGAATCTTCAGTGGCTGATTGTGAGCAGTCCGTTATTTTAAACCAAGTCACTTATGGTATTGCAGTAAGAATGGCAGTGTTATCAATGGCAATGAGTGGTCAGTTAGCAGAGCGACAATTAGAACAGGAGGGCAGTTTATGAGTATAACGATTAGTAATGCCCGTGTGATTAATCCTAAAACTAAGTTAGATAAGCAAACAGATATTCATATTGATGGTGGCAAGATTATTGCTTTAGGCGAAGCACCTGCAAACTTTAAAGCCACTAAAACGATTGATGCAACAGGTTTAATAGCATCTGCAGGCTTGGTAGATTTAAATGTAGCCTTATGTGAACCCGGTTATACCCGTAAAGGTACTATTGCTACAGAAACATTAGCTGCTGCTGTAGGTGGTGTTACTTCCCTATGTTGTCCACCTAATACTAAGCCAGTTGCTGATACAACAGCGGTTATTGATCTTATTTTAGAACGTGCGCGTGAATCAGCACATGCCAAAGTTTACCCTATAGGCGCACTTACCAAAGGTTGTGAGGGTGAACAACTAGCTGAGTTAGTGGCATTATCAGATGCAGGTTGTGTGGCTTTTACGAATGGTTTAGCACCAATTGAAAGTAATCGTATTCTAAGAAGAGCGCTAGAGTATGCTGCTACGTTTGATTTACAAGTTGTTTTTACCTCACAAGACACTACCTTAGCAGAAGATGGTGTGGTACATGAGGGAGCTATAGCGAGCTTTTTAGGCTTAGCTGGTATTCCAGAAACGGCTGAAACCATTGCTTTAACCCGTAATTTATTGTTAGCTGAACAAGCAGGGGTAAGGGCTCATTTTAGTCAACTAACTACGGCAAGATCAGTGGAATTAATTGCTGCTGCACAGGCGAGGGGGTTGCCTATTACTGCTGATGTGGCATTGTATCAGCTCATATTAACAGATGAAGCGTTGTCTGATTTTTCTAGCCTTTATTATGTGCAACCACCATTACGTACTCAAAAAGATCGAGATGCATTACGTGAGGGTGTAAAATCTGGTGTTATTCAAGCCATTGCTAGTCATCACCAACCTCATGAAAAAGATGCTAAGGCAGCACCTTTCGCAGAAACTGAACCTGGTATGAGTAGTGTTGAGATTTTATTGCCTTTAGCCATGACTTTAGTAGAAGATGGCCTGTTAGATTTACCAACCTTATTAACTAGACTAACCTCAGGGCCTGCTGATGCTTTACGTTTACCTGTAGGTGATTTAGCCGTTGGTAAGGTTGCTGATATTGTGTTATTTGATATTAATTCTTCAACTATTGTTGGAGATAATTGGTATTCTAAAGGCAGTAACTGTCCTTTTATGGGGCATTGTTTACCTGCTAAAGTTCATACTACCTTAGTAGATGGACGTATTGTATATCAAGCCAATTGATTATAAGCCGAGGTTATTTAGGTACTATTATTTATGCTTGATTGGCTCGATACATTTTTAACTAATCATCAAGAGTTAATAGGGTTAGCTATTTTCTTAATTGCCTTCATTGAGTGTATGGCATTATTAGGTTTAGCCATACCCGGTGCCACTATGCTAATGATTGCTAGTGCTATTGCGGGAGGTTTTGATTATCCTCTTTGGAAAGCTATTCTTTTAGGAATATTAGGTGGTTGGTTAGGGGATATGCTGTCTTATGGCATAGGCTATAAGCTTAAAAGCCGAGTATATCAGGCAGCTGTTATAAAAAATCATCCGAAATGGATTAATATGGCTGATGGTTATTTTCAACGCTTTGGTGGTATGGGATTATTAATAGGGCGGTTTATTAGCCCTCTGCGGCCAATTATGCCAATGATGGCAGGTATTTTTCAGCTATCTTTCACAAAATGTCTATTTGTTACTTTTATTTCTAGTATTGCATGGAGTGTTACCTTTGTAGTGCCTGGCTGGGTGACAGGGGCAGCTTTTACATTACCTGTTGGCAAACAGTTTTGGCTAGAATTAGGCTGTGTCGTGGCTATATTAGGGACATTATTAGGTATTGGTATTTATGGATGTATAAAGCAAAAAAGATGGATTGCTGCTTATATGTCCTTTGTCAGTTTTTTATTGTTATTAGCACTTTATCTTTTTTTACCTTATTTACAATCATTAGATCAAGGTTTGCTATTAATTGCCAAAGAAGTACGTTCTCCTGAATTTGATAGTGTTAATCAATTTATAACCGAGTTGGGTGGTTATAAAGTACAGTTTGTAATATCAGCGGTATTATGCTGTTTACTGTTATTTATGCGTCAGATAAAACCATTAATCTTCTTTGCTTGTACTATGTTTGGAACAGCAACAATAGGTTGGATTATTAAAGAGACAGTAGATAGAGCTCGGCCACAGGCAATGACTGATATAATGCAGACATTTAGTTTCCCTAGTGGGCATACTTCTGCTTCTTTTGCTTTTTTCCTTAGTTTAGGGGTATTAGCGGGCTTAGGGCGTTCTTCTAAAACACGTATGTTGTGGTTATTTATTGCTAGTTTACCTGCTGTGCTTATTGCATTATCAAGGGTTTATTTGGGAGTACATTGGGTAACTGATGTTGTAGCAGGTGGTTTATTAGCTACAGGTATTTGTATGCTAGTATTGGCATGGGTTGAGTCAAGAGAAAAAATGCAACCATTGCCCCATAAGTGTTGGAAAATTTTATTACCTGTAGGACTGTTAGTAATAATAGTAGCTACTACAGTTACATTTTTTAAACACTCAGTATAATAGGAGTAGAATTTAATCTGCTCCCATAAAATTACCAGCTTGATGTTGCCATAAACGACTATATAAGCCATTTTGTTTAATAAGCTGTTGATGTGTTCCTACCTCAACAATAGCCCCATGATCTAAAACAATTAAGCGATCCATTTTAGCAATGGTTGAAAGTCGGTGAGCAATAGCAATAACGGTTTTATTTTCCATTAATAGTTCTAAGCTTTCTTGAATCACAGCTTCTACTTCGGAGTCTAGGGCAGATGTAGCCTCATCTAAAATAAGAATAGGTGCATTTTTAAGTAATACACGGGCAATTGCGATACGTTGTCGTTGACCACCAGATAATTTAACACCACGTTCGCCAACCTTAGCTTCTAATCCATGTTTACCATCACTATCAATTAAATCAAAAACAAATTCATCTGCTTTTGCTCGTCGCAATGCTTTTAATATTTCTTCATCAGTAGCATCGGGCTTACCATAGAGCAGATTTTCTTTGATAGAGCGGTGTAAAAGGGCAGTATCTTGGGTGACCATACCTATTTTTGAACGTAAACTATCTTGGGTAACATCAGCTATATTTTGACCATCAATAGTAATACTACCGCCTTGTAAGTCATAGAGTCGTAGCAATAGATTAACAAGGGTAGATTTACCTGCACCAGAAGGTCCTACTAAACCTATTTTTTCACCTGCTTGGATATTTAAATTTAAATCTTGATAAACAGGTCGTTTATTATCATAGCAAAAGTTTATTTGGTTAAAATGGATGTTTCCTTGTTGAACAATTAATGGTTTAGCATCAGCTTTATCTTGTACTGCTCGCGCTTGTACAATAGTGCGAATACCATCTTGGACAACACCAATTTCTTCAAAAATACCATTTACAACCCACATAATCCATTCAGACATATTATTAATACGTATCACTAGAGCAGTTGCTAAAGTAATTGCACCAATGGTAATAAGGCTATTACTCCATAGCCAAATAGCTAATCCTGTAGTAGCTACAATCATCGCACCATTGATAATGGATAATACTAAAGTCATTGCTGTTACTAAACGAGTGGATCTTTGTGCCGCATAGGTTTGTTCCGCCATGACTGCTTTTGCATAGTTTTGTTCTAATTCTGTATGAGCAAATAGTTTTAACGTAGTAATGTTGGTATAACCATCTACAATACAGCCCATCAATTTTGAACGAGTTTTAGCCGAGATAGCAGAGCGCTCTCGGGTTTTTGGCACAAAATAGTAAAGTGTAATAACGTAAGTGATTAGCCAAACGAATAAAGGGATGGTTAAGCGCCAATCTGCTTCAAAAAATAGAAAGAGGGCACTGCCTATATAAATAACAACATGCCAAATGGCATTTACACAACTCATTGCTGAGCTACGTAATGCATTGCCAGTGTGCATGATACGATTAGCTATCGTACCTGCAAAGTCACTGTGAAAGAAGTTAAGACTTTGTTTTAATATATAACGGTGTTGTTGCCAACGAATTAATGTCACTAGATTAGAGGTTATAGTCTGTCTTTCTAATAAGTCATGGATTAAGAAAAAGAATGGCCGAAGCAATAAGACAACAACAGCCATCCACAATAGTTCAGAACTATGTTGAGCAAAGAATTGTTGTGGAGATTGGGAAGCTTGAATGTAGTCAACAATTTTTCCCAAGAAATTGAAAAAGGCTACTTCAATAATCGCTGCAAAAAAACCTACTACTAACAAGCAAAAGAGAATACCTTTCACCTGTTTTAGATAGTGCCAATAGAAAGCCAAAATATTTTTGGGTGGCATTACATCAGGTGCTTTTTTAAAAGGGTCTACAAATTTTTCAAAACGTTCAAAAAGCATAACACCTTCTTGAGTAAGAGAATAAAAATTGAGTTATGGCTAATACAGGAAAGCTAATAAAAACTAACAAGTAGTTTATCAATTAGATTGATTAATAATAATTATTCTCAGTCTACACCTATTTACATAATAATCAAATGTTCTGATCTATCTTCATCTACTGCTTGTTTAAACTTATTAAAAATATTGGTATCAGAGCTATGGCTAAGAATAAGCACATTACGTAAGCTTTGTACAATACGACTAGCGTAACCAACATCATTCATTAAAGAACTGGTTTGTGTACCATTTAATTGATGTAAACGAACGGAAGAAAATAATCTATTACGGAAACTAGTATCGAAACTTGCTGAATCATCATTTAATAATTGTAAACGAGAAAACCACAATTCATCAGGTAAATCTAAATTACCTAATTTATAGATTTCACGTAGTTTACCTAGTAAATATTTTCTGAGTTCTATATAGAATGTATAAGCTGTAGAATCAGTTTTATCTAAATAGTTATGTAAGTTCTTTTGTAGATGTTTAGCATCTTTTACCGCATCAACTAATTGTAATGCTACTACCTGACAAGTCATAAACAGTTGTTGATGTTCTTCATCATCACTAGGGATTTCAATGCGTCCCATAAAGGTTAGTAGATCACTATAGATACCTTTTACATGACGTTTATACAGCGTATCTGCGTCAATGCCTCTATTTTCAGGAGAGGCGTTTAATAATACTAAATCTATTTGATTAGCGGATAATTGTTCAACAGGAATATAAAGCGCATGGCAAATAACCTCTAAACTTATTCGTTCTAAATGTTCAAGTTCTTTAATGACGGTGGTAATAGCTGTTTCTACAGAAGATAACGCGTTATCGTTTAAGTAACGTGCAGGCGTTATTATTTCTTCTACAGGAGTTGTATCAGACGTGGTTGGCTGTGAAACTTCGGTAATAAGTACTTTAGGCTCTTCAATATCAGGTAACCACTTAATAAGAGCAGCAGCCAATTTATATTGTAAAAACCAAAAGATAACAACGCCAGAAACGTTAAAAATAGTGTGGAATAGGGCTAGTTGAATCAATGGATTAAGGTTTAATAACTCTGCCAAAGAAGCTACAGTCCATGTTAGAGGCGTTAGTAATACAAAGGTTATTAATCCTGTTGTCACATTAAATATAACATGGGCTAAAGCTAATCGTTGACCACTACGATTACCTCCTATAAACCCCATTACACCTGTTGTAACAGCGCTACCAACGTTAGCACCAATAGCTAAAGCAAAACTTTGTTCTAAACCTATCTGTCCTAGTCCTAAGGCTGTTAGAATTAGCATTAAGGTGGCATGGCTAGATTGTAAAACAACCGTGATAACTAAACCAATACCTAAAAAGAGTAAAGCACCTAAAAAGCCTGTAAATTGATATTGTGCTAGGTCTAAATCACCAGTAAAACTTGAGAATCCACTTTTAATTTGATCAATACCTAAAAAGATAAAAGCAATACCTAATAATATACGACCAATGGCTTTACTTTTATCACCATTAAAAGCAGCTAAAACACCTAGCACGACTAGTGGATAAGCAAATGCACTAAGGCTAATGCTTTGTCCTGCAATTGCTAGTAACCAAATACCATTACTTGCGCCAAGGTTAGCCCCTAAAATAATAGTAATACCGCCTGCTAGTGTAATTAAACCCGTACTAATAAAAGCAATGGTTAATAAAGATACTAAAGTAGTGGATTGTAATACTGTTGTTGAGCCTATTCCAAACAATAGGCCCTTAAAAGGCGTTGAGGTACTTTTTGCCAGTAGTTGTTCTAATTTACCTCCAGCTAACTGTTTTAAGCCATCTTCCATGCACTGCATTCCAAATAAAAAGAATGCAAGACCAGCACAAAGGTCAATCCAGCTTTTACTAAAATAGAAAGAGCAGAGTAGTCCAATGATAAGTAAGATAAATAGTAAGTTTCTGGTGTAACTGCGGTGCGTCAATTTATTTATCCATAATTAAATTCAAACTCACTGATTCTACTGCTTTTCTATGGGAAAGGCGATAGCTTATTGATAATTATTAGCGTTGACAATAGCTACACCATACGGTGGCTCTTTGGCCTAGTTTTGTTTCTTTCATTATTCTGCCACATTTGTTGCAGGGTAAACCACCTCTGCCATAAGCATTTAGCGTTTGTTGAAAGTAACCAGGCTTACCATCACCACCTACAAAGTCTCTTAAGGTAGTTCCTCCAACCTCAATAGCGCGAGTCAATATTTCTTTAATACATGTTACTAATTTTTCATAACGGGCTTTGGAAATAGTATTAGCAGGTTTATTAGGGTTAATTCCTGCTGCAAATAAAGCTTCATTGGCATAGATATTACCGACACCAACCACTACTTTATTATCCATAATAAATAGTTTTGCAGCTATTGAACGGTTACGAGAGGTTTGAAAAAGATAATTAGGATTGAACTCTTCAGTTAATGGCTCAGGGCCTAAATGGGTTAATAATTCATGAGTAACAGGATCATTAGTCCATAATATACAGCCAAAACGTCTAGGATCGTGGTAGCGTAAAGCTAAATCATTGGCTAATAATATATCCACATGGTCATGCTTTTGACAGCTAGCTGTTTGTTCAACAACCCTTAAACTGCCAGACATCCCCAAATGAATAATAATAGTGCCTGACTCAAGCTCAATCAGTAAATACTTGGCTCGGCGTTTCACTTGCTTGATATGCTGTTCAGATGCAAGCACATCTAGTTCATCTGGTATAGTCCAACGTAAGCGGCGTTCTCTAACAATAACCTGTGTAATTTTTTGGTTAATAATATGTGGCTCTATTCCAAGTCGAGTTGTTTCAACTTCTGGTAGTTCAGGCATAAAATATTCTCTTGCTAATTCCGTATATAATAGTAGTTTAAAAAATATTATTTAAATTGAGTAGTTATTTAGAAATTAATAAATGTTAAGGTACGTTTAATCTATATAACTTATACTGATTGTAATAGTACTTGGTTATACATAATATGAATAATTTTTCTGAATATGAAAAATCCCCTAGTAAATAACAAATCGATTAATCGCTGAAATAAAAGCGCTCATTTTAAAATAAGCTTATAAAAATACGTTCATTTAACCCAAAAGTTATTTTTGTTACTATGGGACTTAAAATTAATACTGTGATTAGTAACTTGGAATATAACTAAATGACTGTTTCTACCTTTGATGTTGAAGCTTTAGCTACAACTTATGCTGATAAATCATCCCGTGATATTTTAAAGTTGGCTTTTGAACACTTTGCTGATGAGTTGTGGGTTTCATTCAGTGGAGCAGAAGATGTAGTAGCCATAGATATGGCTTGGCGTATTAATAAGTCTGTTAAAGTATTTTCTCTAGATACAGGTAGATTACACCCTGAAACCTATCGTTTTATAGAAGAAGTAAGAGATTTTTATAACATTGATATTGAGCTATTAACACCAGATTATCAAAAGTTAGAACCTTTTGTGAAAGAAAAAGGATTATTTAGTTTCTATAAAGATGGTCATAGTGAGTGTTGTGGTATTCGTAAAGTAGAGCCTTTACGTCGTAAGTTAGCTACTGTAAAGGCTTGGATAACAGGGCAACGCCGTGATCAAAGTCCTACCCGTAGTCATGTACCCGTTATGGAGTTAGATACAGCTTTCTCTACAGCAACTAATAAGCTCTATAAGTTTAATCCATTGGCTAATATGTCAAGTAAAGAGGTATGGGACTATATTAGGATGATGGAAATACCTTATAATAGCTTACATAGTAAAGGTTTTATCAGTATAGGCTGTGAACCTTGCACACGAACTGTATTACCTAACCAGCATGAACGAGAAGGTCGTTGGTGGTGGGAAGAGGCTACACAAAAAGAATGTGGTCTACATGCGGGTAATCTGATCACAAAAGGGTAAAGGATATTGTATGACTACTCCTCTGAATCAGGCACTTATTAATTTTATTTATACTTCCCCCACGCCTTTCCATGCTGTTGCTAATATGGTTAGCTTATTAGAAGCAGCAGGCTATCAGCATTTATTTGAGCGTGCTAATTGGTCTATTCGTGAAGGTGGGCGGTATTATATAGTGCGTAATGATTCTTCTATTATTGCCTTTAAACTAGGTAAGAATAAATTAGAAGACTCAGGTTTTAGAATGGTAGGTGCTCATACAGATAGCCCTTGCTTACAAGTAAAACCACAACCAGAATTAAATAAAAGTGGATGCTGGCAGTTAGGGGTAGCGGTGTATGGTGGTGCATTATTAGCACCTTGGTTTGATCGAGATCTTTCTTTGGCGGGGCGTGTTACTTTTACCCATCAAGGGCAATTACAAAGTCGTTTAATCAATATTGATCGTCCTATTGCAGTTATTCCTAATTTAGCGATTCATTTAAATCGTGAGGCTAATAAGGGCTGGGCGATTAATCAACAAACAGAATTACCACCTGTAGTTTGTTGTGAAGATACTGAGAAGCCTTTTGATTTAAGAGAGTTATTAGCTAAACAGTTATTGACTGAACATGGTTTACAAGAGGTTGAGCTATTAGATTATGAGCTGAGTTTTTATGATAACCAAAAAGGTAGCATTATAGGTGTTAATGAGGATTTTATTAGCAGTGCACGACTAGATAATTTACTTTCTTGTTATGCAGGGTTAGAAGCGTTATTACACTCCAATGAGGACCAAAATTGTTTATTAATATGTACCGACCATGAAGAAGTAGGTTCTTGTTCAGCTTGTGGCGCAGATGGCCCATTTCTAGAACAAGTATTGTCTAGATTAATGCCTGACCCTATGATACGTAACCGCTGTATTCAAAACTCACTATTGATTTCGGCTGATAATGCTCATGCACAACACCCAAATTACCCTCAAAAACATGATGAGCAACATGCTCCTAAAATTAATGGTGGGCCTGTTATAAAAATTAATACTAATCAACGCTATGCAACCAATAGTGAAACAGCAAGTTTCTTCCGTCATTTATGCAATAGTAATGAAATACCAGTACAAACCTTTGTAACGCGTAGTGATATGGGATGTGGCTCCACAATAGGACCGATTACGGCAGGGAAGATAGGTATTAAAACAGTTGATATAGGTATTCCTACTTGGGCTATGCATTCTATTAGAGAGACTGCAGGTGCTAAAGATTTATTCTATTTAATTAGAGCATTAAGAGTTTTTTATAAAACAGCAACTTTGTTTTAATAATAGATATGTTATCGATACAAAAAAGTGAGTTAATCGCTACTTATAATTATAAGATCGATGGTTTAGATGAGTCTTTAAACTATCGATTAGAAATTTATAAAACCTCAAATGCATATAAGGGATTAGTATTTAGATTAGATATGTATAATCTAATGGCTTCATTTCCAAGAACTGAACAAGATAATCCTTATATAAATGCAGATGTATCAATGTTTATAGCAGATGATTATTTTTATAATGATGAGCAGTTAACCAGAACAACACAAGAAGAAGTTATTGCTATTTTTGAAGAAAAGTTAAAATTACTTTTTAATACAAGTATGTCTTTATCATAATTATAATAATATCTCATATTTTCTAGCATCTATTTCATAGGGTGATTCAAAATAACCATGCTCTACAATAGATACTAAATAACCTTTAAGAAAAGCAGCTACTGAACCTTCTTGCTCATATTGATAAACATGTCTGCATTCATGAGATAAAAGTCTTCTAGATAACAAGCCTTTTTTAATTAAAATACCATAACCTAATGTTAAGCCAGCAGTATTTTTTCCTAGTAAGCCAAGTGTAGTAGCAGCATCTTGTAAAACTGGATCTTCAGGCAATGGAAAACTCTCTAATTCTAATAAGTGGATTTTTTCTGGTTGAATAACTCCAACTGCTTTTGCATCAGCTTGTTGAGCATTATTAAGAGCAATACCATGTTTAATAATTTGTGCTTCAATATCTTCAGCCCATTTAATAGCTTTAGGTAATAGATTAGGTAGTTCGACTTTTAATAGATTGATATCCATATTACTTGTTACATTGAATTATTTAAACCAAGCTAATTTATCCCTTAATTTTACTACATCACCCACAATAATAAGAGTAGGTGCATGTACCTGCTGGTCAGCAATTTGCTTTGGTAGGGTTGCTAATGTGCCTGTAAATACTCGTTGTGCCTCAGTTGTGCCTTGCTCTACTAAGGCAATGGGTGCATCTGCTGATTGACCGTGGTTAATCAGTTGTTGGCAAATGGTAGCAAGTCCCACTAATCCCATATAAAACACAACCGTTTGTTCTTTTGCTACCAATTCTTGCCAAGGTAGATCAATGGTATTGTCTTTTAAGTGACCTGTTACAAAACGCACTGATTGTGCATAGTCACGATGGGTAAGGGGAATACCTGCATAGGCGGCACAACCACTGGCGGCAGTAATACCTGGCACTACTTGAAAGGGGATATTATTGTCAGCTAAGGTCTCTATTTCTTCACCACCACGCCCAAAAATAAATGGGTCGCCACCTTTTAGACGGACAACACGTTTACCTTGCTTAGCAAGATCTACTAGCAGTTGATTGATATCTTCTTGCGGTACGCTATGGTTGCTACGTTGTTTACCTACATAAATACGATCAGCATCACGACGACATAAGTCTATGATAGTTGGTGAAACTAAACGATCATATAAAACTACATCAGCTTGTTGCATTAAACGTAGTGCACGAAAAGTTAGTAGGTCAGGATCACCAGGGCCAGCGCCAATTAAATAAACTTCACCTTGAGATGCCTGGTCTTTAGTATTGTCTAAAAGTTGCTGTAGCTGTTGTTCAGCTTGTTGCTCTCTACCTGCTAGCACTTGTTCGGCTATAGGACTTTGTAATACCTTTTCCCAAAAAATACGACGTTGTTCGGAATGGCTAAAATGCTGTTTAACTTTCTCTCTAAATTTTTCAGCTAATTTAGCTAGTTTGGCGTAACTACTTGGTAATAGTGTTTCTAATTTAGCCCGTAATAGACGAGTTAATACAGGAGAACTACCACTGCTAGATACGGCAACAATAATAGGGGAGCGATCAACAATAGCAGGAAAGATAACTGTACTTAATATTGGATTATCAACCACATTAACAGGGATATTAAGTGTTTGAGCATCGCTAGAAACCTGTTGATTAATAGCTGTATCATCTGTAGCAGCTACCACTAATACATGTTCTTTAATATCTGTAGTTTGATAGTCATGTAATGTATAACTACCATGATGCTGTTCAATAAGTGATATAAGCTCATTATTAATAGTAGGGGCGATAACCTGTAAATTAGCGCCACTAGCCAGCAATAATCTAGCCTTACGTAGAGCTATATTACCACCACCTACTAATAAAACTTTACGTCCTTGTAAATTATGGAAAAGAGGTAAGAAATCCATAAAAATTAATTGATTACCTCAATACCACCCATATAGGCTCTTAATACTTCAGGAACTACAATAGAGCCATCAGCTTGTTGGTAATTCTCTAATACCGCTACTAAAGTACGACCTACTGCTAAACCTGAACCGTTAAGGGTATGTACTAATTCTGGTTTATTAGTTTCTGGGTTACGATAACGTGCTAACATACGACGCGCTTGGAAATCACCGCAGTTAGAACATGAAGAAATCTCACGGTATTTATCTTGGCTAGGGACCCATACTTCAATATCATAGGTTTTTACTGCGCCAAAGCCCATATCACCTGTACATAAAGTAATAACACGATAAGGTAGTTCTAATAACTGTAATACTTTTTCAGCATTAGCGGTTAATTCTTCTAATGCTTGCATAGAAGTTGCAGGTTCAACAATACGCACCATTTCTACTTTATCAAATTGGTGTTGGCGAATCATGCCACGGGTATCTTTACCTGATGCGCCTGCTTCACTACGGAAACAAGGAGAGTGTGCCACTAATTTAATAGGTAGCTGTTTAGCGTCTAAAATTTCTCCTGCCACTAAATTAGTTAAAGGAACTTCAGCCGTAGGAATCATATATAGGTCAGCTGCATCTTCACGAGGTAATTTAAATAAATCTTCTTCAAATTTAGGTAATTGACCTGTTCCTTGTAAAGCAGTTGCTTGTACTAAATAAGGTGTATAAGCTTCTTCATAACCATGTTCAGAGGTATGTAGATTAATCATAAATTGAGCTAAAGCACGATGTAATCTAGCAATAGGGCCTCTAAGTACGGCAAAGCGTGCGCCAGATAGTTTGGCTGCTGCTTCAAAGTCTAACCAACCATATTTGGCACCTAAATCTACATGATCTTTGATTGTAAAATCAAAAGTTCTTGGCGTACCCCAACGTCTGACTTCAACATTATCATCTTCATCTGCACCTACAGGTACACTTTCATCAGGAAGATTAGGGATATTTAATAAGATATTATCTAATTCAGCTTGAATAGCCTCTAATTCACGTTTACTACTTTCAAGATCAGTGCCTAATTGATCAACTTCATTTAATAGTGGTATGATATCTTCGCCACGTTGTTTAGCTTGACCAATAGCTTTTGCTCGTGAGTTTCGATCAGCTTGTAACTGTTCAGTTTTAATTTGTACCGTTTTACGTTGTTCTTCCAACGCTTCAATTTTTTCCACATCAAGGGTAAAACCACGTGTTGCTAGTCGTTTAGCTACTTCTTGAGGTTGGGTTCTTACCAATTTTGAATCAAGCATTATTCTGTCTCAATAGATTAATTAAGTATTAGAAGATAGTGTATAAAAATAACTACTCATTATAAAGATAAGTTAACAAAATGAAAAAGGTTTATCTTATGCTAGTGGATAATGTAATATCTGTTCTATTTATTACGTTTCAAAGATTTAAAATGAAATTAACTAATTATAGTTTATTAATTATCATGGTTTTTTTAATAGGTTGCTCTTCCTCTTCTAACCAAAATAAATCAGTTTCATCTCAATGTGATGATTTTTTAGCTATATTTAATCATAAGCCGAACAATCTAGTATTTCAATATTGTGAAGTGAAACATGATAAACAAGCTAAGCCCGCTGTTGCTACTTATAAAGTTACAGGAGAGCAAGCTGCTGTAATCGAACAATATCTTATAAAGAACTTTGATATGCCAAGCCTTTATTTTGTATGTTGTATCTGGGAACCTATTGATAAGATTAGAAAAGCAGGGTATAGCAAAAATGAAGGTGAATATAAAGATCCAAAGACTAATATAACTTATTATATTACAATGGGTTCAGATGAAACTTTAGTAACTAAACGACAAAATTGGTCAGAGATCCCTTTCTTCTGGGTAGATGTATATACTTATACAGAAGAAATTTAACAAAGATTTTAATACATGATGAAAAAAACATTATTACTCTATTCAACTGTTGAAGGACAGACTTTAACAATAATGGAAAAGATAGCTGAGCATCTTACTGCACAGTCACCAGAGATAAGTTATGATCTTTACAATATTGAAGAAGCACTGCCTATAAATCTAGACGATTATGAAACAATATTAATTGGTGGCTCGATTCGTTATGGCCATTTTAGAAAACCGTTAATACAATTTATTCAACAAAATACACAGTTATTAAATAGTAAAAAAACTGCTTTCTTTTGTGTTTGTGTAACAGCAAGGAAAGTGGGTAAGGATACTCCAGAGGGTAGTCTGTATGTACGTAAACTTTTCCAAAAAGTACAATGGCAACCTAATTTAAAGGGTGTATTTGCAGGGGCACTATACTATCCAAAATATGGTTGGTTTGATCGAACAATGATTCGCTTAATTATGCGATTAGGTGGTGAGAAAAACCACGATATAAAGCAAAACTATAGTTATACCAATTGGAATAAGGTAGATGAGTTTGCTAAACAGTTTTATTTATTGGTGATAAGCTAACTTAAAGATTAGGAGGATGATCAATAAATTAAAAATAATACCAGTGATATTAATGATATTGACTGGTACAGGTTGTGAGGCAATGTTTGTCATAGTTTGTGGTACTAATCAAGCATTAACTTGGGATAAAACATTAGAAACTCAAGTATTACCAAAGGCTAAAATAGGTGAGTATTACGAATTTGTGCTTGAATATCCACAAGATCAATCCTATATGCGTTGGGTATTAGATACTAAGCAGGATAAATTACCTGCAGGGTTAGAGTTAGTTATGGTTGAAAACGATGACAAAGAGTCAGCAGAGCATAGAGATCACTATAGTTGGATTCTTAAAGGTATTCCAGAAAAAACAGGTAAATATAAGTTTTATATGAAGGGAATTACCTTTAGAACAATGTGTGGTAATAGCGATTATTATTATCCATATACTTTAGAGGTGTTATCTGCAAACTAGTAAGTTCGCAGATAGTTTTACTAAACTAAACTCTTATCAACTATTCTTAGGTAGGCTATTTAAAAAAGGTTTACCGCATTTCTTGATATAAACTAAACCATTCTTAATCTTCTTTACTATTAATATATATGACATATTACTTAGGGAAATAATAGCGATAAACAATAATAAAACTCCAAATTTAGAAAAATAATTATTAATGCTAATTAAAATAAAGCTGCCGAAAAATAATATCCATCCTAAGAAAAACTTTATTATTCGTTGTATTCTATGGCTACTACAGAAGCCAAATTGCAAAGGAACTATTTTTAAAAATGGAAATTGTAAAGTAGATTTATAAAATGTTTTCTTTTTGAGTATAGTTATAGGTTTATTACAGTATATACATCTATGAGGTAACTCAGTTTGTCCTATAGGCATTACTAATAACTTTCCTTCAGCCCAGTACTCGCCGTTAGGATTAATTTTAATAGTATTGGTAGTAGGTGGTTGATAAGGGTTAAATTCTTGTATCATATAAACGCTCTGTATAATAATTATTTACAAATCATTTGTTAATCGATATCTATTAAAACAGTATTAAATCAAGAGTTACTGCTATTTATAGCATTCTTAGCCATTATTTCTATTAAATCTCCATATAAAACTCATCATTATTTCATAAAACTAACTAATAATTGCTATAACAAATATAGTAGGTTTTTAGGGTAAAAGTAATGATTGAGTTTTTTGTAATATGGTTAGTATTAATGGGAGTTTGTACATTACCAGCCATTCTTTTAGGTAGTATTTTTCATTATTATATTCGATTATATCAATTAAATTATTTATTAGTGTTATTTATAACCATTGTTGCTATTGCTTTAACTAATTTATTAACTTTCTTCTTGGTATTATATTCTAGAAGTGGGTTTGAGATATATTGGTTTTATTTAGGCATGATTGTTACTGGAATATACTGGAATATGTGGTTTTGTTGCTTCTTTAATAAGAGTTATGTGGCTAGATATTAGAAAAATTAATTTAAATAAAGGTAGTGAGATTGCTAAAACGATCCTATTTTTTAATTTTGTTGCCCCATCATTAATGATAATAATGTTAATAGTAGTGATGTATTATGATTTTTGAATACTATTTACGTCGTTTTTTGGGGCTATTTTTATCAAGCTCTCTTAAGTAAGCCAATTTTTCTTTAATTTTAGCTTCTAAACCACGAGGTGTTGGGTAATAGAATTGTTGGGGTTCTATTTCTTCTGGAAAGTAGTCTTCACCTGCTGCAAAAGCATCAGGTTCATCGTGGGCATAGCGATATTCATCACCATAACCTAGCTCTTTCATTAGTTTAGTAGGAGCATTGCGTAGATGTAATGGCACATCAAGCGAACCATATTCTTTAACTGCTCTTTTAGCTGTATTATAAGCCATATAAACAGCATTACTTTTAGGGGCAGAAGCTAGATATACAACAGCTTGTGCCAGTGCTAACTCACCTTCTGGACTGCCTAACCTTTCTTGTACTTCCCATGCGGCTAAACATAGGTTTAGTGCTCTAGGGTCAGCATTACCTATGTCTTCGCTAGCCATACGCACAATGCGGCGAGCTAAATATAGTGGGTCACAGCCACCATCAAGCATACGACATAACCAATAAAGTGCCGCATCAGGATTTGAGCCACGCACTGATTTATGAAGGGCTGAAATTTGATCATAAAAAGCTTCGCCACCTTTATCAAAGCGTCTTAAGCTATTGGTAAGTAAGTCTTGTAATAACTGTGTAGTAATCGTGCCACCGTCTTCTATTAAATCAGCAGCATTTTCTAGTAAGTTAAGAACTCTACGGCCATCACCATCAGCGGCTGTTAAAAGTAGCTGTAAACTATCTTCAGGCAATGTGAGTTGTCTATTACCCAAGCCTTTTTCTTCTGTTAAGGCTCTTTTGATTAGTTTTTTTAATGCGGGTTCATCTAAAGGTTTTAATACATAGACACGAGCACGAGAAAGTAGTGCGTTGTTTAGTTCAAAAGAAGGATTTTCAGTGGTAGCACCAATAAAGATAAACGTACCATCTTCAATATAAGGTAAAAAAGCATCTTGTTGGCTTTTATTAAAACGATGTACTTCATCTACAAAGAGTAGGGTAGGTTTGCCGTAAGCTAACTGTTGTTTGGCAATTTCTACTGCCTGGCGAATTTCTTTAACACCAGACAACACTGCTGAAAGGGTTTCAAAATGAGCGTTAGAGACATTAGCTAGCAGTTTAGCGAGGGTGGTTTTACCAACTCCTGGAGGCCCCCAAAAGATCATGGAGTGTAATGCCCCATGTTCTAGGGCATCTCTTAATGGTTTACCATGAGCAAGCAAATGCTCCTGTCCAACATATTCATCTAGATTAGTTGCTCTTAATCGAGCAGCAAGTGGTTGAACAGGTGAAGTTGCATTTGCAAATAGATCCATCTTTACTCTTCGATAACGTCAGTACCTTCTGGTGGATCAAACTTAAATAGTTTGCTATCAACAGGTACATTCATTTTAATATTTTTAAAGGTAATATTAGTACGTTGTCCTACATTATCCACTAACTGCATACCATTAACAGTTTTATCGTTAAAGGTTAGGGTTAGGCTATTAAATAAACTTTCTTTATCTTTAGGCACTAATACAAAAGATTGTAATTTACCTGTTGTTTTAGAAGAGATTTTAAAGTTCTTTTGGATTTCTGAAACATTGCCAGATAAAAGTAGAGCAGGGGTATGACTCATACGTTGATCCATCTTTTGAATGGTTAATTGCATTAGATCAGGATCATATAACCAGATTTTTTGGTTGTCAGAAATTAATAATTGTTCTTGTGGGGCACTGGTATGCCAGCGGAATAAACCTGGTCTTTTAAGTACTAACTCACCATTTGTTTCTTGTAAACGAGTACCTGTAGCATCTAAGGTGACTTGGGTAAAATTCCCTGTCATACTTTTTGCTTGATCAAGTAGTTTAGAAAGTTCGTTAATACTTTGTTGTTCAGTTGCTGCCATTGCCACATTATGAAAAGCAAAAAGGGTGATAGCAGTAAAAAAGAAAGCACGTAAAATTTTCATTAAGTATCCTATTAATCACGGACAGGAGGTGGTGCTAACACTTCCCGTGAGCCATTTGAACTCATTGCAGTTACAACACCTGCATCTTCCATTGCCTCGATCATCCGAGCGGCACGGTTATAGCCTATTTTAAGCTTTCTTTGCACAGATGAAATAGAGGCGCGTCTCGATTCTGTAACAAAACGTACAGCCTCATCATAAAGTGGGTCATCATCTTCAGTAGAACCACTGTCACCATTACCATCTGAGGAGCCATTGGACTCTTCAATGCCGTTTAAAATAGCTTCTTCATAATCAGGTTCACCGCGTTGTTTCCATGCTTCTACTACACGATGCACTTCATCATCAGAAACAAATGCGCCATGAACACGCACAGGTAGACCAGTACCTGGTGGTAAGTACAGCATATCACCATGACCTAGTAGTTGTTCAGCGCCACCTTGATCTAGAATAGTGCGCGAGTCAATTTTACTAGACACTTGGAAAGCCATACGAGTAGGAATGTTGGCTTTAATTAAACCCGTAATTACATCTACTGATGGCCGTTGTGTTGCTAGAATTAAATGGATACCAGCGGCACGAGCTTTTTGAGCAATTCGAGCAATAAGTTCTTCTACTTTTTTGCCCACAATCATCATCATATCGGCAAATTCGTCTACTACAACGACAATAATAGGAAGATGCTCTAGTAATGGTGGTTCATCATCCATTGACTCACGTTTATAAAATGGATCTTCAATACCTTCGCCAGCTTCCAAAGCATCTTTAATTTTACGATTATAGCCAGCAATATTACGAACACCCATTTTTGCCATTAATTTATAACGGCGTTCCATTTCTGCCACACACCAACGTAATGCGTTGGCTGCTTCTTTCATATCAGTCACGACAGGGCAGAGTAGGTGAGGAATACCTTCATAGATTGAAAGTTCTAGCATTTTTGGGTCAATCATAATTAATCTAGCCTGTTCAGGTGTGGATTTGAACAGAATAGAGAGAATCATGGCATTAACGCCTACAGACTTACCTGAACCAGTAGTACCTGCTACTAGTAAATGAGGCATTTTAGCCAAATCAGTAATAACGGGTTCGCCACCAATATCTTGGCCTAATGCTAGGGTAACAGGTGATTTTTGCTGGTCATAAGCTTCTGATGTAATGACTTCAGAAAGACGTACAATTTGTCGGTCTTCATTAGGTATTTCAATACCTACAGTAGTTTTACCTGGAATAACTTCTACCACACGCACACTTAATACAGCCAGTGAGCGCGCTAAATCTTTAGCTAAATTTGAGATACGACTGACTTTGATACCCGGTGCAAGCTCAATCTCAAAGCGAGTGATCACAGGGCCAGGATGCACATCTACTACAGTAACTTCTACACCAAACTCTTTAAGTTTGATTTCAAGTAAACGAGACATAGCCTCTAAGGATTCAGCAGAAAAACTACGTTGTTTTTTCTCAGCAGGATCAAGTAGAGAGAAGGGTGGTAAGGGATCGCCAGAATCCTCAAAAAGAGGCGCTTGTTTTTCTTTTAAAACACGCTTACTGGGTTCAGCTATTTTAGTGGGTATTGGTTTATTTACTTTAACAGCAGGCCGCTCTTCTTGCTTGCTCATATAACTTGCCAAAGACTCTTGGCGTTTAATGAGATTTTCACGAATTTTTTCTTGTTCTTGTTTATCAGCAACAACAGGCGCTACTACTTCATTAATTTGATCATCAACATCGCGTAGATTACGTCTAATCTGCTTTTTATCAGAACGTTTTTGCCACCATTGGTTTAGTTTAATTGCTAATAGCTCATACAGATCGATAGTAAACTTACCAACAAAATCAACGAGTTTAAGCCAAGAAAACTGTAAGAAAACAGTTAAGCCAACACAAAAGCACAATAAAGAGATTAAAGTTGATAGTTGGTTTGATAGCGAGGATAGGAATAATGTTCCAATAGAGTCCCCAATAATACCACCACCACTTGCTATACCAACGGATTGTAAAATATTATTAGTGGCAAAATGTTGGTGCGCTAGAATACAACTACTAAAAATGATTAATAGTAAACCTAAAAGACGATATCCAATTAGCCAAAAATTTTTAAGATTGATCTGTTTACGATGATAAAAAATCTGTACAGACTTAGCGATTAATAAAATAGGAAGCAGATAAGCGATATAGCCAAATAAAAAGAAACAAAGACTAGCTGTTTTTGCGCCTGTAATACCACCAATATTATTTATTTCAATATAACTAGCAGTTTTATTAAAGGTAGGGTCATTAGGATTACAGGTTAACAATGTTAAAAGCCAATAAACACCTACAAGCACTAATATAATAAGTAGTACTTCTAAAGATCTTGCTATGGCTTGTTGTCGCCAAAAGCTTAAAGATAATAATGAGTTTTCTTCTGTTGTTTGTTTCAAACCAAAGCTCTTTTACATTACTTAAAACTGACGAATTATATACTCTAAAAGGCTAAGTGTCATATGAAAAGAGAGCTAATCCAAAAGAACACAGCACCCATAACAATAACAGCAGGTAATGTTAATACCCATGCCAGTGCAATGTTAACAACAGTTGCTTTTTGTAGCCCTGATTTATTGGCTACCATAGTACCAGCAACACCAGAAGATAAAATATGAGTAGTAGACACAGGTAAGCTAAATAAGTTAGCTGCACCAATCGCTATAATCGCTGTAATTTGGGCACACATACCTTGGGCATAAGTCATGCCTTGTTTACCAATCTTTTCACCTACAGTAAATACGACACGTCGCCATCCAATCATTGTACCAGTGCCAAGGGCTAATGCAACTGCAAAAATTACCCATAAAGGTGCATATTCAGTGGTAGAGCGTAAATCGTTACGTAAGCGAGTGACATTGCCATTATCTTCAGCATTTAAAATAGAAGTTTTTGTTACATTTTTAGCGATATCATCAATACAAAGAATATAGTGACGAGTTAACACACGTTGTTCATCAGTAAGCGATTTATAATCTCTAATGCCTGATAGTGTTTTGTTTAAATCATGAAATATAGTCCCTGTCACGCTGGGAGTACATTTAAACTCATCATTCAATGGTGTTGATTGAATATTAAGCGATAAGATTGGAGAGAGTTTTTCTTGATTACGTACAAAAAGGTTATTTAAGTGAAGTGCTGCGTCGCGTGTTTTTTCTATCTGATAAGTTGAGCTATTAAGGTCTAGTACGAAGTATTGAGGGACAAAGCTAATCAATACTAACATAACCAGACCAATACCTTTTTGGCCGTCATTGGAGCCATGTACAAAGCTAACTCCCATAGCTGATAAGATCAGTACAACACGATTCCAGAAAGGAGGTTTCTTTTTTGCCTTAACTTCTTTTCTTTTTTCAGGCGTTTGGTGCATTTTAGATTTAGGGAAACGAAACTTTAAAAGTAATAACAAGATGCCAGCCATGGCAAAACCAGCCAGTGGTGATACCACGAGTGAAATGGCAATATCAATGGCTTTCTGCCAGTTGACCCCTTGGCCTATAGGTATATCTTTAAGCACTGCATTAGCTAAAGCCACACCAAGTATTGAACCAATCAAAGCATGCGAACTAGAAGCAGGAATACCAAAATACCAAGTACCTAAATTCCAAGCAATAGCAGAGGCTACAATAGAAAACACCATGATTAATCCATAGTGCGAATCTACCAATAATTCAACAGGCAGTAGGTGAACAATAGCATAAGCAACCCCAACACCACCTAGTAATACACCTAGAAAATTAAAAATACCAGACATGATAACAGCTGTCTTGGCTGGCATGGAGTTAGTATAAATAACTGTCGCTACAGCATTAGCTGTATCATGAAAACCATTTATAAACTCAAAGAATAAAACAAAAAGAAGGGCAAAAAATAAGCCGATTAGCAGCCAAGCACTAGTATTCTGAAAGATTTCTAACATTACTAAGTTCGCAGGAGTTAATGTAGTCAAATATTATGGCAGAAACTGAGAAAAAACGACATCATAAATTTATGTAAAATTTAATTTGCCAAATCAACTTTGAGTCGTATTGCTGTATTGCTAGCGCCTGAGCGTTGAGAGTAACCTGTGATGCCTTGACTATTATAGTTATTACTATCTTGTAAGGAACCAATAGTAATCCAACTACCTAATGATCCTGATACGCGCGTATTAATTGCTTGTTGGTTAATATTACCTGTGGTTTGTGAAACATGATCATTTTGACTGTTTACATTAACAAAAACCTGTTGACCTACTACTTGAGCAGTCACATATAAGTTTTGCATAACTTCTTGATATTGCGTAGCCATTATAGGACGACCATAACGATCAGGTACTGTGTAGTTAACAGGAATAACTTGTCCAACCTGAATCATCGTGGGTGATCCTTCGTTAACCATTAGTTGTTTAATGGAGTTACTATTGTTAATAGTATTTCTTTGTTCGAATCGGGCTCGTCCATGAATAGAGTTATTACTGCCTAACTGAATATGACCTCTTGTTTGTAAACTTTGTTGGCTGGATTGGCTATTGTCGCCTGTATCAAGTGTGATAAGAAGTCGACGGGCAGGAGTATCTAATTGCGCTACCATCTCTCTAATTTGTTGGTTTTCACTTGAGGTACCATTAATTACTAATTGGTTACCGTATTTACTAACAGGTATGTTCGGAAAGTTATTATTAATAACAGGTGCAATTTCTTCTGGAGAGCGATTATATAGGTCAATAAACTCAATTTCTGCTAGTGAATGTGTCGTTATGCTCACAAAACTAAAACAGATAATTATTTTTTGAATAGAGTTTGCCATAATCTTAACTCTTTTATAGAGAATCACGAATTTCAGCTATTTTGGTGAATGAGTATAGTCTTGCTTCACGATCATAGATACGGGAAGTTATTATTAATTCATCAACCTGAGTCTTATCAATAAACTGTTGTAGCTTATATTTAACAGTATCTGGTGAGCCAACAATAGCTTCTGTTAAACTACGATTAACATTTTCAAGTTCTTGATTATTACAAATACTAGTAATATCTTTACAAGGTGGCGGTAAAGGAATCGATTTACCACGTTGTTGAGCAGCTATTTGTTGTTGTAGTGATGAAAATTGATATTGTGCTTCCTGATCAGTTTCTGCCACAACCACCACTAATGCAGCCATACAATAAGGTTTAGTAAGCTCATTTAAAGATTGAAATTGACTTCTATAGAGTGCTAAAGCTGGCATTAGAAAATCTGGAGCAAAATGAGAGCCAAAAGCAAAGGGCATTCCTAAGTTAGCTGATAGGCCAGCACTAAACAATGTTGATCCAAGTAGCCACATAGGAACTTTTGTTCCTTCTCCAGGTATAGCAACAAGACTTTGATTGTCTTGCTTAGGTTGTAATAGGTACCTAAGCTCTACTAAATCTTCAGGAAAAGTATCTAATTCTGTTTCTAAATCCCGTCTTAATGCGTCTGCTATGATAGGATCTGCGGTAGGTGCACGACCTATTCCCAAATCGATTCTGTTAGGATAAAGGGTAGCTAAAGTACCAAATTGTTCGGCAATAATTAAGGGCGAATGGTTGGGTAATATGATACCACCTGAACCTACTCGAATATGATTTGTAGCATTCGCAATATGACTAATAATTATAGAAGTAGCAGCACTAGCATGACTGGCTGAGTTATGAAATTCAGCTAACCAAAAACGTTTAAAATTAAGTTTTTCGACCAGTTGTGCAAGTTCAACCGAGTCTGCAAATGATTGTGCTGAATTACCATCTTGGAGGATTGGGCATAAATCAAGAACTGAAAAGGGTATCATATGAAAAAGCCTAAAATAAAATGTTAAATGTATTATACTGTTTTTATGTAATATCTAATAGATTAATACAATCTGAAATGATTTATATATGTAAACATTATTAACAAAGGATAAACAATGAATCTTTGGTTATTAAGACATGGTGAAGCTGAGTTCAGAATAACAACAGATGCCGCTCGCAATCTAACTGAACATGGCGAACAAGAAGTATTAATCTCTGCACAAAAATTACAAAATGTACCTATTGATATTGTTTTGCATAGCCCATACAAACGAGCCATTCAAACTGCTATGCTTGTTTGTAAAACAATAGGCTATAAGGGTAAAATACAGGAAGTTGATTGGATTACACCTGATGATAATGCTCAATTAGTGATAAAAAAACTAGATAGTTATGAGGGTAAAAATATACTGATTGTAAGTCATCAACCTTTATTAGGCGTTTTGGCTGCATTATTGACAGAGGGAAGTCAACATTTTGCATTGCCATTAAAAACGGCAGAGCTTGTTCATCTGGAGGGAGAAGCTATTTATCTAGCAGGAATGCAGTTGCGTAAATAGAGATACGGAACATTATTTTTTCAAACTAAAATATGAACAATCGCTTATAATAGTGGGATTTTTAAAGTTCTTTACTGAACAATTGAAATGATTGTTGGTCTGTAATTAACAAGAATAGCTATTTAGAATAATTAGCAAGCGGTAATAAAGGAAAAGACATGATTTATAACTTTGATGTTGTAGTGCTAGGCAGTGGTCCAGCAGGTGAAGGGGCTGCTATTAATGCATGTAAGGCAGGCAAAAAAGTAGCCGTAGTTGAAAATAGAGGTGTGGTTGGTGGTGGTTGTACTCATTTAGGGACAATTCCATCAAAAGCATTACGTCATTCAGTTATGCAAATCATGGATTTCAATACTAATCCTATGTTTCGTGCGATTGGTGAGCCACGTTGGTTTTCTTTTCCTGATGTGCTTAAAAATGCTCAAAAAATTATTGATCGTCAAGTAAACTCTCGTACAGGTTATTATGCGCGTAACCGTATTGCTGTGTTTTTTGGGCAAGGTCGTTTTGTTGATGATCATACGGTAGAAGTTTCTTGTAATTCAGGTACTGTAGAACGCTTAATTGCTAAAGAAATTATTATAGCAACAGGTTCTCGTCCTTATCGTCCTGCTGATGTGGATTTTAATCATCCACGTATTTATGACAGTGATACTATTTTAAAATTAAATCATACCCCACGTCGCTTAATTATTTACGGAGCAGGGGTGATTGGTTGTGAATATGCGTCGATCTTTAGTGGCTTAGGGGTGCTTGTTGACTTAATTGATAATCGGGATCGCTTATTAAGCTATTTAGATGAAGAAATATCCGATTCTTTAAGTTACCACTTTAGTAACTCTAATGTGATGATTCGTCATAATGAAGAATATGAAAAGATTGAAGGGATTGAGCATGGTGTAATTCTACACTTGAAATCGGGTAAGAAAATTAAAGCAGATGCTTTATTATGGAGCAATGGTAGAACAGGTAATACTGATGGCTTAGGCTTAGAAAATATTGGTTTAAAAGCCAATAGTCGTGGTCAAATTCATGTGGATGAGAACTATCGTTCAGAAATTCCTCATATTTATGGGGCTGGTGATGTTATTGGTTGGCCTAGCTTAGCTAGCGCAGCATACGATCAGGGGCGTTCGGCTGCCTCTAATATAGCAGAAGAAGGTAGTGGTCGTTATGTGGATGATGTTCCTACAGGCATTTATACTATCCCAGAAATTAGTTGTGTGGGTAAAACAGAGCAAGAATTAACTAAAGATAAAGTGCCTTATGAAGTGGGAAAAGCTTTCTTCAAGAGCATGGCGCGTGCTCAAATTGCTAATCAAACAGCAGGAGTGTTAAAAGTTTTATTCCATCGAGACACTTTAGAAATTTTAGGTGTTCACTGTTTTGGTTATCAAGCTTCAGAAATTGTTCATATTGGACAAGCTATTATGAATCAGCCAGGTGAACAAAATAATCTACGTTACTTTATCAATAATACATTTAACTATCCAACAATGGCGGAAGCTTATCGGGTAGCAGCATTTGATGGTTTAAATAGATTATTTAAGATTTAATCAATAACTAACAAGTAGGTTATACTAATTAACCTACTTTTTTATTTAGCTGATTAACTATATTTATGGCAAATGAACCTTATACAATAACTAATCAAAAAATTTATTTTGTAAAATTAACATTAGCCGATTGGCAGGCAGCTATAGACTCACCCTCCACTAATGTAGCTATTATTAAAGCCTTCCAAGAACGAATAGTTTTTCATTTATATGGTTCTTGTTGGGCGTTGTACAATGAAATAGCTAGTTACTATCGCTTTCCACTGATAAACCAACCTCTATCTATTAAAGGATTTTTAACTACAACATTTGTGGAACAAAATCCTAGTCCAGAACTGAATGAATTAGTTACTTTATTAGAAGATTCCAGCAGCTTTTTAAGCTTAATAGATCAAGCATGGCAAGAACTGTTCAATCCTGCCATAGCACAAAAGCCATCTGCTAATATTATTCCTACAAAGCACCTAGAAAATAGCTTAGATACCCTACAAGATGCTGAAATTTGTTTAAAGCAGTTATCTGATTTAGTTGTTCGATTCCGTGCAGGATTATCAGAATATTAAATAATGAGAACAATTCAATAGTCTTTATTAGGAAACTGATTGAAAAACAGGTATTAAGCTTAAGATGGTTCAGTTTTTAGAGCAAAAAAGAGAGTAGCTGTTTAAGTTAAGTACATGGTGTTATTTACATGCTTGAAAATTTATATTGCTTTTAGTAGATGAAAAAGTATTAACTTCTACAATACAATCATATTTTTGTGTTGCCTCTAAGATGGCTCCTTGGATAGGTAGTAAATCACCAATTAATAAGTTTTGATAGAGTTGAGAACCTAGCAACTTATTATGACCTAATGAAACATTACCAATACCTATTGTTCGTAATATTGGTTTGCTTACCTTGGTGATCTTATTATTATAAAATACCAACTTAGCATTTTCTTGTTTTGTTAAGTTTCTGAAACTCACTGCATATTCAGGAATATCTTGAATAGTATTATCTAAAATATAGGCAGAACCAGAAAACTGATTGGATTCAATGGCAGTACCTGTAAGCTTAGTAAATAGATTATCTTTTATTAGTACATTAGCATTACTTTCTGTTAGTAGCACACCATGACGACTATCTTTAGCTAAGATATTTTTACGAATAACTAAGTTTCCTGATATTTGCTGTGCTTCAATGGCAGACTTATTAACAGTTAAAATAGCGTTGTTTTCAATAATGCCTTGTATATTACCTTGAGCACGAATACCACTATTGTTTTTTATAGCCTGAATTTTGTTATTAGTAATATTAAATTGACTGTCTATTAAATCAACACCATATTGTTGGAAAGTATTAATAGTTGAATTATCAATAGAAACTATAGCATTTTTTAAGTTAAGTGCGGATAGGGCAGTAAAGTCACTGTTTTTGATTTCAACTTGTATTGGTAGTTTTGTAGGTTGGTTATTATTAATGGCAGTAGTAATGCCTTGTACTAGATAAGCGTTATATCCAAGCTTAGCAAATTTTGAATCGATAATTTGTAAACGACTACCTCCCCAGTTAATAATAAAAGGGCGAAAAACAGTATTATTAATGACATAGGCAGGTTTATTATCAAACCAACTTTCAACGTTTGTTTTTTGTATGCTAAGTAATCCTTTATTGATAATAGCTGTACCTGAGTGACCATAGAGATAAAGGGAAGTATTTTCCAATAATAAAGCCGCATCATCTTCAATAAGTAATGGATAACTTAATAAATAGCCATTTTGAAAAGGACGAATAACTTGTCGGTTATTAATATGGCTGTTTAGTTGCTCTAGAGTGATAGTGCCACCTTTAATGGTAATCATTCTGGGATGGTTTGCTTGATAAGTTGCTATAACACGGAATAGATTATTAATAGCAAAAGATTCAAAAGGCCAGCTCCCATGCTGTGCTGAAAACATAGCACTGATTGTTATTTTGCCTGTTTGACTAGGTAATTGCATCTCTGCAATTTTTATAGAGGGCTCTATAGTTTCTTGAATACTTAATAACTTATTGGTGAATATTTTTTCATCTATTTGTTGTATAGAGGGAGAAGCAAAGGCTGTGTACATAACAAAGAAACCCATCCATAATCCTATTAGGATATTTTTTATAGATTTCAATAGTAGTATTAGCCTTTGCATATTTTTCTCTATATTAGTTTATATTAGGATAAAAATGCTTAATTGAACCACTAATTTGACTGTAATTATCAATACCAGTCGGGTCTTGTGAATAAAGTTCTTTAGTTAAGTTATTAGCTGGATATTTATTAATAAAAGGTATTACCCAAATCATTTTATAAGGTTTTACTGTGCTTTGTGTGCCTGGTAATTCATGAAGCGAATTAGGATTAAGAACAGTGAGTGCCGTAAAATTGCCTAGTAGCTGTAGTTTTTTTAATTCATCAGTGCTCAGATAGAGATAATTAGCCTTAGCTGCATCAGCTAATAGCATTAAAGGGATCATCGCATAGTTACTATAGTCGGCTGCTAATTTACCACGTGCTACTTCATAAGGTAACCAAGCGTATTGTCCATTATTAGAAACCATCACTTGTTGTAAAGCCCTTTGTAGGCTTGTGTGTCCCCAAATAATCATGTCTCTATTTTGTATTGCCATACCTGTAGCAGATACAGCCCAACCAGCCCAGTAATCATGATTATTAAAATAACCTGTGAAGTTATCAGCACGTCTTGGTTCATATTCTAGAATTACTTGTTCAGCTAATTTCTTTAACCAACGTTTTTGATCTGTTGTTAATTCAAATTTGCCATTACTATACCCTTGAGTATTAAGAATAATAGCGGATATGGCCGCTAAAGCCCATTTTCTACCCGCAATGCCTGTTTTAGTAGCTTCTGGATTAAGTAAAGCATTAGCTTTAGCCCAATCATCTAGCCAATAACTTAGGCAAGCTAGTGCTGTATTAGCTTGAGTGGTTTTGGTTGCTTTTCTGTAACTTTTAGATGCAGTTAATAATCCCTTTATATAGTTTTTAATATGATTTTGAATTTCTGTAGAGGACTCAGAAGTAGTTACTAAAATAGTTTTATTAACATCCGTTTGATCATATTTACTTTCTATTAGTAGTGCGCCAGTAAAAGGCTTTGGAGGAGCAGTAGAGCATGGTATAGTTTTATAATCACTGGTAGTTATTTGTGATTGTAGTGTGTCTAATTTACTCCAAAGACTAGAAGTGGTTTCTGCATAAGATAGATTGAAAGTATTGATTAAAAACATTATTACAACTACTTTAAGTTTTAATGACATACATTTACCTCCATGGAAATAGGGCCATTAATTGTTTGTGTGGGTTGAATAAATACCGATAATAAATTGGCATCTTTGAATTCAGCAGAGCGACTTAGTTCAAGATGGAATTGCCCACCTGTCACTATGAGTGGTCTGCGGAACCACACTTTATCACGAGCGCCATTGTCATAATAGGTAAATATATAAAAAGACTTAAAGTTCTTATCACTGAATTTTATATCAAGGAAATTACCAGGTGTATTAAGTTGTTTTATGTTACTAGCTGTATTACTTAATAATTCTATACGTTGCCCTTCGCTTAACTTAGACATCTTAGTAGTTTTACTTAGTAGAGGTTGTTTACAGCCTCCTTTAACAGCAGGAATAAGCTGTCGATATGTTAACTCATCACCTAATCGATAATTTGCCACGAGCTCCCAGATAATTAATTTAGGTGGATTTTTAGCATCATAGTTTTCAGACAGTAAATATTCTAACAGGGAGCCTTCTGCACCAGCACCTGGTAGTGCATAGTTTAAAATATCTACGGATAAATCTTGCTTTAAAAAACCATCAAAATTAAATTGTTTACTTTCATTTTCCCGAGCTGCCGAGTTACTAGTACCTACCAACACTACTTCAGGTTCTGGCATATCGCCGAATAACGCATCAGCATCATTATTTTCAGGAATTGTTTGGTAGCCTTGTACATATTGCATACCAAAGTTATTACCACAAATTCTTTGTAGTCCTTCATTGAGTGTTCCCATTTTAGGGATAAATACACCAGGGGCAGTTTTGTAAGTTGTTTTATGTAACTCTTTATAGAATGGTTGCTTTTTAATTTCATCTGCCACTAATTTAGCTGTAATTTTTGCACCTTGAGGTGTCCAGTGGTGATCTCGACGAAAAAAATAATCCTCTTTAGGAGGAGATTCAATTAACGGTAATACATCAGGAACCACTGCACCTGCTCTGCGCATTTGGTTAACAAGTATTTTTAATTTAGTAGTAGCTAACTTATAGTTAAATTTATTTTTGTCATTGTCATAAAGCTTATCACGATGCATTAAACCTCTGGTTGGTTGAATAGCCATTACCACATGTATTCCTTTACTTTTGAAAGTTTGCATTAATCGTGCAAAGTCTGCATGTCTTTCAGCAGGAATACCAAAATCTGTGCTTAAATCAACCATTGTGCGAAATAACCAACGATCTTTACCAGGTATAAGCTCTTTAAGTAGTTTCATGGCCCCTGTTTGATATTGTACAGGGTCATGAATAGCAGGGCAGATTAAACAACTCAAATCATCTTTACAGTTCTTTTCTGCTAATACATGTGTTGAAAACAAGCACATTAGCCCAAAAGTGACAATGGAAATTGATTTATTGATGCATGAGAAATTCATATTTACTACCCTGTATTATCATTATTCAGTTGGATCAATACCGCTTTGTTGAGCAATTGCTTTGTAACCACTTCCTTCTGGGATTACTAGATAGCTATAAGAACCACCTTTCTTTAAGAAGTTGCTTGGGTAGCTAGCTATTTTTTTACTACCTGAGTAAGCAGCAAAAGCAATTTTAATTTCATTAACTTTTCTACTACCTGTTTGGTTTTTATTAACAGCAGCAATAACTTCATGTTTACCATCAGCTGTTTTTAATTCTATAGACTCATTGGTTAAGTTATAGAAGGCAATTTGTGCTTTTCTAGGTTCATTAGAAAACTGATCATTAATTAAAGTAAGTTTGCCATTTTCGTAAACTAAGGTAACGGCTGTATTCGCTTTTAAATCTAAATCTATACTAGCATTACCAGTACTTACTTTATGTTTACCTGGTGGCACAAAACGATAGTTGCTAAGTTGCTTTACAGCAATACGTTGTGGGTTTACTTTGCCTGTTAAGGTAGCAGAGATATTACTGTTGCTTAGATTAATTATTCTCACAAAAGCCGAGTCAGCAGGTGCTACAGCATCATATAAATCAGCATTACCTTCTTGTGCTTGAATGTTAGTAGTAAAAGCTAAAAAGCTAGCTAAGATCATTAAGGTTTTTAGTAGTTTCATAGAAATAACTCCATTTTAAAAATGTTTGACTTGATTTTCAGTACCTTTTTTATTGTTTCTGAAGCTCTGCACTAATAAGGTACGGACAGGGAACTCCCAAATTACAGCATGGATAGTGGGATCATTAAAATCGGGTTGCTTAAGAAACTCAGCCATTGCTTCAAATGGACCATTAGCTTCTAGTGCATGGGTAAGAATGTCTGTTTGTAACTCCTGTTTAAGAAAGCCGACAAAATTCCAATCATCCATTTTGCTATAACTAGTGCCTACTAGTGCAATTGGATATTGTTGATCGCCAAATAATGCACTATCAGAGATCTCTTGATTGGCTTGTGTTGTTTCAAAGATGGGTAAATTTACAGGTTGATAATTTTGTCGAGCAATACTTAAATGAAACTGCATATAGTTCATTAAATCGCCCTTATGTTGTTTTTCACTGACTTTATTGGTAATGAATAAAGTATCTTGTTTTAGCTCAGGGTATTGTAGTGCTACTTGCTTAGCGGCTAATGAAGCACCTTCAGGTGACCAATGAGTATCATTACGAATAAAGACAGAATGGTTTGTTACCTGTTGTTGAAAACTAGGTCTAATATCTACTGATGCTATATCGGCATCATTAAGTTGTTTAATAAAAGAATCATAGAGATTAATAACAACAGGCTCAGGTTCTCGGCTGATATGGCTATGTTCAATATCAACTTTCATTGGAATAGGTAGGATGATTAGCTTTTGACCACGCCGTTTTAATTGTTCATCAATTTCTTTTATTTGATGATATTGTTTATTAAGCTGTGCAGACAAATCATTAACGACCAGATATTCTTGATTACTAAATAGCCAAGCATCTTTGCCTAAAATAACACCACTGGTACCTTCATTAAAAGCGAGGTATCTAATATCTGCCCAAAATTTTACAGAGGGTTCTCTAGCAAAAAACTGTTTATCATAAAAAGTTTCATATTTGCGTAACAATTTGCCATCCATAAATAGTGACCAATTGTCTGTTTCAGTTTCAGAAAATTTAAAAATAGAAGGTATGGAATAAATAAACATACCACCTATTAAAACAATAAATAATATACCGTTTAATTTACTGGATGATTGTGTTGTAGGAAACATAAACAATCCCCCTAAAATTGGAAATAAAGAAAAGGTGAAAAGGAATTAGCAGCAAGGCTACTGAGCGCTAATAAAAAGCCTGCCCACAGTAATAAGGAGTTAAAACCTGTTGCTCGTTGCATAAAGTAATTATCTTTATTACCCAAGTAGTAACGTTTATTAATAATGCCAGCAATTAATGTCCAAAGCACCGTGATAGCTAGGAAAGCAACGGTCATTCTTGAGCTGCCATAAATATAAATATCTAAATCACCAAAGCCATTTAAACCAAATAGTGAGCCATAGATATCAATACTGTGGTTTAAATTACTAGTAAAGAAGAGAGGCATTGCTAATAAAACTAAAAATACAGCGCGAATGTATCTTAGGAACTTCCAAGGTGTATTTAATTTGGTGGCAACACCAAAAACACGCTCTAATGCCATACAGGTGCCTAAGTAGAATCCCCAAAGAACCATTGCTGCACTAGCACCATGCCATAGACCAGAAACGGTAAGAGTGAAAATAATGGCTAATAATGGATTCATTATTTTGTTACGGACGAGTGGCATAAATAAGTAGTCCCGTAAATAATGAGCAAGTGTTATATGCCAGCGTTGCCAAAACTCAGTAATACTTTGTGAAGCATAAGGTTGGTTAAAGTTTTCAGGAAACTTAAAGCCCATCATTAATGCTAATCCAATAGCCATACAGCTGTAGCCAGCAAAGTCAAAATATAGTTGTAGGCATGATGCAACTAATCCAAACCATGCCTCAAAGAAATGTAAGGTATTTTGTCCAAGGAATAGGGCATTAATGCCAGCTAAATTATCAGCAATTAATACCTTCATAATAAAGCCTTGGAAAAATCGGCAAACGCCTAAAGAAAATATATCTAGTGAATGTTCACGGTGTTTAAATTGGGGGGCTAATTCGCTGTATCTTAAAATTGGCCCAGCCACCAAGTGAGGAAAGAGGGAAACAAAAGCTGCAAAATCGATAAAACTTTTAGTAGGCACAGCATTTTTGCGGTATATATCTACAATATAACTTAATGCATGGAATACATAAAAAGAGATACCCAACGGTAATAGAATATTAGTTAGGGTAAAGGTATTAAAACCTAAAGGTTCTAGTACAGCGTTAATAATTTCAACACCAAAATTAACATATTTAAAGTAGCCTAATGTTGCAAGGTCGCCAATGACACCTACCCATAATATTCGGAATGCAGCTTTTTTATTGTTTTTATCCAGTTGTTTTTTAATCAGTAAGCCAAGCCAAAAGTTCCATGCAGTAATACCAATAAAAAGCAATAGGAAATCTGGGCGCCACCATGCATAGAAAAGATAACTAGCAATAACAATAACGGTAGAGCGCCAACTTGCTTTTACTGAATAGTAAACAATAAAAAAAGTAGGTAAATATAAAAATAAAAAAACGTTCGATGCAAATATCATTGTTAGTACCTAAAAACTAAACCTAGTGTAATTTGATAGTCATCACCTACTTTTTTAGCGGCACTACCACTTTTAAAGTAACTTAGGTTGAGTAATGTATTCATGGTGAAGTGTTTGCCTTGATAGTTGTAAGGAAACATTTGCCAGTAATAATTAATATCAAAGACTTGACCAACTGATTTACTACCAGAAAGATTGTTATTAGAAATTTGTTGATTACGTTCACGATTTATCTCTTGGCTTACACGAATAGGTAAGCCAGCAGAGCTATTACGTAGCTTAATATCACTGATACGAAAATCTACTCGAGTACGGTCAGCAGGATTAGTCTGAATACCTATGCCATAGAACATTAAGTTACTCATGTCTAAGCGCACAAATGAACTTACTAGTCGTGTACTATAGCTACCAGGTGTAGTTAAACGGTCTGTTTGGATTCTATTAAGTTGATAGCCATGGTATTGATCTTTTGGATTATCAGTTAGGCCACCATACACAAATACTCTAGGTTTCCATGGGGTGCTATCAAATCTTTTACCAACTTCGCCTAATAACAACCATCCATTTATAGAATTTTTTTCGGTATTATAATTGTCATCAATTGTTCGTCTTTTTCCTTGCATACGAACAAATTCAACATGATAATCATTAAAAAGGGGAGAGACTCGTTGATCATCACCCTTAATGAAAACACCTATACGACTTCCTTTAAAATCATTAGAGTCATCAATACGTCTACCTGAATAGTCGTTTTCATAGAGGAAACGAGTACCTAGCCAGTTACGTGGACTCCATTGCCATTCATATTGTCCCATTACATAAACAATTTTTTTATCTTGTTCATCTAATTTGTTAACGTCAGTATTATAGTTCCAGAACTTTTGACTGACTGCTAGAAAACCTGAGTTTAAGGTGTTGTTATAGTCAAACCTGATAGACTCTAAACTGTCGTCCCACCAAATGCCATATCTATCATAGAAACGCTGTCTACCAGCAGTGATTGAATATCTTGGATCATCCCATAATAGGCCACGACGAATATAAAACTCTCTTAATTCAGCATAAGCATAACGTGGTCTTTTAGTACTACGGGTATTTTCATAGTTACCACCATCTTCTTGTAAGGATGGAGAGTAGTATTTTGAGTCATAGTTTATCCATGCACGGGTATAGAATGTCCATTTTGGCCACTTTTGTTCAGGAGAAAACCAGTAAAAAGAGGGTTCATAGCGTAAACTATAGAAGTTTTTACGATCACTGCCTAAAGCTGAATTTTCAGGACCTCTACCAAACTGTGTAGTTACTTTATTATAGAAAAGAGAAGTAACAGGTGGTAGCTGCCCATCAACTAATTGTGCTGGAAGTTCTCCTATATCAGAAAAGTCGTTCTCTTCTTGTGCCCACGTATTGAAAATAGGGGAAAAAATTATTATGCAAGAACAGGGTATTTTAATTAGCCATTTCATAGTTGATACTCCTTGGCTAGTTGTTTATATAAAGTACGTCCTTGTTGCTCTTCTTGTTTTGTCATGTCATTCATTAATTGTTTTTTTAGTCCAGAGGCCCTGAACTCTCCTAACTCATTAGCTAATAATACATAAGCATAAGCTTTGGCTTTATCTCGGCAGATTGCTCGACCTTGATAGTAAATACCTGCAATAGCATAGAAGGCAGATGGGTATCCTTTTTTAGCTTCACCTTCTAGTATGGTTATAGCGCGATATTGATCTGGCTCGTCTAATACACCTCGACTATATAGAGTAGCTAGTAACGTATTGGCAGAAGGGTATTGCTCTTGCTGTAATTGCTGAATTAACTCATAACTTTTAGGTGGATTAAGCGTATTCCAACTACTTACCATAGAAACTGATACAGTTAATGCTTTAGCATTTTGTGGCTGAGTTGTAGCTATTCTTTCAATTAAGCCTAGAGCTTCTTCTGGGGTATAGCTATCAGGTAATGAGGTCATCTTATTAACTTTGGAAACCATAGCAGGTACCCAATTACGCTCGATTGCTTTATCTAGCCAAAAATTAACTTCATTTTCATCTTTAGAAAATTGTTCAGTTATTTGCTTGCGTAATTCCTCTATTTCAGCTTTAACTCGTTCATTAGCTGCTCCAGTTAAGCCTTTATTTTGCTCATGGAATTGTCTACCTTTTAAAATAGCTAAGCTACGTTGAGTTGAGAAAACAGTATCTAATATTGATGCAATACTGTGTATAGTAGTTACTGGTAAATTATCTACTTGATCTTGTAGACTACGTGTATATAACGGAAATAGTGTATCTTGCTTATCGCCTAACAGTTTGTAGTAGCGAAAAACAGCACGACTATCGCTAAAAAAAGCTTTTTCATAGAGTTGTAATGCTAATGTTTTATTACCTTGTTGCTCTGCTAATACCGCTCTATAAAGTTCTGGGCGGCAAAAAGCTAAACAAGATGATTGATAAAGAGAGATTAGTTCTTCGGCCTGTTTATTATTAATAAAGTTTGGATAAGTAACAAAAACCTCTAACGTTGCTGTAAGGGTTTGTGGATCTCTTGTTAAGGGATATTGTTGTAAAGATCTTTTTATATAGTTAGCTTGTCTTTTACGCAAACGCATGTTGTTGTCTAATATTCTAGCCATTGCGGTAAGTGCAGGTATTTCTCCTTGTCCTTCAGCAAATGCTTTTTTAAATAACACTAAAGCTTCTGTACTATTAGCCATGCTATTTTGTTGAACTAGCTGATTACCTAGTAATAACATTGATTGTCTATCACCAAACTTTACTAGTTTTCTTAAATCTTCCATTACATCAGCATTAGGATCTTTAAATAAGGCATAACGTATTTCATCTAAACCACGACTAGCTAATGCAACATCAACTGTACAAATAGTGGCTGCAAGTGAGATAAGAAAGTAAACAATCCCTTTTTTCATAACTTATTCCTAAAAACTAAAAGGTAATCCTAAGAATAAGTTTACAGATACTGGCTGCTGATAACTTTCTTTAGGTAATGGCTTATTAGGTTCAATAAATAAAATAGTACTTTGGGTACGATTATCAATTTGTGTTCTAAAAATTTTTCCTTCAATTGTTTCCCTGCTGTTATAAGCATTGATGGTAATACGGCTTATTTTGTTTAGATTATTTAGTTTGCCGTAAGGAATAGTGGCTTTTACATAAAGTTTTTCATTTTTTGGTACTAAATATAATAAAGGGGATTCTTTATAAGAAAAGCCTTTAGGAATAGGGTATGGGTAAAAAACTTCACAATTACAAGGGCTATTAATAACAGTTTTTACTGTAGTTCTAGCTAATAACTCATTAGTTTCTTCTGGTGTTAGTTTGTCTAACATTTGCATATCAGAAAGATTAGTAAAATACGTGGCTAGTTGAGTTGAAATACTAACTAACGGTTCACCTTCAACTACTGAAGTCTGATTTGGTTTTAGTAATAAATTAAGGTAACCATTATCCGGCATGCTAATGGTATAAGTGTCTGCACTAACAACTGCTTCAGTTGGTGTTAAGGTAAAGAATAATAAGTAGCTTTTATAAAGTACAAAACTTAATGCAAGTAAACCCACTATAGTAAATAGCAGTGTACCTATAATGGCTTTTAGTCTTTCTACTATATTTCTTTGAGTGGCATCTTTTGTTTTACGGCTTTTAATATAGTTCTCACGTTGCATGATATTAAACAGGCCGCTAATATCAACTACCTCACCTGAGGTGTAGGAGACAATAAGATAACGTAAAATATCACATTTGCCAGCATCTAAATCTATAAATTGGCAACCATACTTTTGGTTGGTTCGAGATACTACCTTTAATGTTACCTCAATACGTATCTCAAGGGCATTCATAGGTAAAGAAATGAGTGAATGTAATAAAGTCCCTTTAGGTATTTCTCCATAATGATTGAAAGAAATACCACCAAGAGAAACATCTTCTATATCTGTTTCTGTGATGAACTCTTGATTATTTTCCTTTGTAATCGTTACTTTTGCAGGAATTTTTGTACGAATATGCTGGCGTTCATCAAGTGCTTCATGCACTATTTTGGGTCCTTCTTGACTGCCAGTAGTTGATTTGTTATCCATAATATTACTTTATTAACTCACGGTTTAAATTTATTTATTGATATCTATTGCTAGAGAAACAATACAAAGAAAAATGGCAATAGCAGATAGCATGGTTATCTTTGATGTCCAGCGATTAAGTTTTGTGTCAAAGCTAATATTTTGATTTAAAGTTGTTTTTTGTCTTGTCCATTGTTGCCTATCTAAGTGAAATACAGCGTTAATTTTCATCATTGAGCCAATAATTTGGTTGTAATAGAGTGCAAAAGGATATAGCGGATCTACTGGATGCTTAGAAAATACAAATAGCATACATACAATGCTACGCGTGATAAGTATCCATAGAAAATAAATATAGAGAAATTGGATGCTAATAAGTAATGAAGCAGTAAGGGCTACGGTTAGACCAAATAAGCTAGTCCACATAGAAACGCGTTGATCATAGAGTACGTATAATGTAAATAAACCTAATTGTTTTCGTAATAACTTTACGGCTCTAAAGTTTTGTCTTAATGAGTTGCCATACCAACGAAACATGAGTTGACGTGTTGCCTTTAAAAAATATTTACTAGGGGGATGTTCAACAGTTAATGTATAACTATCTGGTACATAGAATGTATCCCAACCAGCACGTTTTAGACTAAACCAAGAAGACTTATCATCGCCTGTTAGAAATTGAAATTTACCTAATCGCCAGTGTTGTAGATAGTCGGCTTCTACGTCTCTAATAAAATCAAGATCCATCATTAAGCTAGCACGGAAAAAGGAAAGGCGACCTGTGAGAGTTAACACCTGATGACTTAATGACATGGAGCACATGCTAATATGACGTTGTACAAAACGCATATTGTGCCAACTCGTTAGTAATCTACCACCTTTAACAATACAGTATTCATTGGTAGTCATTCCTCCTACATTAGGAAGTAGAGCAAATAATCGACAAGCCTTATCTACACAACCGGGTAACATCATCGTATCGCCATCTACAACACAAGCGACGGCATCATGAGCTGGTGCACGTCTTGATAATGCTCTAAAAGCATGCGCTAGCCCATCTCTTTTACCTGTTCCTCTAGCCCTTACAATCACTAGTGTAATATCTGGTCGGTCTTTAATCTCTTCACGCATAATCTGTTTAATAAAGTACTCATCACCTGCTTCAACAATAGAGGCGATAATAGTACTGGGAACAGGAATGCTACTTAATTCTTGAAAGATAGATTGGTAAACTTTATAAGTGGTTTCTGGTGGAATACGAAAACTAGTGACTACCATGAAAATATGCGAGGGTAATGTTTGATCTCCCATTTTATCAGCGAGTTTACGCAACCTTGGAAATGCCCAATATAAAAAATACATGCCACGTATATAATGTAATATGTTGTTGCTATATCGCCATGTACCCACAACACCAATTAAAAAGATAAATTGATGGCTGCTTGAGTCCAAATACTCACGGTCTACAAGCGAGGCAAGAAAAATAATAAGTGTTAATAGCATGAGCCAGCCAAATGCTTTGGAGCAAAAAGTGTTTTTTGACTTGGCTACAAATTTAACGCTCATTAACCAATTTCTCCTTGGTTGCAGATACAACATTTAAGCGCCCATAACGATCTTCAAATCTTTGAATATCATCCTCACCAAGATAACTACCTGATTGAATTTCAATAACCTCTAATGGGATATGACCAGGATTTGATAAACGATGTATTGAGGTGATGGGAATATAAGTAGATTGATTCTCAGAAAGAATAAACTCCTTATCATCGCAAGTAATTAACGCTGTACCTGTCACAATAACCCAGTGTTCTGCTCGGTGATGATGCATTTGCAGGGATAGGGTGGCACCTGGATTTACAGTGATACGTTTAACTTGAAATCTATTGCCATAATCAATGGTTTCGTAACAACCCCAAGGTCTATAAACTAAGCTATTAGTTTCTGATTCTGGGCGTTTGGCTAATTTTAATTGTGTCACTAACTCTTTAATGCTTTGAGCATTATCACGATGAGCAACTAAAACAGCATCAGGTGTTTCAACAACAAGTAAGTTTTCTACACCTAATAGAGTGACTAATCGTTTTGATGAAAAGGCTAAGTTGTTTTTACTATCTTTTAAAATAACATCGCCATAGCTAACATTACCTTGTTTATCTTTATCGCTAATTTCCCATAACGAGTTCCATGCACCAATATCATTCCAACCTGAATCAAGAGGAACAAGCATTGCTTTTTGCGTTTTCTCCATAACACTATAGTCAATAGAGTCATCTGGACATTGAGCAAAGGTTTTAGCATCTATATAGAGGAATTGGTCTTTATATTGGCTAGCTTGTAATGTTTGTTTGCATGCTTCATAAATAGCAGGTGCATATTGCAACAGTTCATCCAAGTAACTGCTGCATTTAAAAACAAACATGCCACTATTCCAATAGTAGTTTCCTTGCTCTATAAAAGACTGAGCTGTTATAGCATCAGGTTTTTCTATAAATTGTTCGACATTGAGGGCAGGGGAAGCTTTATCTGTTGTTGGATGACATTTTATATAGCCAAATCCTGTTTCAGGCTTATCGGCTTTAATACCAAATAATACCAGTTGCCCTTGTTCTGCCACTTGCTCTGCAATAGCTAAGGCTTGATGAAAACGAGTTTTGTCTTGGATGAAGTGATCAGCTGGTAATACCACCAACGTTTCATCTCTACCTTGTTCCAATAACATCATTGCTGTTAAAGCTACCGCTGGAGAAGTATTACGACCAAAAGGTTCTAATAATATACTATCAGCTGTTACATCAATTTGAGCTAGCTGTTCCGCTACAATAAAGCGATGTGCTTCATTACATACAACAATAGAGCCTGTCGCTTTTGTATCTAGCCTTAATAAAGTTTCTTGCAATAATGTTTTGTCATTTAATAATGATAAAAACTGTTTAGGATACTGTCCCCTTGATAAGGGCCAAAGGCGCGAGCCATTTCCACCAGACAAAATTACCGTAATCAACGTTAGCCTCCTACTAAAAATAAGCAATCAATAGCTGTTCTCAAACTACCAGCAAATACCCTCTTGTTTTGCAGAGCCATTTTTATCTAATTGAGGAAGGAAACCTACAAGATCCAGTACTTGTTTATTTTCATGAATATTTTGGAGAATATCCCCAAAATCCTTATTATTATTTCCTAAAATAATAATATCTGAGGAATCAATTGCCTCTTCTAAGTTTTTAGTAAGTAAACAAGATATATGAGGAATCTTAGATTCTATATATTCTTTATTAGCCCCAAAAACTCTGGCATACTCAACATTATGATCGTAAATTTTTAGCTCATATCCTTTGCCAATTAATATTTCAGCAAGTTCAACCAATGGGCTTTCACGTAAATCATCAGTACCAGCTTTAAAGCTAAGGCCAAGCATAACTACTTTACGTTTGCCATAACTATCAATAATATTGAAAGCGTTACGAACTTGTTGTGTATTGCTATTCATTACCGATGATAACATTGGTGTGATTACATCTAGTTGAGATGCTCTATAGTTTAAAGCACGCATATCTTTTGGTAGGCAAGAACCACCAAATGCAAAACCAGGTTTCATGTAATAACTTGAAATATTGAGTTTATCATCTTGGCAAATGATACTCATAACGTCCCGACCATCTACTCCACAGGCTTTTGCGATATTGCCGATTTCATTAGCAAAAGTGACTTTTACAGCATGCCAAACATTGCATGTGTATTTAATCATTTCTGCCACTTCAATGGGTCTACGCAGAATAGGGGCTTCAAGATCTGAATATAGCTCTTCTAGTAAATCACCAGATTTACTATCTAGTTCACCAATTACTGTAATGGGTGGATAATCATAGTCTGCAATAGCTGTACTTTCCCTTAAAAACTCTGGGTTAGTCGCAATACCAAAGTCAACACCTGCTTTTTTGCCAGAGGTGGCTTCTAAAATAGGAATAACGATGTTTTTGACTGTACCAGGTAATACAGTACTGCGAACTACTACCGCATGATAAGTAGCTTTATTTCTAAGCGCTTGTCCTATTTGCTCACAAACATTTTGTAAGTGAGTAAGGTCTAAATCACCATTACGTTTACTCGGTGTCCCTACGCAAATTAAAGAAATATCTGAATGGTTAATAGCTTTTGCTACATCCTTTGTACCAGTTAAACGATTTTCTTTAATACCCTCAGCCAATAACTGCTCTAACCCAGGCTCCACAATAGGAGATTTACCTCGATTAATCAGATCAATTTTAGCTGAATGTACATCTACACCAATTATTTCATGATTACGTTTTGACAGGCACGCGGCGCAAACAACACCAACATACCCTAAGCCAAAAATACTTATACGCACGTCTGCTCCTTAATCCTTGTGATAGTCCTACTGCATTCCTGAACTTATCGATCCAAATAAGTGTTTATTCAATTTGTTATATTTATATAACTACTTAATTCTAAACCAAAATAAAAATGTCAATTAATAAATAGAATAAAATTGTGAAAGTAATCACAAAAAGAGCAAAAGACAATAGTATATTTTCTTGCAATATAGTATAAGCACCTAAAATTAATAAGGTTTTTATTATTAATTTCTTTTTTAATGCTTTCCTTTATATCGCTAAACTTCAATACTCCAATCTCTCTATAAAAATTGAATTGCTTTCTTAATCTTATTAAATGATAATCATTATTTTTTAAGGAAGGGTTATTTATGTATAATATTATTAAAATAGGAGTGGTTAGTTCATTATTAATTGGTGGTTTAGCAACAGCTAATGAAACAGAAAAAAAGACAATATCAATTAATCCTAAAAAAGTTGTATCTTTTGATTTGGGTATTGCTGATAGTTTAGATAAATTAGGTGTGAGTGTTAAAGCTTTACCTAAACAAAGCTTACCTAATTACCTAGATAAATTTAAAGCTGATCAATATGCAGATGTCGGTGGGCTAAAAACACCTAATATTGAAAAAATAAAAGAAATTAAGCCAGATTTAATTATTATTTCAGGTAGACAGCAAGCTCAATATAAAGAGTTCGCAGCGATAGCGCCTACTGTTAGTTTAACTACTAACCCTAAAGATTATGAAAGCTCAGTTAAAAATAATATGTTATTTTTAGCAAAAACATTTAATAAGCAACCTCAAGTTGATGCAGCTTTACAAGCGTTAGACAAACAAGCAACAGCTATTCAACTACAAGCAAAACAATCTGCTAATAAAGCACTTATTGTTGTTCATTATAATGGTAAGTTAGTTGCCTCTGAACAGAGCAATTATGCTGGGCTTATTCATGGCTGGTTAGGTATTAAAGCTATAGGTTTAGAAAGTGTTAGAAAGGGTAACAATGCAGAACGTTTAATGTTATCTAATAAAGATGTTGCCTATTTAAATCCTGATGTTTTATTTGTAATTGATCGTAATGAAGCAATAGGTGAGGGTAAGTTAGATAAAAATACTGTAGAAGATAGCAGCATGCAAGAAACCAATGCTTATAAAAATAAACATATTATCTATTTAACGCCAGATCTTTGGTATTTATCTGGTGGTGGTTTAGAGAGCTTAACATTACAAATGCAAGAAGTAGCAAAAGCATTTCAATAGTATATTAAATATAAAAGAACCCTAAATATTGGGGCTCTTTTATGGCTAAATTTAATAATTATTTAATAAACACAATAAAGAACAACATTATTAATTAAATGTTAGATAGGGATTTTATAGGTTATTTTAGACCTAGAGCAATAATTCTTTTAATAAAGAAACATTTGCCAATATTTGATATCACCAAATAAAAAAATTTATTAGTCTCCTTAAAATTGTTTTAGTTTTTATATAAACATAAATAACCAGCAAAAAGTAACAGGAAGTGAATTATGGCCTTGGATAAAGGTATGCCATTAACTACTTTTGCTACTTCTCCATGCAGAGCAAGTAATAGCCATTTAGTGCCTAAAAACTCCTCTGTACTGCTGTTAGGGTTAGATTTTGGATCAACTACTAGCAGTGCTTTAGTTGCTCGTTCTCATATCCTTACTAATAGTATCACTGGCAATATGGAGCTGGGTGATATTAAGATAATTTTTCGTTCAGAAATTGTTTTAACCCCTTTTATTAATGACCATATTGATGAAAAGAAAGTAACACAACTATTAGACTTATGGTTTGAACAATGTGGCTATCAAGCTGAAGACTTTTTTGCTGGTGGTGTCATTATTACAGGGCTAGCCGCAAGACAAAAGAATGCAGAGTTTTTGGCCAAGTTAATTGAAGACCGAATGGGAGAAATCCTAGTTGCCACAGCAGATGATCCTAATTTTGAATCATGGTTAGCCTTTATAGGGGGATGTGGTGCTTTAAGCCGTTACCGTAGCACTACACCCATTGTCAATTTGGATATTGGTGGCGGCACTACTAATCCAGCGATTGGTCTTAATGGCAAAGTTATTCACACAGGTTGTTACTTTATTGGGGCAAGACATATACAGTTTGAGCCAGGTAGCTATCGAATTCGTGCTTTAACCCCTGAAGCGATTACTTTATTTAAACGTCTAAATATCCATAAGCAGGTTAATGATGTTTTAACTTTGGAAGAAGTTAATAATTTCCTAGTGTTCTATGTGCAGGCATTAGAGAACATTGCTCAAGGCAATATAGCATTCTTTAATTCTGCTGAGTTATTACCAATACAACAAGTTCCTTTTAGTTATGAGCTAACAGCTAATCCAGTTGCCATTACTTTTTCAGGTGGTGTTGGTGAATTAATTTACCAAGCTATGGCAGGAAAAGGTTTACCTCCAACTACATTTTATGGTGATTTAGGGATTGATCTAGCCAAAGCCATTATGGCTTCTCCAATACTATCTCGCTCATTAACAACTATTATTCCCGAAAATGAAGGACGGGCCACTGTTTATGGCTTAGCTCTGCACAGTACAGAAGTTTCTGGTGCTACTTTGTATTTACCTGATCCAAATGTTTTACCAATAAAACATTTACCGATTGTAAGTCGTTGTTCAGGAGATATTAGTAAACCTGAGTTATATGAAGCATTAAAACTCATTTGCCAAAATCATATGGGAGGTTGTTTACAAATATTTATTGCTGACTCTATAGGTTATCGTACGAATAAAGTAAACATGATTCGGACATTAGGTCAGATGTTCTATGAAATATTAGAGGAATTACAACCAGCTAAGAGTGTACCTATAGTACTGCTAGTTGATTGTAATATAGGTAAAAGTTTAGGTGCTTATGCTACCCAGTGGGGGAAGCTAGCTTTGAATTTAATAGTTGTTGATGAGGTTCTGTTAAAGGATGCTAGTTTTGTTAACTTAAGAAGGCAACATCAGCAAGTTATACCTATTTCTTTTTATGGAATTAAATAAATTAGTATCTTTATGATGGATTAATTAATATGAATAGCCAAGAATTTGATGAAGTTGTTAATAAAGTAGTAGCGGCCTTAGCTGCTAATGGGGTAGGTGTAGCTGAGCAAACTGTTGCTAATACAGCAACTCAAATATATTCAACAGAGTTGCCACCCATAGCAGATATCTTTGTGCCTAAGCCTAGCCTAGCACACTCTTATCAAATAGAATTGTTAGGTCTGCATTATTCATTTAAAGATTTAAAACAAGTGCTAGGAAATGCTGATATTAGCAAAGCAGGGGATCGTGTTGCTAATTTGGCAGCCGCTGATGAGGCAACCAGAGAGGCTGCAAGAGCAGTATTATCTAATCTAACCTTACAACATATTTTTGATAATCCATTAATTGATAATAATGGTAAAGTTGATTCAGTAATGCGCGTAAACTATGCCATCGACCATGCTGTTTTTGAGGAAATTGGATCATTAACGGTTGGTGAGTTTAAAGATTTATTAATGCGCTCTACTGGTAATGAAATACGTCGTTATGGTACAGCGTTAACAGGTGTTATGGCTGCGGCACTTACCAAATTATTAGACGTTCATGAAATGATTTTTTTAGCGCGAAAATTAAAAACAGGCGCTTCTGCTAAAGCAAGAACGTTATTAGGATTACCAGGTACACTTTCAACACGCCTACAACCTAATCATCCAACAGACAATCTCGATAGTATTACCATGTTACTTTATACAGGGTTAAGCATGGGTACGGGTGATTGTATGTTTGGTCTAAACCCTGCCATTGATACAGTTGATAATATCAATGCCGTATTAAATCATTTTAATAAGGTTCGTGAAGAACTTGGCGTGCCTACTCAAATTTGTGTACTTTCTCATATTAAAACACAGCTTGAATGTTTAGCTTCTGGGGCACCTGTAGAAATCATGTTCCAAAGTATTGCAGGAACTGAAGCAGTATTAACAGAAGAATTTGATGTTACGGTAGACTTATTAGATAAAGCCTACATGACGATGAAGGAAAAAGGTCCTTTAAAAGATATAGCTAAAAATTGGATGTATTTTGAAACAGGGCAAGGTAGTGAAGTTAGTTATAACAAGCATAATGGCATTGATATGACGACCACCGAAGCTCTTTGTTATGGACTAGCTCGTCGCTATAAACCCTTTATGGTGAATAACGTAACAGGCTTTATTGGCCCTGAAACCCATCTTGATAATTTTGAAATGATCTATTCTAATTTACAAGATCATTTAATGGGTAAATTACTTGGCTTGCCAATGGGTATGGCGCCTTGCTTCACGTTACATTCAAAAGTAACTACCGAAGGTCAGCAAATGGCTATTGAGCTATTAACGGCTGCAGGGGCTAACTACTATATGGATGTTTATTTAAACACTGACCGAATGTTAGCTTATTTTGATACCAGTGGTCATGATGACCAAACCATGCGTGAAATTTACAATTTAAAACCAGCTCCTGAATATTTACGTTGGTGTGTTGAAAAAGGTATTTTTATCGAAGACCAAGATGGCAATATTCAACGAGGCCCTAATTGGGGTAACCCAAGAATTTTCTGTAGCAGTGATAGTGAATATCAACGCTTAAAAGAGAATTTACCTGCTTCTTATGGTTTTGAAAATGCAGGTCCACGCCCAGCCAATAAAGTAATACGTTTGTTAAGAGCTAATCAGGCAGTTGCTAGAGAAGCTATTTATGCAGATTTGCAACAAGAAAAACTAGGAGATATTCAATTCCGTGTGTTAAGCACAGGGGCTGCTGATAAAGAAAGTCACTTAAATAATCCCGATTTAGGTAGCCATTTATCCCAAGATTCACGTAACAAACTGACTGCAGAAAATAATGATATTCAAATTATTGTTTCTGATGGTCTTAGTGCTGAAGCGACACACCATAATATTATTGAATTATTACCTGTATTAATGGATGGTTTAAAAGCCAAAGGGTTTACTATAGGGCAACCTATGTTAATACCTTATGGTCGAGTAAAACTAGCTGAAGATGTCGGTAATGTTGTCAATGCGAAAATTGTAGTTAATTTATTAGGAGAACGTCCAGGGGGTGATGCGTTAGCTTCTCGTAGTTTATCTGCTTATTTAAATTATCATATTACTGATGATGCTACCCGCCAAGCTGCCATTAACTTTAGTGGTAATGCTGATATTCAATACGAAGTATCAGTAGTTTCCAATATTTATGCAGGAGGTTTACCTCCAATGGAGGCTGCTAGTGTATTGGTAGAGTTTATTGCTGATATGCATCGCTTGAAAGCAGGAGGTAATAGGTTGGAGTCATTAAGAAAACGTTAACTTCTAATAAGTGGGAGGGATACTCCCACTTATTTATTAAATTGAATAGTTTTACTTTAAAAGGAAATAAGTCAGTGAAAAAAATTAAAATAGAAAAAACAATAGCAGGTGAGCTCATTGAAAGTTTTGAAGTACCTGTATTATTAATTAATTTATCTGCTAAATTTTTACCCAAAGCAGCCTTAAAAGAACTTGAAGAAAGAGGTATTGATATTAATACCATGCTAGAAGTAGCAAAAGCTGATGGGAAATACGCCTCAAATTTTGAAGTGATTGAGAATAATATAAAGACAAATATTTTTATTTCTTTAGTTTAAGGCAAAGATATTTAATCTTTTTTATCTTTTAACGCGACTGTAAATTTTTCAACAATATAATTGTATTCACCTTGCTGTGTACCAGTAGGGTCTAATGATAATATAGTATTTTCCCCTGTATCATCATAGTCATAAACTGCAATATCAAGATCTAGCTTTTTATTGAGATAGTTATATACATTTTTTCTTTGACGAATATGGGCAGGATAGTCTTGCTTTAATTGATTAATAGTGATTATTACTTTTTCTTTAGCTTTAATGTCAGTTATTAAATTTTTATCCTTAGTTTGTTCGGGCTTATCTTTTACCTCAAAGATATCCCTCTTAAATGTATTTCTAAGTTTATTTATTAGATCTAACATAGCAGCTCTACCCTGATGCTTTAAAATAGAATAAGGTATTTTATATAGTATTATAAACTGCCAGCATAAAAAAAGGTGCTAAATTTAGCACCTTTTTTATTAAGAGGGGGATGGTCATTAATCCCAAGTTAAAGCACCGCCAGTTTGATACTCAATAACACGTGTTTCAAAGAAGTTTTTCTCTTTCTTGAGATCCATCATTTCACTCATCCAAGGGAATGGATTAGTCACATTAGGGTACTCTTCTTTTAAACCAATTTGTACGAGGCGACGGTTAGCAATAAATTTTAGATATTCTTCCATCATGCTAGCATTCATACCTAATACACCACGAGGCATAGTGTCACGAGCATATTCAATTTCTAACTGAGTACCTTGTAATAGCATTTGACGGGCATCATCTTTCATGCCTTCGTCCCATAAATGTGGATTTTCAATTTTGATTTGATTAATCATATCAATACCAAAATTCAAATGCATTGATTCATCACGTAAAATATATTGGAATTGCTCAGCAACACCAGTCATCTTATTACGACGACCCATTGAAAGAATTTGACTGAAACCACAGTAGAAGAAAATACCTTCTAATACACAGTAGTAGGCAATTAAGTTACGTAAGAATTGCTTATCAGTTTCAACAGTACCTGTTTTAAAGGTGGGATCAGAAATAGAACGTGTATATTTTAGACCCCAAGCTGCTTTCTTAGCTACTGAAGGTACTTCGCGGTACATATTAAATACTTCACCTTCATCCATGCCTAATGATTCAATGCAGTATTGATAGGCATGGGTATGAATAGCTTCTTCAAATGCTTGGCGTAAAATATATTGACGGCATTCTGGATTAGTAATTAAGCGATAAGTGGCTAATACTAGATTATTTGCAACCAATGAGTCGGCAGTTGAGAAGAAACCAAGGTTACGCATTACGATACGGCGTTCATCTTCAGTTAAACCGTCTTGGCTTTTCCAAAGAGCGATATCAGCCGTCATATTGATTTCTTGAGGCATCCAGTGGTTAGCACAGCCATCTAGGTATTTTTGCCAAGCCCAATCATATTTAAAGGGTACTAATTGGTTTAAGTCTGCACGGCAGTTAATCATTTGTTTATCATCAACTTGTACACGACCTGAAGTACCTTCTAAATCATCAAGACCTTCTTGAATATCTAATTCATCAAGGGCTGCTTTAGCTCTTTTAACATCTTCTGAGTCTTCAGCATGAACAGCACGTGCTTCCATTGCTAAATCATCACCTACATGGTTTAGTTGTTCTTCAGAAGGGTTGGTAGCGGTGTTTATTTCTGCCGTTTTAGTGGTTTTTTTGGGGGCATCTTCACTATCAAAATCATCCCAACTTAACATAAGTTAATCTCCTTAGTGTAAGCACTATCAGATTGATAGTGCTTATGCATAATATGAAAATAGTTGTACAGCGATTATTGACAAGCTTCACAATCTGGATCATCAATACTACAAGCTTTTGGTACTGGAGCAGGTGCAACAGGCGCTTGTGGTTCTTCAATAGCGGATGATACAGCGTTTAGGGTGCCAGTATTAATGGTAGATTTTTCGGTACTGGTTGCAGCTAAGGCACGTAAGTAGTAAGTGGTTTTTAAACCTAAATACCAAGCCATACGATAAGTAACATCTAGCTTTTTACCAGAGGCTCCAGCCACATAGATATTTAATGATTGAGCTTGGTCAATCCATTTTTGGCGACGACTAGCTGACTCAATGATCCATTTTGGTTCTACTTCAAAAGCAGTTTGATAAAGTCTCTTTAAGTCTTCAGGAATACGTTCGATCTGTTGAACACTACCATCATAGTATTTAAGATCATTTACCATTACATTATCCCATAACTTACGTGCTTTTAAATCACGCACTAAGTAAGGATTAATAACAGTAAATTCACCTGATAAGTTAGATTTCACAAATAAGTTTTGATAAGTAGGCTCAATCGACTGAGAAATACCCGTAATATTAGCAATAGTTGCAGTAGGAGCAATTGCCATAATATTAGAGTTACGAATACCTTTTTTCACTAACTTGCGAATAGGTGCCCAATCAAAAGTAGTGCTTTTATCTACAGAGATATATTTGCTACCACGTTCTTCAATTAGAAGATCCATAGAATCTAACGGTAAAATACCTTTAGACCATAAAGAGCCTTCAAAAGTAGAGTAGGTGCCACGTTCTTGTGCTAATTCACAAGAAGCTTTAATAGCATAGTAACTAATTGCTTCCATCGATTGGTCAGCAAATTTAACCGCTTCCTCAGAGCCATAAGCAATATGCTGTAAGTAAAGTGCATCTTGGAAGCCCATTAAACCTAAGCCAACAGGGCGGTGTTTAGCATTAGAGTTTTTCGCTTGTGGTACTGCATAGTAGTTAATATCGATTACATTATCTAACATACGTACTGCAGTTTTTACGGTACGCGCTAGTTTTTCAGTATCTAACTTACCATCTACAATATGTTTTACTAAGTTAACAGAGCCAAGGTTACATACTGCAATTTCATCTTCATTAGTATTTAAGGTGATTTCAGTACAAAGGTTTGAGCTATGTACCACACCAACATGCTGTTGTGGGCTACGAATATTACAAGGATCTTTAAAAGTTACCCAAGGGTGACCTGTTTCAAATACCATGGATAACATTTTGCGCCATAAGTCACGGGCAGGCATTGTTTTAAATGCTTTAATTTTGCCGTATTTGGTTAGTTCTTCATAATACTCATAACGCTCTTCAAAGGCTTTACCAAAAAGATCATGTAAATCAGGTACATCAGATGGACTGAAGAGTGTCCATGAGCCATCTTCAAAAACACGCTTCATAAATAAATCAGGGATCCAGTTCGCTGTATTCATGTCATGAGTACGGCGACGGTCATCCCCTGTATTTTTACGAAGTTCTAAGAACTCTTCAATATCTAAATGCCATGATTCGAGGTAAGCACATACTGCACCTTTACGTTTACCGCCTTGGTTAACCGCAACAGCAGTATCATTTACTACTTTAAGGAATGGCACAACACCTTGTGATTTACCATTAGTACCTTTAATGTAAGCACCTAAAGCACGCACAGGTGTCCAGTCATTACCTAAACCGCCTGCAAACTTAGATAACATAGCGTTATCGTGAATAGCTTTATAAATACCTGATAAGTCATCTGGTACCGTTGTTAAGTAACAACTTGAAAGTTGTGGACGTACTGTACCTGAGTTAAATAGAGTAGGGGTAGATGACATATAGTCAAAAGAAGAAAGTAAGTTATAAAACTCAATAGCACGTGCTTCTTTATCTGCTTCCTCTAAGGCTAAACCCATTGCCACACGCATAAAGAATACTTGTGGCAATTCAAAACGAATACCCTCTTTATGGATAAAGTAGCGATCATAAAGGGTTTGTAAACCTAAGTAGGTAAATTGTTGATCGCGTTCATGCTGTAATGCTTGACCTAATTTGGCTAAATCGAATTGCGCTAAACGCTTATCAAGCAAATCAAACTCAATACCTTTTTCAATATAAACTTTTAATGCTTGTGGATAGAAATTTACCATTTCGTGGTGAGTAGCACGATCAGCTATGCCTAAGAAATCTAAAGCTTCAGCACGTAGTTTATCTAATAGCAAACGAGCAGTTACAAAAGAGTAGTTAGGTTCACGCTCAACCAATGTTCTGGCAGTCATTACAAGAGCCGTGTTGACATCTTTTTCTGCTACACCATCATAAAGATTCTTTAAGGTTTCTTTCTCAATGATGCTAGGATCTACTTCCTCTAAACCCTCACAAGCTTCTTTTAAAATGGTATTTAAACGGCCTAAATCTAAAGGTGCAAATTCACCTTTAGCATTAGTGACACGAATACTAGGGTGAGCTTGTTGCACAGTATTTTTAGCACGCTCTTGCTTACGAGCTTCACGATAAAGTACATAAGCACGTGCGATTTTATGTTCACCAGAGCGCATTAATGCTAATTCAACTTGATCCTGAATATCTTCAATATGGATTACACCACCTGAAGGCATACGACGTTTAAATGTAGCAGTAACCATCTCAGTTAATTGTTTAACAGCATCATGGATACGCGAAGAGGCGGCAGCATTATCGCCTTCAACTGCTAAAAAAGCCTTACTAATAGCAACAGCAATTTTATCATCAGTATAAGGGACAACCGTACCTGTTCTCTTGATAACATTAATTTGCCCTGGAATAGGGGCGTTTAATTCATTATCTAGCGTGTTATTGTCATCACGAGATACACCACTTAACATTTATGTCTCCTAAAATTTATTACAATGATAAAGCACTAAACACAATATATAGTATCTACTTTATTTCCTAGAGAAAGCTCCCTATTAGTCTTATAAGAACAACTTCTATAGACTTTTTAGGTTGTCAGAGCTTATCTAAAATTAGAAAAGTAATTACTAGGTATGGGTTAGCTTATTACTATATATAGTATTATATATTGACTTGAATATACAATATAGTGATATTTTAGTATTAGAACAACTAGTACTGTGGATAATTCTGTGGATATGTTATGGATATTTACTGTTATTCATTGAACTTACAATAGCCATGTTATTTTTTTATTAGAAGTGTAAATTCTAAGATTTTTAACTATTAGTCAGATACAATATATAGTGTTATGTATTTTATAAGATATTTCAATAGTTGAGACTATTAATGTTAATAAAGCAACGCCTATTATCAGAGAATGCAGTTGAATTACCTCATTTATCACCCTTATTAAAACGTATTTATGCAGCACGAGGTATTCAAAATAGTCAGCAACTTACTAAAGAGCTTGCTAATTTATTACCCTATCAAACCTTAAAAGGTATTGAGCAAGCAGTCGAGTTATTAATTACTGCCTTAAATAAGCAACAAGCTATTGTTATTGTTGGCGATTATGATAGTGATGGTGCTACCGCAACAACCGTAGCCGTTTTAGGTCTTAAAATGCTTGGGGCAAAGCATGTAGATTATTTAGTTCCTAATCGTTTTAAATATGGTTATGGCCTATCACCTGAAATAGTAGAATTAGCTATTGAACAATTTAATCCACAATTATTAATTACTGTGGATAATGGTATTTCTAGTGTTGAAGGTGTGGCTACTGCTAAAAAAGCAGGTTTAAGCGTTCTTATTACTGATCACCATTTACCCAGTGAAATCTTACCAGAAGCAGATGCTATGGTTAACCCTAATCAGCCAACATGTAATTTTCCTAGTAAAGTTATAGCTGGTGTAGGTGTTATGTTTTATGTATTAATTGCTTTAAGGGCAAAATTAAGGGAAGTAAACTATTTTACTAACCATAATTTGTCAGAGCCAAATCTTGCTGAGCTATTAGACTTAGTAGCATTGGGTACAGTAGCTGATGTGGTTGCTTTAGATAGCAATAATAGAACATTGGTATATCAAGGGTTAAAGCGTATTCAGAACGGTAAAGTTAGACCAGGTATTAAAGCTTTATTACAGTTAGCAGGTAAAGACTACACAAAAATAACTGCAACAGATTTAGGTTTTATTGTAGGGCCTCGTTTAAATGCAGCGGGTAGGCTAGATAATATGAAATTAGGGATTGATTGCCTATTAGCTGATAATGAAGCAGATGCTTATCAAAAAGCCAGTCAACTTGATGCCTTAAATAGAGAGCGCCGCAGTATTGAGCAGACAATGCAAACTGAGGCGTTACATAAACTAAAAGATATTACTTTGGATGATTTACCCTATGGCATTTGTTTATTTAATGAACAATGGCATGAAGGAGTAATTGGTATACTGGCTTCACGCTTAAAAGATAAATATCACCGACCTACTATTATTTTTGCTGCAACAGAGCAAGAAGGTATTATTAAAGGTTCTGCTCGTTCTATTAGCAATTTCCATATTAGAGATGCACTACAAAATATTGCCAGTCGTTATCCTGATTTAATAGATAAGTTTGGTGGTCATGCAATGGCTGCGGGTTTAACACTTGCTAGAGAAAAACTAACATTATTCCAAGAAGCATTTAACCAAGAAGCACAACAACAAATCACTGAAGAGCAATTACAACAGGTTATTTTAACTGATGGTTCATTAGACAAAGCAGATTTCTGCTTGGAGCAGGCACAATTATTAATGGATGCTGGCCCTTGGGGGCAAGGATTTCCTGAACCTCTTTTTGATGGAGTGTTTTGGATTGAACAACAACGTTTATTAAAAGAAAAACACCTAAAATTAGTATTAAGAACAGCCGACAAACAACATCAACTAGAAGCCATAGCATTTAATGTTGATAAAAATATATGGCCTAATAGCACAATAAAACAAGCCAATATAGTCTATAAGTTAATGGTAAATGAGTATAAAGGACAGCAAAGTGTACAATTACTGGTTTCTCATTTACTACCTATATAATTGAGATAGAATAAAAAAAGGCAACTAATAAGTTGCCTTTTTTATGTACTATCATTAATGCTTAATGAATCAATGTAGAAGGTACACCTGCATATTCTGCAATTGAAATAAGCGGTGATGGCCATACACCTACAAAGATTACAATCACAGCAATAGCTAATAAAACAATAGTAGCCGTTAGATGTGACCAATGAATATCTTTTTCTTCATTAGCATTAGCAGTAGGTTCAGCTAAGTAAAGTGTAATCATCACCCTTAAATAGTAGTATAAGCCTATAGCACTACCAACAACTACCATTGCAGTTAATAACCAAAGGTTAGATTCAACAGCCGTTCTTAATAACCAGAATTTACCGATAAAGCCGGCAGTTAATGGAACACCTGCTAAAGATAACATCATTACAGATAAAGAGATGGTTAATAATGGGCGACGCCAGAAAAGACCACGATATCTATATAAAGCGTCAGCATCACGATCTTGACAAGGTGACGACAACACAGTTACCACACTAAATGCCCCCATAGTGGTTGCAATATAGGTGAATAGATAGATAGTTGCTGTTTTGGCAGCAGTTACTTTAACTTCTGCTGTAGCCATTTCATTACTAGCTAATAGAATGATTAATAGATAGCCAAAATGTGCAATAGAAGAGTAACCCATAATCCGTTTTAAGCTATTTTGGAATAACGCTAATAAGTTACCTACTAAGATAGAAGCAATGGCTAAAATAGTAATAGCTAAATAAATCCAAGAGCTATGATGAATTGGAATGAACTCCATAAATCTTACTAACATAGCAAAAATAGCTAGTTTACTGGCTGTAGCTAAGAAAGCAGAAGCAGGAGCAGGGGCACCCTCATAAACATCAGGTGTCCATAAGTGGAAAGGTACTAATGATAATTTGAAAGATAAACCAACTATCATCAATACAACACCAAAATCAACTAAGACAGAGTGATTTGCTGTATTAAAAGCTTGCTCAATCGATAGGAAAGTAAGTTGGCCTGTTATTGCATAGACTAATGCCATACCAAATAACAAGAAACCAGAACCTGCGGCTGACAACACCATATATTTGATGCTAGCTTCTAATGAGCGGCGTTGGAAGAATGCATAACCAATTAAACCATACATTGGAATTGATAATAATTCTAAGCCAATAAATAAGCCTAATAAGTGCTTAGTACTTACTAATACCATACCACCTAAGGTTGAAAGAAGTAATAACAAATAAAACTCATCTCTATTACCTTTATAACCTTCTAAGTAAATATGGGCAAAACAAGTACAAGCCATAGTTACTAATACTAACGACAGGCTAGCAAAATAAGCATAATGATCAAAAATTAATAAACTGGTAACTTCAATTGAGCCACCTTCGGCATTAACTACTTTTAGTGCTGGAATGATAGCTATTAAAGTAAGCACCATACCAAACATAGCTATTATAGAAGTTAACGTCTGATTGCGTTGCCATGAAATGGATAGCATGGTCACGACAATCGTTGCACTAATTGCCAAAATTGGTAGTAGTGCTATAAAGTGATTTGCTGTTAATTGTATTTGTTCCATGAGCGACTACCGAGAAACGAGGTTAGGGGAGAACCAAGCATGCACACCATTCATAGTGGCTGCTGATGTATCCAGAACTGGTTGTGGATAAATGCCCAATAATATAAGCAGCACAATCAATATAAACATCATACCTAGTTCACGTTTACAAAGTCCCTGGATTGGTTCATGAAAATTACCACGTGTTGTTCCATAGAAAACACGTTGCATAACAATTAATGAATAAATAGAGGCTAACACTAAACCAAAGGCTGCAATAGAAACTGCAACTTTATCAGCAGGGAAGGCACCAATAAGAATCATAAACTCGCCCACAAAGTTACCTGTACCTGGTAAACCTAGCGAAGCAGCATTAAAGAACAGCATAATGGCAGGCAAGTAGGTAATTTTACCCCATAAGCCGCCCATTAAACGCATATCACGCGTATGTAAACGTTCATATAATTGACCACTAGAGATGAATAGTGCAGCGGCTGAGAAACCATGCGCAATCATCTGTATAACCACACCTTGTAGTGCTAGCGGGCTACCTGAGTAAATACCTACTAAGATAAAACCCATGTGTGAAATACTGGTATAAGCAATTAAACGTTTAATATCCGTTTGTTGGAACGCCAAAATGGCACCATAAATAATACTGAAAATACCCAACCAGATGGCAATAGGCGCAAACTCATGGGAGGCATTAGGGAATAAAGGAATTGCAAAGCGTAAGATACCAAAGGCAGCTGTTTTTAATAGAATACCTGCCAAATCAACAGAACCTGCTGTTGGTGCTTGCGCATGAGCATCTGGTAACCATGAGTGAATAGGTACAACAGGAAGCTTTACTGCAAATGCAATAAAGAAACCAAGCATTAAAATAAACTCAAGACCTCCTAAATTAGTACCTAGCAATTGCATGTAATCAAAAGTCATAGTACCTGTATTAGTGTAATGTTTAAGTGCTAAAGTAATAATAGACACTAACATTAACAAGCCACTAGCTTGAGTAAAGATAAAGAATTTAGTAGCTGCGTAAATACGCGTTTTACCATCTGAACCACTATGTCCCCATAAGGCAATTAGGAAGAACATAGGGATCAACATCGTTTCCCAGAATAGGAAGAAGAGGAATAGGTCAATAGCAACAAACACCCCAACTACACCACCTAAAATCCACATAAGGTTTAGGTAGAAGAAACCTACACGGCTGTTAATTTCTTTCCATGAACAGAGTACAGCTAATAAACCTAAAATAGCTGTTAATGTAATCAATAGAATAGATAAACCATCCATTCCTAAGTGAATACTAATACCTAATTGTGGTATCCAGTTCAAATGAAAGTAGAAAGCCCACCATTTTGATTGACCATCAGCTATTGCAAATGATGTTTGTAAATTAGGTGCATTTTGGAAATTGCCTGTACCCCAGAAATATAGGGACAAAGCAACAAGAAGCACCATCGTAAATAGGGCTATCCAACGTGGAAGAATATTACTGAGCCGTTCGGAAATCCAGCAAAAAAAGCCGCCGATTATCGGAATCAGGATTAGCCAAGGTAACAATAGGGACGACATGACAATATCTATTCCTTTTTATAAGTTTAAATCAGGCTACTGATGACATAAAAGTAATAAGCATTATAGCTATCAGTACTATTGCACCACCTACAAGAGAAAGTGCATACCAACGTAAACGACCTGTTTCTGTTAAAGTCATTAATTTATTACCGCCACGTACTACTAAAGGGATTAAACCAATGGCTTTATCACAAGGGTCTTTTACTAGTACTTTGGTAATGAACAAGTAAGGTTTTACAAATAACTTGTCATAAACCCAATCAAATCCCCAGCCATTTAGCCACCAACAACTAAAGAAGCGACCTATGGCACTTTCAGAGAGTTTCGTTACAAAACTACGTTTACCTAAATATAACGCAGCTGCTAGTAAAATGCCTGTAATTGCAATAATACCTGAAACAAGCTCTAACATATGCTTGCCATCAGTACTTGCAGCATGTTCAGGTGAAGCAAAAGCAGCACCTAATGGTGGTGTAATTAAAGCACCAATTCCTGTAGATAACACAATCAATATTGCTAAAGGTATTGCATGAGCAAGACCAGTACCTGCTGTAGCATGAGCTGCATGCTCATTAGCTGGCTTACCATGAAACGTAATAAAGATTAAACGGAAAGTATAGAGAGATGTCATAAAGGCACCTACTAAACCAGCAATCAATAAACCTGGATGATCGGCAGCCATTACTTCCCATAAAATTTCATCTTTAGAATAGAAACCTGCAGTTATAAAGGGTAGGGCACATAAGGCAGCACCACCAACAATAAAGCTAGCATAGGCTAATGGTAATTTCTTCCATAAACCACCCATTTTGAAAATATTTTGCTCATGGTGGCAAGAAAGAATTACAGAGCCAGAAGCTAAGAATAGTAAGGCTTTGAAGAATGCATGGGTCATTAAATGGAAAATAGCAGCATTCCAAGCACAAACACTAGTAGCTAAGAACATATAACCTAACTGACTCATAGTAGAGTAAGCAAGGATACGTTTAATATCGGTTTGTACTAAAGCAGAGAAACCTGCTAGTAATAAAGTAATTGCACCAATAATTCCTACTATTTCTAAGGTGAAAGTAGCAGGTAAGAATAGGAAGTTTAACCGAACTAATAAGTAAACACCTGCAGTAACCATGGTTGCAGCATGGATTAACGCAGACACAGGTGTAGGACCAGCCATTGCATCCGCAAGCCATGTTTGTAATGGTACTTGTGCAGATTTACCAATTGCACCACCAAATAAGAATAGGGTAGCAGCAGTAAGGTAAGGATCGGCTAGTTTATCTAAAATCATATCACTATTAGCTGCCATTTCACGTACGCTTAAAGAAAGTAATTCAGGTACTTTCCAAAGAATAATGAACATACCAATAGCCATTAATACATCACCAATACGAGTGATAATAAAGGCTTTTAAGGCAGCTGCACCATTTTTAGGTTCAGTATAATAGAAACCAATCAATAGATAACTACATAAGCCTACACCTTCCCAACCAAAATAGAGGAATAAAATATCATCGCCTAATACAAGGATTAACATAAAGGCAACGAATAGATTCATATAAGCTAGAAAACGTGAGTAACCTTCTTCACCACGCATATACCAAGAAGCAAATAGGTGAATTAAGAAGCCAACACCTGATACTACAGAAATCATAGTAACTGATAAGCCATCTATATAAAAACTTAGTTTTGGATTAAATAGAAGGTTTTCAGCATTAGTAGGGTCAGCTACCGTAATCCATGACCATAAAGGTACATGTGGCTCTGTAATATTGCCATTTACAAAATTGAAAGTTATCCAAGCAGCAGATAATGCAGCAAGGCCGATAGAGCCTACACCAATGACTGCTGATGCTGTTTCACTTAAACGCCCTCTAGAGAAAGCTAATAATAAAAAGCCAAGAAGAGGGAAACCGACTGTTAAATATACTGGGTTCATCCGCGCATCTCACTTGCTGCATCAATATCAAGGGTATGGAAACGACGATAAAGTTGTAATAGTAATGCTAGACCTATAGCAGCTTCAGCAGCAGCTAAAGCAATAATCATGATGTACATTACTTGACCATCAGCTGCATGAACTAATATATGTTTACCTGCAACAACCTTATCAACTACTACTGAAGTGTGGGCACTACCAGCTACCACAAAAGCTAAAGCAGCAGAATTCATTATGATTTCAAGGCTCATTAAAATAAATAATAAATCACGACGTATTAGCAAACCTATTAAACCTAAACTAAATAGGATGGCTGAAACTATCAGGCCGTGTTCAAGAGGAATATTTTCAAACATAATTTTTAGTCCTTCGCTTCTTCACGTCCCATATGATAAGCAGTCACAAGTGCTGCCAGTAATAACATAGAGGCTAGTTCTACTGCTAATAAGTATCTACTAAATAGCGATAAACCAACATCTATAGGCGGTACAGTAACATTGCCTATAGTTAATCCTGTATCACCCATACAAATAATGATAATAAACTCAATTAAAAGCAAAGATGATAATAATACAGGGCCTACCCATGTTTTCGGTGATAACCACTGTAATTCTTGATTAACAGTCTGTGTACCAAGATTAAGCATCATTACCACGAAGATAAAGAGCACCATAATAGCACCAGCATATACAATGATTTCTAAAGCGCCCACAAAAGGTGCGCCTAAACTAAAGAAAATCATTGCTACAGCTAATAAAGAAACAACCAAATACAACAACGCATGTACAGGTTTACTATTAGTAATCACTAATAGTGTCGCAATTATTGCAACGAAAGAAGAAAGATAAAAACAAAATGCTGCCATAATCTGTTGTCCTTTAAGGTAAAAGACTTTTTACATTAACAGGTTCAGCTTCATTTTCTGCTGCACCTTTTGGTTTGCCTTTAATAGCCATACCTGAGAAGGTATAAAACATATAGTTATGGTATTTGCCTGGACCAGAAATTAATAAATCTTCTTTGTCATATACCATATCTTGGCGTTTAAATTCAGCTAATTCAAAATCAGGTGTTAATTGAATTGCTGCTGTTGGGCAAGCTTCTTCACACATTCCACAAAATATACAACGTGAAAAGTTAATACGAAAGAATTCTGGGTACCAACGGCCATCTTCACGTTCAGCTTTTTGTAGTGCAATACAACCAACAGGGCAGGCTACTGCACAAAGATTGCACGCTACACAACGCTCTTCACCTAGTTGTCCTTCAGGAGCTGGTTCACGGGTTAAAACAATACGACCACGATAACGAGGTGGTAAATATACTTCTTGTTCTGGGTAGTTGATTGTATCACGCTTACGGAAAGCATGACTAAAAATCATCACAATGCTTCTTAGCTGTGTATAAGCACCGTGGATAACATGCCATATATATTTCATAACAGTCTCCTTAAGCCCCTTGTGCCAATAACACGAAGAAACCTGTAACCAATAGATTAATTAACGTTAATGGTAAACAGAATTTCCAGCCAAATAGCATTACTTGGTCATAACGTGGTCTAGGTAATGCAGCACGTATTAAAATAAACATCATCACAAAGAATAAAGTTTTGAGAGCAAACCAAACGATACCAGGTAATATAGGGCCATGCCAGCCACCAAAGAAAAGCACAGTTATCAATGATGAAATAAGCACAATACCTACATATTCACCTACGAAGAACATACCCCATTTCAAACCAGAGTATTCAATATGATAACCATCGGCTAAGTCTTGGTCAGCTTCTGGTTGGTCAAATGGGAAACGGTGAGTAACAGCTACACCTGCAATACAGAAAGTACAGAAACCAAAGAACTGAGGAATAATAAACCATAGACCTTGTTGAGCATTAACAATCTCATTCATATTAAATGAACCAGCTTGTAGTACCACACCCATTAAAGCCAAACCTAAGAATACCTCATAAGATACCGTTTGAGCAGAAGCACGCACAGCACCTAATAAGGCAAATTTATTATGACTAGCCCAACCACCAAATAATACAGCATATACTGCAATACCTGCCATGGCTAAGAAGAAGAGTAGGCCAATACTGGTATTACTTGCTACACCCCAAGTTGGCGTGATTGGCACAATAGCAAATGCAATTAAAATAGTACAAATAGAAATAAGAGGTGCTATGGTAAACAGTAGTTTATCTGCAAAGGGTGGAATCCAGTCCTCTTTGAAAAACATTTTAATCATGTCTGCTGCTAATTGTAAGCAACCAAAAGGACCTACCCGATTTGGGCCATAACGATCTTGCCATAAGCCTAAGAGGCGACGTTCGATCCAGCTAAGTAGCGCTGCAAACACAAACACCACAAGCATAATAACAATGGCCTTAATAGCAGATATAATAACTGCAAGCACTACATCAGAAGTTAACCACTCTATCATTGTGCTTTCTCCTGTAATTCTTGTAGGCTAGAAATACGTTGACCAAATAACTGTACTGGAATATTAGCAAAACCAACAGGTAGACCAACTAAACCTTTTTCTAAACCCATATTTAAACGTACTGTTAAGGCTATTTCTTGACCATTAATCGTAAGTTTAACTTGTTCATCTTCTTGTACATTTAAATGCGTCGCATCTGTTGTATTCAAAGCAATGTAAGGTTCTACAATGCGTTCTTGAATAGGTGCTGCTTTAGCAGACATTTCTTCTGAACCAAACAGATGATATAAAGGCACAACATAAAGACCTTCTGCTGACTCTGTAGTAGCAGTAAACCAAGGGAGTAATTCACCTTTATTGGCTAATAGGCGAATACCTGGATCGCCTGCACGTAGATGTCCACCCACTTCAGCTTGGAATTTATTCCATGCTTGTGGTGAGTTCCAACCTGGTGACCAAGCAAAAGATATTTGTTGACGCTCTGGGGAAGTACCTGCATAACCTTCCATAGAGAACGCAAATGCAGTATCAATATCTTGTGGCGCTCTTGGTTCATGTACATTCTTATTGGCTAGCATAGAAGTACGACCGCTATAACGATGTGGCTCACGAGCTAGTTTTAAACCTTTAATACGGAACGAAGCATCAGGTGCAGCATTTTTAATACCAGCTAACAGGGAGTTAGCATCAGCACAAGCATAAGTTACATGGTCTAACTGTGTCCAATCAATTGTCTTACTTTCTAAAGTGCTATGAACCGCATGAAGCCAACGCCAACTTTCTTTAACACAATTGCTTGCATCATAATAAGTAGGATCAAATACTTGGAAGAAACGTTGTGCACGACCTTCTTGACTTACTAGTGTACCATCTGCTTCAGCAAAACTAGCTGCTGAAAGTAGTAAATCTGCTTTAGCAGTAGTAGCTGTAGCTTGATGATCAATAACAATGACTGATTTAGCTGTTGCTAATACAGTATCGACCGTTTTGCTACCAGCACGACGGTAAAGGTCATTTTCTAAAACAATAACTACATCTGCTTTGTTCTCAGTAATAGCAGCAAAGCTATCTTCTAATGGTTTATTAGCAAGTAGAGCTAAACCAACGCTGTTTGCTTCTGGGAATACTAAGCTTAGTGCAGCATCTTTTTGTTTAAGTTTTAACGCATTAGCAATATTAGCTGTTGCTTCTAATAAGGCCTTTGAACCTAAAGAACAACCTGAAATAACTAATGGCTTTTTAGCTTTAATTAATGCTTCTGCAATTTGTTTGGCTTTCTCTTGTAATGCGTTTGATAAGCCAGATACAACAGGTGCCGTACTATCTAATTCATGTGCAATAGCGCAAGCTAGTTGTACCAATTCATTAGGCGTACCATGTATAGTTGCTTCTGCTGCATCATCTAAACGAGTATTAGCTACACTAGCAATAAATAATGGATTTTTAGCATGTTGTGCAATGTTTTTTACGGCTGCTGCTAACCAAGGTTGTACACCATATTGTTCATATTGGTGGGCCATATCAATGGCTTTACCTTTTACAGCTTGACGTACAGCTAATGCTAAACGTGCGGCCGTTTGGGTAAGGTCTTCACCTAAAATAAAGACAGCATCATGTTGTTCAACTTCAGTTACTGTTGGGGTAGGTAAGGGGCCATCTTGCATAATTTTAATAGCAAGATTAATGCACTCTAATTCGTTAGCTGCAATACCTGTTGAGAAATTATCTACGCCTACTAATTTGCTTAAAGCAAAGTTACTTTCTAAGCTAGCACGAGGGGAGCCAATACCTATTACTTTTTGATTCTTTAGTAAATCAGCTGCTTTATCTAGTGCTTCATCAATAGTAAGTACTTTTTGTTCTTTAACTAAGATGGGTTGTAAAGGGCGATCTTCACGATTAATAAAACCATAGCCAAAACGACCACGATCACAAAGGAAGTAACGATTTACTTCACCATTGTAACGGTTTTCAATACGTCTAATTTCACCATAACGTTCGCCAGCAGAAATGTTACAACCCATCGAGCAACCATAACAAATACTAGGAGCAAATTGCATATCCCATTTACGGTTATAGCGTTCTGAGTGAGTTTTATCAGTAAACACGCCAGTAGGGCAAATTTCTGTTAAATTGCCTGAGAATTCACTTTCTAAGCAACCATCTTCCACACGCCCAAAGTAAACGTAGTTATGAGCACCATATACACCAAGGTCTGTACCATCTGCATAGTCATTATAGAAACGGACACAGCGATAGCAGGCAATACAACGGTTCATTTCATGGTTAATGAAAGGACCTAAATCTTGGTTATTATGAGTACGTTTTTCGAAACGATAGCGACGTTTGCTATGGCCAGACATTACTGTCATATCTTGTAAATGACAATGACCGCCTTCTTCACATACAGGACAATCGTGAGGGTGGTTAGTCATCAACCATTCAATGACATTCTCACGAAACTTTTTCGCTTCTTCATCTGCAATAGATATCCAAGCACCATCAGTAGCAGGCGTCATGCAGGACATAACAAGACGTCCTACTTTATCATCTGCATCTTTATACTGTTTAACAGCACATTGCCGACAAGAGCCTACACTACCTAATGCTGGATGCCAACAGAAGTAGGGGATATCAAGTCCTAGAGATAGACAAGCTTGTAATAGATTGTCCGCTCCGTTAACTTCGTATTCTTTACCGTCTACATGGATAATGGCCATGGTTCTTTTTTCTTCATCATTTGCTCGTCGAAACGAGACTGGCTAATGGAAAAATTTTATTTGTTATTTAAATTAGATAATTCAAATAACAATTACCTATTTTATAAAATTGGCAACTGCTGTTCTGCAATGCCTGCTTCAAATTCACTTCTAAAGTATTTGATAGCTGCTGCTAGTGGTTCAGTAGCACCAGGAGCATGTGCGCAGAAACTAAGACCTGGACCAATTTGCTTAGCAAGTTCTTCCAGTAAATTAATATCTTCTGCTTTACCTTGCTTTTTCTTTAAAGAAGCTAGTACTTGTACAGTCCAAGGTAAACCGTCACGACAAGGTGCACACCAACCACAAGATTCACGAGCAAAGAAAATCTCCATATTATGTAATAAAGAGACCATATCTACTGTATCATCCACAGCCATTGCTAAACCTGTACCCATACGTGTACCTACTTTAGCAATGCCAGCTGAGTGCATCTGTGCTGTTAAGTGTTCAGGTAATAAGAAACCTGTCCCAGCACCACCTGGTTGCCACGCTTTTAACTTATACCCCTCTTTCATACCACCAGCATAATCTTCTAATAACTCTTTAGCTGTGATACCAAAAGGTACCTCCCAAATACCAGGATTATTTACTTTACCTGAGAAGCCCATTAATTTAGTACCCATATCTTCACTGCCTTCTTTGGCGAGTGATTTGTACCAATCAACACCACGTTCAATAATGGCTGGTACATTACAAAGGGTTTCTACGTTATTTACACAGCTAGGCTTGCCCCATACACCTACCGCTGCAGGGAAGGGTGGTTTAGAACGTGGGTTAGCGCGACGACCTTCTAAAGAGTTAATAAGGGCTGTTTCTTCACCACAGATATAACGACCTGCACCCGTATGAACAAATAACTCAAAATCAAAACCGCTACCAAAGATATTTTTACCTAGTAAACCTGCTTGTTTGGCTTCTTCAATGGCCTTATTTAAGTTATTGGCTGCATCGACATATTCACCACGTAGAAAAATATAACCACGGTAAGCTTTTAATGCAAAAGCAGAAATTAACATTCCCTCAATTAATAAATGAGGTTCTTGTTCCATTAATAAGCGGTCTTTCCACGTATTAGGTTCCATTTCATCCGCATTACAAAGTAAGTAACGGATGTTTAATGATTCATCTTTTGGCATTAAGCCCCACTTAACACCAGTAGGGAAGCCTGCACCACCACGACCTTTTAAGCCAGAATCTTTAACCTGTTGAATAACATCGTCTTTAGAAAGAGCTGTTAGTGCTTTTTGGGCTGCTTCATAACCTTTTTTCTGTTTGTATTCGTCTAACCAAACAGGTTGACCATCTTCTCTCAAACGCCATGTTAATGGGTGCGTTTCGTAAGGACGAGCAGATGTGTTAGCAGGACCAAAGGAGGTTGGTTGTTTCATTTATAAGCCTCCAAAATCTCACCCACTGTTTCAGGGGTTAAATTACCATAGGTATCATCATCAATCATCATAGCTGGTGCTTTATCACAGTTACCTAAACAACAAACAGGAAGCAATGTATAACGATTATCTGTTGAAGTTTCACCTAAACCAGCATCTATTTTTTTAGTAATAGCTTCTAAAACTGCTTCATGACCACCCATATAGCAAACCATGCTGTCACATACTCTAATAATGTGTCTGCCTACTTCTTGGCGGAAAATTTGACTATAGAATGTAGCTACACCTTCTACATCAGCAGCAGAAATCTTAAGAATGTTAGCTATATAACTAATGGCTTCATCAGGTACCCATCCGTGATGTTTTTGTACCATTTTTAACGCTTCAATAGAAGCAGCACGAGAGTCTTCGTAGTGATGAATCTCATGTTCAATAGCTGCCTTTAGTGCCTCTGTAGGTTCAAAGGGTTTAGTTGGCTTACGGTCTGTTTGTATTATTTGATCTTTCATTGTTAACGATCCACATCTGCCATAACAAAGTCAATACTACCAAGATAAGCAATTAAGTCAGAAACTAAGCTGCCTTTAATGACAGAAGGTATTTGTTGTAAATGGGCAAAACTAGGTGTTCTAATCCGCGTACGATAGCTCATGGTGCTACCATCACTGATTAAGTAGTAACTATTGATACCTTTGGTTGCCTCAATCATTTGGAATGATTCATTATGTGGCATTACAGGTCCCCACGATACTTGTAAGAAGTGGGTAATCAAGGTTTCAATATGTTGTAACGTACGTTCTTTAGGTGGAGGCGTAGTTAATGGATGGTCTGCTTTATAAGGGCCAGCAGGCATATTTTTTAAGCACTGTTCAATAATTTTAGTACTTTCTCTCATCTCACCCATTTTTACCATAATACGGTCATAGATATCACCGTTATGGCCTAGTGGCACTTCAAAGTCAAAGTTTTCATAACCAGAGTAGGGGCGAGCTTTACGTACATCGAAATCAAAGCCCGTAGCACGTAAACCAGCACCTGTGACACCCCATTCTAAGGCCTCTTTAGTATTGTATTGAGCAACACCTTTAGTACGACCAATGGTAACACTGTTATCTAAACAAGCTTTTTGGTATTCATCAAGACGTTTAGGGAACCAATCAATAAAGGTTTGAACTAATTTATCCCAACCTCTTGGTAGGTCATGAGCAACACCACCAATACGGAACCATGCAGGATGCATACGGAAACCAGTAATAGCTTCTACTACATCATAGGCTTTTTGACGATCAGTAAAGGTATAGAATACAGGAGACATTGCACCAATATCCTGTACCATTGTTCCCAAGAATAATAGATGATTTAGAATTCGGAAGAATTCAGACATCATAATACGAATACAGTTAACACGATCAGGAACTGTAATACCTGCTAATTTCTCTACGGCTAGTACATAGGGGAGGTTATTCATTACTCCACCTAAGTAGTCAATACGATCAGTATAAGGAATATAACTGTGCCATGACTGACGTTCAGCCATTTTTTCAGCACCACGATGGTGATAGCCAATTTCAGGCACACAATCTAAAACGTTTTCACCGTCTAATTGTAATACTAAACGGAAAGCACCATGCGCAGATGGGTGGTTAGGACCAACGTTAAGGAACATATAGTCATAGTTTTCATCATGCGTTTTCATACCCCAGTCTTCTGGTTTAAAACGCATTGCTTCCTGTTCACGAATTTGTTTCGCCACAGTTAGTTGGAAAGGCTCTTGCTCAGTAGCACGAGCAGGGTAGTCTTTACGAAGTGGATGACCTTCCCAAGTAGGAGGTAATAGCATTCTGAATAGGCGAGGGTGACCTTTAAAATGAATACCATAAAGGTCATAGGTTTCACGCTCATACCAGTTAGCATTAGGCCATATAGGAATAACAGTAGGAAGGTTTAAATCACCATCAAATAATGGAACTTTAATAATAATATCACTATTACGTTCCATAGAGATCAGATGATAAAACACAGTGAAGTCAGCTTCAGGTTGTCCCTCACGGTGAATTCTTAAGCGCTCGTCAATACCATGCAAATCATAAAGCATAACATAAGGACGAGGTAACTCACGAAGAAAGCGCATTACTTCCATTAGACGTTCACGAGTCACCCAAACAATTGGGCAGCCTGTTCTAGTCTGAGGTTGTATGGTTAGCGCTTGATCACCAAAACGAGTTAGTAACTCTGTAACAACTACTTGATCATCGGCTTTATAAGGCGGAACGGACTTCGCCATTTCTACTGTCATAGTTTCAGCCACTTATTCTAAAATCACAGTTAATAATAGTTTTAAACTTGGTCAGGAGTACGTAACTCTCTCACCTTAATACGTTTTTCTCTTAATTTTACTTTTTGTGGAGTCATCTCAGCACGGTAAACACCTTGATCACCCACTACCCACGAAAGTGGTCTACGTTCTGCAGCAATAGAGTCTTGTAATAACAATAAAGCTTGTAAGAACGCCTCTGGACGAGGGGGACAACCTGCTACATAGACATCAACAGGTAAAAATTTGTCAACACCCTGTACTACAGAGTAAATATCATACATACCACCTGAATTAGCACAAGAACCCATGCAAATAACCCATTTAGGTTCAAGCATTTGTTCATATAACTCTTGAATCACAGGTGCCATTTTAACGAAACAAGTACCAGCAATAACCATGAAGTCTGCTTGACGAGGTGATGCACGTATAACTTCTGCACCAAAACGCGAAATATCATGTACCGCAGTAAAGGCAGTGGTCATTTCTACGTAACAACAAGAAATACCAAAGTTATAAGGCCATAATGAATTCTTACGTCCCCAATTTACTACCTTGTTTAATACATTATCCAATTTACCCATGAAAATGCCTTTATTGGCAAGATCTTCTGACATGTCATCAACAATTGTCCTTTCTCCAATGGGGTATTTTTCATTAGCAGCATTAGGATCAATACGGGTAAGTGTATATTTCATTGATGGTACTCTTATTTATTCAATTTATTTTGACGACCTTGTGGAGCCCAATTTAGGACACCTAAACGCATAATATAAACAAGACCGGCTAATAGGATTAAAACAAAAATAGTGGCTTCGATAAAGCTTGCCCAACCAAATCCTAATAGGCCAGCATCTTTTAATGAAACTGCCCAAGCAAATAAGAAAAGTGCTTCAATATCGAAGATGACAAATAACATAGCTACTAAATAGAATTTAGCAGAGAATCTTATTTTAGTACTACCTGTAGGTAATTGGCCTGCCTCAAAAGGGGTATTTTTATTGCGGCCAAAAGCTCTGCCACCGAGAAGCGCCGCAAAAGCAACTACAAAGCCTACTAAGGCGAGAACGGCAAAGACATAAACGGCAAAGCCTAAATTTTGGGAGAGTGTCGCGATTGCTGTTTCAGACATAGAAAAACTTTTCCACTCCTTTCATTATAGTAATTCTGTTTAAGATAGAAATTTACGACTAAAGTTCAATCTTAATCATCTTGGCTAATAATTTATCCGGCTATTCTAAGACCGATTTCAATTTAAGTAAAATCATTTAGCGAAATCTTTTATATTTTATTTAATGATTTCCTTATTTTAAGCTAATTTTAAGTTATTTATGATATGAGGCAATAATACCTCTTACTTAATATTCATTATTAGGATATAATAAAATGTTATATATTTAAAATATAGCTAATAAATAGTAAGAATATTAATAAAACAGGTTACAATTTTCGTATAGTGAATTTGAAAATAATTATATTAGACACAGTTTTTATAATTTAAGTCCGCCAAATAATAGTAGTTACTTGTTGATTTACTACTTTTAGCCATTGATCAGCTTGTTCTATTGATTCATTTGCTTGTTCTGTCCAATTATCTGGAGCACAACGTACTTCTATATTTAAAAAACGATTGGCATCTTTAGCACAGGCTAAATCGTTTTCCCAAGGCGTTTGATTGCTTGCTATGTGTAAGCCATGCCAACTACCAACCGCTTTAGGATACCAAGTAATAGCAATATTATTTTTAATATTATGGCATTTATAAACCTTACCTTTTTGTTGCCATTCACTGCACTCACCTAAAGATTGTGTTAGCCATTCAGTAACAATGGATAAATCGGTGTCTTTTAAGTAAATTTCAATATCATCTTGTTTCATAAATACTCTCAGATTAGTTTGAAATAGTCATATCGTACAGCAACAGTTACTTTTAGGGGGTGTTCTATTACTTGTTTTCTTTTCTCTGCACTGGCTCGCCAACCATGAGGTGTCATGGCTAAAAGGTTTTTACGGTCTTGCTCATTATTTAGTGTTAAGGAAAATGTTAAATAATCAGTAAAAACTAATTGTAATTCATTAGGTACTTGCTGTAGATGTTTATCATCTTGGTAAGGACGTACTTCATCATAAAGTTTTTCTCTTAACTCTATAAGGTGTTGATTAGTTGGCCCTAACCTTAATATCCCTCCCTGTTGGCTAACTACACGTAATGCTTCTTGCCAATTAAAAGGACTAAAAATGGTAGCAATCAGATTACAGCTTTGGTTAGCTAATGGAATCCGCGCCATACTAGCTACTAACCATTGTATATTTTTATTAAATTTGCATGCTTGTTTAATGGCATCTCGAGAAATATCGAGGGCATAACCTACAGTATTAGGTGAGGCCATTGCTAATTGATGGGTATAAAAGCCTTCACCACAACCTACATCTAACCAATTGTTAGGGTGCTGTTGGCTTGCTAATTCTGCAAAACGTAAGGCTAGGGGAGCATAATGACCAGCTGCTAAAAAATCACGACGAGCAATAACCATTTCTAAATTATCACCTGGTGCTCGACTATTTTTGTGTTGCACAGGTAACAAATTTAAATAGCCTTGTTTGGCTCGATCAAAACTATGATTATTTGAACAGTTAACAACTTTATCAGCAACTACTAATGCTTCATTACAGAGCGGGCAGATTAGCATAGTGAATTATTACTCCGCTAATAAACGTTCTAGTGTTTGGTAGTAGATTTCAGTTAATTGATTTAAGTCTTCTGCTTTTACACATTCATTAATTTGATGAATGGTATCATTGACAGGCCCAAGCTCTACTACCTGACAACCTAACGTAGCAATAAAACGACCATCTGAAGTACCACCACTAGTGGAAGGTTCTGTGGTAAGGCCTGTTACTGACTGGATACTTTCGCTAATGGCGGCCAGTAGTTGTCCTGGTTCAGTTAAAAAGGGAAGTCCTGATAGTGACCAGTCAATATGCCAATCTAATTGGTGCTTATTTAGAATTTGCTCTACACGTTGTTTAAGTCCATCAACTGTTGATTCAGTGGAGAAACGAAAATTGAATTCTGCTACTAGTTCACCTGGTATTACATTATTTGCGCCTGTACCTGCATGTATATTAGAAATTTGGAAACTAGTGGGAGGAAAGAAGTCATTACCACTATCCCAATGCTCCGCAGCTAGTTCCGTAATAGCAGGAGAGGCAAGAAAAATAGGGTTTTTGGCTTTATGGGGGTAAGCCACATGACCTTGTTTACCTCTTACTGTTAGGACTCCGTTTAATGAACCACGACGGCCATTCTTTACCATATCACCCAACTGGTTAACACTAGAGGGTTCACCTACAATACACCAATCAATTTTAGCATTACGTTTTGCTAATGTTTCAACTACCGCACGTGTACCATGTTGTGCAATGCCTTCTTCATCACTGGTAATAAGAAAAGTAATAGTCCCTTTATGGTTAGGATAGTCTTTAATGAAGCGTTCAGTAGCCACAACCATTGCCGCTAAGCTACCTTTCATATCAGCTGTACCGCGACCATAAAACATACCCTGCTCATCTATATAAGGAGTAAAGGGGTCTTTATGCCACTTATCTACAGCACCGCTAGGCACTACATCAGTATGGCCTGCAAAGCAAAATACAGGGTCACTATTGCCATGACTTGCCCAAAAGTTTTGTACATCTGCAAAAGGCATTTGTTCAATAGTAAAGCCTATATTTTGTAACCGATCAGTCATTACTTGTTGGCAACCTTCATCCTTTGGGGTAACTGAAGGACGACTAATAAGATCAAAAGCCAGTTGTAATGTAGCTGAAAGTGATGACATAGTAAGCGTATTCCAATAAAAATAATGTATGATAATAAATAAACTACTCATAATAGAGTAGTTACTCACTAAAAAACAATATTCTAAAATTTATTATTTATATAACAATGACTGATTTAAATGTTTTTTATCAAGTTTTACTTAATGAATATGATGTAATTCCTACCCTTATAGTAAAAGAGAAAGGAGGATGGGTATCACTTGCTTATAAAGTGATTACTGAAAATAGCAATTATTTTCTTAAAGTCTATGAAAAAAAACGAGCCTCTACAGAGAAACTAACTCAATATTTAAATGATTACCTTTCTGTAGTAACTTGGTTGGGTAAAAACTCATTAACTGGGCAAATAGTTGAGCCTGTATTAACTAAACATTTAGATTATAAATATGAAGATGATGATTATATCTATGTGTTATTTAAATATATTACTGGCTATGTTGTTGCAGATAATGCTTTAACAGTATTACAAGTAAAACAATTAGCACAAATTGTAGCTAATTTACATAGTTATAATGAGCAAATACCATTTGCTATAAACCATCTTAAAGAACATTTTGAATTACCTTTTATTAAGCAATTAGTTTATTTTTTAAAACAAGAGTTAACTTATTTACAAGATATTCTAAAACAAATTAATGATATTGATGAGTTAGCTAAAAACTTACAACAGCAAAAGCTAGTGTTTGTACTTTGTCACACCGATATTCATGGTTGGAATATAATGCAAGCTGACCATCATTTAGTATTACTTGATTGGGAAGGATTAAAGTTGGCACCTGCCGAAGCAGACTTGTTTATGTTTTATAACAAAGTTTTTTTTAAGGATTTTATAGATTGTTATCAGCAGCAACATCCTCATTTTCAAATCAATCAATCTGTTATGTTGTTTTATCTATGTAGACGTTCTTTAGAAGACTTATGGGAGCTAATAGAACAATTAGTTACTGATAAGGTTACAGGCGAGTTACGAGCCTATACTTTACATTTACTGGCTACCGAGTGTGGCTCAATTCGAGCCAATAACAAATTATTACCAGAAGCTTAATCTTAGATTTATAAAACCTAAGATTAAGGGTATTAAATACTATTCTGATGGAATAGGAGGTTGTGCTTCTGAAGTCTCATTAAAAATACGGATACTACGTCTAGGTACACCTAGATCTAGACCATGCTCATCTAAATAGCGTTTTAGACGTAAATTAAAAATACGAGATATTTCAAACTGTTTTAATGGTGCTGTTTTAAAACGAGCACGTAATACAGCGTTGCCTGAATCAAAACTTTCTACACCTTGTATTTCAATGGGAGACCAAATATCTCTTTGTAATATAGGGTCTAAACGCATTTCATTAGCAACACTACGTACCGCTTTAATGGCATCATCAATATTCATATCATGAGCTATTGAGATACGGAAGATGGCAAAACCTAATTCTCGGGAATAGTTTTTAACTGTTTTAATTTCACTAAAGGGAACGATATGAACAATACCATCAATATCACGTAAACACACTGTACGGATAGTGATAGCTTCAACAGTTCCTTTATGGTTGCCTACATCGACATAGTCACCAATTGCTAATGAATCTTCAACAATAATAAACAAACCTGTAATTAAATCAGATACTAAAGACTGTGCACCAAAGCCAATCGCTAAACCAATAACACCCGCACCAGCAAGTAAAGGGGTTACATTCATACCTAAATTAGCTAAGGCAACAATAGTAGCAATCACTAAAATAATACAAAGAGCTGTATTGCGAATTAATGGCATCATGGTTAATGCACGGGTACTAGGGCCATTTCTCCCAACGCCTGTAAGTGCACGGTATATTGCTGTATCAACTAAAATCCAAACTAAACGAGTAATAAGAATAGTGAGTACAATAGTAATAATAATGATGGTTAGATCATGACCAGCACCTTGCTCAAATTGCAGAATGGAAGAGTCCCAAACTCTTAATACGAAGTCGATAAATACTATCCATACAGCAAAATTCAATAATGTATATCCAAAACGGATTAAACGTAATAAGTACAGTGCATTTTGAGTACGTTTTGATTTTTGCTGGAGTTTTGTTGCATGGCGTTGTATTAACCCAGTTAAAACCAAAGCAACAATTAATAATGCTGTACATAGTAAGGCTTTACGTAGTGCCGAAGTAGGGTCGCCAGAAAAAATAGTAGCAACTAATGAAGCTAAAACAAGCATTAAAATAGGAATATGCCAAACTGCACTTAAAAAACGCAGGAAATCATAGGAGCTTTTTCTTTTTCTACGATAATTAAAAGAGCGATTACGTATTAAATGAGCAATAGGGCGACGGAAAGTAATAACAAACCAACCTGTTAATAGGGCTGCCATTAAATTATTAAGTGTTGATAAGACTAGGCTAAGATTACCACCTAATAAGCCAATAACTTGATAATTAGTTAAAGCATCACCTAATGCAGCAAATAATCCAATGGAGAATAATGGCTTAAACGCTCGCTTACGTAATATTCGCAAAGCTCCCCAGCGATGGTCACCACTTAATAAAGACAGGGAAATAAAACAAAGTGCAGCAAATACACCACCGCCTAAAATAGAATAGGTCATCAATAGTGCAACACTTTTCCCTAGTGGAGCTGTTTCTGGGAGCATTTGTGAGCTATACAGGGTGATAAAAAACGCTACAGCCCAAGGTAGTAACTTTTCAACTGCATAGAGTAATAATTCCCATGTATTAGGATTATTGGATAGTGTTAAAGGCAATTTATAACGAATATTGATACGTTTAATTAACCAAAGTAGAATTTGTGCAATAACAAACCATAAAATAATAATAAAGGAGAAGCCATAAAAAAGAGGGGATAGCTCTTTAATGGGAGGTGTTAGGATTTGTAGTTCTAAAAAAGCTAATTTACTGCGCTCTGTCCAATAGCTGATGGGTGTTTCACCATCCAAACCATAACTTAAACTATCGACTAATCCAGATATGCCCGCTAATAAACCCTTAACTTTTTCATCTTCATCTTTTTTAGCTGCGGCTTTTAAGCTATCACGTAATTCTTTTAGATCAATAACTAACTGCTGGCGCTGTTTATTATCTTCTAATGTTTTAATCAATGCCTCAAGCGACTGTGCCATTTCTGCGTTAGTAACTGTAGGTTGTGACTCAGAAGAAGAGCTTGATTTTAAAGGGTTAGGCAGGGCAGCATGGCTTGTAGAAACAAAGCCACAGAAAATAATTAGCATTAACAGTAAATATACTGTTCGACTAAAGTTTTGATAAGACAATGATTTAAGCACTGACGATACCTTTTAAGCTATTGAATATTACCTTGTAATGTACTTAATTTTAATTGTGATGCCGGATGTCCCTGCTTAGCAGCTTGTTGATACCAATAAATTGCTTTATTACGATCATAAGGAACGCCATTACCAGTTTCATACATCTGTCCTAAATTATATTGACTAAAAGCATCACCTTGTTTTGCTGCTTTTTCATACCAAGTAAATGCTTTTTGTTTATCAACAGGGACTCCCTTGCCATCACGATACATTCCAGCAATAAATGACTGTGCTTCTCTATCACCCTGATTGGCTGCTTGCTCATACCAATAAGCTGCTTTTTCAAAATTAGCCACTATTTCTTTATTTTGCTCATAAAGAGAGGCTAACACAATTTGAGCATCTAATGATTGTTGTTTAGCAGCCATTTCTAGCCAATAGAATGCTTGCATGGTATTAAAAAAACCCTGTTTATCTTCGTACGTCACACCAATATAGTATTGAGCATCTCTATCACCTGCTAAAGCACTTCTCAAAAACCAATAGTTTGCAGTATTCTCTTGTTTATTATTACCATATAAGCTAGCTAATAAATATTGCGCATTAGTATCATTATTAATAGCTAGAGGCTTTAATAATGCAATAATGTGTTTAAGGCTTTGTTGTTGTTTATTTAGTGTAACTAGATTGCGTGCTTCAGAGGTTTGAGCATACCAGTATTGTGCTTGCTCATGGTCTTGTGCAATACCATCACCACGTTGGTACATAACCACTAATGCGTATTGGGCTAGGATATAATCTTGTTTTGCAGATTTTATATACCACTTTACAGCTTCAGGTTTGCTTTTTTCAGCTCCTTTGCCTTGTTGGTACATCATACCTACTAGATATTGAGCTACCACATCACCTTGTTTCGCTAATTGTTTAAAAGTAGCAAAATTATCAGCATAAATGGCTGAGGTAAAAGAAAGTAGCAGCAATATAAGGCACGTATGTATCCAAGAGCGCATGCGTATAATTATTCCTAATTAATAAATTTACAGGCTATTGTATACAGCTATTATAAGAAGATCATCTTTAATATGAATTGTTTATGATAATTTTAAAGAATATAAAAGAGAAGAGAGTATGTTTAATAGGAGATTAAATAATTACGTGATTTAAAATAACCACGTAATTATTAAAAGGAAAGCTTAAATTATTTGAATATTTGAAGCTTGTGGACCTTTTGCGCCTTGAGTAGCAGTGAAGGAAACGCGTTGTCCTTCAGTTAAGGTTTTGAAACCTGCGCTTTGAATTTCTGAGTAGTGGGCAAATAAATCTTTGCTGCCATCTTCTGGAGTAATAAAGCCATAGCCTTTAGTTTCGTTAAACCATTTTACAATGCCAGTTTGCATCTTATGTATCCTATAGAACTTAAAAAATAATAGGGGATAGTTAAGCCCCCAGTAACACTAGGCGAGGATCAAGACTGAGATTGAGGATTCGGAAAATTGCTACTAGAAAGAAACAGATATACCAGAGGACAAACACAACCTTAAAACCGCTGTTCAATACTATGCGCGATAACATTAAAAATAGCAAATGGTTTTTAAGTTTATTTTGAAAAAAGTTGATAAAACTATTAACTAATTATTTAATAATAAACAATTATTTCTTTTTTTAAGAAAAAAACATATAATAATCGGTTTTATACGCTCTAAACAGCTAAGTTTTCCTTAAAATTTAATGACCTCAATTAAAGCTTCCATACTGGGTATTATAGCCATTTTAATATGGAGCTGTTTCACAGCTCTTATCAGAACATTAACAGAAAGCTTTGGTGTAGTAGCTGGTGCAGCCCTTATTTATACAATAGGAGCTATCACTCTATGTATATATAATAGAGGGATTCCCAATATTAAAAAATTTCCTATAAGTTATCTATTAGGGTGTGGCATTTTATTTGTAATTTATGAAATTTTGCTATCTTTCGCGGTGGGGCTCGCTAGCAGTCGTCAACAATCTATTGAGGTGAGTTTAATTAATTATTTATGGCCTTGCCTTATTGTATTTCTGTCTATATTTATTAATAAACAAAAGGTAAGTTTGCTATTCTGGCCTGGTATAGTTCTTTCATTTATTGGGGTAGCTTGGTCTATATCAGGAGAGTATGGTTTTAATATCTATAATTTAATCAATAATATTACAACTGATCCCATTCCTTATTTACTTGCTTTTATAGCTGCTTTTTTATGGGGACTATATTGTAATTTATCGAAACGTTTTAATAATGGTAATAATGGTGTTCCTTTATTTTTCATTGCTATTGCTTTAATACTATGGACTAAATTTTTATTAGGTTCAGAAAAAATAGGGCAGGTTGATTTTTCTGCAATAGCTGAACTTATTTTAGTAGGTATTCTTATTGCTGTTGCTTATGCTTTTTGGGAAATAGGTATTCAAAAAGGTAATATGCTATTATTGGCCATATTATCTTATTTTACGCCTATAGCTTCCGTGTTATTTTCAGCTATTTGGCTAAAAACGCCTCTTACTATATCATTTTGGTATGGTGTTATTATGGTTACCATAGGTTCTTTACTTTGTTGGCTAGCTACCAGGGTCACTAATAAAGTACCTGCCTCTTCGCATTAACCTCATTACTTTGCTAAACTAAACAAAATTGTTTAAATAAAACCGCTGAAATAACAAGATAAGGAAACCCCTGTCTTAATAAGAGGTATGGTATGTCTTTTGATTATGATCTTTTTGTAATAGGTGCCGGTTCTGGTGGTGTGCGAGCAGCACGTTTTGCTGCTAGTTTTGGTGCAAAAGTAGCTATTGCTGAGGAGCGTTACTTAGGCGGTACATGTGTTAACGTAGGCTGTGTACCTAAAAAACTATTTGTTTATGCTTCACAATTTGAGGAAGAGTTTGAGTTAGCTAAAGGTTTTGGTTGGCAAATAAATAAGCCTAATTTCAATTGGCAAACGTTAGTTGAACATAAAAATAAAGAAATTGAACGGCTTAATGGTATTTATCGTAATTTATTAGTCAATAGTGGTGTCTCTTTAATAGAAGGGCATGCTCAATTAGTTAATGCTAATACAATCAGCGTAGAGGGCAAGATTTACACTGCAAAAAATATTTTAATTGCTGTAGGTGGTTGGCCAAACGTACCTGATATTAAGGGTAAAGAATATGCTATTACCTCTAATGAAGCGTTTTATTTAAAAGAACTACCTAAACGTTGTACGATTGTTGGTGGTGGCTATATTGCTGTTGAATTTGCTTCTATTTTTAATGGGTTAGGGGTTGATACTACTTTAATATATCGTGGTGAGCTATTCTTAAAAGGCTTTGATGATGATATACGTAAGCATTTAGCTGAAGAGTTAACTAAAAAAGGTATTACTTTAAAATTTAATACAGATATTAAGCAAATTGATAAACAAGCTGATAATAGTTTAATCACTACATTTGATAATGATGAAACTGCTACAACCGATTTAGTATTTTATGCTACAGGACGTCGCCCTAAACTAGATAATTTAGGTTTAGATAATACAAAAGTTACCTTAAATAGCAAAGGTTTTGTCGATGTAGATAAATATTACACTACTGCTGAATCAAGTATTTTTGCGATTGGTGATGTTATTGGACAAATTCAATTAACACCTGTTGCATTAGCACAAGGTATGGCGGTAGCACGACACCTTTTTAAACCAGAACAATACCGTTCAGTGGATTTAACTCAGGTAGCTACGGCAATGTTTAGTTTGCCAAATGTAGCTACTGTTGGTTTAACAGAGCAGCAAGCCATAGAGTCCGGTTATGATATTGCTGTTTTTGAAAGTCATTTCCGTGCGTTAAAACTAACTTTAACAGAAAGTACTGAAAAAACTTATATGAAACTTGTGGTAGATAAAGATTCGGACCGCGTTTTAGGCTGCCATATGATTGGTGAAGGAGCAGGGGATTTGATTCAAGGATTAGCGATTGCTTTAAAAGCAGGGGCAACAAAGCAAGTTTTTGATGAAACGATTGGTATTCATCCAACGGCTGCTGAAGAGTTTGTAACTATGCGTACCCCCCGACAAGCTTGATAAGATTAAAACAGATACATTATATAATATAGTGTATCTGTTATTAGTGGTCTTTAATGCATATTGTCATCGTAGGTAAAAGTAGGAATTCGCCAACTGTATTTAATAGCTAACAATCTTAATAACAAGCCACCACTTAAACAAAGTAAAGTGGCTGTATTGTCATTAACTTGAAAATGTAATAAAGCTAAATACGCTACACCTGTACAAAGCGATACACTGGCATAAAGTTCTTTTTGAAAAACTAAAGGTACCTGATTACACAATACATCACGTAATACACCACCCGATACTCCTGTTAGCATTCCAGCAATTAGCACAACCATTGTAGGGCAGTTAAGCTCTCTAGCAATAGCACAACCGATCAGAGTAAAAGCTACTAAACCTAAACCATCTAGTATTAAGAAAATAGTGCGCAGATAATGTAGCCAGCGAGCCACAAAAGTAGTAATAAGTGCTGCGCCAATGGTGTAATATAAGAATTCAGGATGTTTTACCCAACCTAAAGGGTAATGTCCTAAAATAACGTCACGAACAGAACCACCACCTAGTGCAGTAACACAAGCAATAGTAACAACACCAAATAGATCCATACGTTGCCGACCTGCTGATAATGCACCCGTCACGGCTTCAGCAGTAATTGCGATCAAATAAATAACATGCAATAACATTAAATAGAACTCCAGAAACAGCGATAGAGAAACCATTGCTAAGCAATGTAACAATAATTTCTTTGCCGCTCCCGCTGTCCTTTTGCCTGAGAGTTTAGCAGTATGACTGCGTGCCCCTTCGGCGGGTCAGTTAAGACCTCTCTCCAGATCGGCTGATATTGACGCAGTTATTATTATCATTAGATAAGGCCTGAGCGATTATGGGAGTATGCGCCTTCGGCGGGAATTGTGAAAAATTCCTCTCTCCTACGTCTTGGGGCAAGATTATAGCGAATAACTATAGAAAATGTAAGCGAATAAAATAATAAAGTAATTTTCTAATTATTGGTTAAATAAAACCAGCTCATCTACTTTTTCATAAGGTGGATTTATATCATCACTTACTTGATAAAAAACTGTTTTAGTGGATAAATCTATATTAGCCCTTATATATTTCAAGCCATATCCTAAGCCAGATATTTGCCATAAAAATTGTTCTGTACCTGCATCTACTATTAATTGATAGAAAAATCCTAACTCATCATCAGGTACTTGTTTTATAAAACCCATACAAGCAGGGGATAGTGAAAAATATCCTGTTAGATCAGTTACTGTGGATTTATCATCACAAGTAGTCAACAAATATATTCTGGCATTTATTACAGGTTGATTATCAAAAGAAAGAACTCCTACTAATTCTGGAGAACTATAATAAACTTGCATGTTATTATTAGGTGTCTGCTGACAGCCAGCAACTAATATAAATAGAGCTAATAAATATTTTTTCATGTAATCAATTTAATTTTATTATAATTCATTAATGTATACCATTTTTCACTAAGTTGCTACAACGGCTTTCTTGACCATTGGTCACACAAACCATCTGTTCAGTAAGATCAAACTCTACAGACATATCAAAAGGATTGATAACAGACCAAATAAAGGATTTTTCACCATCCACTACATTCACATCAAATAAATAAGTAGGAGCACCTAAGATATTTCCAGGGCCTGAGTTTGCTACCTCACAAAATTGCTCTAATGTAAATTTTCCCTGAGCATCAGTGACTACTGTTGCTGTATTACAAATACTGGAAGATAAAGTTATCTGTACATGGGGAACAGTATTTCCTTGCTTTTTTACAACCCCATTAATATGAGGATGAATACTTGATTCATTATTAGTTGTCTTATTACTGTGTTGGCAAGCCACTAGTAGCAATAAACAGCTTATTACTATTAAAGATTTTTTCATTAATTATTAGCTCAATAATTGATTAGTTTAGAGAATTATATATTAAACTTTCATTAAGTTACTCATATTATCCATAAATTATTATAAGTAACTATATATTTTATATAAGATAATGATAGAATAATTGCAACACGAATCATTAGAAAGGGAACTTAAGTCTAAATATGATAGTTAAATCATCATTTAAGAAAGTAATAGCTTTCTCTGCATTACTTGCTTTATTTTCAACGACAACGTCAAAAGCAGAAATAGTGCAAGAAATAACAGAAGGCTGTTCTAGTCAAGCTATTGTTTCTGGATTATGTATCCTTTTAAGCCCATTCTATACAACAACTATTATTGTAGTAGTACCTTCTGAATGGTCAGGAACAGCCTTTGGCGCCAAATCAAAAATTATCTATAATGCTAAAAACGATGCCGCTACCTTTGTAGCAACTAATGGTCAATTAAAAGGTACTTATTTAGAGGCTGCATTTAATTTATTACGTCATGAAAAGCCAGATTATAAAAGAGTAGATGATATGGCTCTTGCTAAGGCTATTTTAGCATTTAACTAATAAACGACTGAACAAATAAACTAGCTATAAATTAGCTAGTTTTAAGATACTTTACCATCAATATAAAACCATTTTTGTTCGCTATAAATAAAACGACTCACCTCATGCATTCTTTCTAGCTTACCATTCGCCTCATAAAAAGCATCAAAATCTACAAAAGCTTCATTGGCATTATTGCTATCCCATGCTTTATTAATAATAAGCTTTATCCATTGAATAGATTGATCATTCTCTAAGGTAGCAATGTTTGGTCTAGTACTTTTATGCCATGTATTATTGATATAAGCTGTTAATTTTAAGACATACGCACTATAACGTGAACGCATTAATTGTTCAGCAGTCATTGGTAATTTCATATCAACATGATAAGGCTGACAGCATTCACTATATAACTTATTAATATCACAAGGGCAGGCTGTGTTAGTCATTTGCTTTTCTCTAGCGCTTAAATTTTAGAAATTATAGCTAATAATCAGTAATAGTGTGTAATACACCTTTTAACAATAATAAATATTCATATATCTGTCAGAATAAGTAACTTTTGTCACAAAACCTATACACTAATGATATATTTTAAATGTGAATTTTTTTTGATAATGCTCCATGTTCTAATTATTAAATAAAGATGGATTTTGGAGTAACTCATGAGTAAACCAACCCCAGAGATGGTAAATAGCCGTCCTGATGATGCTGCGCTTTTAGCTGATGAAGCAAAATACTGTTCTTTTGGTGATACTGTTCACTATGTTGAACCACCAAAGATCTTTGATGGCTGTGAAGGCAGCTACATGTATGATAAAGAAGGTAAAGCTTACCTTGATTTACAAATGTGGTATTCAGCTTGTAACTTTGGTTATGCTAATGAACGTTTAAATAATGTACTTAAAAACCAAATAGATACTTTACCACAGTGTGCAAGCCAATATCTTCATCCTACTAAAATCGAATTGGCTAAAACGATTGCTGAAGGCATGAAACAAAAGTTTGGTTATGATGGAAGAGTACATTTTAACGTCGGTGGTGCACAGTGTATTGAAGACTCTTTAAAAGTTGTACGAAATGCTACGGGTGGCAAAACGCTTATGTTTGCTTTCCAAGGTGGTTATCATGGACGTACTTTAGGTGCTTCATCTATCACCTCTAGTTATCGTTATCGTCGTCGTTATGGTCATTTTGGTGATCGAGCGATGTTTGTTCCATTTCCATATCCTTTCCGTCGACCTAAAGGTATGACAGCAGAAGAATACGGCGAATATTTAGTAGATGATTTTGCTCGCTTATTTGAAACAGAATATCATGGTGTTTGGGACCCTAAAGTTGGCCAAGCTGAGTACGCAGCATTCTATGCTGAACCTCTACAAGCAACAGGTGGTTATATTATTCCACCACCAAATTACTTTAAAGGATTAAAGAAAGTACTTGATCAATATGGCATTTTATTAGTGGTCGATGAAATTCAAATGGGTTTCTATCGTACAGGTAAATTATGGTCTATTGAACATTTTGATGTAAAACCTGATGTGGTGGTATTTGCTAAAGCCTTAACCAATGGTTTAAATCCACTAGGTGGGTTATGGGCTCGTGAAGAGTTAATTAATCCTACAGTATTCCCGCCAGGGTCTACTCACTCGACTTTTGCATCTAACCCATTGGGTACAGCAGTAGGGCTTGAAGTATTAAAAATGACGGCTGAACATGACTATGAAACAATGGTTATGGAAAGTGGTGCATATTTCCTTGAGGGCTTAAGAAGCTTAGAAAAACGCCATAAAGAAATTGGTGAGGTTGATGGCTTAGGTCTTGCGCTTCGTGCTGAAATTTGTACGGAAGATGGGTTTACAGCTAATAAAGCATTAGTAGATAAAATGGTTGATATTGGTATGTCAGGTGACCTTGATTGGAATGGCCAAAAAATGGGCTTAGTACTAGATATCGGTGGTTACTATAAAAATGTTATTACTTTTGCACCTTCTTTACTTATCTCTAAACAAGAGATTGATCAAGGTATAGAGTTACTTGATCAGTTAATTACTAGAGCTAAGAAAGAGTTATAATAAGTTGAAAGATAATTAATATTAGGCTGTTTTATGGCCTAATATTATTATCCTATAAAAACAATGAAATATATTAATCAACTTGAACCAGACGGATTAATCGAAAATTTTCTGACTAATCCACCTAACAATTTTAATGCTTGGTTAGCAGAGGGTGGAGTGCCTGTTTTTTCTGCTAAATTTGACTTATTAACCACAGCTGATAGTGATTTCCGCCAAAAAATTCAAAAGATACCTTTTTATACTAAATGGTCTAAATTATTACAACCAAAAACGTGCTTTATTGGTACTACTGTTTCTGAATACTCATTATTAACAAATATAGTCAAAGCTGATTTATTAGCCAATCAAATCAAACAACAATATGCTAAAGATTTCCCTTTCTTGATTGTCAAAGATATTCCCCAAAACTCACCTTTACAAAGTCAACAAGCTAATGACTACTCTCAAGCATTTATTAAAGCTTTAAAGAGCAATGGATTTATTGAGATAGAAGGGCAAGCATTAGCATGGGTACCAGTGGATTATGAAAATATTGATGATTATTTATCAAAATTTTCTGCTAGCCGACGTAAAGATTTTCGACGTAAGCTAAAATTGCGTGAAAAGATTGATATCAATGTATTGCAGGGTGGGGATGAGTGTTTTTTTGAACAATCAATATTAGATACCTATTACCAACTATATTTAAATGTTTATGAACAAAGTGAAGTTCATTTTGACTTATTAACTAAAGCTTTTTTTACTCAATTATTACAAGATAAGCAAACTGGAACTAAAATTTTTACTTACCATCATCAAAACGAGCTGATTGGCTATAATATTTGTTTTGTAGTAAATGATATGCTAGTCGATAAGTATATTGGTCTTGTATACCCAGCGGCTAGAGATTTTAATCTTTATTATATTAGTTGGTTTCATAATTTAGAATATGCTAAGCAGAATGGATTAAAATACTATATTGCAGGTTGGACAGATCCACAAGTCAAAGCTTCCTTAGGTGCACAATTCTCCTTTACTCAACATATGGTGTATATACGTAACCCATTATTAAGGGCTATTCTACGTAAATTAAGCAGTCGATTTGAGAGTGATCGCACATGGCGTGATTCACATACCAATATTAATAATAAGGAGGGTAAACATGTATAGCCCCATTATTCTTAATTTTGATCAAAGCATTGGTGATATAAAAGATGCTCTGACATTTGATTTAACTGATTGGCAAGATTCAATTCGGTTTGGCTGTTCAATGAGCAAATATAAAGAATTAGCAACTCAGCTTGAGCAATTGTTACCGGAGACCTATGGTACCGTATTGATGGGTAGTGGCGATTATCACCATATTACATTACTATTAATTGAACGTTTAAAGAAACTTTATAATCCTAAAAATCCTATTCAAGTTGTTGTTTTTGATAACCATCCCGATAATATGCGCTATTTATTTGGTATTCATTGTGGTTCATGGGTTAGTTATGTTGCACAATTACCTTTTGTGAGTCATGTCCATGTATTAGGTATTACGTCAAATGATATTGGAGTAGCCCACCTATGGGAAAACAGATTACGTCCATTATTGGGTAATAAATTATCTTATTGGTGTATGGATGTTGATACTTCATGGGCTAAAAGATTAGGGTTAGGTAAAGCATTCCATCATTTTAATTCCCCTGATGAGCTCATTGCAGATTTTTTATTTCATCAGTACCATAGTTCACAACCAATCTATTTATCAATTGATAAAGATGTACTCAGTGAGGAAACTATACGGACTAATTGGGATCAAGGAAAGTTACAGACTTATCATATACTTGATAGTATTTCTGCATTGTCTAGTCGAATTATTGGTAGCGATATTACAGGTGATGTTTCTAGCTGGCAGTGTAAAAGTTGGTGGAAGCGTCTTTTGAGTTCATTTGATGGACAACCAGTAGTTCCAATAGAGACTTTACAACAGTGGCAAATAGCACAACAAAAATTAAATACTCAACTGGTAGAAGCATTAAGCAACTGTCACAACCATTCGTTATAAACAACTCTTTATAGTCTGACAAATAGCTTTAAAATGTGTATTGTCAAGCCATAGACTATTGGTAATAGTTAACATTCTATCAGCAAAATCTTGTGCATTAGGCATTGGTATTTGTGGTACAACTTTATTTAAATATTGATAGTTGGGAAGACTATCAATAAATAAGCGACTAACACCCAGTGGCTCTTGCCATAATTTATTTAAAATATCATCTCTAATATTTTTTGAGGGTAGCAATATCATTAAAAAAGGCCATGTACCCTTATTATTATTTTCTTCAATAACATGTACTCCTTTTATTTCTTGTAATTGTTTAATACGACATAATGCTTGATTTGTAGTTTTTTCAATAAAGTAGGGTAGCCGACTAACAGCTTTAGCTGCTATATGTTGTCTAAACTTGCTTACTTGATGAAGTGGCAGCTTAAAACTAAAATTATCACCCACAGCCTCAATCAATTGCTTATTTTTTAGCAATTTTCGTCTTGGATTACCATAAACAAAATGCAACCCAAAAGGATTATATAATGCTGTATAACCTAGTAATTCAATAGAGCGGCGCAATTCCCAAGCTATATTGGTTGGAATAATTGATTGAGCAGTTTCTACCAGTTGATTTCTTAAAATAGAATCATGAGCAGTTAATAATCCACCTTCATATAAAGTTAACCCTTTCCCAGCTGCTAAGCTAAAAAAAGTTATATCACCATATATACCTACACTTGCCCCTAGTGCTTGTGCAGCATCTTCAATAACAGTTATATCATAAGCTTCTGCAAGCCTTTTAACCTGTTGCACATCAGCTACTCTACCACCAAGATGAGTAGGAATAACTGCAAGTATTTGATCACTCATTAATGACTCTAAGTGAGTAAAATCAAAATCAAAAGAATTAACAGTCAAATCACATAATTTTACGTGAAGCCCACAATGATGAATAGCTAAAACCACTAAGGGACAGGTGTAAGCAGGAATAATCACATACTTTCGTTGTGAGTTATTGTTAGATAATGTAGTTAACGCAATAACTAAAGCAGCTGTTCCTGAGCATGTAAGTTGTAAAGGAGGAAGATCAAAAAGTTGGCCAATCTGCAGGGATAGATCCTTGTTTGTTGGCAGCCAATCACTCCAATGAGCAGGCAAGCCCGCTGTAGGTGGAATTTCATGGTAGCGTTGAAACACTGACATCAGAAGCCCCTTTAAAGCAATTAAGAGTTGTTTAATTCTGTATTAGTTTGCTTTTGTTGTTTATCAACTTCCTCTAAAAATTGCTTATTAATTTTCTTTTCTGCTAATGCTAAGAATACAATACCAACAACAATAAATACTGCTCCAATAAATCTAATCCAAGTGATTTGTTCATTAAATAACCATACAGAAGCAATCATTACAGTGACTACTTCAAGGTGTGAAGCAGCAAATGCAGGGCCAATAGGTGCTTTTTTTAATAAAATCATCCAAGTAAAGAATGCACCAATATAACCTAAAATAGCGGTATATACCCAATGATTAGTAAATACACGAATAACCCAGTCAAGGCTAGCCTCAAGGGGTTCTGCATGGATAGCAGTAAATTTAAAACTACTCTGACCAAGGGTATCAAATAGCAATAATAAGGCAAAACCTATTAGGTAAAATTTACGCATTATGAAACCCCTACTAAAATAACACCAATAGTGATTAAAACCATACCTATAATACGATGGAGAGTAAGGAGTTCACGAAATATAATTCGTCCCACAATCATTACAGCAATAATATTAATAGAGCCTAATAAAATACCTTGAGAAAGGGGAACTAAGGTTAAAAAAGCTAACCATAAAAAGAACTCTGAGACATAAGCACCAATACCAATCCATAACCAATAATTACGAAATAGATCTAGCCAATAATGCCAACCCTCTCTATTATTAGGGGCAACTGCAGCAAATTTGAAGGCTATTTGGCCAATAGTGTCAAAAAAAACATTAGCAATCCATAGGGTAATAACTAAAGGGGACATGACAACTCTGTCTCCTGTAAGCTCTCAACTGAATAGTTATTAGTGGTGTTTTGAGCAAGCTTTTCAAAAAAGCAAACAGACTCTTTAATAACATCTCGGCGCTGACGATCAATAGTTATCAAATGATAACTATCATTTAATACAACAAGTTTTGTTGGACCTGACACATATTTTTCTACTAAACGAGCATTTGTATTAATATTAGCAACATCATCATGGGCAGAATGCATAATCAAGCAAGGACTTGTTACTTGTGGTAATTGTTTACGAACTAATTTAGCCAATAATTGCATTTCTGCTAAAGCTGGGAATGGATTACCAGCAAGTCCTGCTGCGGCACTATCACCATTTAACATACTTTCTGAAACGGTAGCTCGAATACGTTCATCTTTTAAACCATAAGGTGGTTTTTCAATAAAAGATGTTTGTTGAAAAATGCCAACTTTTTTAAACCAAACTAATAAGAAAAACAACTTCTTAGCCCATAATGGCATACTCCAACCATCATATTTAAAGGTTGGGCCAAATACACCAACACCTTTAATCTGTTCTGGTCTTTCTGCGGCTAGTTTTAATGAAAGTAGGGCGCCCATAGAAAGGCCAGCAACAAAAATATTATCAACTTTCTCCGCTAAGAAATCAGCCGCATCCTCAACACTTTTATACCAATCTTGCCAAGTCGTTTTACATAAATCAGCTTCATCACCACAATGGCCTGCTAGTTGCATACCATAAACAGTAAAACCAGCTTTGTTTAAACCTTTGGCAACAATCCGCATCTCATTAGGGGTACCTGTTAATCCATGAATTAACAATACACCATTTCGGTTACCTGGCATAAAATAGCTTGAATCTTGTATCATCTTACTTACTCTATAGACATAGCAGCAATAGTATGGTGTCTGCTATTTACTTCATTATGTGCCGATGTCGCTAAGATTGTAGGTAATGCCGTTAGTGCATCAGCAAAATTACGAATTTTATAGTGATTAATTGAGTGTTGCTCACAATAATTGATTAATTTATCTTTAGCTAAAACTAAATCAACTTTATGAGAAACACAGTAATCAGAGGCACCATCCCCAACATATAATACATTGTAAAAATGTTGTCGTTGTTTTTGCAGATGAGCACATTTGCAATTACCACTTGCTTTAATACATCCTGATGAAGCATATGGAAAGTCAAGACGCCAACTGCGATTATTATCATGTAATAGTCTATTGGCAAAAACTGGCAACATACTGAGGTTATGCCGTTTTAAGATAGATTGAATAGCATAATCCAAGCCATCGCTTACAACATGAACCACAATATCTTCATCTAATGCTTTATGAACAAATGCTGTAAAGTCAGGATCAATCTCTACTTGTGCTAATACTTTATCTAATTCATCAAGACTAGCATCCATTAATGCTATTTGTTTACTCATGCATTCTTGAGAACCAATAACACCTGCAAGCCACTGTTCCTCTAAATCCTCACAACCCTCCTTACCGAAATGACTTAATAAAATATCTGTCACATCCTTTAGGCTAATTGTGCCATCAAAGTCACAAAGAATTATTGGTTTTTGTGACTCAACGCCGTAAACAGGAAGAGATTGAAAGAAAATATTTTCTGAAATTGATAAGAAATTGTTCATACTTTTTACCAAATCTTTAAAATTAAAGTAGAATTAATCTACGACTTTAGGAGTATATTATAAAGATTTGAAATTAATGTTTGTTCATGCTTTGTATATATTCTGTAACAGCAAGGGATTATCAAACAAACTAGGCTAGTAAGTAGTTTGGAGAAAATGAAATCAATGACTGAAAAAATATTAATTGTAGAAGACGATAATCGTCTAGCTAACCTTATCAAAACCTATCTTTCGCACCATGATTATGAAGTTCAATGGCATGAAAGAGGGGATACTGCCGAGGAAGTAATTCGTGATTTAAAACCAGATTTAATTATTCTGGATGTAATGTTACCAGGCAAATCAGGGTTTGATATTTGCCGAGATATACAGTCTTGGTTTAATGGTTTTATCTTAATTATGACAGCCAGTGAGGATAATATTGACGAAATCGTCGGATTAGAACTTGGCGCAGATGATTATTTAGCAAAACCAGTTGAGCCAAGACTATTGCTTGCTCGAATTAGAGCCTTATTACGCCGTAAACAAATAGATTCAACATATATTGACACAACAACTGTAAAACCATTAATTAGTACAGACAATTTATTAGTATTTGGTGAACTAATAATTAACTACGAAAACCGTAAAGTAACACTGAATCAGCAGGAAATTGATTTAACTACGGCAGAGTTTGATTTATTGTGGTTGCTTGCTACACATGTTGGACAAATCTTGTCACGAGATGATATTTTTTCTCAAGTTAGGGGTTTTGATTTTGATGGTAGTGACCGCTCAATTGATGCGCGAATATCCCGTTTACGTCGGAAATTGCTTGATGATCCAGATAATCCCCGCCGTATAAAAACGGTTAGAGGTAAAGGTTATCTCTTCTTAAGAGAGGAAGATAGTCATTGAATAAATTATCAATCAAGGCATTATTTAATAAACGAATAATAGTCTATTTAGTTATTTTATTAATTTTACAATGTCTAATTGCTTACAGCGCATTATTAGTTTTTGATGCATTACCCCAGTCTATAACAGGAGTACCAGAAGATCATATTGTACAGCGTGACTCTCAACGAGGTGCAGTTAATTTAATTCGTATGCAAATTGATGAGCATAAAGATATACCTATCCAACAAGTTATTGATAATTTACAGCCTTATTTTGGTTATCCAATCCATGTTGTATCTATTGATACAACATTAGCTCCAGAAGTGAAAAAAGAATTTGATCAATATGACTATGCTTATGACGAGACACAAGATATCTTATATGCAAATTTAGATAATGGTCATATGCTTGTACTAGGACCTATTTTAATGCGTGATATTCTTGAATCAGATGTTATGTCATTTGGTTTATTTTTATTTCTTTGGTCATTATTTAGTGCAGCCATATTTTTTATTTTGATATATTTTGCTTTTGCACAGTTTTGGAAAGATTTAGTTAATATTCGCCAAACTGCAGAGCAATTAGGTCAGGGTAATTTGAAGGCTAGGGCAAAATCAGCAAAAAGTTGGTTATTTAAGCCCTTAGCAAGCGTATTAAATAATATGGGAACACATATTGAGTACTTGGTTACATCCAGTCAAACAATCTCCCATGCAATGGCACATGAGTTACGAACCCCTTTAGCCCGTATGCGTTTTGGCCTTGATATGTTCTATGAAGCTAATAACGAACAAGAAAAGTTAGAGCTTTGTAAAGGAATGGATGATGATATTAATGAGTTAGAGTCATTAATAAATGCCAGTCTAAATTATTTTAAAATGCAACAAAACAAAATTGAGCTCAATTTATCTGAAGTATCTTTAACTAAATGGAGCAATAGATTGTGTAACTCATTGAAGTTATTTAAACCGAATAGCTTTAAACTGATTTGTAAAGTCGAAGATGATATAGCATTAATTGATATCCAATTAGCTGATACCATTGTTACCAATTTACTACTTAATGCTTTTAAATATGCAACAAATAAAACCATACTAAATCTTAGTAAAAAAGAAGATTTAATAGTCATTGAAGTAGATGATGATGGCCCAGGGATTCCTATTAATGCTAGAGAAAAAGTATTTATGCCTTTTTCAAGACTTGATAATAGTCGAACAAGAACTACTGGGGGGTATGGCCTTGGTTTAGCTTATGTAAAATTAATTGCAGAATTTCATCATGGTAGCGCTTTTGTTGTCACTAGCTCTTTAGGAGGGGCTCGATTTATTGTTACATTAAAATCTGGTGCGTAAGTTAATAAAACTAAAAAATACATTTCAGAATCAGTTTATTTTCATGATAGATAATATTTATGATTAATAAATATAAAATTAATTATTAAATTATTAAATTTATCAATATACTAAAGTAGTATAAATGCATAGAAACAGAATCTATGCATAAGGATCAAAGGGTTATGGATTTTACTTTATGAAATATAATGCGCTTTTTCTAACAATTAACTGTCTGTTATTAACACATAATAATGCTATGGCTGAAACCATTAATCAAGATAAGTATGTTGATTATAACTCGGGCACAATTGGACGGGATATAACAGAGGTTGGTACCAACAATAATTATGGAAAGTTTACTGTTGCTACTGATCAAGGAAGTTGGACAACAACAATGCTTCGGGTAGGTTTTAATGGTGGTTCTGGTGAAGTAAATGTTATAGAGGGTGGCAAAATTATTATTAACAATAATAATAGTTATTCTTATCCTTTTGGTATCGGTGGTTCTGGAGATAGTACGGGTGATAATGGATCTATTAACTCTGTAGGTATATTAAACATCTCAGGAGTTGGTAGTGAGGTTATTGTTAACGGGGGAGGTGGAGATATAACTGTTGGAAATCAAGGAGCAAAAGGTTATATCAATATTACTGATGGTGGTAAATTTACATCAAGTACTGATCTTTTTCTAGGTTCGCGAGGTGGCGTAACAACAAAAGGTTATGTCACAGTAACGGGGCCAGGTAGTGAACTATTAACAGAAAGGCGATTTCTTGTAGGCGCTTATAATAATGGACAGGCAGAAATTTCCAATGGCGCAAAACTTACAATGAACAGTACAGGAACTGATGCATTGGTGATTGGGCATCAGGCAGCAGCTAACAACAGTTTATTAATTATTACAGGTGAAAATACTACAGCAACAGTAGCTAATGGTGGTGTAGCTGTAGGATTAAATGGTAAAGGTACACTAGTTGTTTCTGATAAAGCAGAGTTATCTGTAGCTAAAGATATTATAATTGGTTCTAATAGCACTGGGGTAGGAGAATTAGCTATTGGTAGTCGTAAGGGAGAGCAAGCAACGGCTGCTGGCACAGTTACAGCTAATTCTATTAAATTTGGATCAGGTCAAGGAACGCTGGTTTTTAATCACACAAGCAATGATTTTACCTTAGCGGCACCTATCCTTGGTAATGGAACAGTTGAAGTACTTTCAGGCGTTACTACTTTAACAGGTGCTAATACATATACAGGTAATACTTCAATTGAAAGTGGTGCTTTTTTACAAGCAGGTGCTAATAATACCTTTAGTAGTAACTCTATCTATAGCATTAGCTCAGGTGGTGGGATGAACCTTAAAGGTTACAATCAAATAATACCAACACTAACTAATGCAGGCACAACCGATTTATCTGGAAATATGGCAGGTGCAACATTAAAGATTACAGGTAATTATGTGGGGCAAAATGGTCATCTTGTAATAGGAACAGAACTTGGTGATGATATATCCCCAACAGATCAACTAGTTATTCAAGGTAATGCAACAGGAACAACTTATGTAACAGTTAAAAACTTAGGTGGTTCTGGAGCAGAAACAATAGAAGGTATAAAAATCATAGATGTACAAGGTATTTCAGATACCAATGCCTTTATACAAAATGGTCGAATTGTGGCAGGAGCTTATGATTATAGTTTAATAAAAGGCTCTACAACAGGACAAGATGAACAAAGCTGGTATTTAATGAGCGTTTATGATCCTAGCTTATTGGGGGGGGGCAGCTCAGGTTCTGGAGGGCAGATCCGCCCAGAAGCAATGGCTTATTTAAGTAATTTAGCATTAGCAAATAATATGTTTGATCTAAGGCTACATGATCGTCAAGTGGAAAGAAACTACAAAGACCCTATAACAGGTAAAACAAAGACCACAACATTATGGATTCGTCATAATTATGGCCATAATGAGTTTAATGATACAACAGGTTCTTTAACGACTAAAAGCAATAGAAATATTTTCCAAATAGGTGGTGATATCGCCCAATGGACAACTAATGACAATGATCGTTTACATTTAGGTATTATGGCTGGCTATGGCTATGCTCATGGACGTTCAGAATCCAAAATAACCAATTATTCTGCTCGTAATGAAATAAAAGGGCATAGTATGGGATTATATAGTACATGGTATGAAAATGCTGTTGATAAAACAGGTTTATATATTGATAGCTGGGTTCTTTGGAATAAATTTACAGCTAAAGTAAATGGTCAAGAATTAGAAAGAGAAAAATATCACCTTGAAGGTGTAACAGGATCTATTGAGCTAGGCTATACAGTTAATGCAGGCAAACCACGTGAAGAATATGAAGTATGGATACAACCTCAAGCCCAAATAACTTGGCAAGGTGTTAAAGCAGATAAACATATAGAAAAAAATGGTTCATTAGTAACCGCGAATAGAGAAAATATACAAACTCGTTTAGGTACTAGATTATTATTTGTTCCAAAACAAGCTAATGATATATCATCCTTTTCAGTCACACCTTTTTTAGAAGGTAATTGGCTACATAACACAAGAAGCTATGCTGTTGATATGAATAATGTATCAATAGATCAGGCTGGTACTAAAAATATAGCTGAGATTAAAGCAGGTATAGAAGGTAATATTAATCAAAACACTAAATTATTGCTAAATGCTAGCCATCAATTTGGACATGATTCTTATAAAGACACAACAACAACATTAGGTATTGAATATGCGTTCTAACTAATTAGAATTATCACAAAAAGGGTTCGCAATAAAATTGTGATCTCTTTTTGTAAATCGGTGTAGAGTAGTGCATCGCACAGAGGATGCTGACGAAGTGTGCGGCAATAAGGATTAAAATACTTTCCCTTAGCTCATTTTTAAGGTTTATTAAAAGTTTTTAACCAATCTTTTCTCTGTTTATTTATTCTTTTTTCTATTTCTTTTAGTTCAGACTCCATTGCCTCTTCATCATATGGTGTAAAGGTCATTAAAATCTCTTCATTAGGCTTTAAGCTAGTAAAATCAGTAGGTCTACCATCAGTTTGAATATTTTCTATCGTTTTTTTACTAATATTGGTAATCCTTATTTCATTATTTCTTGTTGTCGCATCTATTTTTAGATCACCAATGATTATTTCCCCGTTGCACATCAATGGAGTAAAGAGTAAGGAGCATATTAGTAATAAATATTTTGTCATTAATCTAAATCCTATTTACAGGAACTAATAATAACAAATATAAATAAAGATACACAAGCTTGACCACTATCAATTTAACATAATATATATTATGCGAACCTTTTAATTATTTTCAAAAGCGTACATAAATACAAAGCTCTTTCTATCTAGTATGTACTCAACTAAGTTTGCAATAGCTTCTATGCTCTTAAAGTATCTAATTTTACCTCTAGCAGTTTCTAAAACTGCATGAGCTATGCACAATGTAAAACCTTGCTTGCATTTAGTAATTAATAAAGTTGGTTGTTCTGACGAATATCTAAAAGCTTGCCGAGCGACAAATACTGTTATGCTCATTATAGCGATCCTCTTTACTGAAGAGACAAAACCCTAGTTTTGATTTGTTATATTATGCGAACCTCGATTATCTAAACCGCTTTAAAACAATTAATGCAAAAGCTATTACTAATATCATTAGTAATAAAATAATAACGTTCTCTGGATTCATATCAGTATAACCTTGTCACTTGTTCGCGCTCTGCAATGCGCGACGTCGGCGACGCTGCGCTCTGCATCGCGCTCATGTTATCAACTACTTGTAACTAACTGTAAAATGCTATTTAAACGTTTATCAATATCTAATTGGATAGCTTCTACTGATAAAGTAAAATCATTTAAATCAGGATGAGTTAAAAGGCAATCTTTAATAAATTGATGATAACCAGACATCAATCTAATAAAATAAAATACTTCTTGAAATATTTCGTTACTTTTATTTAACTGCTCTAAACTTGAAATATTTTCATATTGGCGAGCACTTAACACAGTTTTAGCAGAATGATTTACACCTGTAGCAGATGTATTTTGGATAGAATTATGATTAGTCATAATGAACTCCTATTAGTTACATTGTGATTAGTCATCTCTTAAGAGGTCTCAACTCTAAGGGATGACGCCTACTAGCTAGGTAGCTAGATTTGTCTAAGAGCACATACGCACTCTTCTAACTTGTTTAATTAACAGCCTATCACAAACTAATAGCCTCTTAATTGAAATATAATCAAGCATATTTGTACGCATTTTCGCCACGCTCAAATTGCGTACACAAATATGCCTAGATTAAGCGTTGCAATCTAATGGCTTCTGTCATGAATTTTTTAATTTCACGAGCCATAGATGTATGATTAAGTTTGCACAGATGATCAAACTCATCTTTTAAAGCAGAATTAACTCGAAAATTGATATTAGTATCTAAATTAACACCAACACGCTCTATTGCCTTATCGCCTTGATATGTCCGAGTGGCACTACTACGCTTATCTACACGATCTAAAAAACCGTCTAAACCCTTACTCATTTGTACACCTCATATAATAACTTTGTGTAATCCTGCATATACATTGCATGCATATGAGCGCAATTGTAAAACAAAATAATAAATATAGCAATACAAAAATTAACTAAAAAACAGCTAAAAATAACACTAATATAAAATCTTATAAAAATGTTAGAAACGTTATGCTTCAACGAAAGTAGCTGAAAATCTTAAATAAACTAGTACGGACTTTCGTACCAAAGTGTGGGTGTTACTAGCACCCACACATCTATTTTCATTCTGAAACTTGGTACCAGTTTTCTAGTTTTTAGGGTTAATCAGGGCGAAAGCAGATTAATTTTAGTTGTATGACCTTGTTAGACGAATTAACCTTTTATTGGCTGTAACATCTCTTTTGCGAGGTTTTAACATACTTTAGGTTGTTACGACGCGGTAATTATTAATGTTCTTAAAATAGCCTTGTGTAGGCGTCTATCATGCTTCGCATATTCTTTTTATTCTGATTGGTTCGCATAATATGAATTATATTAAAAAGGGCGTGAAGTTTTGGCTATTATCTTCACGCCCTTTTCTTGCGTTGCAAGGCTTCGCTAACATAACATCATTACATTATGCGAACCTTTTAATTATTTTCAAAAGCGTACATAAATACAAAGCTCTTTCTATCTAGTATGTACTCAACTAAGTTTGCAATAGCTTCTATGCTCTTAAAGTATCTAATTTTACCTCTAGCAGTTTCTAAAACTGCATGAGCTATGCACAATGTAAAACCTTGCTTGCATTTAGTAATTAATAAAGTTGGTTGTTCTGACGAATATCTAAAAGCTTGCCGAGCGACAAATACTGTTATGCTCATTATAGCGATCCTCTTTACTGAAGAGACAAAACCCTAGTTTTGATTTGTTATATTATGCGAACCTCGATTATCTAAACCGCTTTAAAACAATTAATGCAAAAGCTATTACTAATATCATTAGTAATAAAATAATAACGTTCTCTGGATTCATATCAGTATAACCTTGTCACTTGTTCGCGCTCTGCAATGCGCGACGTCGGCGACGCTGCGCTCTGCATCGCGCTCATGTTATCAACTACTTGTAACTAACTGTAAAATGCTATTTAAACGTTTATCAATATCTAATTGGATAGCTTCTACTGATAAAGTAAAATCATTTAAATCAGGATGAGTTAAAAGGCAATCTTTAATAAATTGATGATAACCAGACATCAATCTAATAAAATAAAATACTTCTTGAAATATTTCGTTACTTTTATTTAACTGCTCTAAACTTGAAATATTTTCATATTGGCGAGCACTTAACACAGTTTTAGCAGAATGATTTACACCTGTAGCAGATGTATTTTGGATAGAATTATGATTAGTCATAATGAACTCCTATTAGTTACATTGTGATTAGTCATCTCTTAAGAGGTCTCAACTCTAAGGGATGACGCCTACTAGCTAGGTAGCTAGATTTGTCTAAGAGCACATACGCACTCTTCTAACTTGTTTAATTAACAGCCTATCACAAACTAATAGCCTCTTAATTGAAATATAATCAAGCATATTTGTACGCATTTTCGCCACGCTCAAATTGCGTACACAAATATGCCTAGATTAAGCGTTGCAATCTAATGGCTTCTGTCATGAATTTTTTAATTTCACGAGCCATAGATGTATGATTAAGTTTGCACAGATGATCAAACTCATCTTTTAAAGCAGAATTAACTCGAAAATTGATATTAGTATCTAAATTAACACCAACACGCTCTATTGCCTTATCGCCTTGATATGTCCGAGTGGCACTACTACGCTTATCTACACGATCTAAAAAACCGTCTAAACCCTTACTCATTTGTACACCTCATATAATAACTTTGTGTAATCCTGCATATACATTGCATGCATATGAGCGCAATTGTAAAACAAAATAATAAATATAGCAATACAAAAATTAACTAAAAAACAGCTAAAAATAACACTAATATAAAATCTTATAAAAATGTTAGAAACGTTATGCTTCAACGAAAGTAGCTGAAAATCTTAAATAAACTAGTACGGACTTTCGTACCAAAGTGTGGGTGTTACTAGCACCCACACATCTATTTTCATTCTGAAACTTGGTACCAGTTTTCTAGTTTTTAGGGTTAATCAGGGCGAAAGCAGATTAATTTTAGTTGTATGACCTTGTTAGACGAATTAACCTTTTATTGGCTGTAACATCTCTTTTGCGAGGTTTTAACATACTTTAGGTTGTTACGACGCGGTAATTATTAATGTTCTTAAAATAGCCTTGTGTAGGCGTCTATCATGCTTCGCATATTCTTTTTATTCTGATTGGTTCGCATAATATGAATTATATTAAAAAGGGCGTGAAGTTTTGGCTATTATCTTCACGCCCTTTTCTTGCGTTGCAAGGCTTCGCTAACATAACACCATTACATTATGCGAAGTTTTATTACTATAGTATGAGTCTAATCTAATCCATCAGTAAGCATATTTTTTTATCCAGGCAATATACTTATAATGAATTTCACATTATCTAATTTAAACTTCTCATCAGTTGCTGCGTATGATTGGTTATTTTTTTAGACAATATTTCAATAGCTGGTCTAAATATTGGAGTTAGTTACAAGGTAGGAAAACCTATAAAATGGACTGATCTAGCATTTTATATGTTCGATAACTATGCAAATGAAGCCGCCCAAGACTTAAAGAATAAAAGAGAATAATTAATTACTGCCAAAATGGCACAAAAGGTAGGTATTACGAACACCTACCTTTAACTATTGCGCTCGTTCGTCCTTGTCCTGCCGCGCCGCGTCCTCACTCGCTATAATCTATTGATTGTATTAACGTTTTAATGCTTGATAGTTATAACATGTTGATAATTAGCAATTTGTTAATCAGGCACGATTAGACATGTTTTGAGCTATTCTCTCAGGCTATCGCAAATAACCATCTTTTTAGCGTATAATCAGGCCTTTAGTAATAAATTAACATAAGGTAGGAGGTCTTGGCGCATCAGTCCTGTTGTCCTTAAAATAGCCTTGTGTATGCGCCTATCATGTCCTTTAGGGCATAAGGAAAAGTGAAAATATATGAGTTACGATAATGATCAAGAGTTACAAAAAATAATAGCTAAAATAAAATATATAAAAACACACAAAAATGTATTGTCAGAAGAGTTTGATTATAAAGGAATAAAAATCAAAATCGCAGTAGGTGCAGTTGTAGACCAACCATGGGGGCAACATGAAGATAAAGAAAGAAGAGAGTATTTTTTAATGACTGATAATGAAGATTTAACAGAGTTTATTAATGAAGAGATAAATAAATAACTTCACATAACACATGTTATATTAAAAAAGGCCTGTAGCTAGTGGCAGTATTATCTACAGGCCTTTTTCTCGCCCTGCTCGGCTACGCTAACATAACATTGATTAGAATATGCGGATCATGAGTAATTATTTAAGTATTCCACAATAATGCTTGCTGTCACTCCAAAATAAAATTATTATCCTTTTATAAGAAATGAATAACTACACTGAATTTATAATAAAATAATAGAATCAATAATCAATTAACTATGGAGGTTTTATGCAATTTATAAAATACCGATATCAAACACCTGAAGGCAGACAAAGAACAACTTTTATCAATTTGGCAGAAATAGAAAGTATTGATTATAACCCTGATTCTGGCGAAGTTTCTATGCATACTAAAGCAGGGAAAATATATACCTGCCATAATGATCCAGACCAAATTATTGATCCAGTTGATTTATTTAAAGAGTTTATTGTTGATCTTTAATTTAATTTTAACAAAAGGATTTGTTCTTTACTTAATCTTTCCAAAACTAATAATCTTTTTGATTAATTAAACGGTCGGACTGTAGCTCCCATTCAAGCCAATCTTCTCCAAATAGCTCTACTGGGTGTTGTGTACGATCTGCACCATTACCACAACCCAATTCTTTAACAGAACAATACTTATCACACCCCCAACAAATCCTTTCTGGATGTTTAGGATGGGTAGGAAAGTTTTTTTTCTTGGTCATAGTATTAATCCACAAAAATTCAAAGGATTGATACTATTTTACCACACATAGGTATTTATAAAATACCTATAAGTGTTAATAAATATTCTAAGTAATTGTAGTTATAATATTAAATAAGTTTCCGCTGCCGAACGGCCTCAAATAAACAAATACCTGTTGCTACAGAAACATTTAAACTACTTACACTACCCAGCATAGGCAGTTTTACAAGATAATCACAATGATCTCTGGTTAAGCGACGCATCCCCTTTCCTTCTGCCCCCATTACTAAGACAGTAGGAATAGTTAAATCTTGCTGATAAATTTCTTGTTCAGCTTCACCTGCTGTACCAACAATCCATAAACCACGTTGCTGTAGTTTTTCTAAAGTACGTGCAAGATTAGTGACAGTGACTAAAGGAATAACCTCCGCAGCACCACAAGCTACTTTTCGTACAGTAGCATTTAATGTAGCTGATTTATCTTTGGGGATAATAACAGCCTGAACGCCTGCGGCATCTGCTGTTCGTAAACAAGCGCCTAGATTATGTGGATCAGTTATATTATCTAATACTAATAATAAAGGTGGTTCTGCTAGTTTTTCTAATAACTCTTCTAGCATAGCCTCATTCCATACTTGACTAGGCGAAACCTCTGCAACTACACCTTGATGTACAGCATCCTCAGCGGTTAGCTCATTTAGCTCATCTCGGCTAGATATTTGTATTTTAGCATGATTTTTTTTAGCTAACTCAATAATATGCTGTATTTTGGGGTCTTGTCGACCCTCCAATATAAAAAGTTGCTTAACACGTTTAGGATGATGATTAAGTAATGCTTCTACTGCATGAATACCATAAATTTTTTCCCATTGACTCATAGCTTTTTCACCCTAGCTTTTCTTTTAGTGGATGATTTTGATTTTTTAGTAACTGCTTTTGGCTTTTGCTGGAGAATAGCAACTTCAGAAGCCAGAACTTGTTGAGCTTTTTTAACTTTTACAGAACGTTTTTTACGCTTTGTTTTTAATGTTGATTTTGTTAATAAACTATCTGCTTTTTCTAATAACTCGTTATCTACTGTTTTACTTTCATTATTAGTTTTAGCAACTTTTAATTTAGTTTTAGGACGTTTATTAGAGGTATTAGCTCTTGTTTTTGAGTTAGGTAATTGTTTTTTACGTTTGTTAGGTATTGTCAAATTTAACGCATTTTCAGCTAAATCAAAATCTATTTTTCGATCATCCATATCAACACGTGTAACAATAACCTCTATAGTATCACCTAATCTAAAAGTCCGGCCACTACGTTCACCTTTTAGGTGGTGATGAATAACATCAAAATGATAATAATCACCAGGTAATGCGGTAACGTGAACCATACCTTCCACAAAAATATCAGATAATTCAACAAATAAGCCAAAACTTGTTACCCCAGTAATAATACCTGTAAAAGTTTCACCTACTCGCTCTTGCATATATTCACATTTGAGCCAGTTTACTACATCTCTGGTAGCTTCATCAGCACGGCGCTCACATGATGAACAGTGTTCGCCTAATTTCTCTAATTGCGCCTCTTCATAAGGATAAATAGTTTGTTTAACTAAACTAGTAGCCCCTACTCTTCGTACATGCTCTGATTGCTTTTTAGAACGAATAATACTTCGAATGGCACGATGTACTAATAAATCAGGATAACGACGAATAGGCGATGTAAAATGTGTATAGGCTTCATAATTCAAACCAAAGTGACCATGATTCTCTGGGGTATAATGTGCCTGTCCCATTGAGCGTAACATAACCGTTTGGATTAAACTAAAATCTGATCTATCTTTAATTTTTTCTAATAAATTAGCATAGTCTTCAGGCGTTGGATCACCTGATCCCATAGAGAGTGATAGCCCCAAACCACCTAAAAATGCTTGTAACTTTTGCTGTTTTTCTTCTGTAGGACCATCGTGTACACGGTATAAGCCAGGAATATCATGGTTCATTAAAAATAATGCTGATGCCACATTTGCACAAAGCATACATTCTTCAATTAAACGATGTGCTTCATTACGAACAGTAGGTACAATTTCTTTAATTTTACGATCAGCACCAAATACAATACGTGTTTCTTGGGTTTCAAACTCAATAGCGTGACGTTTATGACGAGCTGCTAACAACACTTTATATAAAGCATAAAGCTCTTTTAAAGGTTGCATTAAATGTGGCATTTCTTTACGAATAAATTTAGCTTCTGCACTATTAGGTTTTTCTAATAATTGACTCACTTTATTGTAAGTTAAACGTGCATGAGAATGAATGACTCCCTCATAGAAGAAATAATCCGTCATTTCTCCTTTTTTATTAATATTCATCTCACAAACCATTGCTAACCTATCCGCCAATGGATTAAGTGAGCAAAGTCCATTCGATAATACTTCAGGCAGCATAGGAATAACTTGTTCAGGAAAATAAACAGAAGTTCCCCTCTTCTCTGCCTCTTCATCTAAGGCAGAACCAATTTTCACATAATGAGAAACATCAGCAATAGCCACATAAAGTGTCCAACCTTGCTTAGTGGTTTCTGCATAAACTGCATCATCAAAGTCTCGAGCATCCTCGCCATCAATAGTAACAAAAGATAGTTTTCTTAAATCAACCCGCTTCTTTTTATCCTTTTCTGCTACTTCTTCTTTGATTTGTGCAGCTTCTTTTAGTAAAGCTTTTGGCCACTCATGGGGTAAATCATAGCTGCGTAATGCAACTTCTATTTCCATACCTGGTGCCATATAGTCACCAAGCACATTGGTTATTGTACCTTGAGCTTGGCGAAATACAGTAGGCCATTGTTCAATGGTTACTTCAACAAATTGACCATGTTTAGCAGCTCCTTGTTTAGAAGGAGGAATAAGAATCTCCTGTGGCATCTTAGGATTATCCGCCACTACATGCCCTAAACCACTTTCATTATAATAACGTCCCACCAATGTTTCATGAGCACGTTCTGCTACTTCAACAATAGCCCCTTCACGACGACCTTTACGGTCATAGCCAGAGACACGAGCTAACGCCCTATCACCATCAAATACTAAACGCATTTGACCAGGACCTAAAAATAAATCATCACTACCATCATCGGGTACTAAAAAACCAAAACCATCTCTATGACCGATAACACGGCCACGTATTAAATCTAGCTTATCAACAGGTGCATAAGCTCCGCGACGAGTATAGATAACTTGCCCATCACGTTCCATTGCACGTAAACGACGCCTTAAAGCCTCTATATCATCTTCGTTAGTTAATGCAAACTCTGTTATTAATTGATCTCTAGTCGCTGGAGCCCCACGCTCTTCTAAATGTTTAAGAATTAATTCACGACTAGGAATAGGATTTTCGTATTTTGAGGCTTCTCTTTTTGCCTCAGGATCAAGATCACGCCAATTGGCCATGTGTTTTAAATTTTCCTCATTAATTAAATAAATACAACTTCATTATTATCGTTTAAAAATCTCTTTCTATTACTTTGAAGAAGGTGTATCTGTCTATTTTTACGTACTTTATTGTAGATTGCTAGCTTTTTATTAAAAATAGTACATTCGTTCATATTCTAAATATTTTATATTTGCTAGTAACTATTATTTTATAAGTTGTTAATATACTTTAATAGCCATAATCAATTATTAATATTAACAATATGTTACTTTTTAAAAATAGTTCTTCTTTCAATCATTTTTGTTATTGTTAAAATAAACTAATAGGATAAAACAGGCTTAAACTATTATGACTCGCTTAACCAAAATACTAAGAGTGTTGCTTATAGTCCTTCTACTATTCGCTTTGCTAGGGGTATATGGTTGGAGTCGTTGGCAAAATTTAAAACATGATCTTGGCTTAGAAGTTAATTGGCAAGATTTAGGTGTTAGCTTTAAAGGTTTAACCATTAAACAACTAACAGCTACTCAACAAACAACTGATGGTAATTTAACAACTATCAACAGTCAAAATATTGTACTTTCATGGTCTACACTGACCATGAAACAATTATCTGTACAATGGCAACAAGGAGACTTTATCGCCCAAAATACCATTCAAGAAGACCAGCAACCACTAGATATCCCCTCTTTATTAAATAACTTAAGCTGGGCACCTAATACTATTAAGATTGATGAATTAATAGTCACTTTACCCTGTGCTATGGGACAATGTAAGACAACAGGAACTGTAACCCTTTTACAAAACCAACAAACAAATCTACCCTTCTCTTTACAAGCTAATCTATTTAATAATAATGACAATTTGTCAATCAATGCTAATCTTTATAACAAAGATCAACAATATGATTTACAGCTAACCACAGATTTTAATACACAACCACTATTAGCATTAACTACACAAATTGATAGCCAACAGCTTAGGGATTGGCGTGGGCAACTTAAACTATTTAAAATAGATGATACCCGAGCTTTATTTAGTTGGTTACATGAGTGGTTACCTGCTCAACAAACGATTACTGAAATACCACAAGCAATGCAAATCAATGCTGATTGGCAACTACATTTTCCCAATGGCATGACTGACTTTAAACCTGATCAAGGTTACTTTAATTTAGATGCATCTTTACCTAACCCATGGCCAATTATTAAGTTAGGTTACTTACAAGGGATTATGAAAACCAAAGTTACCCTTAATAATTACCGTCCACGAATAGAAAAATTAGACACTGATCTCAAATTAACAAATTTGGATCAAAGTTTACTCGAACAATTGCCTAAAGACTTACAACCTAACAGTGTTAGTTTAAAACTACAACCATTAGCCATTACTGACCAACATACTGAAGCTGATAGAGCCTTAACGGTTCATTTAAATATAGAAGGTACATTAAATAGCTTATTTACTACCAATATATTTATTAATACTAAACAAGCTGAAATACAATTTGAAGAGGCATTATTACAAGCAAATACTAAAAAACTAACAGTGCTAGGATATAATTTAGAAAATGGTCGTTTATCATTACCCTTTACAGCTACAGTAAATCCTAAACAAACAACCATAACTTTTGATAACACAACATTAATTACATTACAGCAACTAACTGACAAAGAAATTAATGCTAAAAACTTACAATTAGCTGCTAACAACTTAAAAACAACGATCAATTATGAAGATAAAAATAATATCAAACTAACTGCTACCAGCCCTATTACTATTTCTACCTCATCATTAACTCATACATTATTAAAACCTATTAGTTGGCGACTAACAGGTCAACTAGCTACTGATTTAACACAAACAAGTTTTACAGGAAAAATTACTAATGGGGCTGATTTATCAGCTGATATCAGCGTTAAAACTGATTACAGTAAACAGCTAGCTATTACCGCAAAAACCCCTGATCTATTTTTTAGAACCTCTAATATGTTTGCCAAAACGTTTAAAGATTGGCCTGAGCTATTAGAAATTGCTACAGGTAAAATAAGCTTCAATGGTTCCGTTACTATTCCCATTGATAAGGGTTTATTAAAAACGAATGCAACTGCAAAGTTTAGTGGCCTTTCTGGTATTTATGATCGTAGTGAGTTTAGAGACCTATCAGGCTCAGCAACCATTAACTTACAAAATAATCGACTAACAGTAAGCTCTTCAGATCTTACTTTAACAGAGGCTAACCCAGGCTTTGTTATGGGGCCTGCACAGTTCAAAGGAGATTATACAGCCCCTCTTAACAACCTAGATCAAGGAACAATTAATTGGACAAAAATGGAGTTAGGTATGTTTACAGGAGAAGTATGGTTAAAACCAGGCCAGTTAAACTTAGCTAAATTACCACAGCAATTAGATTTGCAAATAAAAGACTTACAACTAACAGATATATTAAAAGCTTATCCTACAGAAGGACTTGATGGTGAAGGAATATTAGATGGAACATTACCCATTATTATTAGTAAAAATGGTATTGATGTAAAAGATGGTAAACTAGGTGCTCGTAAAGCGGGCTTTATCAAATTTGACTCTCCCTCTATTAAAGCTATGGGACAAAATAACCCTAGTATGCATTTAGTAACTGAAGCACTAGAAAACTTTCAATATACTGTATTAAGTAGCCAAGTTTCTTATGACCAAGGTACTGCCACTCTTGGATTACAAATTAATGGTAGAAACCCCAATGTAAAAAATGGGCAACCGATCAATTTAAATATCACCTTGCAAGAAGATATTCCTGCATTAATGACAACATTACAATTGAGTGATCGTGTCAGTGAAACTATCCGTGATCGTGTACAAAAACGTTTACAACAACGTTCTAGTAAAAATCAATAAAGATCGTTATGATGGACAAATTATATTTTAAAAGCAAAGGGGTTATCATGCGAATAGGACTACTCAGCATTTCTATTCTTTTAACTGGTTTTTTGGCAGCTTGTACACCTACCGTTAAAGTAGAAGCACCTAGTGAGCCTATTAATATCAACTTGAATGTTAAAATTCAACATGAAATTTATATTAAAGTAGATAAAGAACTAGATAATATTTTTAACAGCTCAAGTGGTCTATTCTAAGGAGACTAACATGAATTTACGTAAGGCAATCACAGTATCACTATTAGCAGCTACGTTATCACTGCCTGTTGCTGCAATGAATTTAAATGAGGCCATGAGCGCTTTAGGGCAAGCAAAAGCCAGTGGACAAGTAGGTGAAATGGCTAATGGTTATCTTGGCATCGTCAAAAATGAAGGTAATGCAGCAGTAATTACACAACTAATTAATGATGCACGTAAAAAAGAATACCAAAATTTAGCTAAGAAAAATGGTATTACTTTAAATGATGTAGAAGCTATGGCAGGCCAAAAAGCTCAAGAAAAGACACCTGCAGGACAATATATTAATGTTGGCGGAAAATGGCAGAAAAAATAGCAATCATTAACTAACAAAAGCGACCTATTAAGGTCGCTTTTTTATTGATTAAAATAAATCAGGTGTCCAAGTAACCCCAAGCATTGCGGTAATACCCTCTTCCCTATATCCATAAGTAGTTGCAGGAGCAGCCCAATTATTAGGATCAGCCTTATAATCATAAGTATTACGATAATAGGATTTATCCAATAAGTTATCTATCTTAGCATCAAACTTAATGGCTGGAGTTGCTTGCCAACTACCACGAATACCTAATAAACCATAACCTGGAATATCAGCAGTATTCGTTGTATTACCATAACTAGAGCTAGCAGCTAACCAGCTAGCACCAAATGAAAAATCTCCAAACTTTCGATCAACATCTAAATTTAAAGTTCTTCTTGCTCGATTAGGTAAGGTATGACCTGATTTAGCATCCCTAGGATCAATCATACTAACAGCCAATACACCTATCCATCCTTGCCACTCTTGTTGTAACGATGCTTCAAAACCATTAATACGTGCTTTATCAATATTCTGCATGTTATAACTACTATCTGAAACAATAGCATCACGTATCACTGTACGATAAACAGAGGCTTCTAAATGCGTTTTTTCAGCTAGTTGATTACGCCATTGAATTTCATAGCTTTTAGACTTTTCAGGATCTAATTTTGGATTTGCTCCCCAGCCAGGTGGTGCATAAAGATCATTAAATGTTGGTACACGAAAACCTTCGGCATAAGAGAAAATTAACTGATTATCAGGATTAATATTAAAACCTAAACTGGCATTCCAAGTATTTTTACTACCAAATTGTTGGTTTTTATCGTGTCGTAAACCCAACTCAGTAAAGACAAAATCACCTTGATAACTATGCTGAATAAAACCAGCTCTATTCCAACGGCTTGTTCTCTCGTAATCGGTGCTACTATGCAATTTATCGTTTAAATAATCTACACCTAATAGAACTGTATTTTTTTCATTCAAATTAAGTGTGTTCAACCAAGTTACTGAGTCACGGTAAGTATTATAAACAGTACTGGTTGGACTATACTTATCTTTAGATTTTATTTTGTCTTCAGCATGGCCTGCTTCTAAACGTGTTGTCCAAAAATCATTAATATGATAATTAAAATAACCAGATGTACTACTTAAACTAAAATCATCATAAGGCTTAGTATCTGGATAACTCATATAAGTTGCAGGATCATAACGACCATAAGGATTATCATATTCAGTTTTACCACGCTGATCTAATGCATTAAAACCAACATCAATGTCATCAGTTAACTGATGACTAAAGGTAAAACTAAATGATTTATTGCGATAGGCATCATGATCATGGTCTGATGGAAAAGAACGACGAGTACGGTCTATGCCTTGAGTTTCATATAAAGAAGTATTTAAACTAAAACGTGTTTTATCATTACCGCCTGCAACACCTAAACTTTTCTCCCAAGTCCCATTACTACCACCTGCAATACGCAACCGTGGTTTTATACCATTGCCATCTCCCCTACGAGTAAAAACTTGTATAACACCACCAATAGCATCTGCACCATATATTGCAGAACGAGAGCCACGTAATACCTCAATACGTTCAATTTGATCGATAGCTAAATGTTGTAATGCAGCCCCACCTGCTGAAGCTGAACCAATACGTTGTCCATCGATAAGTACCAAACTTTGTGCTGTTTTAGTTCCCCTAATAAAAATGCCTGTATTACTTCCCATTCCTCCGGATTGAGTAATCTGTACACCAGGCACTTTATTTAAAAGCTCTGTAACATTAGAAGGTTGTAAACGATCAATATCTTTTCGAGTAAATACAGTAACAGCTGCATTTGTTTCCTCACGGGGTTGAATATCCCTATTAGCTGTCACAACGATGGTATCTAATTTTAAAGCATCATCAAGAGGTTCTTTATTAGTTGTTTCTTGGGCAAATGTCGTACTAGTAGTGGATAAGAATAAAATAGATACTGATAGAAAAGATAATTTCATGTTAACCCTCAAAAGTATAATTCGGCTTTTGAGGAGGGTAAAACAGGCAGCATAAACCCTAGCTGCTGGTGGAACCCTCCGCTACACCAGTAGTAAATTGCGCTATACCTATAAATAAGTAATTTAGGGCGGTCTCCGGGCTTATGATCTGCTTACTCCACCTTCCCATAAAAATTACAGTGGTTATATTAGAGAGCAGTGCTAATTTAGCTATCAATTACCGTTGCGGGGGCAGCACAGGATTTTAATGAATCACCTGTTTCCCACTTCCTAACGCAAAATCAGATGCTTACATTAAAATAGAATGTTACAAGTTACAAGTAATATTATTGTATTATTTACTTTTTAGTCAGCTAAATAAGAAGAGCGCGTTAATCCTAAACGAAAGGCATCAAGATATTGATTACGTTCATAAGATGTTAAATGTGCACTACCTACTTTATCTCGATAAAGATTAATCAGTTTTTCAGGTGACATATGCACATAACGCAACATATCTTCAATAGTATCATGGGTTTCTATACCTGAGTATTCAACACTACCATCTGCACGTTGATAAATATTTACAGAGTCAGTATCACCAAATAAATTATGCATATCCCCCAAAATTTCTTGATAAGCACCTACTAAAAAAATACCAATAAGATAGTCTTCACCATCAACTATTTCGTGTACTGGCATTGTGCTTTCAATACTTTGCTCATCGATATAGCGTTGCAATTTACCATCAGAATCACAGGTTAAATCTTGTAATACTGCGCGGCGTAAAGGTTCTTCTGTGAGGCGTTGTAAAGGGATAGTTGGTAATACCTGATCAATCGCCCATGTGTCAGGTAAACTTTGGAAAACAGAAAAATTACATATATATTTATCAGCCAACTTATCGTTCAACTCATCCATAACAGGACGATGCGATTTTTGACGGGCTTTTAACTGGTCAGATAAACGACGACAAATAGCATAATAACATTGCTCTGCCACAGCCTTTTGCTCCATATCCAATTTACCCACTGAATATTGAGCAGACGCTTCCTCAATTAAATGTACTGCACGCCAATAAATCTCCGTTACCATCTCAGGGTCAGTGGGTGACAATAACTCTACTAATTGCTGGATAATTTCAGGCTGTTCAAGCAAATTATCAATAACAGGAGATTGATCATTATGTTTTTCTACATCTGTAACATTAACTACTAACACCGCATGATGTGCTGTAATAGCACGACCACTTTCGGACATAATATTAGGGTGTGGCAACTCTTGCAGATCACAAAACTCCTTAATCATCCCTACTACACTTGCTGCATAATCTTCCATATCATAATTAATAGAGCTATCATTGCGAGAGTGTGTTCCATCATAATCCACCCCTAAACCGCCACCAATATCCACATAGTCAACAGGTAAACCTAAACTACGTAACTCTCCGTAATAGCGAATAGCTTCTCTAAAGCCACGACGATAATCTGCAAGATTAGAAATTTGCGATCCCATATGGAAATGCATTAAGCGAATACCCTGCGCTAACCCAGCATCAGTGAATCTTTTTACTACGCTAAAAATTTGTGCAGCAGATAAACCAAACTTAGATTTATCTCCACCTGTATCAGCCCATTTACTAGAGGCTAAAGAAGATAACCGAACACGTAAGCCAATCTGTGGTTCTACTGCTAAGGCTTTAGATTCCTCAATAACAAAAGGGACTTCAGATTCTTTCTCAATAACAATAAAAACATTATGCCCTAACTTTTTACCCATTAAAGCTAAACGTATAAACTCACGATCTTTATAACCATTACAAACAATAGTACTGCCTTTCGGTGCTAAAGCTAACACAGCCATTAACTCTGGTTTAGAACCTGCTTCAAGGCCAATAGAAACTTGCTCTGTAGCAATAATATTGGCTACCACTGCTTCTTGTTGATTAACTTTAATAGGATAAACGGCTGTATATTTTCCAGCATAATCTAAACGGGCAATTTGTTCATCAAAGGCACCTGTTAAACGACGTACACGATCTTGTAAAATATCAGGAAAACGCAATAATAAAGGAAGCTGTAAGCCAGACTCATTTAATTGATTGATAAGTGAACGTAAATCAATATTGCTGGTATTATTTCCTTGCGGATGAACTAATAACTTTCCCTGCTCATCAATAGAAAAATACCCAGCGCTCCAATGCCTAACGCCATAAACACTGCGCGTATCAGCTACAGTCCACTCACTACCATCATCTTTACGGGTACGCTTAATAACTGTTGACATTACTTGCCCTTATTATTTAATAGGGTTTTAGCCCCCTGATTTCTTAACGTTAAAACCACGCTTAACAAGTTCTTGCATTAACAACTCAACATGCTCACCTTGAATTTCAATAATGCCTTCCTTTAAAGTTCCACCTGTGCCACAACGACGTTTTAAAGCTGTTGCTAAATCTTTTAACTCTGACTCTGGTAAAGGGATACCTGTAATAGTTGTAACAGTTTTGCCTCCCCTTCCTTTAGTTTCACGGCGAATACGGACAACACCATCGCCTTCAATCACTAACTGTTGCTTACAGTCACATTGATTGACAGGTTTTCCACAATCTGGGCAATGGCGCCCTGAATCAGTTGAATAAACTAAACCACCTAAATCTGCTAAAGAAGATAGTTTTTTAGCCACACTATTAACCCTGCTCTAATAAACGACGTAAATCTATTACTGCTGCATTAGCACGTGAAATATAACTTGCCATTACCAATGAGTGATTAGCCCAAAAACCAAAACCACTACCATTTAAAATAACTGGACTCCAAATAGATTGCTGAGTAGCTTCTAAATCACGAATAATTTGTCTTATGCTTACTAAAGCACCTTTCTTAGCTAAAATATCTTGAAAATCAATCTCAACTGCACGTAACAAATGAGCTAAAGCCCATGCTTGACCACGTGCTTCATAAAACACATTATCTATCTGTAACCAAGGTGTTTTATCAATCTTTTCCTTAGCAGAAGGATCATCAGTAATATCTTTAGCGGATAACTCAGCACTTTGTTGTCCAACACTAGCTGATAAACGTTGCGAAATTGAACCTAATTGCGTTTCTACAAGCCCTAACCATGCAGCAAGATTATCTGCCCTAGCATAAAACTTACCATTAGAATCATCAGGATTTAATAATTGTTTTTCATAAGCAGTTAAAAAATTAATACCATTTTGATAACGCTCTTCAGCAGCTGGAAATAACCAACGTGTTGGCTCTGTACTAAAATTTTCAAACGCTTTAGATAGGTTAATATTTTCAGAAGACTGTGACTGAGAACGAGAAAAAGCCCTTTGCATGGCCAATGTCATATCACGAGTTTGTTTTAAAACACCTATTTCCCAGCTAGGAATATTATCTAGCCATAATCCTGGAGGAAACATATCATTATTAAGATAACCACCTGGTTTATGAATAACTGTAGAAACCACTCTTTTTAAAGTTTCCACTGTTGTAAAACCAACAGGGAGGTTTTGTGGGTCTAACTGCAAAGCAACAGCAGCTTGTTGAGCATTTTCTTTTACAGAAAACATCTCAGGCTCATTACTCCAATACATACCTACTACTATACAAACCAGCAAATAAATACCTATAACACCTGCGCTAATTCTTATTACCCAGCGTTTAGTGTTAGATTTAGGTTCTATCACAGCTTTTTGTTGTGCAGCTACATCTGTTGTGTTCTTTTTTTTAAACCCAAACATAATAGTCATTCAGCCTTGTGTTAAATAGATTTTAATAAATTATAACGATAGACAATACTTGTTGCTATTTTATTTCTAATAATAAAGATATTTTTATTACAGAACATTAATAATAGTATTAAGTTAGCTTCTATTCGAACAGCTAAAGGGCTAAATAATCTGTCTTATCTTAACTTGTCCTTAATTTTTCTATAGGAGGATAATGAAGCTGAACCTCTAGACCTAAACCATTAGGACGAATTACAAAAGGACAATCTGGATACCTATGGAGAACAATGTCAACAAAGCGCTATAGAACTAGAGAACCCGCAGAATTAAATCTTGAGCATAAAAAACATCTGTTATAGATTGCCCTAATCACAAACCTTACTCTTGATCTTAGATACTCTTACGAAGAATTAGAACAATCCTTACATCTTAACTATATGAAATAGATAAATTATATAATTTAAAAAGACCTTCACTTAAGCTTGTTAAATAAATATTGATTTCATGGTTACATCATAATCAACTGGAAATTAATAATTTTATCTACAGCTACTTAAAGCTGATAAAGAAAACTATCATATATATGAACTAATAGACTTCAAGCCATTAGAGGGATAAAGAAATATTATGCTATTTTAGAAAAATAGTAGTGAACAATTTTCTAGTCATAATACATAGGTCTAATAATAAACTTTCCTAATTAGTTTATTATCATTTTGCACTAAAAGAAGTAGTGCTTTTTGCTTCAAAGGAAATTTCTAGGAGAGATATTATGAAAAAACTAATGACTACATTCGTAATAACTGTAGGAGTTATAGCTGGTTTAACATCTTTACCCGCTAATGCAGCAGGTGAAATCACTTATGGCGCATGGTATTTTCAATCAAGTAAAGCAAGTATGATTGGCTTTGATATGCAATACCAATGCACTTACTCTAGAACTCGCTGGCAAGCTGGTTATGGTAGCTTACAGAATGAATATTATGTTATATATGTACTTAATAAGTCATGTCCATCTGTTGCACAAGCAGGTCTACCTAAGTAACTCCATGGTTCTTATTATTTTTCAAATATAAAAGCACTTAAGTAATATTGAGTGCTTTTGCAGTCTAAATTAATACTATATCCACTAATAATCAGTAATATTATCCCTCTAATAGACTATAATCGTAATTAAATCTGATAACCCAAAAATATTTTAAGGATATTCTCTTATGAAACGATTTCTAATTATTTGTTCTGCTTTATGCCCTTATTATTAAACGCTAATGACTGCAAGCCCACAGCTAACCCCCTTAGTAAAATCCACTAGGTAAAGACTGACCAATCCAGTTATTAATAGTTTGATTTTCATATTTCTTTGTCTTGAACTAGCTTAGTAGCTTGTTTCTCTGTCTCAGTTCGTTTAGCTTCTAGCCCTGTGATATAAACTCTATTTTACTGTGCTTAAATACTTACTACACAAAGCGATAAAGCGCCAAAAATCACTGCCTCTAATATAATTTTTAAAGGCTTTGTTTCTTTACCATCATATAAAATACGTAGTATTGCTATAATTGAGGCCATAATTGCACCTTGCCATGTAGCTGAAGCTGTTATTGCTAGGTAAATTGATTGCCATAGATTAGGATCTTTATTTGGCATAAATTCTCTTAAGTAAAGTTGTATTATTTCAACACATCAATGTGTGATAATATTGAATTGCAATACCTTAATGCAGATAAAAAAGCCCCAGTCTATCGTTAGAAAGGGGCTTTTAATTTTAAAGATTAAATATAATATCTGTAGCCAGCATTGATTTTAACGCTTGTTTTGCTTGACTCTCAATCTCTACAACAGAAGCATTAGAGTTTGCGATTATTTTAAATTCAAATTCTGTATGAAGAAACAGTTTACTTCCATGAGTTTTATAAACATCATCATTTGGAACTATTTTTGACATAGCAACAGGGACAGTTACTTTATATACATGTTTATTAGGCTCAAGAACCCATTCTGTTTCTCTCTCAACTTTCAAAGCTGAGCTTCTTGTAAACTCATTAACATATGGCATTATGAAATTTCCTTTATTTTGTTAGTTTGGAAATTCCATAATAGTCATTTAATACAATTATTTATTTTGGCTTTAGCAAGAATAAACAGGCATAAAAAAAGCCCCTCCTGTTATCAGATGCGGCTTATATGTATTAATTAATTTGATGTACAGTAGCTAGGTATATTTCCAGACTGGCCAGAAAAAGAGCAATCCCACATATAACCAGCAGAAGTGGGGCTCATTTTAAAAGTAAGTGTTTGACTGCTTAAACTAGGCATATATGTATGATTAACAAACTTTACATTCACTGTACAGTCCTCATTGGCGTCAATCTCGTCCACAAAAGAACTTAATGCTAAATTTTGTCTAATTGACTCTTTTGTAATAAAGCTCAATTTACAATTTAATGTATTTGAGTATTGATCACTCATAGAAAGTCTAAATGGGCGTGCAAGATAGCTAGCCTCACTTACTGCCATTTTTTCAATATAATCTATACGATCAGGGTCTAATCCAGCAGCTTGTATTTGAAAAGATGATATTGTGATCCCCAAGAGTAAGGATATCATCATATATTTTAATTTCAATTTAAAATCTCCTTTTACTATTAATGGAGATTTCATTTTAGTAATATAGGAGTGTTTATTCTTTTGGCTCTAGCAAGAAAAAAAGACATAAAAAAACCAACAATCAAGCTGGCTTTCTATGAACGGATTTTTTAATTATAGAAATTTTTCCATTCCCCATCCTCATAGTCAAGTAGTTAGATTATCTCTAAGGCTATATCAGGATAGGACAAGAAGCTGAACCTTTAGAACACTAATAGTTGGGGAAATGGCTATAAATCGATAGGGAAATGATTTGACATTGATTAATTCAGAACATAGAATACGCAACGCCTGCCTCGGTGGCGGAATTGGTAGACGCGGCGGATTCAAAATCCGTTGTTAGCGATAACGTGCGAGTTCGAGTCTCGCCCGAGGCACCATATGTAAACCCTAGCTTGTTAATTTAACTAGGGTTTTTTATTTATATAATTTCTATCAACCCCTAATTTAATCCCTATCTTATTTTTAACCTATCCTATTAAGTTAAATTTCAATTTTTAATTTCACAGGTATAAAAAAATCCTATAGTAGGGGCTGCCTTTAGAATACTGGCTAAATGATTATTTATGCCACGTCCTATATTACTTTTGACTATGGCTAATACTCTGGTTTGTCTGTCTTATTTCTTAAAAAATCATCTTTTTTTAAATAAGGAACTTATGTCTCCAAATATTGAAAAGATTATTAAAGCAATACCTATTACAGTACATCCTACTATTTCTTTCATAGAAATAGTTCCATTATCTAATACAACATAATTGGGATTATCTTCCTTATAGAGTACTCGTACAGTATCACCCTTCTTAAAGCTATTATATGCTGTATCTCTAGAGGTTTGGAAATCATAATTACTATCTTGTTTATCTGTAAAACTTATTGTTAAACGAGAGCCTTTATTCCTGGTAGAGAGGATATTAGTATCTTTTTCAGTAACTATTCCTATAGCTGGAATACCATTTTTGTACATGTTGTCTTGTTTATTATATAAATAAAAACCTATGAGCAATACAGCAATGCCTGTTAAAGCAGTTATTAATCTTTCCAAAACTAATTTACCTCTGTACATAAATAAAAATCTTCATAACATAAAACTATAAAGTTCGCCCTGCCATTAATTTTTAACTAATTATAGTTTACTGTGATAATTTTGAATTATAGCAATATTATTTTTATTTTAATGTCAGATTTTTAGACAATGGTAGAAAAAGCCCTTACTTTGTAAAAGTTGCCTTTATAATGCAAGTATTGCAAGGCTTATATTGTAACACTTAGACAAAAAGCGTTATTTTGTAACGTTTGAAAATTTGGTTCAATAGCCATCCCGCATATTTCGGTTTTGGTGTCATACCCTACATTTCTAAGTACTTCGTTTATGGCATTCTCTGAAGTGGATTTAATACCATTAAGTAAATATAAAATTAAGGGCAGATCAAAGTATTCTGATCTGCCCTTAATGCTTAAGATACTATATTAGAAACGAATTTTAAGCCCAACAGAACCATTAAAATCATTTTCAATTTTTGTTTTATGACCACTATTTTGGAAGCTTCTACCCATTTCAGTATAAACCTGAACATTGTTAGTAATACCCCAAGTTGCACCTACAGCTAGTTCAGTAGTGCTATAGCGTTGTTCAGTTTTCATGATTGTTTTACCATCTGTACTAGCTAAATTTTCAAACGATACAGTATCTTTACCATTTGATAATTGCTGCCATAGGTTAACACGAGCATAAGGTTTTATTTTACCATAATCAGTATTCATATCTTTTGTTAACCGAAGACCTAAACGCCCCATGACAGAATCATCAGTATCAATTTTAACACGTGTGGTTGCATAACCTTTTAAGTTAACATCTTTAAAGTCACTGTGTTGGTAAACTAATTGCGCTTGTGGTTCAACTGCCCAACTAGTATCACCAAAATAGAATGGTTTTCCTATTTCAACAGATGCAACATAGCTGTTAGCATTTGGATGGTATTTCTCACTACCTTGTTTAGGCTTTAGATCAATACGATGATGTCCATATTGCAATACATTATCAACATAGAATCCATTATCATCTGTCCATGTTGCATAGCCACCCACATAGGTTGATAAAGCAGAGTTATCACCTAACGATCCTGCACTTCTAGTACTAATACTGGTATCAGTATCCATTATGGTAGTGTAGAGACCAGCATTCCAATTGCGATTGCTATAAAGATCAAAACCTACTTGCATACCGTTCATATTAGAGTTAGCTTCTGTACCTAAAGAATCACTTAGACGTTGACGGTTTGATTGATGTATATAACGAATCCAAAAACGTCTGTTATTTTCTTCATCTTTTGATACATAAGTGTCGTCACTAGAGGTTAATTCATCACCCACCCGTAAATGTAAGTTTCCTAATACAGCAAGATCGCCTTGACGTACGGTAGTACCTATACTGTTAAAAATAGATACTTCTGGACGGAAAGAAGCACGTAGATACCAATTTTCACCTAAACCTGAAGCATCAGCAGCATGTAAGCTGTATTGATAAGCACCTGCTTGAATAGTAGGAGCACCTAAAGTGAACGCATCTTTTGTAGTTTGAGCTGTAGTTGTAGCACCATTAAGTGCCTCCACTACCACAATACCATCACCTGTAGTTGACGCACCTAAGCGACTGGCATCCACTTTTAGTAAAGTGTTTCCTGATGCTGTACCACCATCAATAACCAACTTATCAGCGATACCTGTACTATATTGTTGGGCAGCAAGTTGTATTACACCACCTAATCCCACATAATTGCCCTTAACAGTTAATGCAGATCCAATATCACCACCGCGCAAATTAATGGTACCTTGGTTAACTAAACCAGCAACTACCTGATTATCACCGCCTGTATCTAGTAACGCACCCTGACTAACTGCATGTGCGGATGCTGCACTCAATTTATTAGCACCTTTTGCTAATAACGTACCATTCTCTACTAACGTAATGCCTGAATAATTATTATTACCACTAAGCACGGTAGTACCAGTACCTTGTTGCCATAATTGACCTGTACCTGAAATATTACCATTCAACTCTAACGTATTTGAACGATTTACTTGTAACACACCATAGTTGACCACATCACCAATAATACTGCCCGTTGTGCCACCTGTACCTAATTGTAAGTTACCTTTGGCAATGGTAGTACCACCTGTGTATTGACTGTTTTGGGTTAATGTTAAAGTACCGTCACCTGTTTTAATTAATTGACCATCACCTACTACGGAGCTTAATAAGGAAACATTTTTACCATTCGTATCAATAGCTCCTCCATTATCAACAACACTTACTGTACGGCTAGTATCAAAAGCATCACCATAGCGTAATGTACCACCATTTAGAGTAATACCTGTTCCAGACTGGCCTAGGTTTTCATCACGTGAAACCTCTAAGATACCACCACGTACCTGTGTACCACCACTATATAGATTTGTACCAGTAAGAATTAATGTACCTGCGTCTGTTTTCACGACACTACCAGTACCATCAATAACAGAGTTAACAGTTGCAGTATAATCAGCACCTTGTGTCGTTCCATCACCAACCCGAATTATAGTATCTGTGGCATTAGCAGTAATTGTTCCATCATTTATTACATAACCATCTGTAGTAAATTGCATACCACTAATCAAAATTTTACCTAGGCTATTATCAACAGTAACATTACCCTTCTCACCACCAAATACGGCAAATGATCCATTACTAAAAGATGCATTGATCGCACCTTCTGGATTGGTCTCATCCGTTGTCCAGTTATCATTACCTAGATTGTTTTGCCAAACGCCATCACCACCATCAATTACACTATTATTTTTTAATACACCGCCAGAGCCGCCAGTACCATCCCAGAATCTTAACTCTAGACCAGCTTTATTAATTAAGTTTACTTGATTAGCAATTGAAGTTTGAATATAAAGGTCATCAGCAGCACCTGGCACATCACCAAATTCCATAATATTGTTTGTTAAATTACCTGTGTAGTTAAATACACGATATACACCCACATCAAAACTACCACTTGGTGTTTGAGTAATGTTCAACTTACCATCAAGAACCAAATCGCCATTAACATTAATCAAGTCATTAAGACTTCCACCAACAGCATAGGGTTGACCAAACTGGAAATCAACTTGAGAATTTTGACTAAGTTCTAAACCACCGACAGTAAAGGTACCTACACTGTTTAAATCGGCACCTGCTGCTATGTGGCCATCATCAGCTACAGTGACTTTACCGCCCATAGTGCCATTACCACCTAATGAGCTATTGGCTGCAACAGAGATATCTCCTGTAGCGGTTTGCTGATTACCATTAACTAATAATACACCTTGTTCTACAGAAGTAGTGCCAGTCCAAGTATTATCACCTGTTAACGTAAGGGTACCAGTACCTACTTTTTCTAAACTACCACCATTACCACTGATAATACCGCTAATAGTATCATCTCGATTAAGTGTTCCTTCTCGTAAGGTTGTAGCACCTAGTTCTACATTACCTGCACCAGACAGAGAACCAATGGTAGTGGTATTATTAGCACCCGCTATATTAACAATACCACCTGCATTATTGGTAATAACACCATTTTCAGCTTGTGCATCATCAGCAAATGTTACTAAACCAGTATTATCAATTTGTGCATTACCTGCATTGGTTTGATCTTTAAAGTTCATTGTGGTGTTAGTAGCTAAAGTAAAAAGACCATTGCCACCATTAGCCGTATCAGCGAAATTGATAATAGAACCATTTTTTGCATCAGTAACACTATCAGCAGCTGATGCTGTATTGTTAAAGTTTAAAAGACCATCATCAAGACTAAAATTATGACTCTCCGCTGCTGCATCATTATTAAAGTTAATAGTTCCTTGATGATTAATAGTTATATCACTGCTAGCAAGGCCAAATACACCTGTGGTATTAGCGTTAACAACCACATTACCATTACCATCTTTACCCGTTACTGTGGTACTTCCTTGATAGGTATTTTGTCGATTTAACTCTAAGGTACTATCAGCACCATCAGTTGTAGAGTCCATTACAGTTAATTGACCCTCACCACCAATCAAACCCGATGGTGTAAATGTATTGCCATACAAGTCAAATTTCCCACCGCCAGTCTCGCTTAGGAAAATAGCACGATCTGTATCAAAATCAGCACCTATTTGTAATGTGGAATTATTATTAATCAGTATAGAAGTACCACCTAAACCTAAGTTATTATCACTAGCAACGTTTAAAGTACCGCCATAAATTTCTGTACCACCACTATAAGTATTATTACCACGTAAGACTAAACGACCGGGATCATACTTTAATAGTTTTAGTGAATCTGTAAAATTTGTATTTTCTACTAAATCTGCATTAATAGTTGCTGTAACATCCGCCCCCGCTCCACCTGCACCTACACGGATTGCATAATAAGCATCAGCTACTGTTTCACCTTCTGCTGCATAATTAACGGAAGGAATTACATCAGTGGTTGCATCAATTACTAAAGGCACTGTACCATCAGGATATGTCGCATTAGTTTCTCCATTTATAACATATCCATCTGTCAGAAACTGCATACCAGAGCTAATGACTGGACCATTGACATCGCTAATCGTTACAGTTCCTTTTTCACCGCCAAATACTGCAAAATCCCCTTGAGCCCAAGGAGCATTTCCTACACCATTGGATGTAGTCCAGTTATTTGTATCACCTACTGCATTAGACTGCCAAATACCATCACCACCATCAATAACACCATCACCCTCAATACCTGTTGCGCCATGATGTCCAGCAACATCAGGACCATCCCAATATTGTAACTTATGACCGTCTTCAGGAAACCCTAACACCAAGTTAACTTGATTTGCTAGTATTGTTTGTATTGTGTATATACTTGAATTTCCAGGTGGAAGAGAGCTAATTTCTAAACCATTATCAGTTAATGCACCACCATAATTAAATAAACGATAAACTCCTGGAAGGAATGCACCGCCAGCAGATTCAGTTACATTAAGCTCACCATCTAATACTAAATCCCCTTTTACATCAACTAAGTCATTTAGAGGGCCGCCAGGAGTATAAGCCTGACCTAACTCAAACTTAACATTAGTTGTGTCTGCAAGTGCTAAATTGCCATTAATGGTTAGTGTACCAACACCACCATCACCTGGAGTTAACGTAGTATTTCCTGCAAAAGTAACATCACCACCAATGGTTCCATTACCACCTAAAGTTGCACCACTCGCTACAGTAGTAGCGCCTGTTGCTGCCGACTGATCACCATTGATAATTAAAGTGCCTTGATTAACTAGTGTCTCGCCTTGATAAGCATTATTACCATTAAGACGAGTTAAACCTGTACCAATTTGATGGAAAGCACCTGTGCCCGTAATAGCACCATTTAACTGCACAGTGTTATTACGGTTAACAACAAAAAGACCATTATCAATAATATTAGTAACTTCAGAAAGACCACCTGTACTGCCACCATTACCCAGTTGCAATGTACCACCTGCATCAATAAGCGTATCACCCGTCCAAGTATTATCGGCTAATAATGTTGTTGTACCGCCTGTAGCCCGCTCTACCCCACCGCTACCACTGATAATACCTGAATAAGTCTGATCTGCAGAAGCTCCATCAAAAATAACTTTACTAGAAGCACCACTTGTTTCAACATCATAGTTATTAATAGTAGCCAAATCAGCATTGACTGTATTATCACCTGTACGTAAGGTAGCTCCATCTGCCACACTAATTTTTTGTACACCTGATAACTCAAGGTTATTTACTACTCGTACATCTGCTGAACTACCCGTAACATTAAGTTGACTCCAGCCTGTACCAATATTAGTTGCAACAGAGAGATCATCGTTGGCAAGTGAACCAATCAACGCAGAACCTGATGTGTTACCATTCCAAAGATGCGTATTGGTTAAGGTTAGAGTACTATTACTTCCTCCTTCAGTGAGAATATGGCGAGTTTTAGCCATATCCACATCACCAATCTGAGCAGTATCATTACCGTCTGCACCAGTGAAATCAACTTGCCCCTCAAAAACACCATTATTCCAAATAAAAGTATCTGTACCACTACCCGCATCAATTACACCACGAGTAAGTGTACCTGCTAAGGTAATAATGTCATTACCTGAACCTGTAAGAATGGCAGATGCTGTATCTGTTGCTGCTTGTAATATACCTTGATTAGTAACGGTATTATTAGCAGTACCTGTTGCATCAATAACAGTTGAATTTTGACTATTAGCTGTAATAGTACCTGTATTAAGAATTGTTCGATTAGCGGCTGAACCATTAATTTTAATTAAAGCTTCTGGATTGAGCGTACTACTTGAATTAATAGTACCACTATTAGTAAAGTTAGAAGCATTATCAGCAAGGATAGTACTGTGCACATCACTACTTGTCTGAATATTACCACTGTTAGTCACTGTATTAGCATTTTGTGCAACAATCGCAGCACCACTGCCTGAACTCATTGTAATATTAGCACCAGATACAACATTACCATCTGTTTTAGCTAAAATACCAACACCATCATTACCTGTTACATTAATGGTATAGCCTGTACCAATCGTCAAATTACCTGTAGTATCACTACCATCCGCTTGCATAAAGGCAAAACCTGAACCACTACCTGAAACATTAAGAACATTACCCGTACCTTCCGCGGCAAATGTTACAGCAGTACGAATAGCAGGGCCATCATCCGCATTAATAGTGACATTATTAAGATCAACATTGGAAGTATCAGCATTATTGTTAATACCTGCGCCTGAATCAGTAATATCAATCACTGTATTACTAGCTGTTAATGATGAAGCACCCGCATCCATACGAATACCATCAGCACCACCAGAAGCAACAATATGATTATTGGTACCTTCAATGGTTAAACTAGCACCATTATCAATTAACTGTACTGCGGCCAAACCACCATTAGCGGTTACATTACCTAATTGAGTAACTATTGCGCCTGCACCTTGAACTTTTACCCCAACATTACCACTACCCGTTGCACCACTTACAGTAATATCACCAGTATTAGTTAAAGTACCTTGGTCTTTAATATACACACCAATATTATCAGTTCCTGATACATTTAAAGGCGCATTATTAATACCAATACCACCATTATGTAGGTATAAACCAATATTATCTGTACCACTTAAATTAATGCCATTAGTGCCATTACCATTAAGTGTAACTTGCCCTTTATAAGAAACATCATAACCTACAATACCACTTTGTGAGTCTGTGGTTATCGTTTCAGCATTAGAAACTACTTTAGTATCTAATGCGTTATCTGCCGTACCAATTTTTCCATCTATGGTATAAGTACGCCCATCAACTACCACCCCTGTGGTATTATCATGAGCAAGAATAATACCACCATTATTAATAGTACCTTGAGCACCGCCAGTAACTTTTACACCAACCGCTTTATCACCAGCCACTGTAATGGTTGCATCACCTGTATTAAGTGTCGTTAAAACATCATCAGCGGTTCCGCCAGAACCATCTACACCATTATCAAAACCATTTGCAAATACACCTATAGACCCAGTACCTGTAACTGTTAAATCATAAGCACCTGCTGAAGTACCAGAGTCACCATCAAATGTCGCACCATGATCAACTAAGAATAATATGGAACCTAACTGACCATTATCATTTAAGGTAGCATTAGAAAGATTAATTTGTGAATTCTGTCCATAGGCGTAATAACCTATTTGATTGATATTATTAAATGTAAGTGTAGAATCAGGCCCCACATTAATAGTAGCATCACCCCGTGCATGTACACCAATAGCACCAGCTGATTGTAACTCAATCGTGGAGTTAACATTAGCTGTTGCTAAATTACCACCAAGCCCTTCAGCAAATACCCCATAGTTACGATAAGTATAAGGATTATTATCACTACCGCCTGCATCGCCTGCTGCACCTACGACAATTTTACCTGTGTTAGTAGATTCTACCGTAGCTGCGGCATTTTGAGCCTGTACATTGATAGCAATATTATTATCACCAGATACATTAATAGTGCCATTATTAGTTACATTGTTTGTATCAATTACAGATAAACCATAGTTAGGAGCTGCTGTACCATTAACTAATTTACCAAGTACATTAATAGTACCATTATTAGTAACCTGACCAGTAGCACCATCAACTAACATACCTACAGCATTACGTGTATTCTCACCTAATGTAATGGTACCATTATTAACAACTTGTCCAGTGCCTGTTGCAAAAATACCTGCAGACTGTTTGGTACCACCTACCATCACATCAGGATTGTAGCCAGATGAGCTAGTAATAGGTTTACTACCTACATAAATTTGACCACTGGTTTGGTTAGTAAAAGTAGCATCATCAAAAACAGAGACACCATACCCTGTTGCACTACCATTAGCATTATTACTATTACCTACCACGGCAATAGTGCCACTATTACTTGCAACTGTTGAACCTTGCGCTTGTATACCGATGGTATTAGTTGTATTGCCATCGGTTAGAGCAACGTTAATATAACCATTATTATTTACTGTACTTGATCCTGTGGCAAGAATACCTATACTACCTTGATTATTAACATTTTGGTTAGAACCATCTTTTTCAAGGAAGAGTCCTGCATTGATTACCCCATTATTAGTAGCCGTTGAATCAGTAACCTGCATACCAATAGCCATTGGGCTAGAGCTACTAGAACGCCAAATATTTATATTGCCATCATTAGTTAGTGTTGCGCCACTATCTCCCCTCATAACAGCTGAAGCACCATTAACAGCTAAACTACCTTGACTGGTTACCGTACCAGTAGCATTTGCACCTGTGGCATAAATAACATTCAAATCCCCTGTAGCCAATGTAGCATTATTGATATGTACCCCTTTATCATCCCAAACATAATAAGTTAAATTTACACGATTTTGCTCTTCTGTTGCTAACAACCCCTGAATAATACTGTCATAAACGCCTTGTGCAATTGCTGTTGAATCTATCACTGCAGAATTATAATCAGGCAAAGTAACTTTACCTGTTAACCACAACTGAACTTGGCCTGTTCTACCACTATAATCTCCTTGACCTAATAGAAAGTCATTAACTTTAGAGATATCTTGTGCGGAATTGATAGTAAAGGTAATAGTAGGCTGTAAAGGATTACGTATAACAAAATTCCCTACCTTTATATAGTTTGGTAACGTAATACTATCACTGTAGTGAGAACTTACTGCTTGTTGAGATTTTTCTTCTGTTGGTAATACTACAGCAGGAGCAAAGTTAATATAATTATCTGAAATCCAATTAACATTACTTTTGGCTGAGCCAGTACCTTCTGCTCTTGCCAAAGTAGAGTTTTTTGCTAATAGATCAATCGTGTTTGCCGCTGCAGCAATAGGGGTTGAGCTCTCTGTATCAGCACCAATATTGATATTAGCGGTACCTCCAACAGAGGTTACTTTTGCAATACCAAAGTTGTTATAAATGCGAAAAGAATTTGGATCATATACACTTAATGACAAATCACCGACTAGCGAAGTACCTGGTGATGAAAAAGTAGATGAATCGTAAACTTTAACTACTGAGTAACCCCCTTCAAGCCCCGGCACAACCACATTTAATTCTTGATTTTGTTGTGGTATAGAGGGATTAGTAGAATAGCTAAACTGATCAATATTAGCAGAAGTTATAGGTGTAGTATTACCATTTGAATCAGTAGCATAAATAGTGGTTATTCTTCCAGGGTCGGCATTAGTCCCTGCACTGTCAGACAGCGCGTCACGTACTAATATAGAAGTGGTAGTTCCATTAGAGCCGGGGGTAATAACAGGAATAGGTCCAGTAATATTTAAAGTAGTTCCCGCTGCATAATGATTAGCTTTGCTTGTATCTCCATCAATGGTAAAGGCTATACCTGTTTCAGTAATCTGATCATAATTTATTGAGCCAGGAAATAAATAAGACGGATAAGCCGTTGACCACTCAACATCATCTGCAAATGCGCCTGTGATAATTAAGGTTGAGGCCATAGCTAATGATGCAGTACGCCCCCAACTTTTCATATGCCATTTTTTAGTTTCAGATTCAGCCACATCAGTGCTATGGGTATGATTCCATACCACGTGAAAGATTCTGTTCATTAGTACACTCCATAAATGGCATTAATTTAAAGAGAGATATGAATATCTTTCTTTGTAGCCATGATTTATAAATAACCTTACTTTGCTTCATACATGAAACAATGAAAATTTATAACTACATGAATAACTCTAAAAACTACACCATTTACTACAGTACTAAATAAACTACTACTATCAATGCTAGTTAAGCTAGCACCTTAATTAAGTTTAATAGGAGTATATAAATTCTCGCCTTTCTAGTTCCAACAAAAAATATTAGACTCGTCCCTTGTTATTCCTAGTTAATGTAATTATTTTAGTTTCGTTTTCTAAGTGATTAACATTATACTTATGGCTTAAATATCTATATTCTACAAGTTGTTATGTTTTTGTTCAGGTATTACATTTGAAAAACTATCAATTTATCTACTCTCAAAATTTATACACAAATTTCAAGTTAGCATAATGTTTATAACTATTAATGATAAATAAACTTTGTTTGCTAGCTGTAGTAGATGATAGCCAAAAAAATTATTAAATTATGAATTATTTTTTAATATTTTAAACCAATGATGGAGTGCTTGCTTATTGGGTTTTAACTCAACAGCTAACCCACCTGTAAACTCCTTCCATTGAGTTAAATATTTTTTATTTGTTAATGTTAGTATTGGAATATCATTACTCATTAAAGCAAGCATTTCTGCGATAAAACCTTTACCTTCTGCCTCTGCTGTACCAAATCTATTAATAATCACTAAATCAGCTTTATCTGCTAATGCCTTACGTAGTACAAAAGCTGCAGCAGCTAACTCACCTAAATCTAAAGAACAGGACAGTGATTCCTTACCTAATTGTTGAGAAATAGTAAACTCTTGGTTATCATTTAAATTATAAATAACCATTGGGTTTCTACTATGTTTGGTTAAAAGCCCTTGCACGTTCCAGCCTGCTGTTTTCAACTCATTAACAAATTCCCTTATTAACCAATCATATTCTCCAGCACCAGTATGAATAATAGTTGCTACATTAATATTTTCATTTTTCATGGTGCTTTACTCTTTAATATTTTAAATGGTTATGATTTCTTTATAGTAAAAATATTCTCCTAATAGTATATCTTTAAATATAGAGTAACATTTATCTAACAATAGAAAATACAAACTAAACTATACAAAGGACGCATTATCTATAGAAAAACGATGCCATAAAAAACAATAAGTTGAAAAAATTTTAAAATAACCTAATTTTCTAAGTTAAAGACTTTGTTACAAATACAAGAATATTTTAGTCTAAAGCATAATAGAGTTAATAAACTCAATGAAATAAATTAATTCCACATTTCAAAAAAGTTTGGAGTTAATCATGAGTTCTAACAAATTATGTGGTAGCACTATTACCGTTAAAGATGGCACAGTTATCTATTATAAAGATTGGGGATCAGGACAACCGATTGTATTCAGTCATGGTTGGCCTTTATCAAGTGATGCTTTTGAAGATCAAATGTTATTCTTAGCTTCTCACGGCTATCGTGTTATCGCTCATGATCGTCGTGGTCATGGCCGCTCTTCTCAACCCTGGGAAGGTCACAATATGGATCAATATGCTGATGATCTAGCTGAATTAACAGAAGCATTAGATTTAAAAGATGCTATCCATGTAGGTCATTCAACTGGTGGCGGTGAAGTAGCACGTTATATTGCACGTCATGGTACAAAACGTGTTGCTAAGGCCTCATTAATTGGTGCAGTTCCTCCTATTATGATTAAAACAGACTTTAATCCTAATGGTTTACCCAAAGACGTATTTGACAATATTCGCAAAGGTGTACAACAAGACCGTTCTACATTCTTCTATGAATTAGCTGATACTTTCTATGGTTTTAATCATAAGCCTTCAAAATCTGCTGAAGGCTTGAAAAAGAGCTTTTGGCTACAAGGTATGATGGGTTCAATTAAAGCTTTATATGATTGTGTAAAAGCTTTTTCTGAAACCGATCAACGTGAAGATTTGAAAAAAATGACTATTCCAACATTAGTTATTTACGGTGATGATGATCAAATCGTACCACCAAAATCTTCAAGTGAGGCAGCAGCTAAACTTTTACCAAATGCAACTGTAAAAGTATACAAAGGCGCTTCTCATGGTCTATGTAGTACACATAAAGATCAAATAAACGAGGATTTATTAGCTTTCATTAAAGGTTAATAACTAATTTGATCGTAGCAAATTAGGATCTCTTTCCCTTAAAAATTAGTGATTTTTCTATTTTTAAGGGAAAGCATTTTTTAACTGTCCCGCTATTCCTTACGCTCTCCTTCTCTCTATTTATAATAAAAAGATAATTCTACTTACAAATAATAGTGTGATTTTTATATGAATACAGGTAGTATTAACGGTTTTATAAGATATTAAAAATTGGTATTAACTAACCGTTATGTTTAAACCTTTTCCCATTTTTGTTGGATTACGTTATACGCGCGCTAAACGCCGTAGCCATTTTGTGTCATTTATTTCTTTTACCTCTATGCTAGGACTTATTTTAGGGGTAATGGTAATGATCTTAGTATTATCTGTTATGAATGGCTTTGATCGTGAAATGCGTGAACGTGTACTAGGTATGATTCCTCAAACTACCATTGAAACCTACCAACCTATAGATGATTGGCAAGTGCTTGCTAAAAACATTAAACAAAACCCTGAAGTAATTGGTGTGGCTCCCTTTTTAAAAATGCAGGGTATGTTAAGTTTTAATGGTCAGATTGAATCTATATTGGCAAATGGTATAGATCCACAAGCAGAAAATAATGTATCCATTATTAGTCAATATTTCACAGAAGGTAAATTAGATGATTTAGTACCTAGTGAATTTGGGATTATTATTGGTTCAGGTATTGCCAAAAAATTAAATGCAAAAATAGGTGATAAAATTACTTATATTATGCCAGAGGCATCTGTTACGCCTGCTGGTATATTTCCTCGTATGAAACGCTTTACTGTTAAAGGCATTTTTCATGCAGGAACAGGTGAATTAGACAATCACTTTGCCATGGTTCATATTCAAGATGCTAATCGTTTAGTTCGTTTGCCTGTTAACCAAACACTTTCTTTACGCTTACAATTAAAAGACTTATTCCAAGCTAATGAAGTAGCTATGGATGTATTAAAAAACCTACCTAACCCTCGTAGCTTTTATGCAACCACATGGAAAAGTAGCTATGGCGGTTTATATCAGGCTATTCGTTTAGAAAAGAATATGATTGGCATGTTGTTGTTGTTAATTGTAGCTGTGGCTGCTTTTAATATTATTTCCACCTTAGTGATGGTCGTTACTGATAAAAAATCAGATATTGCTATTCTCAGAACGCTAGGTGCAACACCAACAGAGATTATGAGTATCTTTATGGTACAAGGTACTATCATTGGTGTTATTGGTACGTTTATTGGTGCTATTTTAGGTGTCTTAGCCGCTTTAAAAATCAGCGATATATTAGCTTGGATACAAACTATAACAGGTCATCAATTTCTTAATTCGGAAATTTACTTTATTGACTATATCCCCTCACAAATCATGATAAAAGATGTTGTGATTATCTGCGGTGCTGCCTTGTTATTAAGCTTCTTAGCTACTCTTTACCCAGCTTGGCGCGCAGCACGTATTCAACCTGCAGAGGCATTACGCTATGAGTGATTCTTTAGTATTAAGTTGTAAAAATTTAGGCATGACCTATAAACAAGGTCCTAATGCTGTGCAAGTATTATCAGGTGTTGAACTTCACTTACAAGCAGGTGAAAGAGTGGCTATTATTGGCCAATCCGGTGCTGGCAAAAGTACTTTACTCAACCTATTAGGAGGTTTAGATACCCCCACTTCAGGTAGTGTATGGTTAGCAGGTCAAGAACTCTCAGCTTTAAATGAAAAAGCACGTGGTTTATTACGTAATAAAGCACTAGGTTTTGTCTATCAATTTCATCACTTATTACCTGAATTTTCAGCATTAGAAAATGTAGCTATGCCATTATTAATTGGTAAAACTGATATTAATGAGGCTGAACAAAGAGCAACAGAACTATTAAAACGCGTTGGTTTAGAACATCGCTTGAAGCATAAACCTTCTGAATTATCAGGTGGTGAAAGACAAAGGGTTGCTATCGCTAGAGCGTTAGTCAATAAACCACAACTGGTATTACTTGATGAGCCGACAGGTAACTTAGATCAACATACAGCACAAAGTATCCAAGCATTAATGTTGGAGCTTAGTAAATCATTAAGTACTACATTCTTAGTCGTTACTCACTCATTAGAGTTAGCCAGTCAAATGGATAGAACATTACGTTTGACAGAAGGAAAACTAATAGAAGAAGTAAAAGGATAAGCTATGTTTAGACCTTTTACACTATTTGTTGGCTTACGTTATATTAGAGCTAAACGCCGTAACCAATTTATCTCTTTTATTTCATTAACCTCTATGATCGGCCTAGCGTTAGGTGTGATTGCTATGATTACTGTACTATCCGTAATGAATGGCTTTCAAAAAGAAATGAGTGGTCGTATCTTAGGCATGGTGTCACACGGTATTATTACCCATCAAGGACAACCTATTGATAATTGGCAAACTATAGCCCAACAAGTTATCAACAATCCTAATGTAGAAGGCGTTGCTCCAATAACACAATTACAAGGCATGCTTTCCTATCGAGGTAAAATGAGCCCTGTAATGGTGAGTGGTATTGATCCTGAACAGGAAGATAAGGTTTCTATTCTAAGTAAACATATTACCTTTGGTAGTTATCGCGATCTTAAACCAGACGAATTTGGCATTATTGTCGGGGAAGCTATTGCAGGCAATCTAAATTTAAGAGTGGGTACTCCCCTACTTTTAATTGTACCTGTTGCCAGTAATACAGTTAGTGGTATTACGCCGCGTATGCAAAAAGCAGTTGTTGTAGGTACTTTCCGCGTTAATGCTGATATTGATAATAGCCTTGCCTTCATCCATTACAGTGATGCTGCAAAAATTAAACAATGGCAGCCTAATCAAGTAGAAGGTATACGTTTAAAACTGAAAGACCTTTATAAAGCACCTACTGTTGTAAAAAAACTAGCTCAAGAACTAGGAGCTAATTATCAAGGTGAAGACTGGACTAAAACTCAGGGTAGCCTATTTAGTGCCATGAAAATGGAAAAAACCATGATTGGTCTATTATTGATGATAATTGTCGCGGTAGCGGCTTTTAATATTATTGCTACACTCATTATGGTTGTATCTGATAAACGCTTAGATATTGCTATTCTAAGAACGCTAGGAGCAACACCCAAACAGATTATGAGTATCTTTATGATACAGGGTACGGTTATTGGTTTAATTGGTATTATTTCAGGTACTGTATTAGGTATTCTACTTACTCAATATATTAATACAGTAGCTGGTTGGTATGAAAAATTAACAGGCAGTGAAGTATTTTCTAGTGATGTATTTGCTATCAACTTCTTACCCGTAGATATGCAAATGAGTGATATTATTACTGTATGCATTGCTGCACTTGTATTAAGTTTCTTAGCCACTTTATATCCAGCTTATCGAGCCTCTAAAACTCAACCAGCTGAAGCGTTAAGATACGAATAAATACTGGATGGTTATTAATTAAAGTCATAAGGATATGACTAAACAATTAGGCTAAAATTATTTAAAACCAGTAACATAATCATTTAATATATTTTGAAAGGCAATATCCAATGCGTAAAGATAAAAAACAAATCATTGGCGAACCCATGACAGATGAGCAAGTTAAAGTATTTCTAAGCGCAGAACCTACTGCTGATGCTTCTGCTCCATTACATAAACTAATGCGTGCTTATCATAGTCTGCGTATAGAAGACTTCGAACGTTTTTTAAGTTTCTTTAAGCAACAAGGCCTATCGTTAGATTGCCAGAATGATGAAGGCAAAAACTTTGCTGATTTAATAGCTGATCAACGTTTAGCCAAACCTTACATTAATGCTTTTGAAGAAGCTAGAACTAGCTAAAAACATGTTATTAAGGGCAATCCAATTATCTCTATTATCATTAAGTATCTTGATAGTGGGTTGCCAAACTCAACAACAGCAAACTTGTCTACAAATCCAACAACAAACTTTAAATCTACCTAATACGCTACAACTCGCTGATTATCATATTGTTATTAATAAAAAACCAGTGAAAGGTATTGCTAGTAACCTCTCTGCCCTTACTTGGAACCAAGATACTCAGACCCTCTTTGCTACCTTAAATAAGCCACCCACTATTGTTGAACTATCTACTACTGGTGAGTTACTAAGAATTATTACAACAAAAGGGATTCGTGACCCTGAAGCCATTGAGTATATTGGTAATAATCAATTTATTATTGCTGATGAACGCCATCATAAATTATTAAAAGCCACTATTGATAAACAAACGACTCTAATTGATGGTCATTCATTACCACAAATGAAAGTGGGTGAAGTGCAAAAGTTTAATAAAGGGCTTGAAGGATTAGCTTATAATAGCGAATCAAAAACGATTTATGCTTCTAATGAATCTGATCCTATTACCATCTATAAAGTAACAGGTTTTATTGAAAATCAAAATATAACAGTAACCGAGCTTAATAGAAACTGGTCATTATTGCTTGATGATATTTCAGGTTTACACTTTTACCAACCATACCAACACTTGTTAGTATTATCTGATGAATCAAAACTTATTTTAGAAGTAGCTGCAGATAATCAAATAGTAGGTTGTATGCCATTAATAAGAAATCAACATGGCTTATTAAGTAATATTCGCCAACCAGAAGGTATTACCATGGATGATAAAGATAATTTATATATAGTAAGTGAACCTAATTTATTTTATAAATTTAGTAAGAAGTAAACCCTAAAACCATCAACTAATTGACAGTTTTAAGGTTTATTAAGATTATTCTGTATCAACTATTTCTTTAGTAGTTTCTTTGCTCTCTTTAACCTCTTCCACCGTCATTCCATCAACTCGTTGGAAGCCTCTAGGTAATTTATTACCACGTCTACCACGCTCACCACGATAATGCTCAAGATCAGCAGATTTTAAAGAGATTGTACGTTTACCTGATTGTAAAATAAGACTAGCTTCTTGAGGTAATACAGCAATACTCACCATATATTCCTCACGATTCGCTGCGCGACTGCTACTAATATTAATAATCTTATTCCCTTTACCCTTACCTAACTGTGGCAAATCAGCTAAAGGGAAAACTAATAAACGGCCTTCATTGGTTACTGCAGCAATCATATCTTGTTCCACATTCTTAATTGGCTGTGGAGTAATTACTTTAGCGTTTTGTGGTAAGGTTAATAAGGCTTTACCTGCTTTATTCTTAGTCTGTAAGTCTTCACCTTTAACGACAAAGCCATAACCCGCATCAGAGGCAATAATATATAAAGCATTGTCCTCAGGTAATAATACACATTCAAAATTAGCCCCTGCAGGTGGATTTAAGCGGCCTGTTAATGGCTCACCTTGTCCTCTCGCTGAAGGTAGCGTATGACTAGCAATGCTATAACTACGCCCTGTGCTATCAATAAAAACCGCTGCTTGATTAGAGCGACCAATGGCACTTGATAAGTAACCATCCCCTGCCTTATAAGATAAAGTTGCAGGTTCTAAATCATGTCCCTTACCACAACGCACCCAACCTTTATCAGAAAGTACCACGGTAATAGGTTCAGTAGGTAATAGTTCATTTTCAGAAAGTGCTTTTGCTTCAGTACGTTGTACTATTGGAGAGCGACGCTCATCGCCATAAGTATCAGCATCTTGAATAATTTCTTGACGAACTAATGAGCGTAATTTGTTTTCATTATTTAATAAACTAAGTAGTTGCTCACGCTCTTTTTGTAACTCATCTTGCTCACCACGAATTTTCATTTCTTCAAGACGTGCTAATTGGCGTAATCGAGTATCAAGAATATAGTCAGCTTGTAATTCAGTTAAATTAAAGGTTTCCATTAAGACAGGTTTAGGTTGCTCTTCAGTACGAATAATCTCTATTACCCTATCTAAATTTAGGAAAGCAATTAATAAACCTTCTAATAAGTGTAAACGACGCTCTACTTTATCTAAACGGAATTGTAAACGGCGACGTACCGTATTAATACGATATTTTAACCACTCAGTTAACATTAACAGCAAGCTTTTAACCTGTGGTTTACCATTAAGGCCAATCATATTCATATTGACCCTATAGCTAGACTCCAACTCTGTAGTAGCAAACAAATGCTGCATTAACTCTTCAGTATCTATGCGATTAGAGCGTGGCACAATCACAATCCGAGTTGGATTCTCATGATCAGACTCATCGCGTAAATCAGCCACCATTGGTAATTTCTTCGCCTGCATCTGCCCTGCTATCTGCTCTAATACTTTAGCACCAGAAACTTGATGTGGTAATGCAGTAATGATTACATCGCCATCTTCTACATTATAAACAGCGCGCATTTTTACAGAACCACGCCCTGTTTCATATATATTCTGAATATCTGCTTGAGGTGTGATAATTTCTGCTTCTGTTGGGAAGTCAGGGCCTTGAATATACTGGCATAAATCAGTTAATGTTGCTTGTGGATTATCAATTAAATGAACACAAGCATTAGCCACCTCCCTTAAATTATGGGGTGGAATATCAGTAGCCATACCTACTGCAATGCCTGTTGTACCATTTAATAATAAATTAGGTAATCTAGCAGGTAGTGTAACTGGCTCATCCATTGTGCCATCAAAGTTTGCTTGCCAGTCAACAGTACCCTGTCCTAACTCGCTTAATAGTATTTCTGAGTAACGTGACAATCTTGCTTCGGTATAACGCATCGCTGCGAAAGACTTAGGATCATCTGGAGCACCCCAGTTACCTTGCCCATCGACTAGAGGATAGCGATAAGAAAATGGTTGCGCCATTAATACCATCGCCTCATAACAGGCACTATCACCATGAGGATGATATTTACCTAATACATCACCTACCGTACGAGCCGATTTTTTATGTTTTGAATCAGCTGATAAGCCCAACTCACTCATGGCGTAAACAATACGTCTTTGTACTGGTTTTAAGCCATCACCAATATGAGGTAAAGCTCTATCCATAATAACGTACATGGAATAGTTTAGATAAGCTTGCTCAGTAAATGTTTTTAACGATTGGCGCTCAACACCATCTAAACTCATATCTATTATTTCACTCATTACTAATTACTCTTATACTGACGTAATATCAATTGGTTATTACGTTGGGTAAACTCTAATTGCCTTAAAAAACTCATACCTAATAGCACTTCATCATCCATATTTGGGGCAATAGTTGCACGCACATTTTGTATTTCAATACCACCTAAAGTCACAGTGTCCAATACTGTTGCCCAACCACGAACCATACCATTAGCAGTTGATAAATCAACCGGCATTTGTTTTTTCAAATTTAATCTATTAGCTAATGATTCAGACACAGCTACTTGTGTTGCTCCTGTATCTAACATAAATGTAACTGTTCGACCATTAATATGACCAGTAGCCATATAATGGCCACCACGGCCACTGTCTAAAACCACCTCTATATAATTACTAGCATAGGTTGATTGAGGATTTTTATTGGGATTCATTTTTCCCTCTTCCCAGCTAGCAAAGAACTTTACTGCTAATAACATACCTACTAACCAAGCAATTATCATCATTGTTTTGCCAGCGCCTTTGCCTGCTGGTTGCTGATTTTGATCAGTCATTTAGCATTCCCTCTGTTGCTAACCATCCTTTGTTTGGTACTTCAAAACGCCAAACAATAGGGCGATCTTCTCCATCTATCCGTTTATTCGCATTATCATTATCAAGTCCAATCCATGCACCTATATCATCAACCCATAATGCTTCAGGCATACCATATGCTCTATATTGACGTTGTGGTTGTAATCCTTCCTCAGCAAATGACCAACATTGCTCTACTTCCGCCTTCAAGTTACGACGGCAAACTCGAAAAGCACCACGCTCTAAAGTAAATAATTTTTCCTTATAAAAAACTAAGTCAGAAAAGTCTCTGGCATCAACACGATTTTTTCGACGAAACTGCTTAGGGAAAGCCTCCCTATCACCCTCTACTAATAATACACATTGTTGATTTGGACATTGCCAACCTTGCTCAGCGTCATATTGCACAGCTAATATACCGCGCTTATTACGCTCTGCCGCTAACCACAATCTTTGACCATCAGGCGATATAGCTATCCCCTCTAGCATTTGATTGATCTTTTGTAATAACCCCTGTTGTTTAGCTTGTTGCCATAAATAATCAGGTAAAGGTAACCATTTTGGTTCACCCTGCTTAGGTACTTTTAATACGGCTAGATAGGCTTCACTTACAATATAACGATTACCCTGTGTATCACAAGTAACACCTTCATAATCGTAAGCACCTCCACGCACCATACCAATCCCTAAATTAGCTAAACCACCCCAAACAGGCAAAGCATTAGTAGGGACAGAAGGAGGATCGAAAGTTTCTGCTTCTGCCCTTAAAATAGAAACTTTATTCAACTTGCTATTATCTTGTTGTTTAACCAATTTATAGAGCTGCGTATCACTACGATCCGAAATAGCTAATAACTCATCACCACACACAGCAATACCTGATAAATTACCATCTGGCATATTATCAACTGCATATTCGGTTTGTAATTTAAGCTCTGGCCATTTAGGTGGTGCAATTATAGTATTATCAACTTCAGCATAAACTGAAATCGATAATACTATTAATAACAATGCTAAACTTCTATTTAGCATTAAGCTAATACCTCAGCGAGGTTTCCTTTTTCTTCTAACCATTGCTTACGATCAGATGCGCGTTTTTTAGCCAATAGCATATCCATCATTTCTCGCGTTTCTTCAAAATGATCTAAGGTTAATTGTACTAAACGACGAGTATTAGGATCCATAGTAGTTACACGTAATTGAGAAGGATTCATTTCGCCTAACCCTTTAAAGCGCGTAACCTGTACTTTACCCCTTTTCTTATCAGCAGCTATACGATCTAAAATACCGTCTCGCTCACCTTCATCTAAGGCATAGAATACTTCTTTCCCAATATCAATCCGATATAAAGGTGGCATGGCAACATAAACATGCCCTGCTTCTACTAATGGCCTAAAATGTCGAACAAATAAGGCACAAAGCAAAGTAGCGATATGTAGTCCATCAGAATCTGCATCAGCTAAGATACAAATTTTGTTATAACGTAACTGGCTTAAATCATCTGAATCTGGATCAATCCCCATAGCTACTGCAATATCATGTACTTCTTGTGAACCTAATACCAGACTACCATCTACTTCCCAAGTATTAAGGATTTTACCACGTAATGGCATAATAGCTTGGAAGTCTTTATCTCTTGCTTGCTTAGCAGAACCGCCTGCAGAATCACCTTCTACTAAAAATAGCTCTGAACGGCTAGTATCTTGGGTGGCACAATCTGATAATTTACCGGGTAACGCAGGCCCTTGTGTAACCTTTTTACGCTCAACCTTTTTACCTGCACGTAAGCGCTTACCTGCATTACTAATAGCAAATTCAGCTAGTTGTTGACCAATCTCTGGATTAGAGTTTAGCCATAAACTAAAGGCATCTTTAACAGTCCCCCCTACAAAACCAGCTGCTTCACGGGAAGATAAACGTTCTTTAGTTTGCCCTGAAAACTGAGGGTCTTGCATTTTCATAGAAAGTACAAAACTGATACGTTCCCAAATATCTTCAGCAGCTAACTTCATATTTTTAGGTAATAGATTACGAAACTCACAGAACTCTCGCATCGCATCTAATAAACCTTGGCGTAAACCATTAACATGGGTGCCACCTAGCGGTGTTGGAATCAAGTTAACATAGCTTTCTTGTAATAACTCACCACCTTCAGGTAACCAAAGCACTGCCCACTCAACCGCTTCTTTAGTTCCCTCTAGATTCCCCATAAAGGAAGTTACTGGTAAACATTCAAAACCTTGCATAGCTTCAGCTAAATAAGACTTTAAACCATTCTCATAATGCCACTCAATATGTTCTTCGGTATTTAAATCGTCAAAAGAAATCGTCAAGCCTGGGCAAAGAACTGCTTTAGCTTTTAAAAGGTGTTTGAGACGTGATAATGAGAATTTAGCTGTATCAAAATAGCTGGCATTTGGCCAAAAACGCACGCTAGTTCCTGTATTGCGTTTACCTGTTGTACCAATGACTTCTAATTCAGATGCCTTATAGCCATTTTCAAAAGCCATACGGTATTCATTACCGTCACGCTTTACATGTACTTCTACTCGATGAGATAAGGCATTAACAACAGAAATACCCACACCATGTAAACCACCTGAAAATTGATAGTTTTTATTAGAAAATTTACCACCTGCATGGAGCTTAGTGAGAATTAACTCTACCCCTGAAATACCTTGCTCAGGGTGAATATCTACAGGCATACCTCGACCATCATCCGTTACCTCTAATGATTGATCAGTATGCAAAATAACTCGCACATTTTTTGCAAAGCCAGCTAATGCTTCATCAACGCTATTATCAATAACTTCTTGGGCTAAATGATTAGGTCTGGTTGTATCTGTATACATACCAGGGCGTTTACGAACAGGGTCTAAACCTGATAAAACCTCAATTGCCTCAGCTGTATAAGTTGTGTTCGCCATATACTCTCTTTAATCTAAAACCAATTATTTATTGGGTATTTCTGCCCAATCTAAAATCTCAGGTACACGTTCAGCAAAGTCTGCAAAACTATGATCACCACCCTCGTCAATAGTTAAATCACAGTTTTTATACCATTCTTTGGCAAAACGATAATCTATTACCTCATCACCTGTTTTTAACCATACTTTAAAACGTTCTTTATCTGTTGGCATGGGTGTTTCTAATGTAGCAAGCTCTTTAATATAACTCTCTACAAAAGCCTGCTCACTATCATAGGCGTCTTTTAATATTTTCCCTATTTCATCAGTAGCCCAGAGCTGACTATCTTGCAAGCTTTCCTGCTCATTAAATGTTTTACCCAAAAACCGATGAGGTAAAACGGCTGGATTAATCAATACAGCTTTTAATTGATACCGTTCAGCTAAATAAGTTGCATAATAACCACCCAAAGAGCTACCTATTAGAGTAGGTTTTTCTAAACTAAGTATTACTTCTTTAAGTTGATCAATAGCTTCTAGTGGACTTACAGGTAAATTAGGTGCTCTAAAGTGGCTAATTTGACCTCTTTCTAACATTAAATCTTTAACTTGTTGACACTTAAATCCCTTAGCAGAGCTATTAAAACCATGTACATATACTAATGATTTCATTGATTTGATCCATTCTCTATAATAAATGACAGTTAAAAGACTATTAGTATATTGTGATTAAGCTTAACAATAAACCTTTATTAATGATTGTTTGATTAAAGTTATTTCGGTATAATTACGTGCTTCATTTTTTCCCTGCTGGGAGTTGCCATGTTACGCATAAATCAAGAAGCACTTACCTTTGATGATGTCTTATTAATCCCTGGATATTCTGAAGTTCTGCCTAATACAGTTAGCCTTAGAACTAAGCTATCCCGTGGGATCGAACTCAATATTCCACTTATTTCAGCTGCTATGGATACTGTTACCGAAGCTCGACTTGCTATTGCCATGGCGCAAGAAGGTGGCATTGGTATTATCCATAAAAATATGACTATTGAACAACAAGCCTCAGAAGTTCGCAAAGTAAAGCGTTTTGAAGCAGGCGTTGTACAGCACCCTATCACTATAGAAGCAGATAAAACTATTGGTGACCTATTAAAAATCACTAAACAATATAATATTTCGGGTGTACCTGTACTTGCTAATGGTAACTTAGTAGGTATCGTTACTTCACGTGATATTCGTTTTGAAAGCAACATGAATACCAAAATTCATGATGTGATGACCCCTAAAGATAAATTAGTGACAGTTAAAGAAGGCGCTAATAAAGAAGAAGTAAGACAACTCCTTCACAAACACCGTATTGAAAAAGTACTTATCGTTAATGATGACTTCCAATTGAAAGGCATGATGACGGTAAAAGATATTGAAAAAGCAAAAACTTATCCATTAGCCACCAAGGATGATCAAGATCGTTTACGTGTAGGTGCCGCAGTAGGCACAAGCGCAGAAACTCCAGACCGTATTGCTGCCTTAGTTGAAGCAGGTGTTGATGTTATTATTATAGATACTGCTCATGGCCACTCTAAAGGTGTACTTGATCGCGTTCGTTGGGCTAAACAAACCTATCCAAATCTACAAGTCATTGGTGGCAACATTGCCACAGGTGAAGCAGCCATTGCTTTAGCTGATGCAGGTGCAGATGGTGTTAAAGTAGGTATTGGTCCTGGCTCAATCTGTACTACACGTGTTGTAGCGGGTGTTGGTGTGCCACAAATTTCTGCTATTGCTAATGTAGCCGCTGCTTTAAGAGATAGAGATATTCCCTTAATTGCAGATGGTGGTATCCGTTTTTCTGGTGACCTAGCTAAAGCTATTGCAGCAGGAGCTTACTCTGTTATGATGGGTTCTATGTTAGCAGGTACTGAAGAAGCCCCCGGTGAAATTGAACTTTACCAAGGACGTTCTTACAAATCCTATCGTGGCATGGGTTCATTAGGTGCTATGGCACAAGCTCATGGCTCAAGTGATCGTTACTTCCAAGACACATCTGCAGGCACTGAAAAACTGGTGCCTGAAGGTATTGAAGGCCGTGTACCTTTTAAAGGTGCTGTAGGCGCAATCGTTCACCAAATGATTGGTGGTTTACGTGCAGCAATGGGCTATACTGGTAGTGGCGATATTCCAACCATGCGTACTCGTCCAGAGTTTGTACGTATTACTGGCGCAGGTATGGCTGAATCACATGTACATGATGTGCAAATTACTAAAGAAGCACCTAACTACCGTGTTGGTTAAAAATCTCTCCCCTTACCTAAAATAAGGGGATTTTCCTTTTATGTTCTGCCTTGATGGATATCAATCATGACTCAAGACATTCATGCTCATCGCATCCTTATCCTTGACTTCGGTTCTCAATATACCCAGCTTATTGCTCGCCGTGTAAGAGAAATAGGTGTTTATTGTGAGCTACATCCATTTGACATGGATGAACAAGCCATTCGTGACTTTAATCCAAAAGGCGTGATTTTATCAGGTGGCCCTGAATCAGTACACGAAGCCAATAGCCCTCGAGCCCCACAAATTGTATTCGAACTAAACATCCCTATTCTTGGTATTTGCTATGGTATGCAAACTATGGCAGAACAACTAGGCGGTAAAGTAGAAAGCTCTACTATACGAGAATTTGGTTATGCGCAAGTAGATGTAATTGGCAAAGCGCGCTTATTAGAGGGCATCGAAGATATTATTAAAGATAATGGTACCCCTGCTCTTGATGTATGGATGAGTCACGGTGACAAAGTAAGCCAACTACCCCAAGGTTTTATACCTCTAGCTACCACACCAAGCTGTCCTTATGCAGGTATGGCTGATAATGAGCGTCATTGGTATGGCGTACAATTTCACCCAGAAGTAACTCATACTAAACAAGGTGAACGCATACTTTCTCGCTTTATCTTAGATATTTGCCAATGTAAAGCACTATGGACACCTGCCAATATCATCGAAGATATGATTAATAAAGTGCGCGAACAAGTAGGTGATGCTAACGTATTACTAGGCTTATCAGGTGGAGTTGACTCATCTGTAGTAGCTGCCCTACTTCATAAAGCCATAGGCGATCAACTAACCTGTGTATTTGTAGATAATGGCTTACTTCGTCTCCATGAAGGTGATCAAGTAATGGCTATGTTCGCTGAAAACATGGGTGTTAAAGTTATCCGTGCCGATGCTGAAAAACTATTTTTAGATAAATTAGTTGGTGTATCAGACCCTGAACAAAAGCGCAAAATTATTGGTAATACCTTTATTGAAATTTTTGATCAAGAATCTAACAAACTAACCAATATTCAATTCCTAGCACAAGGCACTATCTATCCTGATGTCATTGAATCAGCAGGTGCTAAAACAGGTAAAGCCCATGTAATTAAATCACACCACAATGTCGGTGGCTTACCTGAAGATATGAAATTAAAATTAGTTGAGCCGCTACGCGAACTATTTAAAGATGAAGTCCGCAAAATCGGTTTAGAGTTAGGTTTACCCTACAATATGGTATATCGCCACCCCTTCCCTGGTCCAGGTCTAGGTGTTCGTATACTTGGTGAAATCAAAAAAGAATACGCTGATCTACTTCGCCAAGCAGACCATATCTTTATTGAAGAACTCCACAAAGCAGATTGGTATCATAAAGTTAGCCAAGCCTTTGTTGTATTCCAGCCCGTTAAATCAGTAGGCGTGGTAGGTGATGGTCGCCGTTATGCGTGGGTAGTAGCATTACGCGCTGTAGAAACCATTGACTTTATGACCGCACGTTGGGCGCATTTACCTTATGAATTGCTTGAAAAAGTATCTAATCGTATTATCAATGAAATAGAAAATATTTCACGAGTAACCTACGACGTATCAAGCAAACCACCTGCAACAATTGAGTGGGAGTGACATCAAGTCCCCACTAGTTCTATAGTGTAAAAGAAAGCCAGTATTATCAATAAATATACTGGCTTTTTATCAATGAATGATATTACTAACGAGCATTCTCTCCAAAATCTCTTTCAAAGGCTTCTACTAATTTATCTTGCCAATCATTTAAAGATGAGATAATGTTTTTAGAACTTTCGCAAGATAATCACAAACATAAACTTAGGCAATGCTAATATGCAAAAAACTATTTTAAGCTTACTAATAGCAACCAGTTTGGCTGGTTGTACTTCTTATATTCATAAACAACCAGATCCGGTAACTATTGAAAATGAGAAATTTGTTAATATGCCTAAAGATAAGGCATGGACTGCTACTTTTAATCAATTATTTAATAATGTTTTTTCTGTTCAATCCTCAGATAAAGCAACAGGTACTATTGTAGCTACCTTTAAAACAGATCGCCCTGCTAATTATATTGATTGTGGTTTAGTAACTAGTAGTTATATTGATAAGGAAAAGGTAACTAAAAAATACTCCTATAATTATGCTGAATCTACAGAATATATTTATGAAAAGAACAGACAGGATTATGATGCGAAAGTAGAAACCGATCTTGATGCCACCATTACTGCAAAAGTGGCAGAATCTGGTTCAGTTACTACTGTAACTATCGATGTTGAATATACATTAAATCGTAATACAACATCTACGAATCAAGCCGATAAAACAGAATTGCCTATTGAAAAAGAACAAATCAAATTTACATCGACAGAACCTTATAAGACAGAGAAATTTTCTTGCATATCAACAGGAACAATTGAACATAATCTATTAAATGGTATTAAGTAGATTGAATTAAAATTTTGTAAGCAATAAAAAACCGTTATGACAAAAGACATAACGGTTTTTCAGTATTAATAACGTGCTAACTAATTGTCATTAAACTTGCGTTACCACCTGCCGCAGCAGTATTCACACTAATCGAACGCTCAATTAATAAACGCTCTAATGGAATACTAGTTTCACCTTGTGCTAAACCATGAACGCTAACAATAGCACCTTTACGATTAGCTACAATACGGCAAACTTCTGCTAATTGATCACAATCACCATGATAAAGCACTGCATCATAATGGCTCTCAGGCTTTTTCCAATCAGCAATAAATTTAACATGCTGTTGTATTTTTTCAGGCAATTGAGAACGTAATTTAGCATACTCATCAGACCATAATGCAATTGCACCCACAGATAAGACAGCAGCTAATTGTACTAATAAATCTTGTTCATTATTAGCTAAACAAAGAATATCCTGTCTTGCTAATAATTCATAACTATTACGCTCACCTGTTGGGCCTGGTAATATACGCAAGGTCCCTGCTTGAGCAATATGATAGAAATCGTCTGCTAGTTTACTAATACCAGCATATTCTTTCTTATCTGCCCATGTTTTGAAGCTTTTGATTACTTCTTCAATAGCGGCTTTACCTATATCTTCTGTGGCAATACCATCATCACGACGAATGAGTGATTTAGCTACAGCATCTTCTGGTTTAGTTGCTAATAGTCGGTACATATAAAGTGGTCCACCTGCTTTAGGACCTGTTCCAGATAAACCTTCGCCACCAAAAGGTTGTACACCTACTACGGCACCGACAATATTACGGTTTACGTAGATATTACCTACATGCGCTTTATCAATTACTTGGGCAATAGTTTCATCAATACGGGTATGAATACCCATGGTTAAGCCATAGTTAAGCTTATTAATTTGCTCAAGTAGTTTATCTAGATCTTTACGGTTATAACGAATTACGTGTAACACAGGACCAAACACTTCACGTTGTAGCTCTGTAATACTTTCTAATTCAATTAACGTTGGCACTACGAAAGTACCATTTTTAATTACCGCATTACTATAGATAGCTGATTGATAAACCGTACGACCTTTATTACGCATGGTTTCAATATGTTTATCAATAATTGCTTTAGCATCAGCATCGATCACCGGACCAATATCTACTGATAATAACTCTGGATTACCTAATTGATTTTCATCCATCGCGCCTTTTAACATTTCAATCGTACGATCAGCCACATCCTCTTGAATGCAGAGCAGTCTTAAAGCGGAACAACGTTGCCCTGCACTATCTAAAGCAGATGCTACGATATCAACTACTACTTGCTCTGCAAGCGCAGATGAATCAACAATCATAGCATTTTGACCACCTGTTTCAGCAATCAATGGAATAGTATGCCCATGATCATCTAAACGACCAGCAATAGTTTTATTGATAATTTGTGCTACTTCAGTAGAACCTGTAAACATGATACCTTTTACACGAGGATCAGCAGTTAATTTAGAACCAACAGTTTCGCCACGACCAGGTAATAACTGCACTACACCTTTAGGTATACCTGCTTCTAACATAATACGAATAGCTTGTGCGGCAATTAATGGTGTTTGTTCTGCAGGTTTAGCAATTACCGTGTTACCTGCTGCCAAGGCTGCTGCTACTTGACCTGTAAAAATAGCCATAGGAAAGTTCCACGGACTAATACATATTACAGGGCCTAGAGGTCGATGAGAATCATTAGCAAAATCACTTCTTGCTTGTTCAGCATAATAACGTAGGAAATCTATTGCCTCTCGAATCTCTGCAATCGCATTGTTATAGGTTTTACCTGCCTCACGCACAATAATCCCAATCAATGTCTGCATTTCAAACTCATATTGATCTGCAATACGCTCTAAAATAGCTGCCCGCTCCTGTGGTGGAGTGGATTGCCAAATAGGCGCTGTAGCTACTGCACAATTCAAAGCTACATCAACATCCTGTTCGCTTCCCTCATAAACCTTACCCACAATATCATTGTGATTTGCAGGATTTGTTACTGGCTGTGCGTTACCTAAGGTAACATCCTCCCCTAACATGGGAGCAGCTACCCACTCTTCAGTAGCACTATTTAATAAAGCACTTGAAAGAGAGGCTAAACGGTTTTCATTGGAAAGATCAATCCCTCTAGAGTTAGCACGACCTTTGCCATAAAGCTCTACTGGTAATGGAATACGTGGATGTGGTAAACCCATTTGACCTTCATGATGAGCTAATTTTTCAATTGTTTCCACTGGGTCTTCAATTAACTCATTAATTGAAATAGATTGATCAGCCACACGGTTTACAAATGAAGTGTTAGCACCGTTTTCAAGTAAACGACGGACCAAATAAGCTAATAATGTTTCATGCGTTCCCACTGGTGCATAAACACGACATGGACGGTTATATTTACCATCAGCTATTTTACCCACTACTTGTTCATAAAGTGGTTCCCCCATGCCATGTAGACATTGGAACTCATATTGACCAGGATAATAGTTATTACCTGCAATATGATAAATAGCCGCTAACGTATGGGCATTATGTGTTGCAAATTGAGGGAAAATGGCTTCTGGTACAGCCAATAACTTACGAGCGCAAGCCAAATAAGAAATATCAGTGTAACACTTACGTGTATATACAGGATAACCTTCTAAACCATCTACTTGAGCACGTTTAATTTCACTATCCCAATAAGCTCCTTTTACTAAACGAATCATTAAACGATGACGACTACGACGCGCTAAATCTATTACATAATCAATCGCATAAGGGCAACGTTTTTGGTAAGCCTGAATAACGAAACCAATGCCATTCCAACCTGCTAACGCAGGTTCAAAACAAAGTTTTTCTAATAAATCTAAAGATAACTCTAAACGATCAGCCTCTTCAGCATCAATATTAATACCAACATCATATTGTTTAGCTAATAAGGTTAAATTAAGAAGTTGTGGGTACAACTCTGTCATTACTCGATCGTACTGGGCACGGCTATAACGTGGATGTAAGGCAGAAAGTTTAATGGAAATACCAGGCCCTTCATAAATACCACGACCATTAGACGCTTTACCAATAGCATGAATAGATTGTTCATAAGAGATATAGTAGTTATCAGCATCTTTCTTAGTTAATGCTGCCTCACCTAACATATCATAGGAGTATCTAAAACCTTTGGCTTCAAACTTACCTGCATTAGCTAATGCTTCGCCAATAGTTTCACCTGTTACAAACTGCTCTCCCATCATTCGCATAGCCATATCAACGCCTTTACGAATGAGCGGTTCACCACTCTTACCAATAATACGATTTAAAGAACTGGTTAGTTTAGTTTCATTATGAGTAGCTGTTAATTTACCTGTAATTAACAACCCCCAAGTAGCGGCATTAACAAAGGTTGACTGGCTTTTACCAACATGTGGATGCCAATTACCTTTACTAATTTTGTCGCGAATTAGTGCATCACGAGTTTGTTTATCAGGAATACGAAGTAACGCTTCTGCTAAACACATTAATGCTACACCTTCATGAGATGAAAGTGAGAATTCCTGTAACAATCCTTGCACCAAACCGGAACGACCACCTGCACTTTTTTGGTTCCTTAATTTGTTAGCAATATCAAAAGCCATTTTATGAACAGATTGTGAGTCTTGCTCATTAAAGCGTGCTTGCTCAAGCATTAAAGGAATAATTTCTGGTTCAGGGCGACGATAAGCAGCAGTAATTGAAGCTCGCAATACTGATTGTGGATGAATACTTTCAGCAAACTCTAAAAATGGTTGAGTTGCAACTGTTGCTGTATTGTTATTAGTAGGTAACTCATCTATTTCTGCATTGGCTTGAACACCTAGCAAATCATCAATGGATGCTCCCTGTTCGATTTTTTCTAAATAACTAAAAATTGCTTGCTTAATCAGCCAATGAGGTGTTCTATCAATTCGCTTTGCTGCCTCTTTTAAACGTTGGCGCGCTGCATCATCTAACTTAACACCCAGAGTTGTTGAAGCCATAGTCAAACTCCACAAGATTATAAAAAAGAATCTAAATAATAAAAAAGTTAGTTTTTACCACTTACTTTTTTGTGTTATTTTTACCCATTGTAAAAATATTGGAAAATATCATTCAATATCCATGCCAAAAGGTGCAACCGATATTTTTTAAGGTTGCACCTTTGTTCGGCACACTTATTGCAAGTTATTTTAGACAGGGAGAAAAAAACAGGAAAGTCAGGTTAACTTAAGCATTATATTTTAGATAAACAATAGATTCATTAAGAAATATATTAAGTTTTTCTTTAAGTTAACTAAAGGTGCAACCTTAATAAATAACTAATATTTACAATACAATCAGGAGTAATACCTGCATGTCAGCAAACTATCAAACGACAGTAACATTTATACTGTACATTATTTTAATGATCATAATTGGGCTGTACGCCTACCGTTCTACAAAAAACTTTGATGATTATATTCTAGGGGGAAGAAGTTTAGGTAGTTTAGTCACTGCCCTTTCTGCAGGCGCATCGGATATGAGCGGCTGGTTATTAATGGGTTTACCTGGTGCTATTTACTTATCAGGCTTATCAGAAGCGTGGATTGCCATTGGCCTAACAATAGGTGCATGGCTCAATTGGTTATTTGTTGCTGGAAGATTACGTGTACATACTGAACATAACCATAATGCATTAACCTTACCTGATTATTTTACTACTCGCTTTGATGACCATACTCGTTTATTACGTATTTTTTCAGCCCTTATCATCTTAATTTTCTTCACTCTTTATTGCGCATCAGGTGTTGTTGCAGGAGCTCGATTATTTGAAAGTCTCTTTAACTTAGCCCCTTTAGCAGAAGCACTTCATTTAACACCCTATACAGTTGCTATGTTATTAGGTGCAACCGCCACTATTATTTATGTCTGTATTGGTGGATTCTTAGCTGTTAGTTGGACTGATACTGTACAAGCTACATTAATGCTATTTGTACTGCTATTAACACCTGTTTTCGTTATTCTTTCTTTATCTGACTGGAACTCCACTGTTCAAACCATTGAAACAGTAAGAGAAAATATTGATGTATTTAACCTGTTTGCAGTAAAAGGAGATACGGTTCTCATTAAAACTATTGCCATTATTTCTCTAGCGGCTTGGGGACTAGGTTATTTTGGACAACCACATATCCTTGTACGCTTTATGGCAGCAGACTCAGTAAAAAATATTCCTAATGCTCGCCGTATTGGCATGAGCTGGATGATTCTTTGCTTAGGTGGTGCTGTTTCTGCTGGCTTCTTTGGTATTGCTTATTTTGCAAACAATCCTGACTTGCCTGGCGCTGCGATTGTAGCAAAGAACTCTGAATATGTTTTTATCGAGTTAAGTAAAGCATTATTTAATCCATGGATTGTTGGTATCGTTCTATCAGGTATTCTAGCAGCTGTAATGAGTACTTTAAGTTGCCAACTATTAGTTTGCTCTAGTGCTTTAACAGAAGATTTCTATAAACCATTCTTACGTAAAAGTGCTTCTCAAAAAGAATTGGTTTGGGTGGGACGTGCAATGGTATTAGTTATTGCCCTTGTTGCTATCTTCTTAGCACGTGACCCTGATTCTAAAGTACTTGGTATGGTTAGCTATGCATGGGCAGGTTTTGGTGCTGCTTTTGGTCCTGTGATTTTATTATCATTGCTCTATCGCAACATGACTAAAGAAGGTGCATTAGCGGGTATGATTATTGGTGCAGCGACAGTATTGATATGGAAACAATATGGCTGGTTCAACCTTTACGAAATTGTTCCTGGTTTTATCTTAGGTATTATTGCTATTTTTGTTGGTAGTAAATTAACTAAACCTACAGAACGTATGTTAAAGCGTTTTGATGAAGCAGAAAAAGAATATAAAACCTTAACAGGTAAATCTTAATTTTATAAGAAAAAGCAGATAGAATTATCTATCTGCTTTCTTTATTTATGATTTTTATCATATTTTTACTTTATTCCCCGCTCTAAACCCAGTATCATATTTCTCCTTATTATTTACCCCCCTTAAATAATGTTAGTTACTTTTCCTCGTATTGGCCCCTATCAACTAAGTGGCCGTCTTATACTCGCTCCTATGGCAGGTATAACTGATCGGCCACAACGCATGCTATGTCGCCGTTTTGGTGCCGCATTAGCTGTATCTGAAATGGTAACAAGTGATACACGTCTATGGAACAGTAACAAATCAAAACATCGCTTACCTCATCAAGATGATTTAGAACCTAGAGTAATTCAAATAGCTGGCACTGAACCAGAACAAATGGCTAATGCTGCTAAAGCTAATGTTGCATTGGGTGCACAAATCATTGATATCAATATGGGATGTCCTGCCAAAAAAGTGTGTAATAAAGCCGCAGGTTCAGCCTTAATGAAAGATGAAAAATTGGTTGAGAGTATTTTGCAAGCAGTAGTAAAAGCTGTTAATGTGCCTATTACTTTAAAAATGCGTACTGGTTGGGATAGCTCAAATAAAAATGCGCTGACTATTGCTAAAATAGCAGAGCAATCTGGCATTAAAGCTATCGCAATACACGGTAGAACCCGTACAGACTTATATAATGGAGAAGCTGAATACGATACTATTGCAGAAATAAAACAGCAAATTAACTTACCTATTTTTGCAAATGGTGATATTGCCTCTCCAGAAAAAGCACAATTTGTATTAAACTATACAAAAGCAGATGCTTTGCTTATTGGTAGAGCCGCGCAAGGTAATCCATGGTTATTTAGGGAAATTAATTATTTTTTAGAAACTGGGCATTATTATTCTTCCCCTACCTTTACCGAAAGAAAGCAAGTAATGTTAGAGCATTTAACAGCCTTACACATCCTTTATGGTGAAGCTATGGGAATGCGGATTGCAAGGAAACATATGGGTTGGTACTTGTCTTACCTACCCGAAGGTATAGTTTTTAAACAGCAATTTAATCAACTAGAATCCGCGCAAGAACAATATACCTATATTAAAAATATTTTTACTCAATGAACTACTTAGAACATGATAAACATGAAGGACTTAGACAGATGGTAACAAGTACTGTGCACAAAGCTGTACCACTCAGTACAAACTACATAGAAGGTCAAACTTTACGCAGCTGCGTTGAAAAAGCACTACAAACATATTTTGCTCAGCTTGATGGACAAAATACTATCGATCTTTATGATTTAGTTTTATCAGAAGTTGAAGCCCCCCTCTTTGCTACTGTTATGGAATATGTAAAGGGTAATCAAAGTAAAGCTTCAGAACTTTTGGGTTTGAATCGTGGTACATTACGTAAAAAATTAAAGCAATATAACTTACTTTAATTTTCATAAATTATAACTTCTAACTTGATGGACTGATCATGACTGACCAAACAATGCGTCTTCCTGTTCGTCGTGCACTTATTAGTGTATCTGATAAAACAGGTATTGTTGAATTTGCCAAACAACTTAGTGAACTTAATGTAGAAATTTTATCTACAGGTGGGACTTACAAGTTATTAAAAGATAATGCAATTAATGCTAAAGAAGTGGCGGAATATACAGGCTTTCCTGAAATGATGGATGGCCGTGTTAAAACCCTTCATCCCAAAATACATGGGGGTATTTTAGGTCGTCGTGGTACAGATGATGCAGTAATGCAACAACATCAAATTGACCCTATTGATATGGTTGTAGTTAACCTCTATCCATTTGCAGCCACAGTAGCAAAGTCTGACTGTGACTTACCAACAGCGATTGAAAATATTGATATTGGCGGCCCAACAATGGTGCGTAGTGCTGCTAAGAATCATAAAGATGTTGCAATTGTAGTAAATCACCAAGATTATTCTGTACTTATTGATAGTCTAAAACAAGGTGGTTTAACTTATGCAGAACGTTTTGGTTTAGCATTAAAAGCTTTTGAACATACTGCTGCTTACGATGGTATGATTGCTAACTATCTGGGTACTATTGATCAAGCTTCTGAGACATTAACTACCCAACATCGTATTGAATTCCCACAAACCTTTAATATGCAATTTATTAAAGCTCAAAATCTACGTTATGGGGAAAACCCTCATCAAAAAGCTGCTTTCTATGTAGAGGCCAACCCTGATGAAGCTTGCATTGCCACAGCAAAACAAGTTCAAGGCAAAGAACTGTCTTATAATAATATTGCTGATACTGATGCCGCATTAGAGTGTGTAAAAAGCTTTGTAAAACCAGCCTGTGTAATTGTAAAACACGCTAATCCTTGTGGTGTTGCGGTAGTTCCAGAAAATGAAGGTGGTATCCTTAAAGCTTATGATCTAGCTTTTGCAACAGACAGTGAATCAGCGTTTGGTGGCATTATCGCTTTTAACCGAGAGCTAGATGCAGCAACTGCTAAAGCTATTGTTGATCGTCAATTTGTGGAAGTCATTATTGCTCCAAAAATTAGCGAAGAAGCAAAAGCTGTGGTAGCTAGTAAAGCCAATGTACGTTTACTAGAATGTGGTCAATGGCCTGCCGAACGCCCAAGAGATTTAGACCTTAAACGTGTTAATGGTGGACTTTTAGTACAAACACGCGATATTGCAATGATTACTACTGACGATCTAAAAATAGTCACTAAACGCACTCCTACTGAAAAAGAAATTCACGATCTTATTTTTGCATGGAAAGTGGCTAAGTTTGTTAAATCTAATGCCATTGTTTATGCTAAAAACCGCCAAACAATAGGTGTTGGTGCTGGCCAGATGAGCCGTGTAAACTCTGCTCGGATTGCTGCTATCAAAGCCGAACATGCTGGCCTAGAAGTTAAAGGCGCAGTAATGGCTAGTGATGCTTTCTTCCCATTCCGTGATGGTATTGATAATGCTGCAAAAGTAGGTATTGCTGCCGTTATTCAACCTGGTGGATCAATGCGCGATCAAGAAGTCATTGATGCTGCTGATGAAGCAGGTATCGCTATGGTATTTACAGGAATGCGCCATTTCCGTCACTAATCTAATAGGAGCTAGACAATGAATGTATTAATCATCGGTAGTGGTGGTCGTGAACATGCTTTAGCGTGGAAAGTAGCGCAAGACTCACAAGTAGAAAAAGTATTTGTAGCACCTGGTAATGCAGGTACAGCTATTGAGGACAAATGTGAAAACGTAACCATTGATGTATTAGCATTAGAAAAACTCGCTGACTTTGCCGAAGAAAATGTCGATTTAACTATTGTTGGCCCTGAAGCTCCTTTAGTTAAAGGTGTAGTAAACCTATTTAGACAACGTGGTTTAAAATGTTTTGGCCCTACTGCTGAAGCAGCACAATTAGAAGGTTCGAAAGCCTTTACTAAAGATTTCTTAGCTCGCCATAATATTCCTACTGCCAGTTATCAAAACTTCACCGAAGTTGAACCTGCTCTTGCTTATTTAAAAGAAAAAGGTGCGCCTATTGTAATTAAAGCGGATGGTTTAGCTGCTGGTAAAGGTGTTATCGTTGCTATGACCTTAGAGGAAGCAGAAGCTGCTGTTAGAGACATGCTTTCTGGTAATGCGTTTGGTGATGCTGGGGCACGGGTTGTTATTGAAGAGTTTTTAGAAGGTGAAGAAGCCAGCTTTATTGTAATGGTTGATGGCGAACATGTGTTACCAATGGCAACCAGTCAAGACCATAAACGCGTAGGTGATGGTGATACTGGCCCCAATACAGGTGGTATGGGTGCTTACTCTCCTGCCCCTGTAGTCACTGCTGAAGTTCATCAACGAGTAATGGATGAAGTTATTTATCCTACTGTTCGTGGCATGGCCAAAGAAGGTAATATATACACTGGTTTCCTTTATGCAGGATTAATGATTGATAAAGCAGGTACGCCAAAAGTTATCGAGTTTAACTGCCGTTTTGGTGACCCTGAAACGCAACCTATTATGTTGCGTTTGCAATCTAGCTTAGTAGATTTAGTAGAAGCTGCTTTAGCAAAACAACTAAATACAACAACAGCAAATTGGGATAATCGTTGTAGCTTAGGTGTAGTGCTAGCTGCTGCTGGTTACCCTGCTGACTATCCAAAAGGTGATGAGATTACTGGTCTAGATTTAGCTGTCGCTAATAATGGTAAAGTATTCCATGCAGGCACAGCCTTAAAAGATAGTAAAGTAGTCACTAGTGGCGGTCGCGTACTTTGTGCTACTGCTCTAGGTAATACAGTATTAGAAGCGCAACAAAATGCTTATCAATTAGCTGAAAAAATTAATTGGAATGGCTGCTTCTATCGTAAAGATATTGGTTATCGTGCAATTGCTAGGGAACAAAACAAATAGATTATAAAAAAGGTAGCTAATTAGCTACCTTTTTTATTGCTCAATACTTAACTAATCTTTTGCAAATCTTGATCTACAATTAATAAATCTTTATTGTCAGAGTGGCTCTTAAAAATCTCGACTACACTCTCTAAACGTTGCCAATCTTCAGCACTAATAACTTGCTTTGCCTTAAATGGAATCACTTCATTACGATATCCTAAGCATACTGGATTTGGCATAAAATCTTGATAATAGTCAGTTGGCCCTTGACTACAAACACAAACACCTGCCAACCTACTCCCTTCTTTAAATTTTCCTACAGCCTTTTTAAAAGTAACCACTTTCACTCCCCAACGTGGAAGCTGATTTTTTGTTTTCATTAAGGGAGCCATAAAAAGAGCTTGGTAACTATCTTTTTCCACTTTAATAATACCTGGAATAATAGTACCTAAGTTAAAAGCAATGGTGCTAAAAAAACGATTAACAACATTAGTTACTTGTGTCCCTATAGTACTCAAAAACACCCCTATAATACCTATAATAAGAGGTGTCCATAGCCAATTAATCGTAAATAACCATGCGGCTAAGCCAATGAGCAATAATCCTGCTATTTTTAATACCCAACCTAATAATTTGGGCCTATTTGTACCTTTTTGTTTAATTGCAAATTGTTTTAAACGATTCATATCAAGCAAATTACTAGCAAGATTTAATCTACCATTTGTAACAGGCGCATCTGGATTAACATCTATAGGTTTACCAATTTTATGAATACCATAAAAATCTTCATTAAGAATACTTTCAACACGTTCCGCTTGTTCTTGTTGGTTATTTAAAATATATAACATTAATTGGTATTCTAATGCTTTCGCTACAATAACTTGCTCTTCTACATCGATTACATTGCTATATTTATCTATAAATATTTGTAGTTGTTCAATAACTGCAGCATATTGTTGCTGATCTTTAGTATCTTTAACTTGATAAAAATGTTTCTCAAGCCAAGCAAAACCATCACGCATTGTATACCCCTACATTAACTTCTATAAAATAAAAAAACACCATTGTTTTAAATGACAATGGTGTTTTTTACATAAATACCTCTTAACGCTCTAAATACTGTAGTTTATCTTTTACACCATCCCACTCTTCAGCATCAGGCAATTGATCTTTCTTCTCTGTAATATTTGGCCATGTAGCCGATAGCTCAGTATTTATCTCAACAAACTGTTGCATATTCTCAGGTAATTCATCTTCTGAAAAAATAGCTTTAGCAGGACACTCTGGCTCACATAAAGCACAATCTATACATTCATCTGGATTAATAACTAAAAAATTAGGCCCTTCATAAAAACAATCAACAGGGCAAACTTCTACACAATCTGTGTATTTACATTTAATGCAATTATCAGTAACAATAAAGGACATTCAATTTCTCCTAACGCTCACGGCAGCGGACGCAATTTTAACAGTTTTTATAACAACTTTGGCAGATTGTGCCCATATTTTTAGTTATATTATTATAATCAATTTTTCGATTATAACATTTTTAATAAGTAGTTAGGCTATTAGCTGAGCTGCCTAAATGTAATATTAATACGTTGCTCACCCAGTAATGGATGATTATTGCTCTTAATAGGTAACACACCATGAAATCGCAATCTATCCACTCCACCCCACACTAAAACATCTCCATGGGATAATACGAGTTTTTCTGTTTGATCCGTTCGTTTTAACCCACCCCACTGAAAAGTAGCTGGAATACCTAAAGAAAAAGAAACAATAGGTGCATTTAAATTTTTCTCATCTTTATCTTGATGAAGTGATAATTTACTTCCTATAAGATAGCGGTTGATTAGACAACCATCTGGTTGAAAATTAGGATAACCTGCTAAACCTGCTGCTTGTACAGCTAACTCTCTAAATAAACTAGGCATATTAGGCCAATGGCGCTGAGTGATCGGATCTTGTTGACTATAATGATAACCTTTTAAATCAGTTACCCAACCAACATTCCCACAATTAGTCATACCCACTGACATTTTATGACCATTGGGTGTTAACATTTTTCTAAAGGGAGCTTGTTTGGTTATTGTCTCTATTTCAGTAATGATTTCAGCAGTATACTCATTAATAAAATGACGAATTAGTAGTGTCCCTTCACCTAATCTTATTTGATTAAGTTCCTCATCATTTTCAAATAAATCATCTGTTATCATCTACGCTAACATACACTTTTATTTTCTTGTTTGTCTACAAGAAAACTATAACTCAGGGTATAAAACATACCTCTCACCATGCTGAACTCGCTTAAACGTAACCCCAAAAGTTTGATCTAATAATGGATTATTAATAAGCTGATCAGTACTACCATAAAAAACTACTTCTCCCTTATTTAGTAGAATGACTTTTTTAAAGTAGCGAAAAACTAAATCTAACTCATGCAAGCAAATAATGGCTAGTTGCTGTTTACCATACTCTACGAGCTGTTCAACTAATTGTAGACGATGTTTAATATCTAAGGCAGCACCAGGCTCATCAGCTACTAATAAAGGAGGATTACCCATTAAAGCCATTGCAGCTAATACCCTAGCTCGTTCCCCCCCTGACAAAATATCCCAATGACTATCCAATAAAGTTTCTAACTCAAACTGCTGACAAGTATTGGTAATTACTTGTTGTGAAACCACATTGCGGCTTGCCGCAAGGCTAATCAATTCCAAAACTGTCTGATTCCAACAGGGATTAAAGCTCTGCGGAATATAACCTAACAATTGTGCTCGCTGCTTATTAGTGTATTTAGTAAAAACTTTATTATTAAGTAATAGCCTAGCATTTACATTAATTTCTTGAATACCTGTCAAACACTTTATTAAAGTCGTTTTTCCTGAACCATTAGGACCAATTAAAGCGATAGCACCCTGCTCAGCTAATTGTAGTGACTCTATATTGAGGATGGTTTTATTACCATAGCTAATGGCTAAATTGGCGATATCAATCATCGTTTATTCCGCCTAGCTAATAGCACAATAAATAAAGGTGTGCCTGCAATAGCTGTAATTACCCCTAAAGGAATTTCTCCTGGTGATAGTAAACTACGCGCTAAGGCATCTGCTAAAGTTACTAAAATAGCGCCAATAATAGTTGCTTGTGGTAATAATCGTTTATGTTGGCTACCACTTAACCAACGCGCTATATGAGGTGCCGCTAAGCCAACAAAACCAATAATGCCACCTAAGGCTACAGCACAAGCAGTAATAGCAGAACCCACTAATAATGCTAAGAGAATAAAACGATTAACGGATAATCCCATTGTGGTAGCCATATTTTCACCCAACCCTAATAAATCTAGGCCATGGGCTAGGCGTAATGCAATAACTAAACCCATTATAAAAAGACCAGTGGCAATAATAAGCCCTGTCCAACTGGGAGTCTGAATACCCCCCATAAGCCAACTTAAAACTACTTGCAAACTAATAGTTTCATTAGAAAGCGACATCATTAAAAACGAACGTATCGCACTTAACATGGCACTAATGGCAACACCTGTTAATAATAAGGTAGTAACATCTAACGAACCCGTTAACCTTGCAATACTTAACACTAATAAAATAGTGGCAAAAGCGCCAACAAAAGAAAATAAGGGTAGGCTAATAGCCATGGGGATTGCTAATGGAACTAATAAAGCAATAGTAGCACCCACTGCGGCACCACCCGATGCACCTAATAACCAAGGTTCGGTTAGCGGATTACGAAATACTCCCTGAAAAATAGCGCCACTCAATCCCAACAAACCACCTACTAAGGCAGAGGTCAATACTCTAGGCAAACGCCACTGTGCTAGTAAACGAGCAGAAAGAGAATTATCACCCATTAATGCTTGCATAATTTCTATAGGATTAGCCCATGTATGACCTGCACAAATAGCTAGTGTTATAGTGAGTAACAAACAAATAAGCAATTTACCGTATAACTTCATTATTGCTTATCCCATTGTTGAAAAATTGTAGACAGTGATTCCACACCATCGATAACTCGTGGCCCAGAAATTAATAACTCCGCGCGTGAAACAGCTCTTACAAAACCTGTTTTAACTGCTTTCAACTCACCCCACCCCACTACACCTTTACTTAATTCTGCTAACTCTGTATCACTGCCAGCAAATAAAATAATATCAGGATCAGTTGCTAAAATAACTTCTGGCGATACTTGATTTAACTGGGGTAATACAGAACTATTTTCATCCAACACTAAACAACCACCTGCCTTAAGTACAATATCTGCAGTATAAGCATTTACTGAAGAAGCATAACGCCTTGCTACTAGCAATAAGCCATTACCTACTCTGCCTGTAATTAATATCACCTTAGGACAATGGGATAATTTTGACACAGCTTTTAATCTTTGCTGTATTGAAGCAACAAGCTGTTCACCTGTTTTGGGTACACCTGTAATTTTGGCAATTAATAAGATATTTTGCAGAATAGTATCAATCGAACCACCATTAACTACTAGACTAGTTACACCTAGTTTATCTAGTGCAGGAATAAGCTGATGGGTAGCTTGCCGAGCGGGAGTCATAATTACTAGATCAGGACTTTGTGCCACTATACTATCTAATGAAAACCCCAATCGCCCACCAATTTTTGGCACATCTTTAATACTATCAGGATAATAAGTATAACCATCAATTCCTATAATTAGTTTACTTAATCCTAAAGCTGCCACTATTTCTGTATTAGAAGAAAATACTGTAACAATACGTTGTGGAGCTTGTTGCATAACCACAGTTCGCCCCATAGCATCAACTACTTGTACTGGAAAATCTGCGGCATAGTTGGAATAACTACTTAACCACAGCACCCCAACTAGCAACAACTTAGACCATTTAAAAACGGTAGGTACTGCCCACATATACTGCTCTACCCATCATTGAAGTACCTAACCCACCATTAGAAGCAGCAGGATCTAGAATATAAGGCTTTTTATCAATAGCGATAAAAATAGGATGTTGGTTTTTATCAAATAGATTATTTACTTCAGCGAATACAGTTAAATTCTTATAAACCTCTACCTCACCTTTTATATTCCACACCATAAAAGGTGACTTACGGTGAATATAATTGCGATACGGTTCAGCACCAGCGATTAAACGCTCTTCAGTATCATACCACATAGGACCACGTAAAATTCCTGTTACTTGAATAAACCAAGGATAAGCTACTTCCCTTTGTCCAAATCTATTGGCTATCGATGCTTGATACTGATACATACGTTGTACTTTATCAGTATTGCGATCTTTCGCTCCTTTATCTTCCATATGGAAATTCCAAGCACCGTTTGCCTCGACATTCCATTGCCAATTATTCTGCCAACTTAGTAACTCATGCATCATAAAGCGGCTGTTTACTTCTATCCCTCTTACGACCACATCATCAGGATTATTGACATAATCTGATATATTACTGGTGTTACTACGTGGCTTGGTAATAATACGATCCTTAATTTTATTCTCAAAGTAAACCACATCTACCAACCAGCTATCACCTGAAAAAACAGCTCCTAATTCATACTGTTTGTTGGTTTCTGGCTTAAGTCCTGGTGTACCATAAATTTGTGAACCAGCTAAAGTGGTATAATCTGCACCCAACTCTGATGCTGTAGGTGCTCTAAATCCAGTCCCCATACTGGCTTTTAAATTTAGCCAATCGGTGGCTTGAAAGTTTAATCCTGTACTCCAAGTAGTTTTATAATAATGGGTAGAACCAGTTTGCTGATTTTGCAGATAAGGTGTTCTATCATAATAGGTTTTACCATCTGTATAACGAGCACCTGCTTTAAAAACTAACCGATCATCAAGAAATCGTTGAGCATCTTCAAAGTATAAAGCATACATTTTTTCTCTTTGATTATTGTCATAAGGCGATACTTGAGTCATTGGCGCACCATTTAAGCCAACTCTATAACGTGTAGAACGCAATTTATTCTTTTCTAGATCGGCACCTAATAACAAGGTATTGCTACTGGTTAAATCAACCTCTGGTTGAAACTTAAGTCCTACTGCACTTAATTTACGTTTATTATGGTCAAGGCTAGTACCTGCTGTACTTGGGGACGCCCATTTAAAATCATCAACATCTTCAAACCAATAATTATGTAGTTTCCAGCGGAGTCGATCACTATCAGTGCCATGTTTCCAAATAAGATCCGCTGATTTATTATAACGATCTTCTTTTGCATGATAGTTAGCGGCTGAACCACGAAAACCTACATCATAAACACCATCTTTACGTACGGATAAATCCACTAAATTAGTTTCATCAAGCTGCCAGCTAAAAGCACCTGTAAAACCATGTCGTTTCCAACTGGTATTATGCTGCTTACCACCACCTTGACCAGCATCATAATCATTTTGGGTAGCGCTATTGAAACCAAAATAGCCAGTAAACTGTCCATCTTCGCTTTGCCAACCATATTCGCCATGCCCATACGCTAGCCCAAAGGAGCCTCCTTTTAAAGTAACCTTGCCGCCTTTGGTGTTATGACCATTTTTCATAATGATATTGATAACCCCACCAATGGCTTGGCTACCATAGATAACTGAGGCGGGGCCACGAACAATTTCAATTCGATACACATCACTGGGTGATAACTTAGATAAGTTGGCTGTGCCTGCCCTACGACCATTGATTAGCACTAAAACTTGGCTTTTAAAATCTTTGCCCTGTCCATCAGTAGATGCACCACGAATATTGATTGATGTTTGCCCTGGCGTCCATTCACTAAAAAAGCCTACTGCATTCTCAGCCAATAAACTGGTCAAATCAGACGCACTAGAGCGTGCTATCTGTGCTTGATCGATAACTTGTACGGTTGAGGTAGCACTTTTTAAATCCTCGTAACGTGCCGAAGCAGTAACAATAACTGGATCTAAAATTAATAAATCATCCTCCCGTTTGGTCTCCTCTGCCATTAATGGTGTAGAACATATTCCCATTACCCCAATAATAACTACTCTTTTAAGTATCATATTCTTTACCTTTAGCTATAACAATAATGCAAAAGGTAGGTATTTTTATAAAATAAAAAGCCTGACTGTAAACAGGCAGGCTCTTAAGGCAATCAATAGCATTATAATCACCTATACAGCAAGTGATTATAATAAAAATTATTGCTTTCCTTCCCACCGAAGAAAAAATCAAGGTATTTAAACAGGTCTTCTGGCTTAGCCTCATCCTCACCTGACTCTTCCCAGATTAATATCCAGTGAGCTTACTCAGGTTCGTCAGCATTACAGCAGCGGGGGCTGCGGAGGAATTACACCTCACTTCCGAAGTTATTTATACTTAACCTATAAACACTTCATTATTTAAATACAGACTTTGAATAATAATACACATTATTATTTTCAATAGTGTTGTATAAAATCAATTTAAGTATTTTTAATAGGTTAGTATTATCAATAATATAGTTCAATTATTTATATAGTAATGATAAATTTATGATGGTAGATTTCTAAAGAACAAAGCAATGGAACGGCTGTATTCACCATTGCTTATCCTAATTAAAACTACTTAATTTTCTTTTGCCATCCGTATAATAATTCTAAGGCTTTGAAAGGTGTTAACTCATTTAGATTAATCATTGCCAACTCTTCTATGACTGGGTGAGTTGGCGTACTAAATAAGTCCGCCTGAATAGGTGTTGCAACAGTAGCTTCGATATTATTTACTAATGTTTGACTAGCAACAGTCGTATCTATAGCAGTAGCTTCCAACTTAGCTAAATGGTCTTTTGCCCTATTAATTACAGCTTGTGGTACACCTGCTAATTTGGCTACTGCCAAGCCATAACTTTGACTAGCTGGCCCTGCTATTACATGATGCAAAAACACAATAGTATCGTTATATTCTGCGGCTTTAAGATGAACATTTGCTACATTTGCTAGAGTTTCCGGTAAGGTAGTTAACTCAAAATAATGCGTTGCAAATAAGGTGAAAGCTTTTAGTTTAGCTAAATATTCAGCTGCCGCCCATGCTAATGAAAGCCCATCAAAAGTACTGGTGCCACGCCCTACCTCATCCATTAATACTAAACTTTGCTCAGTGGCATTGTGTAAAATATTAGCTGTTTCTGTCATCTCCACCATAAAGGTAGAACGACCGCCCGCCAAATCATCACTTGAGCCAATACGAGTAAAAATCCTATCTACTAAGGAAAGTTTACAAGTTTGTGCAGGCACATAACTACCAATATGAGCTAATAATACAATTAACGCTGTTTGTCGCATATAGGTAGATTTACCACCCATATTAGGCCCTGTAATAACCAGCATTCGGGTTTGATCATTTAATGTAAGATCATTAGCTACAAAGGGAGTATCAAGCACTTGCTCTACAACTAAGTGGCGACCCTGTTCAATAGCGATACCTGTTTCTTCTACAAATTCAGGGCAATTTAAATTTAGGTTTAATGCCCGCTCTGCTAAATTACAGAGTACATCTAATTTTGCTACCGCCTCTGCTGTTTTCTGTAATGGCTGTAATTGTAGAATAAGCTTTTCTATTAACTCATCATAAAGTGCTTTTTCTCTGGCTAAAGCACGGCTCTTAGCAGATAGTGCTTTATCCTCAAACTCTTTTAACTCAGGAGTAATATAACGCTCGGCACCTTTTAAAGTTTGCCGACGAATATAGTCAACGGGAATTTCAGCATTACCAGCTTGAACTTTAGAAATTTCAATATAATATCCATGAACACGGTTATACCCTACTTTTAAGGTGGCTATACCTGTTCTTTCTTTTTCCCGAACTTCTAAATCCATTAAGTATTGACCTGCATTTTCACTGATATTGCGCAGATCATCTAGCTCTTGATCATATCCTTCTGCTAATACGCCTCCCTCACGAATTACCACGGGTGGATTTTCAATAATAGCTTTTTGTAAGGTAGCTGATAACTCAGGGTACTCTGTAATATATTGAGTGAGCTTTTGTAATTTGCTATTTTCTAAACAGGTTACTTTTGCTTGTACCGCAGGCAAAATGATCAGTGAATCACGTAGTTTAGCTAAATCCCTTGGTCTCGCATTACGTAGACCTATTCTAGCTAATATCCGCTCCATATCCCCTATTTCTTTTAATAGTGGCTGGATAGGTTCAAAACAATAGTTATCTAATAAGCAAGCAATAGCCGCTTGTCTTGATTGAATAACGTTAATTTGGCGTAACGGCTTATTTAACCATCGAGCCAGTAAACGACTTCCCATGGTTGTTTGGCAACGATCTAGTACTGCTAACAGGGTATTATCTAAACCACCATTGAGATTAGTATCTATTTCTAAATTGCGTCTACTTGCACTATCTAAAATTACGCTGTCTTCTATACGCTCATGGTGAAGCCCCTGAATATGGGGTAACGCTGTACGTTGCGTTTCTTTCGCATAGATAAGTAAACAACCTGCCGCACCAATAGCTAACTTTAAATGTTGACAACCAAACCCTGCTAGATCTTGTGTGCCAAATTGCTCACAGAGTCCTTTAAAAGCAGTATCTCTATCAAAATCCCAAATCGGCCGACGATGTGCTCCCTTACGTTTTTCAATCGGTAAGCCCATAGGCCAATCGTCTGGATACAACAGTTCAGCAGGATTTAATCTTTCTAACTCTCCTAATAAACTGTCCCATCCTTGTAACTCTTGAACAGAAAAACGACCACTAGCAATATCTAATACAGCTATACCAAAGCATTTTTCATCACCCAGTACAGCAATTAATAAATTATCTCTTCTATCTTCTAATAACGCTTCATCTGTTACTGTACCAGGGGTAATAATACGAACTACTTTACGCTCTACAGGCCCTTTACTGGTAGCAGGATCTCCCACCTGTTCACAGATAACGACAGATTCCCCAAGCCTTACCAATTTAGCTAAATAACCTTCTACCGAATGAAAAGGTACACCAGCCATAGGAATGGGATTACCTGCTGAATTACCACGAGCCGTTAAGGTAATATCTAGTAGCTTAGAAGCTCTTTTGGCATCTTCAAAAAATAGCTCATAGAAATCTCCCATTCGATAAAACAATAATTGACTTGGATAGTCCTGTTTTATCCCTAAGTATTGTTGCATCATAGGAGTATGTGAAGAGAAATCGATTTTATCCATTAATAGAAAACCATTTTTATTCGCTAGTTATGATTTGAACTGTTTAGTATAGACTAATACCATAGATAACAATTAAGAAATTATAAATGATTTTAAAAACAAAGATCTTTTTATTTTTACACTTATAAATAAGAAACTCATAATCCATAAAACAATTTATGGACTATGAGAACTCATGTTAAATTAACTTATTCAAACATAGCATAATCATATTGACTTGCTATCAATTTTGCTCCACAACCTGTTTTCATCCCCTCAACAGCTACAGGAACACCTTTATGATCTAGGCAACCTGATCCCTCTACTATGCGGTAAACACCATCACATTTAGGACAGTCTACTAAATCACCAACACAAGCTACAGGCTGTCCTTTATATTCACATCCTGATAAACCTGTAATAACTTTACCACCATGATCTGTACGATCTCCCAATAAAATAACAGGTTTTATACATTTCTTACCAGCTGCGGCACCAACCAAAACTGCAGCACCAGCTACCAATGGCGGAAGAGCAACAGCACCTATTACTGCACCAGCTGCAGCGGTAGTAACGGCAGCTTTTGCAACAACTGCAGTAGCGGCAGCGGCAGCGATTTTAGCTAAAATCGCTGCTATTATTAAAGCTGTTATAGCGACACAAACAACAATAGCGGCTAATAAAATAACCAACGGAGCAGCCAAAATTGCCAAAGCTGCTAATAAAACTAAAATAATCAAAGCTGCCGCAGCAATTAAAATAATGGCTACAATAGCAGAAATTAGAGCATAAGCTGCTAGTAAAATTAGGGTCGCAACAAGCAACAAAGCCACTAATAAAATCAAAGCCAGAATCACAATACCTGGTGGTACAGTCACTGCAATTAATACCAGTAAAGCTAATAAAGCGGCCGCAGCCAATAAAACTAACGCAAGGGGTATGCTCAATCCTGGTAACAGTAAAGATATTGCTATAGCTAACGCTATTAATAAAGCGATGGCTGCAATCACAACAATTGCAGGTGGGGCAATAACAATGCCATAAGCTCCAATTACAATAATAGTAGCTAAAACTAATACACCTATTACTGTAGATACCGCCGCTATTAATATTGCAGGTGGTACTGCTAATATAGCTAATAAAATTAATGTATCAATTGCAACAATTCCAATTAAAATAGCTATAACTATTGCAGGTGGCGTAACAACAATGGCCAAGGTAATTAAAACTATACTTGCTAGTATAGTCGCTAATGCTTTTAAACTTAGCATACAGACACTCCAAGATTTCTATAAGTATTAATAACTATTTCATATATTTATTAACCAACTATAAAGATAAATACCGATACAAACCTGTATAGCCTATAGTTAGTTAATAAGTACTTATTCACTATCAATTAGAATTAACATGCTTTTGCCAGCATGTACTTACATTCCGTTTATAGTGTTTAATAGTTTGTTTTTTCTTTTTATGTCTGAATCTTAAAGCTTTGAGTTTTTCCTCAAAATAAATATAGTTTTCACTTTTTATGGTTTTAAGATTTTTTGAAGTTACATGCTCAGCACTGACTGTTAAAGTTGTATTAATTAAATCTAAACCACTATGATTAATAACTAAATGATGGTTTTTAACATTAACACATAAAGCATCTCCCACGCCTATTGGATTAACTTCATTAATAGGATTATGTGGATATTGATACAGGTTACTAATATTTGACCAATTTGTTGGATTCTGTGAATTATACCTTCCTAACTCAGGCAAATAATATCTATGATAATTGTAATAGAATCCTGATTCTTCATCCTCTAGCTGACCTTGAAAACGTATTGGTTGTTCAACTTTACTATCTAGATCAGTAATAGCTTTCCAATCATTTGGTTTAGCAGACCAAAGAACTTCACCAAACTCATTAGTCAGCCTAAGTGGTGTACCTAAATGATCTGTATGATAGAAAGCTATTCTCAAATCTTCATGGGTAAACTGTAACTCTTTAGGCAACTCAATATTTGCTTGCTCTATTTGACGGCGACTACGACGTAATTCTATAGGCACACTTATAGCCTTGTGTTCTATACGTAACATGGGAATAAACGTATTAGGTTGATACACAATTGTTCTTTCTTTATTATCTTTAGCTTCTGTACATAAATTATCACCATGCCAGCCATAACGTACTACATTTGTTACATTATTAGCTTTTACTACTTTCCGTATACGACGTGAAAATGGATCATAATAATAATCAGCATATAATTCCATATGACCATTATTAAGCTTTATAAACCGTGCTACTCTATTTAAAGCATCATATTGCAGTTGTATTTGACTTCCATCTTTACGGGTAATATGAGTCAAGTTACCTAGCTCATCATATTGATAGCGGTTATCGTTAAATTCTGTTATTTGGCTATTAAACCATTTTGCTTTAGTAGCTAGTTTATTTTTCTGAATATTAGGATGGTAATTTATATTTATAAGGTCATCAAAATCTCGATTACCTATATTTAAATCATATAATGTCGAGGATTGATGTACTCTTTTTTCTACTAATTCTTCTTGCTGATTTGGTATACACCAATTACCAGCTGGATCAAAGTGATATTGATATTTTTCAAGGTCATGCTTACTTTCTATCAGACGTCCAGAGTTATCATAAGAATAAAGTACATCAGGTAATAAATTGTCTTTAATTTGTTTGATATAACCTAGTTGATTATATTGATATTGTCTTTGCCAATCATGATTATTACCACTCATTGCCCATTTTGCTAACTGCCCTAATTCATTATAGGTAGTTTGTACTTTAAATAAGGGACTATTAGTTCCACTAAACGATACATTTCGGCTGACTTCACGATAGAGATTATCTCTTTCAAATAACATTTCTATCTGAGCAACTTGCAACCTTTGTAAATGGCCATTACCACAATAGTTCCAATCTATAGAGGGTGCATTATTATAGATGGTTGTTTGAGGATTATTTAATACATCATAACTTTGATCTACCTGATAATACCAGCTATCCTCAAGATGTGTTTGGTCTTCTTGAATAAGCCTACCAGCTTTGTCATAAGTAAAATTCAGCTTAACGAAAGGATTAATAGCTTGGGCTAATAATCCATCTTTACGCCATACAAAAATTTCGTTAATTTCCCCACAAGATTCTGTAGCAGATAATTTTCTTTCTACCAAACGCCCCATAACATCATAGCTATAATTAACTACTCTACCTGATGAATCTTTGGACTCTATCAGCTCATCCGCATCATTGTATTGATAATATTTTGCACTACCATCAAAATTATTAGTTTGAACAATACGTCCTAATTCATCATACTCAAAACTAGCTTTTGCATTATTCTGATTAATGACACTAACTAATTGACCTTTTTCATTATAAGTATAGTTAATTTCAAGCTTTGCTGGATCAATAACTTTTACCACATTGCCAAAATGATCATAAACAAACTGAGTTACTGATTGATCTACACTTATAATAGCATCACATTTACCCAAGTTATTATATTGATAATTAATTTCTGTTGTATCTGGTAACTGTACTTTAATTAAATGACCACTTGTATCATATTCAAATTTTGTGGTTTCCTGTTTAGCATTTGTTTCGCTGATTAAACGGCCTATAGAATCATATTGCTTTTTAGTTACCTTTCCTGCTGAATCAGTAAAACTAGCCAATTGCCCTAATTGATTCCATTCCAATTTAGAAATACCGCCACTAGCATCAATAATCTCACTTGGTAAATGTGGAATATCAGGATTATTGTATTGATAGCTTATAATAGCTCCTGTAGCTTCCGTATAGGTGACTAGATTACCCTTATTATCATAAGCCATCTCTATTGTTTGACCTTCAGGTGCTCTCACTTTACTTGGTTTACCTGTTACCACATCAAATTGGTAATGCCATTCCCCCCCATCAGGTTGAATAACTTGTGTAACATGACCATAATCATCTACTCGATTAACTTGTTTCCTACCTAATGAGTCTGTGGTTGCTACTAATCTTCCATAATTATCATATTCATATTCTATACAAGTACCATCAAAACGCTCATGTTTTGTCCAGCGTATTGCACCTTCTTTACCTGAAAAATGATAACGTTCAACTCTGTTAAAATTATCCCTCACTTCAGTATGATCATCACAATAACGGTAATAACGTGTTAAACCTTTATTTTCAGTTTGTTCAATGACTTTACCAAGAGCAGTATATTCATCCCACACATAACGGACCGTTTGGCCATTTGGTTTACTATGAGAAACCATAATATGATTTTCCCAAGTAAACATTCGAACTATATTATCTTTGGAATCTTTAATTAATTTTAAATCTCCATTCTCATAAAACTCATACTTTACTAACCACTCTACTTGTGGTGACTCAAGGCTAAGATTATTTATTTGTGTACCTTGTAAATCTAGACTATCTATTAATCCCACTGCGTCTAAACGATAGCCTGAATCCCCTTGATGTAATGTAGGATATTTTGTATTTAAAAACACATATAGTCGGTCTGCACTATCCTTAACCGTATTAATTAATCCTTGATTTGACCAATAAAACTCTGTTGTATGGCCATTACGATCAAAAATAGTTTGTAAGCGCCATTTATTGATAACTTTCTGAAATAAAAATACTTCAGTATCATAAAATATAAAGTAGGAATTAGCATCTTGTTGTAATTCAGATGGAATCACCTCCCAAGAATCATCCCAAGCTATGGCTAACTCAGAATAACCGCCCCGACGAATCCAAAACTGCTCACTACCAGAAAAGATTGCTTGGCCTGGCATTAAGCCACTAAATTGAATACGACGCCCGACCGAATCAATAACAATTGTTTGCTCTTCATTAATCTCTAACTCTATTCCTTCCGCCGGAATTGACCAACCTTGCCCTAAACTACCAACTCTTATATCTCTTGAGTTGTAACTACGGCTAAATACAAAAGGCATTGGTGCGGCTAATTTAAAATCTATTTCTTCTGGTAATACTTTACAACCTAAAATAGGATTAACAGGTGAACCAATTAATAAACTATGTGGGTGCATACTATTACTAACACCCTCGCCTTCATTTAAGATTGGCTGAGTAACAGGTATTTTAGGAAGAGGTATATCTGTATTAGGTGAATATTTTTGTCCTTGTCTGATTAAAGGGTTAGGAAATTTACCAGTCCAAGGAGTACCCACACCAGGAACCCCTACACCGAAATGGATTAATGGACTACTACTTACACCACTGGCGTCAATCTTAATAAAATGACCTGCAGCTTGCAGAGTCAATTCACTACCAGCATCGATCACTACCTTATTTCCAGCTTGAAGATGAATCTCATTATTAGCCAATAGCAAATAACTGTTATCAGCTTTCATATGCATATTACTACTGGTTGAAACAGATAAATCATTTAAAACTTGAACTCGACGTTCATTAGTAACTCGTAAATGATCTGAGCCTTGGATAAATTGAATACGATCATTACCAACATTATTAGTTTGATTATGCAAGACCTCTAAATTCATATCACGTTGTGCATGAATATAAATCTCTTCTTGAAATTTTTTATCCTCAATACGTAGCTCATTAGAACCTAAACCACCTTTAGAGCTATTGGTTTTAAACACTGATTTTGTTTTATTAGCAGGCAGATCATAAGGTAATTTATTAGTACCATTGTGAATACAACCAGTAATTAATGGTTGATCCGGATCCCCCTCAAGAAAGGTAATAACCACCTCCATACCAATACGAGGGATTGTAACAGCACCATAACCATTATGTGCCCAACTACTTGCCACACGAACCCAACAACTAGAGTTCTCGTTATAATCACCCTCCCTATCCCAATGAAATTGTACTTTTACTCGGCCATATTCATCACAATAAATTTCCTCCCCTTCTGGCCCAACTACTTTTGCCGTTTGACCTCCTAATACTTTTGGTTTTTGATGGTCTAATGCGGGTCGCCATACTACATCCCGAGGAGTAGCAGTAAAAATATTACGATAACCTTGCTCAAAATCATCAATAAATATAAATTCAAAATCATCATCTACAATATTTTTAAGCTTTGCTGTTTGCCCACTACCATATGCCTCAAGCACCTGTGGCTGCTTCCCTTGGTGACGAATATTATTGACTAGCCAAGGATCTGTTGCATCTAAACTCGGATGATCATCAATAGAAAAGAAATAACCAGAATGCAAATCAGGAACATCACTATATCCTTCAGCTAATACTTGATCCTTTCGTAATCTTTCAACAGCAATATTCGCTAAATACTTTGCCCTATTACCATTATCAAATCGACCAGGATAATCATAAAACTCAATATCAGGCTCTACAGCACCATTTGCTTTAATACTTTGCTTGCCTTCAACCTGTCCTTCAGGAATTTTAGTATTTTTAAAATTATAATCACGCCAGGTTGCACGTTTAGTTTTGCTTGTTAAATTTACATCAAATGCTTTAATTACAGGCTTATCTGCTACAAATCCATTATGAGCTACATAACGAATAGCTTCTTCAAGACTTGGAAAAATGGGCTGACTATCACCAAAAACCATTTTATGATCTGATAATGAATGTTCAAAATGATAATGAATACCTTCCTCTTCACAAAGGCGCTGGATAAAACAAGCATCTGTTTCATCATATTGTACACAGTATTCTCGTTCCGGATATTTAACTGGCCCCAAACGAAATTCGTGCTGCGTCCCTTCTAGAATGCCATATTCAGACAGTATTTGGGAAATAATTTGTGGTACGGTTTTGTGTTGAAATATTCGTTGATTATAACGTTTTTCAAGATGTTTGAACCTAGGCGTCAAAATAATACGATACTCTGCATACTCTCCACCTACAGGCCCTCTCCTAACTGATTCGATAACTCCATGAATGCCTTTCTTCTTATCTGGTGTAAAAGCAAGAAATGCTTGTCTATTTAACAATGTCGTAATATCAAATCTAACATTTTTATTAATTAAATTAATTTCAAAATGATAGGGTTTATTGATTGCTTCCTTGCCATCAAAGCTAAGTACTTGTAAGCCTGTATTCTCCATTCCCCCAATATCCAGAACAAAATGAACCTCACTAGCATTATGGAACATGCTATTCCCCTCCCTTTTAATAAAAAACAACAATAATTTATAAGTATACTTTTATGTAATTTAAAAAAAGTATTACACCAAAATTTAATAAAATAAATAAACCTAAAGTATAATTGTTAAATTTAGTTTTATAAGAAGATTAATAAATCTCAATTAATATTTTAAAAAAGAAACTTCTCTATAACAGTACTTTCAGCATAGAATACAGTTCCACTAAATAATATAAATAGGCTTTTAATTAAATTATCAAATTAAAAGAATTTTATTTCTAACGAGTTAAATTATGACATTACCAATCCTTCGCCTTAATGCTAATGCTGACCGTCGTATCCGTGCAGGACATTTATGGGTATATAGCAATGAAATAAATAATCAAGTTTCTCCCTTACAGGGATTTATTAGTGGTGATCAAGCTATTTTGGAAAATTCAACAGGTAAGCCATTAGGTGTTGTAGTGTTAAGCCCTAACAACCTTATTTGTGCAAGAATTATTTCTAGAAACACAGAGCATACATTAGGAAAGTCATTATTAGTACATCGTATTCAAGTAGCCCTATCATTAAGGGAACGCATTTTTAACAAGCCTTATTATCGCTTGGTATATGGTGACTCAGATTTATTACCAGGTCTTATTGTTGATCGTTTTGGTGATATTCTGGTAGCACAACTAAACTCAGCTGCTATGGAACAACATAAAGACGAAGTGCAAGCTGCACTCATTCAAGTATTAAAACCTAAAGGTATTGTATGGAAAAATGATAGCTCATCTCGTAATGCTGAATCATTACCTAGTTATGTTGAAGTTGCTTACGGTGATGTACCTGAATGGGCCTCTCTAGAAGAAAATGGTGTCATTTTCGAAGCCCCCATTCTTGAAGGTCAAAAAACAGGTTGGTTCTATGATCATCGCTTTAATCGCGCCCATCTTATGCCTTATGTGAAAGGTAAACGTGTCTTGGATTTATTTAGTTATATTGGCGGCTGGGGTATTCAAGCTGCTGTTAATGGTGCAACAGATGTTACCTGTATAGATTCATCTGCTTTTGCTTTAGATGGTGTGGAGCGCAATGCTACCTTAAACAAAGTAGCAGAAAAAATCACTTGTATTGAAGGTGATGTATTTGAAGCAATGAAAGAGTTAAAAGCCAATAATGAGAAGTTTGATGTTATTGTTGCTGATCCCCCTGCTTTTATTAAACGTAAAAAAGATTTTAAAAATGGACAAGCAGCCTATCATCGTCTAAATGAACTTGCAGTTAGGCTATTAGAAAAAGATGGTCTGTTAGTTAGCGCCTCTTGCTCTATGCATTTAGCTGAAGAAACATTAGTAGATATTGTGCAAGGTGCTGCACGCCATAATGATCGTTTTATGCAAATTATCGAACGTGGTTCACAAGGCCCAGATCACCCTGTGCATCCAGCTATTATGGAAACACGCTATATTAAATCATTACTATGTCGCGTATTACCCAACTAATTTTTTTTGGGTATCCATTAACCTACCCTGAACTAACAGTAAGGAAAATTTATATTTTCCTTACTGTCTACTAACCATCAGCTAATTTTAATAGCTTAATTGCTTTGCTGTTAAACCTTGAAACTTAAATGGTTCACTTGCTTTATATTGGCTATTAACATTGCCTGAAAAGATATTACGCTGTCCTTGCCCTAACTTTAGCGTTTTTACTGTTCCTGTTTCTTTTGAAAAATCAATTTGATTTAGATTAGTCCAAAAAACATTCGGAGTTAAAGCTGATTCAAAAAAGTATAAACGACGCTTATGGTCATACAAGGTACGCCATCTTGTTGATGAAATCTCTGGTGATGCCTCTGTTGTCAAACCATAAGGAACTGAAATATTACGAATAACACTAAAGACACTGGCTACTGCTGTATTATCATCTATTTGCTTAGGGAGACTATTAATATAAAAAGAAGCCCGAGCAAATCTGTCAGCCGCACGATTAGTTCCTGGTAAAAATGCTAGTCCACCAATATCTTGCCAATATTTTTCCATCTCTAACTGTTTATCATATGTTGGAGAGTTAGTCATTACTTGATATTGACGATTATGATGGATCACTTGATCCCCATTAATATACTCAATAATTGCACTATCACCTGTATTATCTGATAACGATAAATGTAACGTTGCCAAACGACTTTGACCTGGAACATTATCAGTCATGACAGTTAATGGATGCTGTTGTAAATAAGTAACTGCCTCAGCTACTGTTGCAAAGTTATCGAGCATAAATTGTGCCCATATAGAAATTGATAAGGCATGTCCTGATGCAGGTTTTGTCGAATACTCTGATTCTGCTAGCCATAATAAATTAGCGACTAGCCCTTTTTCATTAACACCATCTGTTGTTGCCACATCATAACTTGAAGCAATAACGCTACCATATTTTGATTGCCAACTGATTGATTGCTCACCTACCAAACCATTACGTTCTATTCCCCTTGGAAAAATCCACAAGTTAGTATCAATTTCATCTTTCCAATCCATAGAACGTGCGGTAATTATTTGTTGATTCTCACCTAAAAAAACTATACGAGTACAAGCATCACTGGTTGCTATAAAGCAAACCAAAGTAGCTAAAAAGCTACTATATAACTTAAGGTGACGTAATTTAAAAAGCTTCATCAGATTTCTCCATCATAACCAGTTAGTAACTACTTAATATTCATGATCAAATAGTATGGTTTTTAAATCATACGAAGCTAATTATTAGTTTTTTTTCTTAAGAAGAAAATTATCTTATAGGAGGGGGGGGTAAGTTAAAATTTATCACTTTTTTCTATTCTTTCTTATAAGGATTTTCTTATACTATTTAGTAATAATCTAGTTAATATCGACTTGTTTGTTGCATATATGGAACAATGATATCCATATAAAGGGCTTATTGTTATTTAAAAAACACTTAAAATAGATACCATGTTTTTCCAAAAATATACTTAAGCAAATAAATAAGGATTTAATATGACTACAGTAGCAATTGTTTATTTTAGTGGTTATGGCCACACTAAAAAACTAGCTGAAGCAGTACAACAAGGTGCAGCAGACAATGGTGCAAATGTTAAGCTCTATGCTATTTCTCAAGAAGGTGATTTACCAGAAAGTGATTTTGAAGAAATTGGTAAAGCTGATGCTATTATTTATGGTAGCCCCACTTACATGGCTGGCCCTGCTTGGCAATTTAAGAAATTTGCTGATGCTACTTCTAAAATTTGGTTTATGAGACAATGGCAAAATAAAGTAGCAGCAGGCTTTACTAACTCAGCTTCTGCTAATGGTGATAAAGGCCAAACTTTAAATTATCTATTTACCTTAGCACAACAACACGGTCAAATTTGGGTAGGTTTAGGTTTACTACCTTCTAACACCAAAGCACATAGTTCTGCTGATATTAACTGGTCTGGTGGTTCAATTGGTGTAATGGCTATCTCTCCTTCTGATGCATCACCAGAAGAAGCACCACACAAAGGTGATTTAGAAGCTGCTAAAGCATTAGGTAAACGTGTTACTGAAATTGCTACCAAATTGAAATAGTCTCAAATTATAGGAGAGTTAAAAACTCTCCTATAAAACGTGCTTATTTTTCTGCTAGTTTCTTTAACTCTTCTGCACGCAACTCCTTACGCAACACCTTACCCACATTAGTCATTGGAATAGAATCCCTAAACTCAATATATTTAGGGCGCTTATAGCCAGTAAGGTTATTTTTCATATATTTCATTACTTCATCACGAGTTAACACAGTGTCTGGCTTAACCACAATGAATAATTTAACAGCTTCACCTGACTTTTCATCAGGAATACCAATAGCTGCTGTGTGTAACACACCTTCTATCTGTACAGCCACATCTTCCACTTCATTGGGATAAACATTAAAACCTGATACCACAATCATATCTTTCTTACGATCAACAATACTTAAATAACCATCTTCACGGGCAATCGCTATATCACCTGTATGTAGCCATCCATCACTATCAATCACTTCTGCGGTTTCTTCTGGCTTATTCCAATAGCCTTTCATTACTTGTGGACCTTTTATACAAAGCTCACCACGCTCGCCAATAGGTACTTCATTGCCCTCATTATCAACAATTTTACATTGGGTTGAAGGTAAAGGCAGGCCAATACAACCTGTTTTAACCCAATTAGGCAAAGGTGGATTGGCAGTAATAACAGGACTTGCCTCTGTCATACCATATCCTTCACAAATTTGACAGCCCGTTAATTGTTGCCAACGTTCATTAGTGGCTGGCTGTAATGCCATACCACCTGATAAGGAAAGTTTTAAGTTAGAAAAATCCAGCTTTTTAAATTCCTCATTATTACAAAGTGAAGCAAACAATGTATTTAAACCAATAAATACAGTAAATGGATACTTAGCAACATCTTTAATTAATCCTTTAAGATTTCGAGGGTCGGTAATCAAAATATTATGGCCACCTAATACCATCACTACCATGCAATGAATAGTAAACGAATAAATATGATATAAAGGTAATGGTGAGATAACAATTTCTGTTCCCTCAGAAAGCCCTACCCCCATAAAATATTTGGACTGCATCATATTGGCCACAAGGTTACGATGAGTTAATGATGCGCCTTTAGCAATCCCTGTAGTACCACCCGTATATTGTAAAATAGTGACATCTTCCGGACTTGGAGTAATCTCTTTAAACGGTTTATTCGCTCCTATAGCTAATGCTTCTCTAAAAGATACTTTATTAGTAATTTGATAAGGTTTAACGAGTTTTTTAACATTTTTTACTATAAAGTTGGTAATGAATCGTTTTATAGGGGGTAAAAAATCACCTATCTCACTAACAATGACATGTTTAATTTTTGTATGAGGTAAAACCTCTTGTACCATATGTGCAGTCGTGGATAAACAAATAACCACTTTTACCTCAGCATCATTAAATTGATGTTCCATTTCCCTAAGGGTATACATAGGATTGGTGTTTACAACAATAAAACCCGCACGAATAATACCAAATATAATAATAGGATATTGCAACGTATTAGGTAGTTGTACAGCTATACGATCACCAGGATTAAGTTCTGGAATACTTTGCAAATAAGCTGCGAATTGTGCTGATAATTGGTTTACTTCACGATAAGTTAAAGTTTTCCCCATATTGGTAAAAGCAGGTTTATCTGCAAACTTGTCACACGACTCGTGAAAAACATCTAGCACGCTACTGTAGGCATTAACATCTATCTCAGCTGGAATAACTTCTGGATACTTATCCTGCCAAAACCCCTTATACATAGCATCTTCCTTCTATTCAATTAACCATTATTTTAAAACTATTGTTTTACTTTTATTAAATTTACCACAGCTAATATAAGAATATGCTATTGATGTGTAAAATTTATTAAAAACATACAAGAATGTATAGCATAAGGGGGATGATATACAATAGTCTAATGATAATTTTTTAACTCTTGTTCTCTTAACTGTCTACGTAATACTTTACCCACATTAGTAACGGGTAATTGCTCTCTAAATTCTAAATATTTTGGGCATTTATAACTTGCCAAATTATCATGCAAATAGGCCATAATATCTGACTCTGTTAATTTAATGCCCTCTTTTAACACCGTAAATAACTTAATCGCTTCACCTGATTTTTGATCTGGCACACCAATAGCAGCCGTCATAGCTATACCTGGTAATTCTGCCAAAATATTTTCTAGCTCATTAGGATAAACATTAAAACCAGATACTAAAATAATGTCTTTTTTACGATCAATAATACGCATATATCCATCTGGCTGAATCACTGCTATATCACCTGTTTTAAGCCAACCATCGGCGGTTAAAACCTTGGCTGTTTCTTCAGGCTGCCTCCAATAACCTTGCATCACTTGTGGGCCTTTTATACAAAGCTCTCCACATTCACCTAAAGGTAGTTCATTATCATTGTCATCAACCACTTTACAAAGCGTAGAAGCAACAGGCATGCCTATTGAGCCTAATTGGATATTTTCTACATAGTTAAAACTTACCACAGGGCTTGCTTCAGTCAAGCCATAGCCTTCACAAATATCAGTATCGGTAATTCTTTTCCATGCAGTATTGGTAGCAGGTTGTAGAGCCATACCTCCAGAAATGGTTAATTTTAAATGAGAAAAATCCAATTCTCTAAATTGGTTATCATTGCATAAAGCGGCAAATAATGTGTTCACTCCAATAAAAACAGTAAATGAAAACTTAGCTATTTCTTCTATTAATTTTGCTGTATCCCTTGGATTAGTTATCAGGATATTATTGACACCTAACATCAATAAAGCCATGCAATTAATAGTAAAGGCATAAACATGATACATAGGTAATGGTGCAATAACGATTTCTTTACCTATCTCTAATGTCCTTTCTAGTAAAGCCTTACATTGCAAGGTATTAGCCACTAAATTACGCTGTGTTAAAATAGCACCTTTAACAACCCCTGTAGTCCCTCCAGTATATTGCAATACAGCAATATCATCAGGCTGTAAATTAACCTGCTTTAAAGGTAATGACTGGCCAAGTATAAAGGCTTGTGTTAAATGAATACTATTAGGTAATGTGTAATTGATGATTTGCTGAAACGAAGATAAATATAAATCATCTAGCTCCGTTATAATAATGTGCTGAATGGACGTTTTGGCAATTATAGATTCTAATTTAGGTAATATAGCTGATAAGCAAATAATACCCTTTACACCTGCATCATTAAACTGGTGTAGCATCTCACGAGCAGTATATAAAGGGTTAATATTAACCACCACAAAACCTGCACGAATAATAGCAAACACAACCACAGGATATTGCAGTACATTAGGCATTTGAATAGCAATTCTATCACCTTTCTGTAAACCTGATAATTGCTGTAAATAGGCTGCAAGTTGCACGGATAAAGTATCTAATTGCCTATAACTAATGGTATAACTACCATTAGTAAAAGCAGCTTGTTGCGCAAATTTTTGGCAGGATGCACTGAATACATCCAAAATATTTTTGTAACACGTTGGATCTATTGTATAAGCAACATCTGCTGGGTATTTATTCTTCCAGAAGCTAGTATCCATAATACCACCCCCATTATATGAAAAATAAATTTCTAGCCAGTCTCTATATTTTTACCTAACAACTTATTTTATTCCTATAGGTAAAAAGTCTAACTGTGTGAAACTAAAATTATAATTATTAGTCAATTACCCTGTTCTCAATATCATAATAATACAAATCTGTTGGAGAGTAATTGCTATGACTCAATGGACCTCAAAACAAAAAAACGCTGTATTTGCAGCAGTAACCAGTTGGACACTAGACGCATTCGATTTTTTTATCTTAGTTTTTGTCCTTAAAGATATTGCAGCAAGTTTTAATGTGACAGTTCAAGAAGTCTCTTTGGCTGTCTTTCTAACTTTAGCTGTTCGACCGATAGGTGCATTAATATTTGGTCGTATGGCCGAAAAAGTAGGTAGAAAACCTGTTTTAATCACCAATATTATTATATTCTCTATTCTAGAAGCAGCCTCAGCATTTGCTCCAACACTCTTTATCTTTATTGCCATTCGTTGTATTTATGGTATTGCTATGGGAGGGATTTGGGGTGTAGCCTCTTCTCTAGCCTTAGAAACTGCTCCCAAACAAGCAAGGGGCTTTGTATCTGGTCTATTTCAAGCTGGTTACCCTGCTGGGTATTTAATTGCAGCCATTGTTTATGGCTCACTATTTAGTTTAATTGGTTGGGAAAAACTATTTATTATTGGTTCAATACCTATCTTATTAGCTGTATTTATTTGGTTTAAAGTGGAAGAGTCACCTGTCTGGTTAGCTTCTAAAAATGAGCATAAAACTAATGTTGCACTGCTGCCTATTGTTAAAAAACACTGGAAACTATGTTTATATGCTATTTTATTAATGACCTGTTTTAACTTTTTTAGCCATGGTACGCAAGATGTTTATCCTACTTTCCTTGAAAAACAACATGGTTTTGAACCACATATGGTCAGTATTATAGCTATCTGCTACAACATCGCTTCCATTCTAGGCGGCATATTATTCGGTAGTCTATCTGCGAAAATTGGTCGTCGTAAGGCAATTATTATCGCAGCACTCCTTTCATTACCTGCTATTCCTTTATGGGCATTTGCTACCAACTCTATTATGCTAGGTATTGGCGCATTTTTTATGCAATTTATGGTACAAGGTGCTTGGGGTGTAGTTCCTGTGTATTTAAATGAGCTAATGCCAGAAAATACTCGAGCAGTATTGCCTGGTTTTGTTTATCAACTGGGTAATCTATTGGCTTCCATTAATTTAACATTACAAGTCTATATAGCCAACCAAACTGGTGGTAATTATGGTATAGCTTTAGCGGTTGTAGCAGGTTCAGCAGCAATAGTTATTACTTTATTTATGTTTTTTAGTTCAGAGCGGCTTATAAAACAATAAATAGTAGTAAATTTATTAGGTAATGACGAAACTAATAGACAAATCCTGATAATATGTTATTAAATAGCACAAACCCTTTGGAGAATCTAGATTATGTTGCAAAAAGTTTTACTTGGATTATGCTTAATTCCTGTATTAGCTCATGCAGAAATAGCCTGCTTAGAAGGACCTTCTGGTGGCAAATGTCAAAATGTAGATATTCATGGTGAAATTTTTAAAACATCAACGCCCTCTAGCTCGGCCACCCCAAACCCTGCTAAACCAGCAGTAGCAACTAATAGTGCAGCTAATAATAAAAGAGTAAATTTTGTTATTAAGCCAAATCAACAAAAGGCAACAGCTAATAAAGTTAATCAAAAACAAGTAGCTAATAATGACTCTCGTCAAATGAGTATTGCTGAACAACGTGTTCGCCAAAGAGCACAATTGATGGAAGAGCGATTTATGCGTAGACAGGGTATGAATAACCTATCCGCTTTAAATAACAATGATTCTTTAACTAAGCGTAAGCAAGCTTCTGCTGAATTACGTCAAAAAGTAGAAGCACAGTAATAAACTGTGCTTTTATTTAAGCTGGATCTTTGTAGTTAATTGAATTACTACCCACAGCAGTAACCGGTCTACTAGTTGCTCGCTCAATACCCTCAGCAGCGACTTTAACCATCCATTCAATTTGCTCTGTAGTAATAATATAAGGTGGCATAAAGTAAACCACATTACCGATAGGTCTTAATAATAACCCTTGACTTAAAGCATACTGGAACACTTGCAACCCTCTTCTCTCTTGCCATGGATAGGGAGCTTTAGTTTGTTTATCTGCCACCATTTCCACAGCTAACACCATTCCTGTTTGACGTACTTCGCCCACATGAGGATGGTCAGCTAAATGAGCAGCAGCTTTAGCTAAACAAGTAGTTAAATGACGATTATTTTCTATCACCTTATCTTCTTTAAAAATATCTAAGGTAGCTAACGCGGCCGCACTAGCTAACGGATTACCTGTATAGCTATGGGAATGTAAAAAAGCGCGTAAGGTTTTATACTCATCATAAAAGGCTTGGTAAGTTTGATTACTGGTCATACATACCGACATGGGTAAGTAGCCACCTGTTAGAGCTTTTGATAAACATAAAAAATCAGGCGCAATACCTGCTTGCTCACAGGCAAACATTGTACCTGTACGACCAAATCCTACTGCAATTTCATCAAAAATAAGATGGACATTGTAACGATCACAAGCCTCTCTTAATTTTTGTAAATAAATAGGATGATACATGCGCATGCCGCCAGCACATTGTATTAATGGTTCAACAATAACGGCAGCTACTTGCTGATGGTTATCTGCTATAGTTTGTTCCATTTCCTTGAACATCATTAAAGAATGTTGTTCTGCTGTAACGCCCTCTGCCCTTAGATAACAATCAGGTGAAGGTACTTTAATAGCATCAAATAATAAAGCCTTATAAGTGTCTGTAAACAAGGCTACATCACCCACAGACATAGCAGCGACTGTTTCACCATGATAGCTATTGGTTAAGGTAATAAATTTCTTTTTAGCTGGTTGGCCTTGATTTAACCAATAATGAAAACTCATTTTTAAAGCGATTTCGATACAAGATGAGCCATTATCAGCAAAAAAACAACGATCTAATCCTTTTGGCGTTAACTCAACTAAACGTTCTGATAACTCAATAATAGGCTGGTGAGTAAAACCTGCCATTATTACATGTTCTAATTGATCAACTTGTTGCTTAATTCGTTCATTGATACGAGGATTAGCATGACCAAACACATTGACCCACCATGAGCTGACACCATCTAAATAACGATTACCATCAAAATCCTCTAACCAAATACCCTCACCCTTTTTAACAGGCACTAATGGTAATTGCTCATGATCTTTCATTTGTGTGCATGGATGCCATAACACTGCTAAATCTCGTTGCATCCATTGATCATTTAAACTCACATCGATCTCCTATAATAAAGGGGTAATATCTATATGGCTGATAATCTGTTCAGCCTTTATATTTTCTATATAAGGTACAACACCTAAACAAGGTAAAGCTAAATGCGTATGTAATGTTAGTAAGTTTTCATCTAAACGTGACATATTAGGATCAACAATATTGGCTACCCAAGCAATCACTTGCAAGCCATCTTGTTCAATAGCTTGTTTAGTTAATAACGCATGACTAACACAACCTAAACGAACTCCAACAACTAAAATAACAGGAGCTTTTAAATTTTTAGCTAAATCTGATAAGTACTCACTATCATTTAAAGGTACTCGCCAACCACCAGCGCCCTCTATAACATTAAAATCAGCCCCTTTATCTAAAACCACCTGTATGGCTGGCAATAATTTAACTGCCGACAAATTAACCCTAGCTTCTTGCGCAGCAATATGGGGAGCTATTGCTGGCTCAAAAGCGATGGGATTAATTTCTGCATACGCTAAAGGTAATGAACAATGCTCCCATAATGCTAAAGCGTCTTCATTGCGTAAACCTTCTACTGTTTTCTCACAGCCTGATGCCACTGGCTTTACTGCTGCGGTTGATAATCCTTTGGCTTTGGCAGCAGCTAACAAACCACATGCTATTGTTGTTTTACCTATTTCTGTATCTGTACCTGTAATAAAAAAGGGTTTTTGTGATGACACGTTTTTATCCTTTCCTTAAATAGCCGTAAATAACCTGATAAGTTGCAGGTAGCCCTTGTGTTGTACGAAAACTATCATATGCATTTATTAAAGTATTTAATTGCTGGCGAGTTGTTAATCCTTTATGACGTTGTGGATTAATATTATGTGCGCCTATTCCCTTTAAATCGTTCATTAATAATTTCAAATTAGGATAATAACTTTTCTCAGCAATACATTGAGTATCTTGAATGATGAATCTACTACTATGTATTAATTGTTGATAATGTTGATAGTTAATAAAACTATTAACATGAATATAACTATCTACAGCTTGCCAACTTTGTTTTAACTCCCTTAATGTACCATCACATAAACTGGTAAATAGAAAGATACCTTGCGGTGTTAAAACTCGGTACACTTCATCAAGTACAGCTGAAAAGTCATGACACCACTGTAAAGCTAAATTAGAAAAAACAAGATCTATACTATTATCTTTTATAGGGAGCTGTTCTGCATCTCCAGCTATCCAGCTATTGATTGTTACAGATTGTTGAGCTTGTTTTAACATTCCCTCTGCTAAGTCTAGGCCACATAAAGCTGCTTGTGGAAACTTTTTGTTTAATTGTTGAGTAAAATAGCCTGTACCGCAGCCTAGATCTAAAATACTATTAGCTTGGAAAGCATCTGGTAACCTGTTTAATAGATTTTTACCAATAGTCCTTTGTAACTCCGCAGAATGGTCATAACTAGTAGCTGCTTTGGAGAAAGAGTCGGCAATATCCAATTTACTGGGTTTGCTTATTGCATTCATGAGTTAGCCTTAATAAATTGATCTACTTTTTCGGCTATCAATTGGTATGACTGTACAGGAAAAGCATGCCCAGTACCTTTTAGTAACTCTACACTAGCCTCTGGTAACAAATCAATTATTGCCTTGCTACAGCTACTTGGAACTAATGTATCTAACTCTGCTAACAAGTGGTATTGTGACCCTTTATACTGTTTTAATGCCTGTTGTGTATCTAATACAGCCAAAAGATCTAAACCTGCATTAGCTTGCTCTGTAGAATAATCTGGTAAACTTTGTTGTAATTGCCTTACCAGTTGCTTAGCATCCGCACAACCTTGAGCAACTAGCTGTAGAAAACGTTTTATTGTTTGCTGTGGTGATTGAAGATAATTTTGTTGGAAATTTATAAATGTATCTTCTGCCATTGCCGTAGGCCAATCTATTTGGGCTTTAAAACAAGTATTACTAGCCAAAGTTATCAATCCTAAGCACTGCTCACTATATTGTTGAGTCATTTGACTGAGTAATTGCCCGCCTAAAGACCAACCTAACCAATAACTTTTTTCTGTTAACTGTTTTGCAAGACTAGATACCCACCGTGTAGAATCTACTAAATAAGGTAAATCAGCCAGCTTAACTTCATATCCTAATGTTATTAACTGATTAGCTAGGTTTTCTAATGGTACTGTTCCTATTCCCCAACCTGTTACTAAAAAGATTGATTGTTTCATTTATTAGAACCTTTAAAACGCTGCCAACAAATAGTTAATGCCTCTAATAGTTGTTCAACATGATTCTCAGTATGTGCAGCGGTTAAAGTAATACGTAATCTGGCACTACCATCAGGAACAGTGGGGGGACGGATAGCTGTCACTAAAATATGTTGTTCTTTTAAAGCTTCAGAAAACTGTATAGCTTGTTCGCTTGCGCCTATTAGAATAGGTTGAATGGCTGTTTGGCTATCCATTAAAGGCAGACCTATTTGCTCTGCCCCTTCTCTAAATAATTTAATCAATTTATTTAAATGTGTTCTACGCCAAGCTTCCTCTTGAATTAACTGGAGACTTTGTAAGGTAGCTGCTGCTATAGCAGGTGATTGGCTAGTGGTATAAATATAAGGGCGAGCAAATTGGATAAGTGTTTCTATTAACTCCTCACTACCTGCAATAAAAGCGCCTGATGTACCAAAGGCTTTACCTAAAGTACCAATTAATACAGGCACATCTGCGGTGGTTAAGCCAAAATGCTCAACAATCCCGCCACCATTTTCACCTAACACACCAAAACCATGAGCATCATCTACCATTACCCATGCTTGTTGTTGTTTGGCTATTTGACAAATAGCAGGCAGGTTAGCTAGATCACCATCCATACTAAATACGCCATCAGTTACAATCAGCGTATCACCTACTGCTCTTTTTGAACGTAGTTGTAAATTATCAGGGTTATTATGCTGATAACGAAAGAAACGAGCACCACTTAATAAACCTGCATCTAGCAATGAAGCATGGTTTAAGCGATCTTCTAAAATAGTATCTTGTTTTCCCACTAAACTAGTAACTGCTGCTAGGTTAGCCATGTAGCCTGTAGTAAATAATAATACCCGCTCACGCTTCGTCCATGTTGCTAATTCAAGCTCTAGTTGATGATGAGGTTCACTGTGACCAATAACTAGATGAGAAGCACCACCACCCACTCCCCACTGTTTCGCACCTATTTGTAAAGCTTCAATTACTTTAGGATGAGCAGCTAAACCTAAGTAGTCATTGCTACAAAATGCCAAGTAGTTCTGGCCATTTATCTTAACTTCTGGCGCTTGTGGGCTTTGTAAATTCAAGCGCGTTCGATAAAGGTGTTTAGCTTTTTGCTCAGCACAACGAGCAGCCAAATCAAAGCTCATGATAACTCCTAATTAAGCTTTAGTAGCATCATAAAACATACTGGACTGACGTTGCTCTAATACTGCTTGCTCAATGGCTGCTTGATGTACTTCATCAGCATGATCTTGTCTTTGCTCAGGCTTAATGCCTAGCTTTTTAAATAAGGCACGGTCTTTTTCTGCTTGGGGGTTAGCCGTTGTTAATAATCTATCCCCATAGAAAATCGAGTTAGCACCTGCTAAAAAGGCTAAGGATTGCATTTGCTCATTCATTTGCTCACGACCAGCTGATAAGCGTACATGTGATTTAGGCATCATAATTCTTGCTACGGCAAGCATTCGAATAAAATCAAAAGGCTCTACATCTTCTGCATTTTCTAAGGGCGTACCTTTTACTTTTACTAGATTATTAATAGGTACACTCTCAGGATGCTCAGGTAAATTAGCTAATTGAATTAATAAATTAGCACGATCATCCAATGACTCCCCCATACCTAAAATGCCACCTGAGCAAATTTTCATGCCTGCTTCACGAACATAAGATAATGTTTGTAAACGCTCACTATAAGTACGGGTAGTAATAATATTGGTGTAAAAATCAGGTGAAGTATCTAAGTTATGGTTATAGTAATCTAGTCCAGCATCAGCTAACTGCATTGCTTGCTCTTGATTTAAACGACCTAATGTCATACAGGTCTCTAAACCCAATGCTTTAACACCTTTTACCATTTCTAGTACATAAGGCATATCTTTAACAGTTGGATGTTTCCACGCAGCCCCCATACAAAAACGTGTTGAGCCTATTTCCTTGGCGGCCTTAGCCTCTTCCAAAACTTTTTGTACTTCTAGTAATTTTTCTTTATCAAGTCCTGTGTCATAATGGCCTGATTGTGGACAATATTTACAATCTTCTGGACAGGCTCCTGTTTTAATAGATAACAAGGTAGATACTTGTACCTGATTAGCATCAAAGTGCTGACGGTGTACTGTTTGAGCTTGGAAGATTAAATCATTAAAAGGCATCGTAAGCAAATTGCGAACTTCTGCTAAAACCCAATCATGGCGAATAGCACCTAATGTCATCTAAGTATCCTTAATAATAGTAATTACAGGCTAATAATTAACTAATCATAATAGGATTATCCTAGTTATTGTCAACTATTTTTATATCATCGGTTTACATTTGTTTATTTATTAAACAAAAAAATATTTTGTTAGCTAATTATAAATAGTAAAAATATACTAAAATGACTATTTTAATTTATTTTATTAATTTTAAAGCCTTTTATAACAATCTCTTAACACTAAAAACTATTTAAAAACAACAATCGATATAAAAAATAAATCATATAGTTAGTTTTTATTAATTTTTATAATTAATCACATATCCCTATACTTTATACAAGTTTTCAAAAACAGTCCTCATTGGAGAGATAATATGACTAATAAAACGATTTTAACTTCAGCTAGCGGTGCTCCTGTAGCTGACAATCAAAACTCTCGTACTGCTGGCAAGCGTGGTCCAGTGACTTTAGACGACTTCCATTTAGTTGAGAAATTAGCTCACTTTAACCGTGAAAATATTCCTGAAAGACGTGTTCATGCTAAGGGTTCAGGCGCTCATGGTATATTTACAGTGACTAACGATATCACTAAATATACTTTTGCAAAACTATTCTCAAAAGTAGGCAAACAAACACCAATGTTTGCTCGCTTCTCTACGGTAGGTGGTGAACGTGGTTCTGCCGATACTGCACGTGATCCACGCGGTTTCGCGTTAAAATTCTATACTGAAGAAGGTAACTTTGATTTAGTGGGTAATAACACACCTGTATTTTTTATTCGTGATGCTATTAAATTCCCTGACTTTATTCATACTCAAAAACGTGACCCAAAAACTAACTTAAAATGCCCTCGTATGATGTGGGACTTCTGGTCACTTTCTCCTGAGTCATTACATCAAGTAACTATTTTATTCTCAGATCGTGGTATTCCTGATGGTTATCGTCATATGCATGGTTTTGGTAGTCATACATATAGCTTAATTAACCAAGATGGGGTTCGTACTTGGGTTAAATGGCACTTTAGAACTAAACAAGGTATTAAGAACATCCATCCTAAAAAAGCTGAAGAGTTAGCAGGTACTAATCCAGATTGGGCTCAAGATGATTTATTCCATGCGATTGAGCGTGGAGATTATCCAAAATGGGGGGTTTATATTCAAGTAATGACTGAGAAACAAGCCAGTGAGCGTACTGAAAACCCATTTGATGTGACTAAAGTGTGGTCACAAAAAGAATTCCCATTAATTGAAGTGGGTGAATTTGAATTAAACCGTAATCCTGAAAACTACTTTGCTGAAGTAGAACAAGCTGGCTTTGCACCTAGCAACGTTGTGCCTGGCACAGGTTTATCACCTGACAGAATGTTACAAGGTCGTGTTTTTGCTTATGCTGATGCACAACGTTATCGTATTGGTACTAATTATCAACAATTACCAGTAAATGGGCCTAAATGCCCTTATCATACCTATCAACGTGATGGCTCTATGCGTTTTGATGGTAATAGTGGTGGTATGCCAAACTATGAACCTAATAGTTTTGAAGATGCACCTAAACAAACTAATATTAAAGAACCTATTTACCCTGAATCTAATTCAGGCCCAGCTTATCAGTATGATCATCGTGAAGATACAGATTACTACAGCCAAGCAGGCGCTTTATTTAGATTAATGAATGATGAGCAGAAAGCTTTATTAATTGATAACATTGTTAATTCAATGAGAGGGATTGATGAGACTATTCAACGTCGTCAAATTGAGCATTTCTTGAAAGCTGATCAGGCTTATGGCGAAGGTGTTGCTAAAGGCTTAGACATTAAATAAGAATTTAGGATTGAGCTTACATCAAGCTCAATCCTTTTTCATAATAAAATATTAATCACACTTAGTTGCTAATTTTACAATCTGTGCCTTATAAACAGAGTCATCTTCTGAGGCAAACTCAATAAAACTCTTAATATGACCTTGTGCCTTTAACATACCTGTAGTAAACGTTTCATCAATAGTATCTACCTTAAACTCTTTGCCTTTATCATCATAAGCTTTAAAGCACACTTTTGATAAATCTACAGCTTTTGGCCCAATATTTAGTAACTCCACATTAAAGCTCTTTACATAAAATACTTTATTACCTACAGAAACAGCACTTAACTCACCTTGATTTGATCTCACCATTACGGTGTCATAGGGAGTTTCAGCAAAAACATTGATAGCTAGTAGTAACCCAAAACCTGTTGCTATTACTTTTTTCATTAATAAAACCTCATTATCATACAGATAAAACTTCAATTTTTATTATAGTAAACATTAGGCTAACTTTTGTGTGCTAGGCTCCTTTCACTTCCTCTAATAAATTTGGATGTTTATCTAATATTTTCAATAACTTAACTACAGATACAGGAGGTACAGCCTTACCTGTTTCATACCGTGAAAAAGCGTTTACACCCCCACCAAAAATATCTGCGGCTTCTTGTTGAGTAAGCTCTAACTTTTTACGAACCCGTATTATAAATTCTGGGTTTATTTCTTTAGCATTTACTTTTTTATTTAAAATGGTTGCTGCATCACTAATTAATCGACTAATCTCCATATCATAGATAACTTCATCGCAACCTGTACAATATAAACCTGGTAGTTTTTTGAGGGTTACACTTTCACCTTTATAAGCATAGGTAAAATCTTTCCTATCCCTGACTAACTTTGCACCACACTCTGGACATTTATTAATAGTCATCATCGCTCCCTCTTTATATTACTTTGTATAACCATAACAAACTTACTAAATATTAATACTTTACGACTCATACTAACCTATAAGGTTAGCAACATCAATTAGTATCATGGTCTAATATAAAGTAAAAAATTCTTTATAATTCTGATTGTTATTTATTATAACTAAGTAAAATTAATTACAGGTTAATTTTGACCATATTGTCACTATTTGCTTTTCATCTAATTGTAATTTTAATAAATCAACAAAGTTGTTTTGGTAATCTCTTAACAGCTGCTTACCATCAGGGATTATCCCCTTTTGTTTACGATTTAACAAACGACAAGGGACAACTTGTTGCACCATTTGACGTTGTTGCTTTTGTGTATCTGGGGCGGTATCAATCTGATCATTAACAACCCCTAATACAGTTCCTAATGAATTAGTTTTAGGTACATTATCACTACGAATTAAGAAATCATAAAATTGCATATAATTTAATACTGAAAACTTTTCTTTTGTTGTTAGATCTTGCTGTTCTTGCTCTAATAAATTTGACACAGGATTGTAGGCTAACAAAGAGGCTTCTAATAAATAATCTTCTTGGGCATGATAAAAACGCCCCTGCTCTATTGCTTGCTGCATTAAAAAGCTATAAGCAACAACAATAACCAATGGCACTAGCAAATAATTAATTACTTTCTTTTTCATGGTTATTTAGCCTCACAAGAAAGGTTAAGTATTTGCAACCAATCATTATTAACTGTCTGTATATATATTGCCTTTAATTGTTCCATATTTTGTTTATTATCTTTAGCATTATCATTAAAAAGTACATCATAATAATCTTTTGTTATGGGGTGTTTTAAACGATAACGTTGTAAATCACAGAGTAATAACTTATTTTCTTGCTCTTTTATCGCCAGTTCTTTAAAACTAAATAAACGAACAATTCGATTAATATTTTTACCATTAACAGACCAATCTATTATTTTACTGTTTAAATTAGCTTCTATTAGTGCATCACTAGGTAAATTTGTAGCCTCAATGGTTTTCATTTGATTCCATGCTAATTTAGGAGCTTCTAAATAGCGTTGATAATATCTAGCGTTATGAAATCCTTTCAATAACATATAAAAACTACCTGGAATCACTATTACACAAATAAAAGCAATAATTACCCGTTTTATAATTACTTTAGACATATTAATATACTTATTTAAATTTCCATTAATAGCCTTGTCTAATCCTTCGCATAAATCATAAACAAGAGTTGTAACAAGTGACTAACTGTATTAAATTAGCGGCCAAAGTTATGAGCAAGTATAGGAAATAAGTTAATGACTTCCGATATTTTATCCCTATCAATCACTATAGTGATTGTTATTATTATAGCGATTGTAGCAATTAAAGTGATTAAAAATTATCTTGATGATTAAAAACAAGATTCTATTCTTTACTTATATGGCACTGTATAAAACGTTATACAATTACTAATAAATTACTCATACTACTTATCGTTTTAAGTTATGATACAAATCTAGCCATAATTATCCTGTATCCCCTTAGGAGAAACTAATGTCCTTTTTGGTGTTACTTATTTTAATTGCTGTAGAAAAGTTTTCTAATGGCCGTCATCGCATCCAAAAAGATTCCTTTTGGTTAAACCAGCTACAACAATGTGAAAATCAAACTTCTCAAGCAAGTAGTGCAAACCATGCAATATTCAAGCTAACCATATTACCTGTCATTATTATTGGTATTATCATTTTCTTGCTTCACAATATATTTCACGGCATTTTCTTATTCTTTATTGATATAGCGATTATGCTTTACGCATTAGGGCGTGGTGATTTAGTACAACGCTTTGGTTCATTCCGTGATGCATGGCGACGTGATGACCAAGAAGGCTTAAAAATTGCTGCTGAACGAGATCTTGGTTTAACTGATATAGATACAGAAAACCCTAACCAATTACTTCATCAAGCCCAAAGCAAACTATTATGGCAGAGCTATGAAGGTTTTTTTGCTGTTATTTTCTGGTACATGTTATTAGGTCCTCTTATCCCTCTTTTCTATCGTTTGATTGCTCTTGTTGACGATTTAACCGTTAATGAACAACTACGAGCAAAGGCCTCTTTTATTCGCTATTATTTAGACTGGTTGCCTAGCCGTATCCTAATTTATAGCTTTTGCTTAGTTGGTCACTTTACCACTTGCTTTGATGTGCTTATAAAAGAGCTTTTTAATAAAAAACTATCTGCTAAAGAGTTAATAAATAAAGCAGGTATTGCAGCAGTACAAACACAAGAAGTTAGTGAAGAAGGAGAACAAATATCTTCTTTGGACATATTATGGAATCTACTGATTAGATCAGCCATATTATGGTATGTTATCTACGCATTATTTATTATTTTTATCTATTAAAGCCTATTGATTAGTAATTATATGCTTTAATTACTTAATACTACCCCTACTAATCAATAGCTAGTTAATTTAAATGATAGAACCTCATTTTAGTCTCTGCTAAAATTAACCCTTATTTTTAACAACTACTGGAATCTTTGGCATGAGTATAAAAGCAGATAAGTGGATTCGCCGTATGGCATTAGAACATGGCATGATTGAACCTTTTGTTGAACGTCAAGTTCGTACAGAAGGTGCTGAAAAGCTTATTTCTTATGGTGTTTCTAGTTATGGTTACGATGTACGTTGTGCCAATGAATTTAAAGTATTTACCAATATTCACTCAGCCACTGTTGACCCCAAGCACTTTGATGAAAAAAGCTTTGTTGATATTGTAGGCGATGTATGTATTATTCCACCTAACTCTTTTGCCCTTGCTCGTACGGTTGAATACTTTCGTATTCCACGTAATGTACTGACTATTTGTTTAGGTAAAAGTACTTATGCACGTTGCGGCATTATCGTTAATGTAACGCCGTTAGAACCTGAGTGGGAAGGTCATGTAACCTTAGAGTTCTCTAATACCACTAACTTACCTGCCAAAATCTATGCTAATGAAGGCGTGGCACAGATGTTATTTTTAGAGTCTGATGAGGTATGTGAAATTTCTTATAAAGATCGTGGTGGTAAATACCAAGGTCAAACAGGTGTTACCTTACCAAAAGCTTAATATAAAGGGGATTTTAATCCCCTTTTTTATACTTTAAATACTGCAAAATCCACTGCCATTTCTGTATTGGCAAATATTGCCCTACATTCGTCGACTAAACGTCCATTATCTATAAGCTCATAACGTGCACTAATATGAGTAATAATCAATTTTTTAACATTTGCTTGTTTGGCAATGGTAGCTGTTTGGGTAGTAGACGAATGACCATATTTTTCAGCACCCTCTGTTAATGAACCTTCTACAGTGGCTTCATGTACCATAATATCTGCATTATTGGCTAACATGATAGATGATGGTGTAGGCTTTGTATCACCAAAGATAGCAACTACTTTTCCTTTGTCAGGTGATTTAAGCAAATCTTTACCATTAATAACACGGCCATCTTCCAAGGTAACTATTTGTCCCTCTTTAAGATATTTTAAGTGGGGGCCTGATGGGATATCCATAGTTGTTAATAAATCAACATCCAAATGCCCTAATTTATCTTTCTCAACAATCCTATAACCATAGCTAGCCACCCTATGATTTAAAAGAGCTGTAGTAACAATAAACTGCTCATCTTCAAAAATAACACCCTCTTCAATTTCTACGACATTAAGGGGATATGGGATATAACTTTCAGAAACTTTTAGTACAACTTCTAAAAACTGTTTAATCCCTTTTGGGCCATATACAGTCAACTCACCTGCTTCATTTCTAAAAGAGCGACTACCCAATAAACCTGGTAAACCAAAGAGATGATCACCATGTAAATGAGTTATAAAAATTTTGTCTATTTTATTAATTTTTAATCTTGTCTGTAAGAATTGATGCTGAGTTCCCTCCCCACAATCAAACAACCATAATGTATTACGCTCTGCCATTAAATTAAGCACACAACTAGTAACATTACGTTCTTTAGTGGGTAAACCTGCTCCAGTGCCTAAAAAAACTAATTCCATATATTTCCTGACAATACTTTTGTCTTTACTAATCACTTTTTGTCTATGTATAGTATCTCAACACACTAGCAAAGGGAATGATCAATGCTTATTCAACCAGCGACTATAACTGACCTGCCTGCCATTTTAGAACTGCAAAAATTAGCTTATCAAAGCGAAGCCAAATTACTCAATAATTTTAATATACCACCGCTTAAACAAACACTTATAAATGTTGAGGAGGAGTTTAAGAAAGGTATTATTTTACCCATCATCAAATTATTGGTTCTGTAAGAGGCTATACAAATGACAATACCCTCCATATTGGCAAACTTATAGTACACCCTAATCAACAAAATCAAGGGTTGGGCACATTGCTTTTACTGACTATAGAGAAATACTACCCTCAGCTACGTTATGAACTTTTTACCAGTACTAAAAGCAAAAAAAACTTAGCGCTTTATCTTAAAAATGGTTATAAGGAATTTAAAAGGCAAAAAATAAGTGACAATTTGGATTTTGTTTTTTTAGAAAAACAATAGTTTTCCACTGTAAATACTTTATTACTAATCAATATTAACTCGTTTATTAACTACTAATAGCCATACTCTATTAGTTTGGCACGCACAATATTTCTACTAATCCCTCTTTCTCTTGTGATATAACTATAAAAAAAGGCCAAGCATTAATGCTTGGCCTTTTTTACTTATTAGCAATGCTAATAATTATTTCATTGGCCAACCAGTTAACTCTGATAACGCTTTGCCAATGTCTGCTAAAGAACGCACAGTTTTAACACCAGCATCTTCTAAGGCAGCAAATTTTTCATCAGCAGTACCTTTACCACCAGAAATAATTGCACCCGCATGGCCCATACGTTTGCCAGCAGGAGCTGTTACACCAGCAATATAAGAAACTACAGGCTTAGTTACATTAGCTTTAATAAATGCAGCTGCTTCTTCTTCTGCACTACCACCAATTTCACCAATCATCACAATTGCTTCAGTTTTAGGATCTGCCTGGAATAGCTTTAAGATATCGATAAAGCTAGAACCTGGAATTGGGTCGCCACCAATACCAACACAAGTAGATTGACCGAAACCAGCATCAGTCGTTTGTTTCACCGCTTCATAAGTTAACGTACCAGAACGAGAAACAATACCCACTTTACCTGGTAAATGAATGTGACCTGGTTGAATACCAATTTTACATTCACCCGGAGTGATAACACCTGGGCAGTTAGGGCCAATAAGTACCACGCCTAATTCGTCACACTTAACTTTAGCTTCTAACATATCGATAGTAGGAATACCTTCAGTGATACAAACGATTAATTTGATACCACCAAATGCAGCTTCTAAAATAGAATCTTTACAGAAAGGAGCTGGTACATAGATAACACTGGCATCTGCACCTGTAGCTTCTACCGCTTCTTTTACTGTATTAAATACAGGCAAACCTAAATGAGTAGTACCACCTTTACCCGGAGTAACACCACCCACCATTTTAGTACCATAAGCAATTGCTTGTTCTGAGTGGAATGTACCTTGGCTACCAGTAAAACCTTGGCAAATAACTTTAGTATCTTTATTAATTAAAACGCTCATTATTTACCCTCCGCTGCCGCTACCACTTTTTGTGCAGCATCAGTTAAACCACTTGCAGCAATAATATTTAGGCCACTTTCAGATAATACTTTAGCACCTAATTCAGCGTTATTACCCTCTAAACGAACCACTACAGGTACTTTTACGCCTACTTCTTTTACTGCACCAATAATACCTTCAGCGATCATATCGCAACGTACGATACCACCAAAGATATTTACTAATACGGCTTTAACATTTGAGTCAGAAAGGATAATTTTAAACGCTTCGGTTACACGTTCTTTAGTAGCACCACCACCAACGTCTAGGAAGTTAGCTGGTTTGCCACCGTGTAAGTTTACAATATCCATGGTACCCATTGCTAAACCAGCACCGTTAACCATACAACCGATGTTGCCATCTAATGCTACATAATTAAGTTCAAATTGTGCAGCGTGTGCTTCACGTGGGTCATCTTGTGATGGATCGTGCATTTCACGCAATTTAGGGTGACGATATAAAGCATTACCATCAATATTAATTTTAGCGTCTAGGCAGTGTAAGTTACCATCTTTCTTAATCACTAATGGATTGATTTCTAATAACGCTAAATCATAATCTTGGAACAATTTAGCTAAACCTAAGAAGATATTAGTAAATTGTTTGATTTGATCGCCTTTTAAGCCTAATTTAAACGCTAAATCACGGCCTTGGAAAGGTTGTGCACCTACTAATGGATCAATGGTCGCTTTTAAGATTTTTTCTGGGGTGTCATGAGCTACTTTCTCAATTTCAACACCACCTTCAGTAGACGCCATAAATACGATACGGCGGCTTGAACGATCAACTACTGCACCTAAATATAATTCTTTATCAATATCAGTACATGTTTCTACTAAAATTTTACTAACAGGTTGACCATTAGCGTCTGTTTGATAAGTAACTAATCTTTTACCTAACCATTGTGCTGCAAAAGCTTTTGCATCAGCTGGGTCTTTTACTAATTTTACGCCACCAGCTTTACCACGACCACCTGCGTGTACTTGAGCTTTAACAACCCACTCAGTACCACCAATAGTTGTACATGCCGCAGCGGCTTCTTCTGGTGTATCTACTGCGATGCCTTTCGATACAGGTAATCCATATTCAGCAAATAACTGTTTACCTTGATATTCATGGAGATTCATAAGCTATACTATCTCTTTGGTATTGCTATGTTTAGATGATACGGAATCGTACCACCACCTAATTGCCAGCTTGTTTATTGACTACTTTCTGGCGAGTAAATGGGGCAATAAATGCCCCATTTGAAGACGGTTATTAACGTTTTTTGCGGTTAGCAACGTGAATAGCATGTCCATTTACTGCTAGTGCGGCTTCGTGAACAGCCTCAGAAACGGTTGGATGTGAGAAGATCATCATACCTACATCTTCTGCACTTGAACCAAATTCCATTGCAATAGCAATTTGTTGTACTAGTTCTGCTGCACTTGGGCCAATTACATGACCACCTAAAATACGATCAGTTTTAGCATCAGCAATGATTTTTACAAAGCCTGTAGTATCATTAGCTGCCATAGCACGACCACTAGCTGCAAATGGGAATACACCTATGTTGATTTCAACACCTTCTGCTTTTAAGGTTTGTTCATTTTTACCAACCCATGCAATTTCTGGGTGAGTATAAATAACACCTGGAATTAAATCGTAGCTCATTTGTGCTTTATGACCAGCAATGCGCTCTACTACCATAATACCTTCTTCAGAAGCTTTATGGGCTAGCATTGGGCCGCGTACTACGTCACCAATTGCATAAACGCCTGGTACGCTAGTTGTGCAGTAGTCATCAACAAAGATAAAGCCACGCTCATCCATGTTCACACCACTATCCGCAGCGAGTAAATCAGTAGTTACTGGGCGACGACCAACAGCTACAATTACTTTATCAAAAGTGATTTTTTGCTCGCCTTCAGCATCTGTGTACTCAACAGTAACTGTTTTACCTTTAGTGCTAGAGCCTGTTACACGGGCACCTAATTTAATATTAAGACCTTGTTTAGTTAATACTTTTTGAGCTTCTTTGGCTACTTGCTCATCTACTGCTGGCAGGAATTTATCCATTGCCTCTAATACAGTAACTTCTGAACCTAAACGTGCCCATACAGAACCTAACTCAAGACCAATTACACCCGCACCAATTACGCCTAAACGCTTAGGTACGGCAGTAAAGTCTAATGCACCTGTAGAATCTACAATAGTATCACCATTTAATGGTGTAGGTGGAATTTCAATAGGACGAGAACCAGAAGCAATAATTACATTTTCAGCTGCAACAGTTTCTACTTTACCATCTAAGCCTGTTACTTCTACTTGTTTGTTAGCTAATAATTTGCCATGACCTTCTAATAAGGTAACACCATTAGCTTTAAATAACATGCCAATACCACCTGTTAAATTCTTAACAATGGTATCTTTACGAGCAATCATAGTACCTACATCCATGGCTAAACCTTTTACAGCAATACCATGAATTTTAAAAGACTCTTCAGCTTCGTGGTATTTCCACGTACTATCTAATAGAGCTTTAGAAGGAATACAGCCAACATTCAAGCAAGTACCACCTAAAGAGGTCTTGCCTTCTTTACCTTGATATTTTTCAATACAAGCAGTTTTAAAACCCATTTGTGCAGCACGAATAGCAGCTACATAACCACCAGGGCCTGCTCCAATAACAACGATATCAAATTTTTGACTCATAATTTTATCCCTTGTATGTGTATATTCTTACAACAGAGTGACTTTAATTCATTAAGAATGATGTTAACTAATGCATCATTACTACTATACTTTTTAGAAAACCGCAATAAACCTTCAAGCCGCTAAGCGGCTTGAATTATACATTACACATCTAACAATAAACGAGCAGGATCTTCTAATAAATCTTTCATTGTTACTAGGAAGCTAACGGCTTCTTTACCATCAATCATACGGTGATCATAAGAAAGTGCTAGATACATCATCGGTAAAATAACTACTTGACCATTTACAGCCATAGGACGCTCTTGAATTTTATGCATACCTAAAATAGCAGTTTGTGGTGGGTTAACAATTGGTGTTGAAAGTAATGAACCGAATACCCCACCATTAGAAATAGTGAATGTACCACCTGTCATTTCTTCAATAGTTAATTTGCCTGCTTTAGCTTTTTTACCAAAATCGGCAATACCACCTTCAATTTCTGCAAGGCTCATAAACTCAGCATTACGAAGTACAGGTACTACTAAACCACGGTCGCTTGATACAGCTACACCAATATCTTGATAACCATGATATACCACGTCATTACCATCAATTGAAGCATTAACACCAGGGAAACGTTTTAATGCTTCAGTAGCAGCTTTCACAAAGAAAGACATAAAGCCTAAACGCACACCATCATGTTTCTTTTCAAATAAGTCTTTATATTTAGAGCGTAAATCCATAATAGGCTTCATATTAACTTCATTAAAAGTAGTTAACATTGCCATAGAAGATTGTGCTTCAACTAAACGCTCTGCTACCTTAGCACGTAAACGTGTCATTGGCACTCGTTTTTCAACACGATCACCAACTGCTACTTGAACGTTTGTAGTAGCTGCTCTTGGTGCAGTAGAAGCAGCAGGTGCAGATGATTTATTAGCAATCGCTGCAACTACATCTTCTTTAGTAATACGACCACCTTTACCTGTACCTTTAATAGTAGCTGGGTCAATATTATTCTCTTCTGCTAATTTACGTGCTGCTGGAGCTAAAATTGGATCTTCATCAGATGTTTCTGTTACTGATGCAGGAGCTGCGGTTGGAGTAACTTCAGCTTTAGCAGCTGGAGCAGCTGATGCTGTAGCACTTTCATCAACACTACCAATCACTTCATTACTTAAAACAGTATCACCTTCATTTTTAACAATAGTTAACACACCATCAGCAGGGGCAACTACCTCTAACATTACTTTGTCAGTTTCAATCTCGACCAGCAATTCGTCACGCTTGACGGCTTCGCCAGATTTTTTTAACCAGTTAGCAATAGTACCATCAGCGATGGATTCGGGAAAAGAAGGCGCTTTAATTTCTTGAGCCATTGTAAAATTCCTTAAATTTATTAGAGGGCGCCCATGCGCCCATCTGATCGAGTATTAAACAGTAAATGCGTCTTGCAATAATTTCTCTTGCTGTTCAGCATGCATTGATGGATAACCACAAGCAGGTGCCGCAGAACTATCGCGGCCAGCATATTGTAAATCTAATGGTGGATTGTATTCGGCTGCCGCACGACGAATATTGTGCTGACTGCAATACCATGCACCTTGATTCATAGGTTCTTCCTGACACCATACTAAACGTTTTAGATTTGGATAGGTTGCCATAATTCTATCTAAACTCTCATTAGGGAATGGATAGAGTTGTTCTATACGAACAATAGCAATATTGTCTTGTCCTTCCGCACGACGTTTTTCCAATAAATCGTAATATACTTTACCACTACATAAAATAAGGCGATCTACTTTCTTAGGATTAATATCATCCACTTCAGGAATAATAAGCTTAAATGATCCCTCTGCCAATTCTTCTAAAGTAGAAATGGCTAGTTTATGACGTAATAAAGACTTCGGACTCATTATCACTAGCGGCTTACGAATTGGACGTACCACTTGACGACGCAATAAATGGAATATCTGTGCTGGTGTAGTAGGTACACATACTTGAATATTCTGGTCTGAGCAAAGTTGTAAGTAACGTTCTAAGCGTGCGGAAGAGTGCTCTGCACCTTGACCTTCATAACCATGAGGCAACAGCATAGTAACGCCACTTAAACGTTCCCATTTAAGCTCACCACTGCTGATAAACTGATCGATAACAACCTGCGCACCGTTGGCAAAATCACCAAATTGTGCTTCCCAAATAACTAGAGCATTAGGTGTTGTTGAAGCATAACCGTATTCAAAGGCTAACACCGCTTCTTCAGATAAGAATGAATCATAAATATCCATTCTTGGCTGACCATCGAATAAATGCTGTAATGGAACATAAACAGAATCATCTTTTTGGCTGTGTAATACAGCATGACGATGTGAGAAAGTACCACGACCGATATCTTGCCCCGTCATACGCACTGGATAACCTTCGGCTAATAAACTAGCATAGGCCAAGGTTTCTGCATAACCCCAATTAATAGGTAAAGAACCTACTGTCATTTTTTCACGATCTTCATAGATCTTTTTAACTTGGCGCTGTAACACAAAACCTTCTGGAGTTGTGGTCATCTTTGTAGCTAGATCTTGTAACTTCTTAAGATCTACTGTTGTGTCATAATAAGAATTCCACTCATGGCCAATATAAGGTGTCCAATCTACAAATAACGCTTTGTTAGGTTCTTTGACTAGACTTCTTACCACATGACGACCATTATCTAAGTCATCACGGTATTCATCCACTCTTTGCTGTGCTTCTGCTTCTGTAATAACACCTTGTTTTACTAATTCATCAGCATATAAACTACGAGGTGTATTGTGTTTAGCAATAGCTTGATACATAAGTGGTTGAGTTCCACTAGGCTCATCAGCTTCATTATGACCATGACGGCGATAACAGAAGAGATCTAACACCACATCTTTATGGAATTGCATACGGAAATCTAAGGCCATTTGCGTTACAAATAAAACAGCTTCAGGATCATCACCATTTACATGAAAAATAGGTGCCTGTACCATTTTTGCAATTTCAGTAGCATATTCTGTAGAGCGAGCATCATCAGGACGGCTAATAGTAAAACCGATTTGATTATTGATTACGATATGAACCGTACCACCTGTTTTATATGCACGGGTTTGTGACATTTGGAAGGTTTCCATTACCACACCCTGCCCAGCAAAAGCGGCATCACCATGAATAGTAATAGGTAATACAGCTTCACCTGTTGTATCCGCTCTACGGTCTTGGCGAGCACGCACTGAACCAGCCATTACAGGCGAACCAATCTCTAAATGAGATGGGTTAAAACCTAACGCTAGATGAGTTTCTCCACCTTGAGTCATTACATTGGAAGAAAAACCTTGGTGATATTTAACATCACCTACCCCAACCTTAGCACGCTTCTTACCTTCGAACTCATCGAATAATTCACGTGGATTTTTACCGAGGGTATTAACTAACACATTTAAGCGACCACGGTGTGCCATTGACATGACAACTTCTTTTACACCATAAGTACCAGAGCGTTGAATCAACTCATCAACCATCGGGATAAGTGCATCACCACCTTCTAAACTAAAACGTTTTGCACCTGGATATTTATTACCTAGGTATTTCTCTAATCCTTCAGCAGCCGTTAAACGTTCTAATAAATGCTTTTTAACATCTGATGAGTATTGTTGACGACCTTTGACATGCTCAAAACGGCGTAATAACCAACGACGCTGTTCTGTGTCAATAATATGCATGCACTCCATGCCAATGGTACGGCAATAAGTATCTTTTAAAGTAGCAATTATCTCACGCAGTGTTGCTTCTTTTTTATCAGTGAATAGATCACCACAAGAGAAGGTAATATCTAAATCTGCCTCAGTAAGCTCATTATCATGCAAAGATAATGCTTCTGGCACTGGACGCTGCCACAAACCTAAAGGATCAAGATTAGCAACCTGATGTCCCTGCATACGATACATCTGAATTAAACGCAGTACTTTTACTTGCTTCTTCTCGTGATCACTAGATACGCTGGCAGCAGCAACAGGTTGTGCTCTGTTTTGGGTCTTGGCCAGCATTACAAAATAATCACGAATTGGAGAATGCGGTACATCTGCACCATTTGAGGCAGCAGGCAGCTTTTGGAAGTAAGTACGCCATTCTTCAGGAACTGCATTAGGATCATGCAGATATTGTTCATAAAGCTCATCTACATAGTCTGCATTATCCGCAGATAAATAAGCGCTATCCCACAATTGTTGCATCATGCTTTCGGGCATGTCAGGTCACCTTCTATTAAAGCACTGCACTGAAAGAAAAACCATTCTGTTTTTATTTTTATTAAGCAAAGAGATAAAAGCAGCGTGGACTTTAGTCAGTGTAAAAACCAGCTCAGTGCTCCTTTGGTTTATTCAAAATACAAATTAACTACAAGTAAAACACTTGCGCCTATGGCAAAATGCCTCTTACTATTATAAGAGGCATTTTAATTTTTTTAAGTTCCGCTTTGTAACAACATACTGCGGATATGTCCTATCGCTTGTGTGGGGTTCAAGTTTTTGGGGCAAACATGAACACAGTTCATAATGCTCCGGCAACGGAACACGCTGAAAGGATCATCCATCATTGCTAGACGTTTTTCCGTGTAAGTATCACGGCTATCCGCCAAGAAACGATATGCCTGCAATAATGCAGATGGACCTAAGAACTTATCAGGATTCCACCAGAATGAAGGACATGAAGTTGAACAACAAGCACAAAGAATACACTCATATAAACCATCTAACTTATCACGCTCTTCAATACTTTGAAGACGCTCAATAGCTGGTGCTGGCGTATCATTTTGTAAATAAGGCTCAACTTTTTCGTATTGTTTGTAGAAAATATTCATGTCTACAATCAAGTCACGAATAACAGGTAAACCTGGTAATGGTCTAATAACTAATTGCTCACCTGCTTTTACCACTTCTGACAATGGAGTAATACAGGCTAAACCATTTTTACCATTAATATTCATACCATCTGAACCACAAACACCTTCACGGCATGAGCGACGATATGAAAAACTTTCATCTTGTTCTTTTACAAGCTCAAGAACGTCAAGCACCATTAAATCTTTACCACCAGTATCAATCTGGTAAGTTTTCATACTAGGTACTTTATCTTGATCAGGATTATAGCGATATACACTTACTGAGAGCATGACAATCCCCTATTAATAAACACGTTTTTTAGGTTCAAAAGCTGGTACAGTCTTAGGAGCAAAATTCACTGCTCGCTTACTTACACGTTTTTCCCCAGGGAAATAAAGTGTATGACATAACCAGTTAGTATCATCACGCTCCTCATAATCTTCACGAGCATGAGCACCACGAGATTCTGTACGAACGTTAGCCGCAATCGCCGTAGCTTCAGCAACTTCCAATAAGTTTTGTAACTCAAGTGCTTCCATTCGTGCAGTATTAAATGCCATGCTCTTATCAGTGATTTTCACATGTTCAATACGCTCACGTAAAGTAGCAAGCTCTTTGATACCTTTTTCCATGTATTCACCAGTACGGAATACACCGAAATAGTTTTGCATACAATTTTGTAGTTCACGTTTTAATGGAGCTACTTCTTCGCCTTCAACACGCTCATTTAATGAAGTTAAACGCTTACTTGCAGCTTCAATATCAGTTTGGCTAGCTGCACGGTATTCAATACCTTCTTTTAATGCTTTCTCAAGGTATAAACCGGTTGCACGACCAAATACTACTAAGTCTAATAATGAGTTACCACCTAAACGGTTAGCACCATGTACAGACACACAAGCAACTTCACCTACTGCATATAAACCTTCTACAACTACATCATTGCCATTAGCATCTTGAGTTAATGCTTGACCATGAATGTTAGTTGCAATACCACCCATCATATAGTGACAAGTTGGTACTACAGGAATTGGAGCAGTCACTGGATCTACGTGAGCAAATGTTTTAGAAAGCTCACAAATACCAGGTAAACGACTATGTAGAACCTCTTCACCTAAGTGATCAAGTTTTAATAATACATGGTCTTTATTAGGACCAACACCATTACCTGCTAAAATCTCTTTAACCATTGAACGAGCAACCACATCACGACCTGCTAAATCTTTAGCATTCGGTGCGTAACGTTCCATGAAGCGCTCGCCATCTTTATTAATTAAATAACCACCCTCACCACGGCAACCTTCGGTTACTAATACACCAGCACCATAAATGCCCGTTGGGTGGAACTGCCACATTTCAATATCTTGTACAGGTACACCTGCACGTAATGCCATACCAACACCATCACCTGTATTGATGTGAGCATTAGTGGTAGAAGCATAAATACGACCCGCACCACCAGTAGCTAATACCACTGCTTTAGAGCGGATATAAACAGTTTCACCGGTTTCTAAACAGATAGCAATAATACCTACTACAGCATTATCTTGATTTTTTACTAAATCAACTGCATACCATTCTGTTAAGAACGTAGTGTTATTTTTTAAGTTATTTTGATAAAGGGTATGTAATAAGGCATGACCTGTACGGTCCGCTGCTGCACAAGTACGTGCTGCTTGTCCACCTTCACCAAAATTTTTAGATTGACCACCAAAAGGACGTTGATAAATACGACCAGTTTCAGTACGTGAGAATGGTAAACCCATATGGTCTAATTCAAATACAGCTTCAGGACCTACTGAACACATATATTCAATAGCATCTTGGTCACCAATATAGTCAGAACCTTTAACAGTATCATACATGTGCCAACGCCAATCATCATTAGGATCGGCAGAAGCAATTGCACAGGTAATACCACCTTGTGCTGATACAGTATGAGAGCGTGTTGGAAATACTTTAGTTACAACCGCTGTTTTATAACCAGAACTGGATAATTGTAAACCGGCGCGCATACCTGCACCACCACCGCCAACAACAATAGCATCAAAAGAAAGAGTACGTATAGTAGACATAGTTTTTTAAACACCCCAAAGAATCTGTATACCCCAGACAAAAATCACAAACATTAACATGCCACATAGTGCTTGCACTAAGAAGCGAACGCCAGTAGCCCACTTACCTAAAGCCATACGTGTTAAATAGTCTGTAGTAATTGTCCACATACCTACCCAAGCATGAACGCTTAAACAAAGTAGTGCTAGTAAACTATAGGTACGCATCCATTTATTGTGGAAAAGACTATACCATTGTGAATAGTCAAGATTAGGGTTACAAATAACAAAACCTACTAAAAAAACAAAGTATGTTGCCAAAATAACGGCCGATACACGCTGTGCCATCCAATCGAATAAGCCTGAGCGTGAAAAATTCGTGACATTAGTTACCATATTATCCACACTCCTGCAATCACGATAAGGATTACTGAAACGATTAATACTACTTTAGCACCGAAACGGCCACCCTCAAGAGATTCACCAATACCTAAGTCCATAATCAAATGACGAATGCCTGCAACTAAGTGATAAATTAACGCAGAGAGCATACCCCAAACGATAAACTTCACAAAAAAGTTAGACATCCACGATTTAACTGTGGCAAAGCCTTCTGGACCAGATAGTGATCTATCCAGTAAGAAAAGCGCGATAACAAGTGAAACAAAAAGGATAACACCAGAGATACGGTGCAGAATGGACGCATAAGCTGTAATAGGTAGCTTGATAGTCCGAAGATCAAGATTTACGGGTCGTTGGCTATTCACGTTTCTATTCATCTTTATAAGCCCCTTAAGTGGGAGCGGTTATTGGAAAGAATTAAACTACTCAAAGGTCAATATTATTAGCTTTGATTAACCTCACCGCCTTATGTGGCAGATAGCCGCACAGTATAGTCGGTTATTTCTATATTGACAACTAGATATATGGTTAAGTTCACTATTTTATTTATATTTTCAGTTATTTCCCCCTCCCTTTGTCGTATTACTGTTTTTATTACCTAAGACGAGAAATTTACTTATTATAACTGATTAAAAAAAAACTTCCCTATAAAAATATAGGGAAGTTTAATTATTATTACACTAATATTAAGGATGTTGCTCTTTAAGATCTTGTGAGCTAGGTGGTGGCAGCAAATCTTCACGAGTTAATTTTAACCACACTAACACGGGACCTGCTATATAAATAGAAGAATAAGTACCTACAAATACACCAATTAACATAACCAATGCAAAACCACCTAAAGATGGACCGCCAAAGATTAATAAGGCAATCAGCGCCATAGCCGTTGAAGTTGAAGTAGCTATGGTTCTTAGCAAGGTTTGTGTAACAGAAACATCAATATTCTCAATAATATCTGCTTTACGTAATACACGGAAATTCTCGCGAACACGATCATAAATAATAATCGTATCATTCAAGGAATAACCTATCATGGCTAATATTGCAGCAAATACTGTTAAATCTACAGGTATTTGGAAAAAAGCAATAACCCCAAGCGTTACAATTAAATCGTGGAATAATGAAGCAATAGCACCTAAACCAAATTTCCATTGGAAACGAAATGCTAAATAAATCAGAATACCTGCTAATGCTAATAAACAGGCAATCCCCCCTTTATCCAAAAGCTCTTTACCAACCTGTGCACCTACAGTCTCCGCACTAATTAGTTCAAACTTATTATCAGGGTCTATACGATGTAATTTAGCAGCTACTAAATTACCAACATTTGCTTCATCATTTTTTAAACGAATTAACACACTGTTGGTAGAACCAAAGCTTTGCACAATCGCATCATCAAACTTTTGCTCTTGTCCTGGCTCTGCAGTAGCTAACTCTAAACGAATTTTTTCTAAATCAGCTGGTTTTTCATAGAGTAATTCAATAGAAGTACCCCCTGTAAAATCCAAACCAAGATTTAAACCCTTATGAAACAGACTTACTAAACCTACAATAGTAATAAGTACCGTAATGACAAAAGCAACATTACGGATTTTCATAAAATGAATAGTGGACTTAATCATAGTAATATCACCTTATATCCACAATTTCTTAACATTACGACCACCAAACAGCAAGTTCACAATACCACGTGTAACCATTACGGCTGTAAATAAGGAGGTAATAATACCCAGTGAAAGTGTTACCGCGAAGCCTTTGATTGGCCCCGTACCCATTTGGAATAAGATAGCCCCTACCAATAATGTAGTTAAGTTACTATCTATAATTGCTGTATAGGCACGGTCAAAACCTTCATGTATTGCTCTTTGTACTGATAAACCATTATTTAACTCTTCTCGAATACGAGAATAAATCAGTACGTTAGCATCAATCGCCATACCCAATGTCAGTACAATACCTGCGATACCTGGTAAGGTGAGTGTTGCACCGATAATTGAAAGCAGTCCAGTTAATAATACTAAGTTGAACGCTAAAGCTACGGTAGCAATTATGCCAAAGAACTTGTAAATGATGACCATAAAGATAGCAATTAAGATCATTGCCCAAATAGTCGAATCAATACCCATTTTGATATTTTCTTCACCTAGACTTGGACCTAAAGTACGCTCTTCAACAAAGTGCATAGGTGCTGCTAAACCACCAGCCCTTAATAATAAGGCTAGCTCTGAAGCTTCTTTAGTAGATTTAGAACCAGAAATTACAAAACGACTACTTAATACATCGCGAATAGTCGCCAAGCTAATAATTTTTCTATCTTCTATATAAGCTTGTACAGCTTTTTCTTTATTACTACCCTCTTCTTTCACATAGTGAGTAATTGGGCGTTGCTCAATAAAGATTACTGCCATGCTACGCCCAACATTGCCTTGGGTAGCTTTGAACATTAAATCGCCACCATGACCATCTAACTCAATTTCTACTTGTGGTTGATTATTACGTTGATCGAAACCTACTTTAGCACTGGAAACTTGATCACCTGTAATAATTACTGCACGTTCTAATGCAACTGGTCGACCTTCAAAATCAAACTGTTCCGTAGAAATAGCAGGATCATCAGGCTTAGCCGCTAAACGAAACTCTAAGTTAGCTGTTTTACCTAAAATACGTTTTGCTTCAGCGGTATCTTGCACACCTGGCAGTTCTACCACAATACGATTAGAACCTTGTTGCTGCACAATAGGCTCTGCAACACCTAACTCATTAACACGATTACGAACAGTTTGTAAGTTTTGGGAAACAGCATACTCTGATAAGTCAGAGATAATACTAGGCGACATTACTAATTTAAGTACTTGAGCCCCTTCTTCCGCAACTGTTGTAATAGTAAATTGATTAAATTTACCAGTAATTAGTGTTTCAGCCTTAGCTGCTGTCTCTGCGTCTGCAAAGCTAAATTGAATACTGCTATCTTTACTAGGAATACTACGATAACGAATACGCTCTTCACGTAATAAGTTTCTGATTTCGCCATCATACATATTAAGACGTGTTTTAATGGCTCTATCCATATCCACTTCAAGCAAGAAGTGAACACCACCAGATAGGTCAAGTCCTAACTTCATAGGACGCGCACCTATTTTCGTTAACCATGCGGGGGTAGTAGGTGCTAAGTTTAAAGCCACTACATAATCATCACCTAATGCTTTTTGTAAAGCTGCTTTTGCAGGTAACTGACTAGCTAATTTAGTTAGTCTAATTAAAACACCATCTTTTTTCTCAATAGCTACTGACTTTGCTTCAATATTAGCATTTTTTAAAATCTGTTCAATTTTAGTTACAGTAGCGTCATTAATTTCTAAGTTTACATCAGTACCCGTAATTTGAACGGCAGGATCGTCAGGATACAGATTTGGTGCAGAGTATAATAATCCTATAGTCAACACGACTAAGATTAAGATATATTTCCATAAAGGATATTTGTTAAGCATGATGCCAACCATCTATCAAAAAAATAATAAACACTATGATTAAATATTTTATATAACCATAATGTCAGTTGTTATTATTCATCAATCGCTTTTAAAGTACCTTTAGGCAAGGTTGCAGCAATTGCTGATTTTTGAAATTTTAACTGTACATTATCTGATACAGCTAATACGATAAACTCATCAGATACTTTTACTATTCTACCTGCAATACCACCTGTGGTAAGTACCTCGTCACCCTTTTGTAAAGAACCTAATAAATTACGGTGTTCTTTACCACGCTTCATTTGCGGACGTAGAATCATAAAGTAAAAAATAACGATAAAACCGCCTAGGAATATCCATGTAAACATGCCATTAGGATCACCTGCAGCACCCGTTGTTGCTGCTTGTTGAGCATAAGCAGAGGAAATAAAAAAACTCATAAATTACAACTCCTTAACACAAAAATGCGGATTTAGTTTAAAGGTGGCGTAACTAATCCACGCTTATTATAAAATTCATCTACAAAAGCTGCCAATTTACCTTGTAAAATGGCATTACGCAAATCATTCATTAACTTTTGATAAAATCGTAAGTTATGAATACTGTTTAACATGGCGCCTAACATCTCGCCACATTTATCTAAATGATGTAAATAGGATTTAGAAAAATTCTGACAAGTGTAACAATCACACGTAGCGTCCAGTGTTGTTGTATCATGTTTGTGAATAGAGTTTCTAATCCTGACTACTCCAGTATCCACAAATAAATGACCATTACGAGCATTACGGGTAGGCATTACACAATCAAACATATCGATACCACGCCTTACACCCTCGACTAAGTCTTCAGGTTTACCCACACCCATTAGATAACGTGGTTTATCTGCTGGCATTTGGGTAGGTAAAAAATCTAACACCCTAATCATTTCTTCTTTAGGTTCACCAACAGAAAGACCACCGATTGCTAAACCATCAAAGTCTATTTCCGTTAAACCTTCTAATGATCTCATTCTAAGGTCTTGATGCATACCACCTTGAATAATTCCAAATAATGCAGCAGGATTATCAGCATGGGCTATTTTTGAACGCTTAGCCCAACGCAAGGAAAGCTCCATTGACTGTTTAGCTGTCTCAAAGTCTGCTGGATAGGGTGTACATTCATCAAAAATCATCACTATATCAGAACCCAATGCACGTTGAACTTGCATAGATTCCTCTGGCCCCATAAACACTTTAGCGCCATCAATAGGTGAAGAGAAAGTAACGCCCTCTTCTTTAATTTTACGTAAAGCACCCAAGCTAAACACTTGAAAACCACCTGAGTCAGTTAATATAGGTTTATCCCATTGAATAAAATCATGGAGATCACCATGCTTTTGAATAATTTCAGTGCCTGGTCTTAACCAAAGATGAAAAGTATTACCCAAAATAATTTCTGCGCCAATATCTTTAATATCTCTCGGTAACATTCCCTTTACTGTGCCATAGGTACCTACTGGCATAAAAGCAGGAGTTTCCACTGTACCACGAGGAAAAGTTAAACGACCACGTCTAGCCTTACCTTCAGTTGCTAATAACTCAAATTGCATAAAAGACATTAATTAACCTTCCTTATGCCTTTGGATTACGAGTAATAAACATCGCATCCCCATAACTAAAAAACCTATATTGTTCTGCTACAGCAACTTTATATGCTTCCATTACAGCATCATAACCTGCAAAAGCAGACACCAACATTAATAAAGTAGACTCAGGCAGATGAAAGTTAGTCACTAACGCATCTACCACATGAAACGGTTTACCTGGATATAGAAAGATGTCAGTATCACCACTAAAAGGTTTTAACTCCCCCTCTAAAGCGGCTGTTTCCAACGAACGCACACTGGTAGTCCCTACCGCAATAACTCGTCCGCCTCTTTTCTTACAATCCTTTATAACCTTTACTACTTGTGCTGAAACCTCCAACCACTCTTTATGCATATGGTGATCTTCAATAGTTTCCACTCGTACAGGCTGAAAAGTACCTGCACCTACATGCAATGTCACAAAAGCAGTATCTATACCTTTTTCTTTAATTGCAGCTAATAATGCTTCATCAAAATGTAGTCCTGCTGTAGGAGCCGCAACAGCACCCTCATTTTTCGCATAGACTGTTTGATAACGTTGCTTATCTGCTAATTCATCACTGCGATCAATATAAGGCGGTAATGGAACATGTCCAATTTGCTCTAATATTTCTAATACGGGTTGGTTAAAAACCAATTCAAATAACGAACCATGTCTTGCTAACATAGTAGCCTGTATTTGCTCATTAAATACTATGACTGTTTCTTCTTTAGGGGCTTTACTTGCTTTTACATGCGCAAGCACCTTATAGGTATCCAATAATCGTTCAATCAATACCTCGACTTTGCCACCCGTTTCTTTTTGGCCAAACAAACGTGCGGCAATTACCTTAGTATTATTAAATACCATTAAATCACCAGTATTAAGATAACTTAATAAATCTGTAAAATGCTTATGATCAATCTTTCCTGATGGGCCATCAAGAACAAGCAAACGGCTAGCTGTCCTGTTTTGTAAAGGATAACGAGCGATTAAATTATCTGGCAATTCAAAATTAAAATCAGCAACACGCATGGATAGAAATAATGCTTAACAAAAAATAAGGCGCAATGGTAACGATGATTGAATACAACAACAAGTAAAGAATAATAATTTTACAATTAAATTGGCATTATTGCTGTTTTTTCTGCAATGATGTATCAATCTTATTATCTATTTGCTCTAATAAATAAGGATAAAAAGGATTAGCAGAAGCACGCAATAGATTATCTAAACTTGTCACTAACACTCCTCTTTCTCCACGAATAGCTAATACGCCTATGCTAATACCAAATTCTGCTCGTTTTTCTGGATAACGTCCATAAAGCGAATCAGACTCTGGAAATGGTAAGGCAATATGTGAAAGTGAATAAATATCCGCTGGATAATCTAAACCCAAATCATAAATCTGCTGTTCTGTTTGTAAAGGCTTAGTAATATAAGCCACCGCCTCATTAGTATCTGGAGACTTATTAGTAATAACCGTTGTTTGATATATTCTTGGTGGCTTAGGTAATAACTCAGTAACTGCATTATAGGCTTTATCTTTTAATAGCGGCCCCAATTTGACAGTCTTATTTACATCAAACAATACCAACTCATGATGAGTATTCGATAACAAATTATAAAGCGTTATTACTGAATGAGCAGTAACTGTACTATCTACCACAGATTGAAATGTTAATATGGGAGGCAGTTGCGCTATTTTTTCATCTCCAATATTCAGTAAACGTTTCTGTAAGGCATTGATTAGCTCATAAGACTGGCGCGCACCATTAACAGGGAAAGAGTTATATTTAAATGGATTATATTCAGCCACTAGATCAATCCACGCAGCTTTAGCAAAAGGAGGAAATATTGAAGGTAAACCTGCTAGACCAGCAAAACGAGCAAAACTAGTTACCCCTATCATAGGAGATATTAAAATAACCTGATCAGGTTTTGCTAACTGAGAATTATCAAGCGCGTCTAATGTATAAATTAATGCTAATGCACCACCATTAGAATAACCTACAATATGAAAGGGTTGTGATGGCTCAATATAACGTTGTGCCTCTCTAACAGCTAGACGTGTAGCTGCCAACCAGTCCTCCCAATGCACTTCTGTCAAAGCACCTGGAACTGTACCATGTGCGGGCATTCGAACAGCTACTACGACAAACCCTCGCCTTTGATAGTGGAATGCTATATTTCTTAAACTATAAGGAGAGTCCGTTAAACCATGCAATAAAACCACTGCACCGCTGGGCTTACCTTCAGGTTTTAATAAAAAAGAACGATTCCAATTTTGTTTAAAGTGTTCTGGATAAATTGAACTATTTATTGCATAACGGTTTAATGCATATCGACCATCATTATGCATTTTATCAGTTACTTTATTTTTTAGTTCATCAAATACTTGTTGTTCTGCTTTTAAATAACCCTGCCAATCTGTTCTATCAATTTGTCTAGCAGTCAGCTCATGGAGAGTTACTGTATGCCACAGTTCTAAAGGAGCCCCTCGCTGCGTATCATAAATACGAATGATTAAAAGTGTTATGACAATAACAATAACAGCCCTAGTTATTCGTCTAAACCATCTTTTTAACCAACGAGGAGTTCGCATTTAATTGTTATTCCATAGATCTGTATTTTTATGTAAAACGCCCTTTTCTCAATCTAAGGGATATAACTATCATATCATTGTAAGTTTGTTTTATTTAAGCCGATAAAAAGTAATCCTTAGAGATCGATTCACATTCAAATCATATAATAGTTTATTATTAATTATTCTACTTAAAATTTTTAAGGTATTTAATTCAATAATGTCACTGTATTGACATTCTATTCTACAGTTTCTTTTATTACATCTTTAACTAACTTACCTGTATCATCCCAATGACTCCAACGTTCTACTCGTTGATCTTCTTTATAGCGACCAGCTTCTTTTTTCCTACCATTACCATACCAATAAATCCAAACACCTTCCCTTTTATCAGTTTTGTAATAGCCTTTTTGCATTCTTCTACCATTTTGGTACCATACGGTCCACTGTCCTTCTTTTAGCCCTTCTTTATAGTGACCTGATGATTTCTTTTGACCATTTTCATACCAAGATACCCATAAGCCTTTTCGTTGTCCTTGGTCAAATACACCCTTTTGTTCAACTTGGCCATTTTTAAACCAGACAATTAACAAACCATTAACATCCATATGGTCATAATTTACCGCATCAAAATTTTGATGTTTAGCCTGTTCTATATTAGTAATTAAATAGGGATCTGTTCTTTTTTCACCTGAATTATAAAAATCTTGGATAATAAAAAACATACCCTTTTGCCCTTTATCAATTCGATAAAAATCATCACCTTGTACTAAAATGTGTAATACCACTTGATTGGCATGTTGATCTATATTTTTATTATCATCTGTCTCAACTACTTCGCTAACAACGACTGACTCACTTTCAATGACACTTTCTTGTTCACTGTTAGCTTTATTGGCTGTAATAGATTCTTTTTCTGTAACAGTAGTTGTCTGTTCTTGAGCATAACTCACTGTATTACTAACACTTAAACAAATAAATACAGTGACTAACAACTTTTTCATTTCACTAAATTCCCATCAAAATAATTGATCTATTTAACTTAATATCAGTTATTTCATTAATATTAGTGACAATCATCTATCTCTCAACTCTTATAATTTCTAGCAGTAACTTAGCCTACAGTTTAATAAACTCAATTTAAACTGATCATATTTTTAGCTAATAATAAAACAAAAAATTAATTATTTTTCTGATAATTTGTTACTGCATATAAATTGGCTAACGTAGCTATATCCCTATCTTGCTTTTGAACAATAATTAATTCAACACGTCTATTTTGCTCACGGCCTTTTGAAGTTTTATTAGTAGTAATTGGTTGATTAGAGCCTACACCTGTAGAAAAAACCTGTCTACGTGGTAATCCTGCTACATTAAACACTGAACCAACACTCTTAGCTCTCTTTAAACTCAGTTCATTATTAACAGCTGCCCCACCTGTATCATCAGTATGTCCTACAATAACTACCACACTATTAGTGTCTTGCTTCACTAATTTAGCAATCTTAGTTAATGGTGTTAATGTCACTGGTAATAAAACATCTTGCCGCTTAGCATTAAAGCTAGCATTTACAGGCATAACAATTACAATGCTATCACCCCTTGTTTCCATTACAAATTTAGAGCCTGCTATCGCTTGTTTAACCATAGCTTCATTAATCGAGGTAGAGGTATAAGTTACTCCACCCCTTTTTACTTGAATAACCTGTTGTTGAGGCTCTGGGCTAGAACAGCCAGTAGCAGTTAAGAGACTTGTTAATAACACACTAGCCATCACAGCTTTCATTGAATTAAATATAGGCATAATACTTTCAGGGCAAATTAAGGATGTTTTCAGGATATTATAAATCGTAACATCCTATCACATCCTAGTCATTGATTTAAGTTTAGTTATATTCATTTTGTAACAAAGCATTCAGCATATTACCAACCTAAATGTATAAACCCTTATAAGCTATGTGACAGCGCTATTTATAGTAACGATAATGACCAATCATTTGCCAGTCAAATAACACATCCTCTTCTTGTGCGCCCCAACCTATGTTATGAATAATCAGTGGTCGTGTTTCATTGTCATTCATATTAGTTGATACAATACCAATATGAGGTCGACCATTATCCAAACGCCATGAAACAATATCACCTGCCTGATAATCTTGAGATTGCTGAGTAATTGGTAAACTTTTTCCTTGACGCTTAAAAAATACTTCTAAGTTTGGTACACGGCGGTGGTCTATATTTTTATCAGGCTTAGTTAATCCCCATGTTTTAGGGTATACCGCAAACTGCTGACGCATATCTTCATGAACCAACTGCTGTAAGTCGACCTTATGACTACTTCTTAAAGCTCGAATTACCACATCGGTACAAACACCCCGTATTAATGGAATATCACCCATTGGATAAGCTAATAATGTATAGCTAGGATCATATATAAGGGTTTTACCTACTTGATCTTGAGCAGCTGTTGCTATTTGAACATTATTAGCCCAACTAAAAATAGGCAAACAAATCAAAATAACAATAATACCCTTCAACCAATGTAATATTCTTAACTCCTTTCCCTTGACGCTTATCATCTATCATTTACTCTTTATAAAAACCCACTTTATGTTTTAATAGTAAGAATGCTAAAATTCTATACTTTCAATCAATTAATTATATTTTAATAATGACTATACAGCTACTTCCTGAAATAGAACAATTTTTACTCTGTCCTACACCTGATTCTTGGTTAGAACAAGCCAAGCAAAAAGAAAATGAAGCTATTTTATTAATTGATCATGCTAATTGTGAAAAAAAAGCTGCTTTTACCGCATTAAACTTAATAGTCCGTTATACTGAATTCGAAGATTTACAATATAAACTTTCTCGCTTAGCCCGTGAAGAATTACGCCATTTTGAGCAAGTAGCTGCCATCATGAAAAAGCGTAATATCGAATATGTATTTTTAGAAGCAGCACAATATGCTCAACGATTACGTAAACATCTAAGAAAACCTGACCCAGAACGTATGATTGATATTTTAATTATAGGTGCCTTTATCGAGGCTCGTTCTTGTGAGCGCTTTTATCGGGTTGCCCCCTATGTAGATGATGAGTTAGCAAAATTTTATTTATCTCTTTTAAAGTCAGAAGGTCGTCACTACCAAGACTATTTAAAACTAGCTGAAAAGTACTCTCCTGAACCAATTGATGAACGTGTGGCTTTCTTTGCAGAAATAGAAAAACAAGCCATTCTAACTCCTGATAATACTTTCAGATTCCATAGTGGCGCTGTAATATAAAAATAACATTTTCTGTATAAATTCCTCTATAACAAACTTATAACTTATGCAATAATAACTCTATAAGTTACTAAATTAGTATCATCAATTAATAACTTAAAATAAATTCCATAAACCGTTTATTATTGTACAAATTTAGCGTCCCATTGCTACAATGCAGGTTTAGAGTAATGAGCTTAACATTTAAAAAATTTGGTTATACTTCAAAATCATCAGAGACTGTAAAAAATATTAATGGCTTCAAGAACAGCAATTTGCAACTTCAAAAGAAACTATTAGAAGCTTATAATCAACCTCTGCCAACACTTGAAGATATAGCATTATTTGAAGAACAAACTAATATTCAATTACCAGAAGATTATTCTAACTTTTTACTCACTATCAATGGTGGATATCCAAATTACTATTATATTCCTACTATTGAGAGTACAGTAGATCACTTTTACCCTTTTAACTGTCCATTTCAAACTAGCTCAATGAATGATCTGTTAGTTCTTAACAAAAAAGACTTCTTCAAAGATGATCGTTACAACTACCTACCTATTGCTTGCTCACTGGGTGGTGATGAGTATTTAATGGGACTAAAAGCTGATGGAACAAACCCTATTTACTTATATAATTTCAGTGATTTATCACTTATAGATTTTGATGAATCAAAACTAGTTTTTGTAGCTGACTCTTTTTCTGTTTTGCTTAATTTACTAGTACCCTATGAAAAAGCTCAAAAATTATAATTATTTATTTTATTATTAACCTAATTAATAGTTTTACTACTTTATATAATTTACTAATCAAAATAATTAACGAATAACTAAAGATGGATAAAATAGATTACGTTGTAATTGGTGCTGGTGTAGTTGGCCTAGCTATTGCGAGAAAGTTAGCTGTAATTGGTAATGATGTTATTATTATTGAAAAAGAAACAGCTATTGGTACTGAAACAAGCTCTCGTAACAGTGAAGTAATTCATGCAGGTATTTACTACTCTACTAACTCGTTAAAAGCAAAACTTTGTGTACAAGGTAATCAATTACTCTATGAGTATTGTGAACAGCATAATGTAGACTTTAAACGTTGTGGCAAACTAATTGTTGCCACTAATAATAATCAAATTAAAGAATTACAAGCGCTTCAAAGACAAGCGTCTGCTAACAATGTACCTCCATTAACTTGGTTAGATAAAGATCAAGTTACCGCATTAGAACCTGAACTTAATGCTACATGCGCTCTACTTTCACCCAGCACAGGTATTATTGATAGTCATGGTTATATGCTTGCCTTACAAGGTGATTTAGAAGCTAACGGTGGAATGATTGCGCTTAATAGTCCTGTTCAATCTGCCAAATTAACTGCTGAAGGGATTATCCTAACAATCGCTGGAGACGAACCTTTTCAGTTATTAGCTAAAAAGGTGATCAATTGTGCTGGACTTTATGCTACTCAATTAGCTCAAAACTTTGCAGGATTGCCAAAGCAATATATCCCTAAAGAGTATTATGCAAAAGGTAGTTATTTCAGCTTAGCAAAACGTGCACCTTTTTCTCATTTAATCTATCCAGTACCTGAAGCAGGTGGCCTTGGGGTACATCTAACACTTGACTTAGCAGGCCAAGCTCGCTTTGGCCCTGATGTAGAATGGATTACTGAACTTGACTACTCAGTAGATCAACAGCGTTGTAATAAATTTTATGCGGCTATTCGTAATTATTGGCCTAACCTTCCTGATGATACATTACAGGCTGCCTACAGTGGTATAAGGCCTAAAATCACTCCCCAAGGAGCAACAGCTGCGGACTTTAGAATAGATAGTTCAACAACTCATGGAGTTAATGGATTAATTAATCTATTTGCAATAGAGTCACCTGGGTTGACTGCTTCATTGGCTATAGCAGATTATGTAGTTACCCTACTCTAAACTAATTAATTTTTAATGGATAGTTAGTCATCTAAATTTACTAACTACCCATTAATACTTTATTATTCTTCTATACCTTCAGATAAATCATTTAACTTTTGTGCTTCTTGCTCTTTATGCTCTTCTCTTTGTTGATCTGCATTTTCAGCATGGTTAGCACCTTCTTCAGGTGTTGCTGGCGCTTCTTCAACTACCTGTGTTTGCATCGGAATTCCTTCCGTATTACCTATTTGCACAGGAATACCGTCGTGGTGACTAGCAACCATCTTAGCAAGCGACATATCTACCACAAAATTAGGGTTATTATATCGTTTCTGAGCATTCAAGATAAATTGCTCTACATCTGGTGCAGGATGTTCATCTAAAGCCTTATGTGCTTCAAAATAAATCTTTCCATTCTCAACACCTATTTTATAAGGTTGAGTCACAATAGTAACCTTTGTACCCATTGGTAAAATACCAAATAGATAAGTAACATCAGGATTCAGCATTCTAAAACAACCATGGCTAGTACGTGTACCAATGCCAAATTGTTTATTAGAACCATGAATTAAGTAACCACTAAATCCTAACTGTATCTTATAAGGGCCTAATGGATTATCTGGACCTGGTGGTACTACTGCGGGTAGTGGATCACCATCTTCAGCATGCTCTTTGCGTATTGAAGCAGGTGGAACCCAAGAAGGATCCTTAACTTTGCCCACTACTTTAGTAGCGCCTAAAGGTGAGCCCCAACCTTCACGACCAATACCTAATGGAAACGTATAGACAATATCTTGACCTTTTGGATAATAATAGAGACGATACTCTGGCAAATTAATTACAATACCTTCACGAGCGCTATCAGGTAAAATATAGCGAGTAGGTAATAAAATATCTGTACCCTCACCAGGCAACCAAGCATCTATACCAGGATTTGCGGCAATCATTTGACTATAACCTAAGCTATAAGTATCACCTAAATCAACAAACGTATCTTCATACTTAGCTTTAATAATCTGCATCTGTCCGATTAAATCTTCACCTTCTGCAGGCAATTTATACTGAACTGCAAATACATTAGTAGCCAAGGCACCCCATAAAAGACTACTAATAATAACTCTAGACAAACGCACCATGCACCCCACTCAACCTAAAAATTAATAATATTAAAAATTTTGGCTATTTTAAAATGTTCGCCATTTTAACCAGTTTATAATCAACCTTATAGTACTAAATAGTAATAAACTACAACAATTTTATAAGTTATTAATTATTTGTTTATATTCACTTTAATAATGGTTGTAACTTCTGCCAAACATCTTCCATTATAATTGCTTGCCCTTTAGTATTAGGATGTACCCCATCCGTCTGCATTAAATCTGGATTACCCCCTGTATTCACTACAATAGAAGGTAATAAAGCCACTTCTTGTTCCTTCGCCACAGTTGGATAAACAGCTACAAATCGATCTAAATATTGCTGGCCATAGTTTGGTGGTAATTGTATTCCCACCAATAATACTGTTGCTTGTTGTTTAGCAAGACTTACCATTTGTGTTAAATTTTTTTCAATTAATTTTGGTGGTGTTCCACGCAGACCATCATTACCACCTAATTCAATTACCACCACATCTGGCTTATATTTCTCTAATAAATTAGGTAACCTTGCAACACCATTCGTTGAAGTATCACCCGAAATAGATGCATTAATTAATTGGTAATTATATTGTTTATCTTTTAAGCGTTGCTCTAGTAAATTTACCCAGCCTTGACTGACCTCAATACCAAAACCTGCACTAATACTATCCCCCACAATAAGCAATGTTTTGCCGCTAGCAATAGGTATAGTAAATAATGCCATGATAATAATTAGCATTCTTTTAAACATCTGAGCAATCCTATAAGCAAAAGTATCTTCAATTTAAAACAAGATACCTTCTCTTTACAACCATCCTTTATTGTCTAAATATTACACCGACCCTATTGATAATTAAGTATTTTTATAACTTCTTAAAAGCCGAGCGTAACTATTTGATATTGAATAGTTATATTATTTAATAACCATACAACCATGTGTTATATAGTTTTAAAATTAAACATTAGAATTAAATATATACATATTAAATATTGTAGTTACTTTAATATACTTTTTAAAATAGTTATTAAATTAAAAAATAGAATGGGAATATAAATAAAAATATTACCTGTCGTCCTTATATTTTTATTTATATACAAGGGGTTATAACAGTATGATTTTGAGTGCACAGCAAGTTGGAAAAGTGATTAAGGGTGAACAAGACCTTGTCATTTTACAAGACATTAGTTTTGATCTTAAAGCAGGTGATAGTTTAGCCATTGTAGGAAGCTCAGGTTCAGGTAAATCAACATTATTAGGACTACTTGCTGGTTTAGATACACCTAGCTCTGGCACTATTACATTAGCAGGAAAAATACTCAATCAATTAAATGAAGATCAGCGTGCTGCCGTAAGGGCTGAGAATGTTGGTTTTGTTTTTCAATCTTTTCAATTGCTTGATACATTAACAGCATTAGAAAATGTCATGTTACCCTTGGAGTTAGAGGGAAATAGTAATGCTAACAAACAAGCACACCAATTATTAGCAAGAGTAGGATTAAAACATCGCCTGCATCACTACCCTAAACAGCTATCAGGTGGTGAACAGCAAAGAGTTGCTATTGCTCGTGCCTTTGCCTCAAACCCTAAAATATTATTTGCCGATGAGCCAACAGGTAATTTAGATACTCATACAGGCGAACATATTAGCGATTTATTATTTGAACTTAATAGAGAACAATCTACAACACTAGTATTAGTAACTCATGAAGAACGACTCGCGAAACGTTGTCAACGACAAATTCAAATTGAAGCGGGTCAACTTACAAATGAGGCTAACTAAGGATGAGTAAGCTGGTTCCTATCAAATTATTCTCTCTCGCTTTTAGGCAACTGTTAAGAGATATAAGAGCAGGCGAGTTACGAATTTTATTCTTTGCTTTAATGATAGCTGTTACTTGTAGCACCGCTATTGGTTACTTTAGTGCTCGTTTACAAGCTTCAATGGAGACAAAAGCTGGTGAATTTTTAGCGGCAGACCTTGTTATTAGTGGTAGTTCTCCTGCAACCACTGAACAAATTAATGAAGGTGAAAAACTAGGCTTAACACAAGCCAAAACAGTTTCTTTTAGTACTGTTGTCATTAATCAAGATGAGATGCAGTTAGTAGGTGTTAAAGCGGTAGATAATAACTATCCCTTACGTGGACAACTAAAATACAAAACTGCTTTTGATATAACAGAACAAACAACATCTAATGGCCCTCCTGCTGGTGAAGTATGGGCTGAACAACGCTTATTTATCGCATTAAACGTTAACTTAGGGGATATGATTAATATTGGTAATGCTCAATTACGCGTCACCAAAATTCTAACTTATGAACCTGATCGCTCAATGGATTTTTATACGTTAAACCCTCATATTCTTATGAATATGTCTGATCTACCTGCCACCAATGCCATACAACCTGGTAGTCGTGCTAGTTATCGGCAACTTTGGGCAGGTACAGCAGAAGCCATCAATCAATATCACACCAAAATCACACCAACCATTGCCCCTCACCAACGTATTTTAACAGGGAAAGATGGCAATATTCAGCTAAACAATACACTGAGTAGAGGTGAAAACTATTTAAACTTAGCTAGCTTAGTAGCTATCTTGTTAGCCAGTGTAGCAGTTGCTCTCTCAGCCAATCAGTTTGCTACTCAACGTTTTGATAGTAGTGCATTACTGCGTTGTTTAGGTCTATCACGCAAGCAAGTGCTAATACTTTATACACTGCAACTTGCTTATATTGGCTTAATCGCCTGTATCTTAGGCGCTGCTTTAGGTTGGTTAGTACAATTAGGTTTATTTAAATTACTTGCTGGATTAGTTAGTGGCGTTCTTCCTTCTGTTGGCCTATCTCCAGCTTTAGCTGGTATAGCTACAGGCTTAATTGCTTTGGCAGGCTTTGCTATTCCGCCCTTAGCCGCATTGGGTAATACACCACCAATCCGTGTCTTACGCCAAGACATTTTCCCTACACCTCCTCGTAGTTGGTTTGTTTACGGTCTTGCTATCCTAGCTTTAGCCATTATCATGTGGAGACTTAGTTTAGATATTAGGTTAACTCTTTCACTAATGGGAGGCGGCTTAATAGCTATTGCTATGCTAGGTGGCCTATTATTATGGGGATTAAAAGGTTTAAGAAAACTATTAACAAAAGCCTCTTTACCTTGGCGATTAGGATTAGGACAATTACTCCACTATCCAATACGTGCTATTGGTCAAATTTTAGCCTTTGGTGTTATTTTAATGGCTATGGCTTTGATTATCTTACTACGTAGTGAATTATTAGATACATGGCAAAAGCAACTTCCGAAAAATGCGCCTAACTATTTTGCTATGAATATTACTGATGCTGAATTACCGCTATTTCAAGAACAGGTAAAGCAACTGTCTAACCATATTGCTCCCTATTATCCAATTATTGCTGGACGCTTAACAGAAGTAAAAGGAACGCCTGTTGCGCAACTAAACTTAACAGGTCGTGGAGATAATGCTACCCACCGTGACCTTAGCTTGACTTGGACAGCAGAACTGCCCAGTGAAAATATCATTACCAGTGGTGCATGGTGGTCTGACTCAACTGAAGATAAAACATTAGTTAAAGTTTCTTTAGAAGACGAATTAGCAAAAAGTTTAGGAGCCAATATAGGTGATCAACTGACCTTTGTAATTGGTGGTGTTGAATATAAAACCATTATGACCAGTACACGGAAAATTAATTGGGATAATTTTCAACCAAACTTCTTTGTAATCTTTGATCCAGAAAGTGTACAAAACATACCTGCTACTTATTTAACAAGCTTTTATATTGCTACTGGGCACGATAAAGAAATTGTTGAACTAGCAAGAAATTTTCCAACTGTTACCTTGCTGGATATTGATGGGTTACTAAAACAATTAAATACCATCCTTTCTCAAGTGACTATTGCTGTAGAATATATTTTATTATTTGTCTTATTGGCAGGTATTACGGTGCTATTTGCTGGCTTACAATCCACGTTAGATAATCGTATTCGCCAAGGTGCTTTATTAAGAACATTAGGTGCCAAAAGACAACTACTAAAACAAACACAAATTGCAGAGTTTGCTTTATTAGGTGCTATGGCTGGTGGTTTAGCTGCAATAGGTTGTGAAGTGATTAGTGGATTACTGTACCACTTTACTTTAAAAATTAGTTGGCACTTTCATCCTTGGTTATTGATATTACCTGTGATTGGGGCGATACTTATTGGCTGCATAGGTGTATGGGGCACTCGACGTACCATTAATAGTAGCCCCCTACAAGTATTGCGCGAAGGTTAATTTATTTAAAAATGCTAATATTTTAGAGAATCTATGAGTCGTTATCGTCCACCACGAAAAGCTGGTACTGCTCTTATTACCCCAGAAGGTGAAGCTAAATTACGGGCTGAACTACATGAGTTATGGCATGTAAAACGCCCCAAAATCACCCAATCAGTTAGTGAAGCAGCTGCCCAAGGTGATCGTTCTGAAAATGCTGAATATACCTATGGCAAAAAAATGCTACGGGAAATAGATAGCCGTGTACGTTTTCTAACTAAACGTCTAGAAGCATTAAAAGTAGTAGATCAACCACCTACCGATCAAACAAAAGTTTATTTTGCTGCATGGGTTAGTTTAGAGGATGAACAAGGTACAGAAATGCGTTGCCGTATTGTCGGCCCCGATGAATTAGACTTAAAAAACAATCATATTAGTATTGACTCTCCTCTAGCCAGAGCATTACTAGGAAAAACATTAGATGCAGAAGTAATGGTACAAACACCAACGGGTATTAAACGTTGGTATATTCTAGATATAACTTATTAAATGTTATGACCAATAGCTTGTTTGCGGTTCTTAAAAAACTTAAGCCTTTTTGGCTTACCCTACGACCTACTTGTTTACTGTGCCTAACAACAATTAAAAACAGCACATTAGCTATTTGTGACGATTGCAGAAAAGATTTACCTGCTATAATACAAGGTTGTCAATATTGTGGTTTACCTATTCCACATCAGGGTATTTGTGGACAATGTCTACAACAACCTCCTAGCTATCATAAGATTATAGCCCCTTATCGTTATGACTTCCCTATTGCCCAACTTATTGCTAAATTTAAATACCAACAACAATGGCCTATGGGGTATCTACTAGCATCACTATTAATAGAATACTTACAGCAAAATTATAATAATAGCTTAGCCAAACCACAGTATTTAATCCCTGTCCCACAGTCTAAACAACGATTACGACAACGAGGTTTTAACCAAGCAGAAATGCTTGCTAAATGGTTAGGTAAAAATTTAACTATACCCACCCAATACCATTTACTTACTAGGGTGATAGATACACCACCCCAACAACAACTTTCTGCTAAAAAGCGATTACAAAACTTAAAAAATGCATTTAATATTAATCCTTCTATCAATATTAACAATGCACATTTAGCTATTGTTGACGATGTGGTTACCACAGGTGCAACAGCTAATATTTTAACTAAAATACTCTATAAAGCAGGCGCTACCAGAGTGGATATTTATACAATTGCTAGAACGCCACAAACTTTTAAATAAAACCTAAGTTTATTATCTATTAACCAGTGATTTGTACTATAATTTCGCACTAAATTTTAAATTGACAATGGACATAGTATGAGCAAACCATTTTCTGATACCTCTCAACAGCCAACCTTTCAACTTAAAGGAACTATGCTGGCCATCACTGTATTTGAACTTGCTCATTTTAATATTGAACGTCTAACAAAAGAACTCACTGCTAAGGTTAAAGAAGCACCAGAGTTTTTTGGTACCATTCCAATGGTACTAAGTATTGATAAACTAGATATCCCTTTAACAAAAGTAGAACTTAAAGGGTTAATTACTCTTTTTAAAGAATTCAATATTCAACTAATGGGCTTGCGTACAGATGATGAAAAATCAGTGATCACAGCCCACAAATTAGGTTTAGTTGTATTACCTCCAACAGGCGCTAGAGAAAAACTTATTGAAATTGCAGTTAATCGTCCTATTGTTGCAGAACCAACCTCAACAGAGCCTATAACTGAAACGCCAGAGCCAGAACAACAAGTATCTGCTGATGGACAACAGCAACTCCCTATAGAAGAAGCACAGCAAGCTATAGATACTGCTATTGTTACTAATGAGAATATACCTGAACTAACCAATGAAGCAATAATCACTGAGGGAGATGCTCTCAATGGAGAGATTATTGCAGCTAATGTAACCACACATGCTGAAACAACTAAATCTAAACATCAACCAAAACCTACTATGATTGTTGCAACACCTGTGCGTAGTGGTCAACAAATTAAAGCTGATGACTGTGACTTAATTGTAACCTCTAATATCAGTACTGGTGCAGAGCTAATGGCAGATGGTAACATTCATATTTACGGTATTATGCGTGGAAGAGCCATGGCAGGCTTCCATGGCAATAACAAAGCACGTATTTTTTGCGCGCATTTAACGGGTGAACTTATTTCTATTGCAGGACAGATGATTACTGAGGAAGAACTAAGACGGCACCCTTTATGGGGAAAACCAGCTCAGTTATATCTCGAAGAAAATCAGTTAACTATTACCCCCCTTTCTTAAGTATGATTAGACTTTAAAAGGTGTTTATAAAAGGTTATTATGTTCAGCAATTTTATAGTTTTATCATCTATTAACTAAATTTATTATATTGAGGTGGAAGCTTGGCCAAAATTATTGTAGTCACTTCTGGTAAAGGTGGCGTAGGGAAAACAACTACGAGTGCAGCAATAGGTACAGGATTAGCCTTGCGTGGTTTAAAAACAGCTGTTATTGATTTTGATGTTGGTTTAAGAAACCTTGACTTAATCATGGGCTGTGAACGCCGTGTGGTATATGACTTTGTTAATGTTATTAATGGCGATGCAACGCTAACCCAAGCATTGATTAAAGACAAACGTGTAGAAAACCTTTTTATTCTTGCAGCAAGCCAAACACGTGATAAAGATGCCTTAACCGTAGAAGGTGTTGAAAAAGTCATTAACGAACTTTCTGAAACTTTTGACTATATTATCTGCGACTCCCCTGCTGGTATTGAAAAAGGTGCCCATCTTGCCATGTACTTTGCAGATGAAGCTGTTGTTGTGACTAATCCAGAAGTTTCTTCAGTGCGTGACTCTGATCGTATGCTAGGTCTTTTAGCGAGCAAATCACGTCGTGCTGAAAAGAATGAAACACCTATTAAAGAACATCTATTAGTTACTCGCTACTCTCCTGAGCGTGTAGAAAAAGGTGAAATGTTAGGTATTGAAGATGTAAAAGAAATTCTATCCATTGAGCTAATTGGTGTCATCCCTGAATCAAAAGCTATTCTTAAAGCTTCTAACCAAGGGATTCCTGTAGTATTAGATGATCAAAGTGATGCAGGCCAAGCCTATAATGATGCTGTAGATAGACTGCTAGGTAAAACTGTACCTTATCGCTTCTTAGAATTACCTAAGAAAGGAATTTTTCAACGCTTATTCGGAGGTAATGAATGAGTATCCTAGATTTCTTCCGAAGCAAGAAGCAACCCAATAGTGCATCTATCGCTAAGGAACGTTTACAAATTATTGTTGCCCACGAACGAGGGAGACATTCACAACCTGATTATTTACCACAATTACAGAAAGATTTACTAGATGTAATTCGTAAATATATTCCTATTGAACAGGATCAAATACAAGTAGAGTTAGCTACTCAAGATAACTGTTCAGTACTTGAGTTAAATATTACTCTACCTGAATCAGAAGGGCGCTAATTTATTAGCGCCTTCTTCATTACTACTCAATATAGTTATTTGCACTTTGATATAAAGAGATATTTATGCCGTTATCTTCTATCGAAATAATCTATGAGTGCCCTTCTTTTCTTATTGTTAATAAGCCGCCCTACCTACTGTCTGTACCTGGTCGAGCTGAAGATAATAAAGATTGCTTAATCACTCGCCTACAACAAAATGGTTATCCAGAAGCATTGATAGTCCATAGACTTGATTGGGAAACTTCTGGCTTATTAGTTATAGCACGCGACCCTGATAGCCATCGAGAACTTTCTCGACAATTTCAAGACAGAGAAACTCAAAAATCTTATACTGCACTATGTTGGGGAATACCTAATTTAGACAGTGGTTCTATTGATTTACCGTTACGTTATGATCCTATTAATAAACCTCGCCATATTATAGATTATCAACAAGGCCGCCATGCCCTAACCTTTTGGAAAGTATTAGAACGCCATGATTACCATAGCCGTTTAGAGCTAACCCCTATTACAGGAAGATCTCATCAACTACGGGTACATCTATTATCTATTGGCCATCCTATTTTAGGTGATAAGTTATATGCTCATGAAGATGCTCTAGAAGAGCAACCACGACTATGTTTACATGCTACTGAGCTATCCATCACACACCCAACTACAAAAGAACGATTATTCTTTGAAAGTCCTGCTCCTTTTTAATAAAATATTGTATAATTTGTTACAAACTGCTTATTTATTACAAAAATATTGATCTATATTGTAGTAAATTAGTTATATAAGTGCTAAAAATGTTGCATTAATAGTTAGTTAGTATTAACTTTATGTTATAATGTTTTCAACAAGTTTATGAATTGTTCTTTAAAGAAGGATCGAGTTAATGAATACTCTTCGCCGGATTGCTACTACATTTATTCTTGCTCTAGGCATAATTGTTGCGCCTGCTTATGCTGCTACAGACTATGCAGAACAAAGTAAATATGAAGACCCTCGTTTTGATGTTAATGCACCACCTGCTTATGCAATGGTTGGTGATTTAGTAATTGCTCGCCCTATGGGTGCAGTACTAACAGTAATTGGAACAGGTGTATTCTTAGTTACTTTACCTTTCTCAGCATTAGGTGGTAATGTTGGTGAAGCAGCTGATGCTTTAGTGGCTGAGCCTGCTCGATTAACTTTTGCTCGTTGCTTAGGTTGTACAACCACTCATAAAGCATACAGCGCTGATAATCAATAATTATTTTTAGTACTGTTTTATAAATTTTTAAAAAGCTGTTTATAGCAATATAAACAGCTTTTTTTATAGTTATTGATATTAGTTAAACTAAAACTTCATTAACAATTGCCATAACATCATTATATTTGTTAGGTGTTATTCATGTCTTTTACATCGTTTATAAAACAACTTTTCGCTTTTAATAGTAAAAAGGAAATGTATGCATTAGGCATATCTCCTACTCTTTTAAAACAAGCTAAACAAGGTGATAGTAGAGCTCAACTAGAAATAGCTGGCCATTATTTTGCAACCAAACAAGAGAATTTTTTAGTAAAAGCTATTTATTGGTTTGAGCTATCTGCAAATAATCAAAATCCTGATGCTATGTTTAGTCTTGCAACACTTTATTATCGGGGTGTAGGTATAAAGCAAGATTTACAAAAAGCACTCTCTTGGTATCAACAAGCAGCCAAACTTGGACAACCCAAGGCAATCCAAACAATCAATAAAGTTATCATCTCTCTGTTAGAGCAAAAAGCAGAACAAAATGATCATGAAGCTATGTATGAGCTAGCTAATCACTATTTAGCAGGTGATATTACTGAAACTGATTATCAAATGGCTAAATACTGGTATGAAAAGGCGGTTGAGCTAGGCAATACTAAAGCACTGGTAAACCTTGCTACTTTGTATGATAACGGATTAGGTACTTCACAAGATCCTAAACAAGCAGCTAACTTGTATTTACAAGCAGCGAAAAATCATAATGATGTAGCCATGTTAAATATTGGTATTTTATATCTAACAGGTGAAGGCATTGATAAAGATATTAATGAGGCCATTTATTGGTTAGAGCAAGCTTTCCAGCAAGGTAATGCAAAAGCCGCCTATAATTTGGGGACCATCTACTATTTTGGTGAAGTAGCACCCCAAAACTATAGCAAGGCAATAGACTACTTTTTAGAAGCCGCCAAAATTGGCTCCAGTGATGCTATGTACAATCTTGGCATCATTTATCAAACAGGCAAAGGTCTCCAGCAAGACCTAAGTCAGGCAAAGTCTTGGTTTGAACAAGCCAGTTTATTAGGTCATGAACAAGCTACCTATCAACTTAATACCAACCAGCTTAATCAATATATACAAGAGGCTTCAACAGGTAATCGCCAAGCTATTAAAAACTATATCAACTTATGTGCTACAGCTAAGATAAAAATTGATAATGAACAGTTAATTACTTGGCTTCACAAAGCTGCCAATAATGGTGATAGCCATGCCATGATTGACATTGGTAATTTTTATGCAAATGGCACAGCTCCCATTACTCAAGACTACCAACAGGCAATTAATTGGTTTATAAAAGCTAGTGAACTAAATAATGATCAAGCTATGAATCTTATTGGTTCTGCCTACTTACTAGGTCAAGGTGTAGCACAAAATAATCAATTAGCTATACAATGGTTTGAGAAAGCGGCTGCCTTAAATAATGATAAGGCCATGTTTAATATAGCAAATATTTATTTGAACGATGCATCTATTACCCATAACTATCAGCAAGCCTACTACTGGCTTACAAAAGCTGCTGAACTCGGTAATAATGCAGCAATGCAATCATTAAGTTATATCTATCAGCATGGACTAGGTGTAGAAAAAGACCTACAAAAAGCTAATTATTGGCAACAACAATCCAAGCAATAACTCATTGATATATGAAGTAAACATAGCCATCTATAACTTGTACATCTTGTTCATTATGTCAAAAAAACTCTAAAGATCATTATGACTACAATATACTTTAGTCATAATAACCCATCATATCACTATCATATTGATTCTTATACTATTATACTTTGGTATAATAATTGATAACTCATCTACTACAAACAATAAATCTATTACAAGTAAATGATGAGGTACTTCAATATGTATTGCGTACAGTGTGAACAAACAATGAGAACGCCACAAGGAAATGGTTGTGCTTATGCTAAAGGAATGTGTGGTAAAACAGCGGAAACATCAGATTTACAAGACTTACTAATAGCTACTTTACAAAGCTTATCAGCATGGGCTATTAAGGCAAATGAACTCAATATCATTGATACAGAAGTTAATTTTTTCTCTCCTAAGGCTTTCTTCTCCACTTTAACCAATGTTAACTTTGATTCTAGCCGTATTATTGAATATGCCATGGAAGCTATTCAATTAAGAGATCAACTTATCAAGCAATGTCAAACTAAAGATGCTACTGTACAATTAGATCATCCCCTTGCTTTATTACAATTGCAGGGCAATACCATTGAAGCATTACAACAACAAGCTAAAGATTTTTCTTTAAAATCAAAAAAAGAAATTAGCGAAGATGTACACGGTTTGAGAATGCTTTGCCTATATGGTTTAAAAGGCGCAGCCGCCTATATGGAACACGCCCATGTGTTAGATCAAGCTGATAATAATATACACTTACAATACCATCAAATCATGAGTTGGCTTGGAACTGAACCAACAGATATCAATGCATTATTAGATAATGCAATGGCTATTGGTCAAATGAATTTTGGGATCATGGAATTATTAGATAAGGGAGAAACCAGTAACTTTGGTGATCCTGTACCAACCACTGTGAATACCAAGCCTGTAAAAGGTAAATGTATTGTTGTCTCTGGTCATGATTTAAAAGATCTTTATGCACTACTAGAACAAACTGAAGGCAAAGGTATTAATGTTTATACCCATGGTGAAATGTTACCTGCCCATGCCTACCCTGCTTTTCATAAATTTAAACACCTAGTAGGTAACTATGGTAGTGCTTGGCAAAATCAACAAAAAGAATTTGCTGATTTTCCTGGCCCTATTATCATGACATCCAATTGTATTATTGATCCTAATGTAGGCAACTATCAAGATCGTATTTGGACACGTAGCATGGTAGGCTGGCCTGAAGTCAACCATATAGCAGATAGAGACTTCTCAAAAGTTATTCAGCAAGCCTTGAGTTTATCTGGTTTTCAGCATACAGAGGTAGAACACTCAATCACTATAGGCTTTGCTCGTAAAACATTATTAGGTGCAGCAGATACTGTTCTTAACCTTGTTAGCCAACAAAAATTACGTCATATATTCTTAGTAGGTGGTTGTGATGGCAGTCGTGATGAGCGTAATTACTATAATGACTTCGCTATGAATGTTCCGCAAGACTGTGCCATTCTTACCTTAGGCTGTGGCAAATATCGTTTTAATAAGGAAAGCTTTGGTGACATTGAGGGTCTACCAAGACTAATAGATGTCGGGCAATGTAATGATGCCTATTCAGCCGTTATACTAGCAGTTCATTTATCAGAAAGATTAGGCTGTACAGTTAACGATTTGCCATTAACACTTGTGCTTTCTTGGTTTGAACAAAAAGCTATTGTTATTTTACTCACACTATTATCACTAGGCGTTAAAAACATCTATGCAGGACCAACCTTACCCGCTTTTTTAACGCCTAACCTCATTAATATTATTGTTGAAAAATTTGATTTACATCCAACAACAATCGCAGAACAAGATCTTAATAAAATTTTAGCCGCTTAAATCTATAAAAAGGGATATTTTTTATCCCTTTTATA